>JACCWM010000131.1 GCA_013697635.1 Lujinxingiaceae bacterium | reverse complement strand
CAAAGAGAAGCGCCGCGGTGGACTGTTCAAACCGGTGGAGGAGACCTCCGTCTCAACCACCTAAAATCAACCAAGGGGGTCAATTCTTCGTGTCGCAGAGGGGTCAATTCTTGATGTCGTTTGACACAGGCCAATCTTGAGGCCGCGCTGGGCTGGCTCGAAGCTCAGGGTATGGCAAAGGTTGGTGTCATGGGCTGGTGCTTTGGTGGGGCCTGGACGCTTGAGGCCGCGCTCTTTGCGCCCGACAAGGTCGATGCCGCGGTCATCTACTACGGCCGGCTGATCACCGACCCACACGCGCTCGAGGCGCTGCAGGCGCCAGTACTCGGCATCTTCGGTGACCTCGACCAGGGCATCCCACTCGACTCCGTACGCGCCTTCGAGGCGGCACTCAAAGAGCTCGGCAAGCCCGCCGACATCCGCATCTATGAGGGCGCCGACCACGCCTTTGCCAACCCCTCAGGCACCCGCTACAAGGCCGACGCCGCCGAAGACGCCTGGGCCCGCACGCTGACATTTTTCGCCACGCACCTGGGCCGATAACACCACGCGCGGGTGCCTCGGAAAATGCTGATCGATTCTGGCAGGGTCGGGTGCCCTGAGGGGCCGGCGCCAACGGCGGGCCGGGCCAAGGCGGCTTTAGTGCCCACGGCGTTGACGCCGGCTGACCACGGCCTGTAAAGGGTGCGCGGCGCGCCTGCAGGCGGCGCGCATTTGCAAAACCGCCTTTGCCAAGTTAGCCTGTGGCTTCCGTCTCACCGGCCCATGACTCCGACACAAATGAGATTTCCACATGGCATCGATCGCACGGCAGTTGGCTGTCCTGGCGACATTCTCGAGCATCGCGTTGTTTGCGATCGCCTGTTCTCCAAACGATCCGTCGAGCGCTGAGCCGGCGCCGGATACGACGGGCGAGTTCGACGTCAGCGAGGCGACGCGGGACACGACGACGATCGTACCTTGGCCCGACGTGACCATCGAGCTGCCGGGGCCGTTGACCTACCACAAGGACATTGCGCCGATCGTGGCCGTCCAGTGTGCGACCTGCCATTATCCGGGTGGGGCCGGCCCGGGAGTGCTCGACAACTACGCGGACTTGAAGGCGAACATCGTGCTCGCGCTGGCACACATCGACGCCGGCTCGATGCCGCCCTGGTCGCCCGACCCGCAGTGCCGCAACTACAAGTGGGAGCGGCTGATCTCGGAGAAGGAGAAGGCATGGCTCCACCGGTGGGTCGACGAGGGCATGCTCGAGGGTGAACTGGGCGATGCCCCGGCGCCGCCCGAGCGCGTCGATCGCGGTGAGCCGAGCCGGATCGCGCGCCCCTCGGCCGCCTACACCCCCGACGGAAGCTACAGCGACGAGTACCGCTGCTTCTTGCTCGACGCCACCTTCGACGAAGACACCTTCATGGTGGGCACCAACGTCAACCCGGACAACGACTCGCTGGTCCATCATGCGAACATCTACCTGGTCTCGGCCTACGATCTGCCCAAGGTCGAGCGCTTTGAGAGCGATTCCGAGGGCGCCGGCTACCCGTGCTTTGGCGATCCGGGCTTTGCCTCGATCACCGTGATCGGGGCCTGGGTTCCGGGCAGCGTACCGATCTTCATGCCCGATGACGCCGCCGTGCTGATCCCGCGCGGCAGCCGCCTGGTCATGCAGACCCACTTCAATACCATGCACACCACGCCGGCTCCGGTGCGCCCGGAATTTCACATCTATACCCAGCCCAGCGCACCCTCGCTTCGCATCCGCGGTATCCCCTATGCCAACATGAGCATCGTCATCCCGGCCGGCGAGGCGCACTCCGAGCACGTCGAGCTGTTCAAGAATCGCTCGAACAAGCCCTGGCGCGCGCTCGGCGTGGCGCCGCACCTTCATACGCTGGCCAAGCAGGTCAAGCTTGACGTCGTGCGCGCCGATAGCGCCGACACCTGCCTGCTCGACATCCCCGACTGGGACTTCAACTGGCAGCAGGAGTACCGCTTTCGTGACGACGAGTGGGTCGACATCATGCCCGGCGACAGCGTGCGCCTGACCTGCGTCTTCGACAACTCCCCTGAGAACCAGCCGTTCGTCGACGGCGTGCGAAAAGAGCCCAAGGAGGTGCGCTGGGGCGGTCGCACCGAGGACGAGATGTGCATGGCCTTTTTGGTCGTCGCCGAAATTTACGTCGCACGCGATCCTTCCTCTGAGCTTTGTGACGGCTTCAAGACCTGCCGCTTTGACTGTGACGATCACTACAGTGTCGGCTGCATCTTCAACTGCGCGGCCGAGGAGATGGACTGCGGCCAGTGCCTGCTGCTCGGTGCCCAGCGCTGCGCGAGCACCTATTGCCCCGTTGAGCTGCGCGCAAGCCTGCCCTGCTTGCTCAACTGCGCACAAGGCGCGCTGGCTGGCGGCAGCGTCGACGAGTGCCTGATTGAGACCTGCCCCGACGAGCGCGAGGCCCTGGAGACCTGCATGCGCCCGCGCATCGAGGGCGGCTACTGCAACGATAACGTCAGCAACTGCAACGTCGAGTTCTGAAGACACCTGCCTGAAAATCTGGCGGCAGGCTGTCAAGGCCGGTCCCTCAGGGGACCCGACCTCACGCTAAGCCGGCTGCCCGCTCGCACCCAGCAGAGCGACAAAGTGAGCGATGGCGTCGGCGGCGGCCTGGAGGCGCTCCTCATCGGTGTCCACACGCTGGAAGAGCTGATCCACGACGATCGCGGCGAGTCCGTGGACGAGCCCCCACATGACACGGAAGAGATGATCGAAGCGGGGGTCGCTCTCGCAGACGAAGTCCGCGAGGGCGGCGCGCGCGAGATGATCAATGACCAGCAGGGCGGCAGGCGTGCTCGGGCTTGTCAGCCGACGTTGGGCCTCGCTGCTGCTGAACCAGAGGCGAAACCAGCCCGGATGAGCATGGGCATGGCGCACGTAGGAGTCGCCAACGGCGCAGAGGCGCCCCTCGCGCGTGGTGGCGGCCTCGTAGCCCTCGCGCGTGCGCTCGCCAAGGCCCATCAGGCCCGCCTCGCCGACGGCCGCGAGGAGCTCGTCTTTGCCCGCGAAGTGACGATAGAGCGCGGGCTGTGAGACCCCGACCATGCGCGCAAGGCGCCGAAGGTTCAAGCCTTCCAGACCTTCCTCCTCGAGCAGAGAGGAGGCTCCATCGATCAGCGCCGCCCTCAGGTCGCCGTGATGATATTGATTTGGCTGCTTAGATTTGACGTCTTTCATGGGGCTATGTTATCAGCGATAACACCAGTTGTTCAAGCCTATTCAATGGAGCCACCCGTGAGCACCAAAATACCCTATCCTACACTCTCCATGCCACGAAGTGGCGAGCATTTCCAAATGCTGCAGTCATCTCACGGGAGCGATGGCCACTATCGCTTTCTTTGGACTTTGTCTGCGGGCAAGAAGGGCCCCGAACCTCACATGCATCCCCACGAGCACGAGACCTTCGAGGTCCAGTCTGGCACGTTGCACATCTGGCTGGATGGCACATTGAACGTGCTGGGCGCCGGCGAGTCGTTGGTCGTCAAACCCGGCGTGGGTCATCGCTTTTTCAATCCTGGCCCCGAGCCTGCCGTAGCGCGCGTCAGCCTCGACGGCCCTCGCTTGGAAGACCAGATGATGCCCATGGCCATCTTCTTGCGCGATAACCCCAAACCCGGCTTGATCGGTATCTTGCGCATCCTGGTACACGTTGGCCGTAGCATGAGCGACGGCACGGTTGCCGCCGTCGATGTACCGGGAAAGGTCGTCTACGCGATCTTCATCAAGTTCGCGCGAATCATCGCCTTTTGCGGCGTGCAAAGCCTGGAGCCCGCCGAGCGCTGGGATGTGTCCTCTCAGGCGCAGACGCTTTAAAGTTCGTGGCCAACAACGAGGGCCGCAATAAACGTTAGCGGCCGGCGACCAGTCGCTTGTCCGTGCTCTTGCCAAAGAGGTAGCTGTAGCCGACACCTTTCATGTACCAGCGGTTGCCGCGCACCACGCCGGGGGTCTGCTTGCCGTTGCCGTTCCAATCACCCACGACCGGAAGGTCGGTGCTCTTGCCGTAATCAAAGGTGCTGTTGGCGGCGCCGGCGCTGTTGGCGTTGCGAAGATACCAGGTCGCGCCGCGCACCACACCGGGGGTCTGCTTGCCGTCGCCGTTCCAGTCACCGACGACGACCTTGTCGGTGCTGTTGCCGTATTTGAAGACGATGTCGGCCGGGCCGGCGCTGTTGGAGTTGCGAAGATACCAGGTGTTGCCGCGCACGTAGCCGACCGTCGTGCGGCCGTCGCCGTTCCAGTCGCCGACGACCGGCTTGTCGCCCGAGGCGCCAAAGACAAAGCTCGTGCTGGCCGCGCCGCCGCTGTTGGGGTTACGAAGCTGCCAGGTGCCGTTGCGAAAGACGCCGGGCGTGGCCAGACCATTTTTGTTCCAGTCGCCCATCACCGGCGTGCCGCTGACGTGGCCGAAATCGTAGGAGCGGTCGGCAGCCCCAGCGAGCAGCGAGTAGCGCTGATGCCAGCGCCCGTCGCGAACGACCACCGGGCGTGCCGGACCGAGCGCCGCACAGCTCGCCCCCGAGGCCGGGCGACGAAAGTTGTGCGTGGTCCACATGCGCCCCTCGCGAAGCTCCACGCCGATGCCAACCTGGGTGTACTCAGGCTTGAGGATGTTAGCGCGGTGGCCCGGCGAATTCATAAACGCCGTGTGAAGCCCGGCCACCGCCGTGCCGCGCCCGACGTTCTCGCCGAGCACGGTCCACTGCGTGATCTGACTCGAGAAGTTCGGGTTGTGGTAGAGCTTGTTGTCGGCGTCCATCTTCACGCTCCACTTGCGCGCCACGGCCCGAACCTCACCACAAACCTTGAGTGCGCCCAGGCCACGCTTGGTGCGCTCGCCGTTGATCAGCGTCAAAAACTGCGCCTCGGCCGCACGGTTGGTGAACTGCGTCAGTTCATAGCTGTGCTCGCTCAAGTCGGCGGCGTCGACCACGTCCTCGACCTCGACCAAAGCCTCCTCGTCCTGCCAATCCTCGAGCTCGAGCGCACCACCACAACCCACCGCAAACATCAGACTCGCAACCCCTGCCCACAGCATCCATCGTTTCGTCATCATCGCGCCGCGCCTTTATCGTTGTCGTTGATCCAATTTTGAAATTTCACACGATCACCAACCTTATCAATTGTCGTGCCAGCGCAGGCCAAACGCTGCATTTTGTCGCTTCTGATGCCCACCAGCTTGTGTAGTCCCATGTAGGACAATGTGCCGACACGGAGCGACGCCTGTTCATCGCGATCACGTGCCGACCGACATGTGCCAACATGGCGCACAGACCTGCTGGTCTTGAGCCACACCAAACCCCGCCTCGCGCTTGTCCCTCGAACGTTAATATGTTCAAGTCGGGCCTCGTAGATTCAAATTGCCCAAAAATCTCCACCCCCATCCAATGGAATATCCATGCGAATTCTCACCGTCCTTGTCGTCTCCCTGACCATTGCCTTGGTCGGCTGCGACGAAAAATCGGCCCCGACGGCTAGCGCAACCACGTCGGCGCCCGGCGCATCCGCGCGTCAGTACCGCACCACGCTCGAGGACTTCCCCGACTGGATTCCCCTGCCCAAAGAGTTCGTCGTCTTGACCGATATGAAGAGTGGCGAGTTCAAACGCACAACCGCACTCGAGACCGGCGGCGACGTACGCGACGTCGTTGAGCATCTCAACGCCAAGCTCAGCGCGGCCGGCCTCAAAAACATCTCCGTCTTGCCACCCAAGGGTGACCGAGGCTTCCGCGCCCAGGGCATAATCCCCAACGACACTAAGAGCGTGATCATCAACATCGGCGAGTACAAGCCGGGCGACTCCGCAATGAAGCCGGGCAATACTGCCTCGGTTTCCTACCAGATCAGCAACTAGCCACCACCAAGGTCGCTGTAGGCCACGATCTGCCCTGCCACATGTTGACGATGGGATGGATGGCACTAAACTGTATCCAGAAAGCATCCATAATGGATGCCTTGAACGCTCAACCCAGAGGGCCTTCGCGAGGTCGCCGAGCGCGAGCGGCGCAGCCTCAATCAGCAGGCGATCTACTTGCTCGAGGAGGCGGTCAAAGCGCAGGGGCCATCGTTCTCGGAGCGATTGGCTGCGTTTTATCAGAGTTCGGGGCCAATGCCTGAGGATGGGGCCAAGGCACTAGACGATGTTCGGGACACCGATACAGGGCGCGGCATCGAGCTATGACGTTGCGCTATCTGCTCGATACGAACATGGTCTCGGAGCCTTTACGGGTGCAACCAAGTGCGCTTGTGCTTGATCGCATGGCCGCAGCAGATGGCCAGATGGCGATCGCGAGCGCGTTTGCAGGCGCTTGGGCGCACGCCGAGCTTTGCCGATGGCCAGGTCATCGCGATTGCCGCGACAAGGGGCCTGGTGCTGGTCAGCCGTAATGTTCGGGATTTTTCCGATTTCGAGGGCGTTGTGATCGACAACTGGTTCGAAGGCTTGTGAGCGGGCGAACGTCGGGTGGGACAAGCAACTCGACGCCGTGCTTGCGGGGATCGGGCATCCGTGCGTAGGCTGTGGGGTCTGTTGAGCCTTGTTTTGTCGCCTTGTGAGATGCCTTTAATATGCCCAAAGATCCGAACCTGAGTGTGCGCGCCCAAGATGCGCTTGATTACCACGAGTTTCCGCGGCCGGGGAAATTCGAGATTGTGCCGACCAAGCCGCTCAACTCGCAGCGGGAGCTGTCGATGGCGTACAGCCCGGGGGTTGCGGAGCCGTGTCTGGCGATCGTGGCCGACCCGCTGGCGGTGTATCGGTATACCAATCGGCGCAATCTGGTGGCGGTGATCACCAACGGCACGGCGACGCTGGGGTTGGGCAACATCGGGGCGCTGGCCTCCAAGCCGGTGATGGAGGGCAAGGCCGTCTTGTTCAAGAGCCTGGCCGGGGTCGATGCGTTTGATATCGAGCTCGACGTGACCGATGTCGATCTGTTCGTGGCCTGTGTCAAGGCGATGGAGCCGACCTTCGGGGGGATCAACCTCGAGGACATCGCGGCGCCAGCCTGCTTTGAGATCGAGGAGCGACTTCGAAAATCGATGGACATTCCGGTCTTTCATGACGACCAGCACGGCACGGCGATCATTACCGGCGCGGCGCTGATCAATGCGCTGGCCTTGCAGGACAAGGTGATCGACCAGGTTCAGGTGGTGTTTGCAGGGGCGGGGGCGGCGGCGATCGCGTGCGCGCGCTTTTATGTGGCGCTGGGCGTGCGCCTCGAGAACATTACAATGCTCGATTTGTACGGCGTGATCTATGAGGGGCGCACCGAGGGGATGAATCCGTACATGGCGCAGTTTGCCCTGCCAACCGAGAAGCGCACGCTGGCCGATGCGCTGGTGGGGTGTGATGTGTTCGTGGGCCTGTCGGCCGGTGGGATCGTGTCCAAGGAGATGGTCGCATCGATGGCCGCGCGGCCGATCATCTTTGCGCTGGCCAACCCGGTGCCGGAGATCAGCTATCCGGACGTGCTCTCCGTGCGTGACGACGCGATCGTTGCCACGGGACGAAGCGATTTTCCCAATCAGGTCAACAACGTCTTGGGCTTTCCCTACCTGTTTCGGGGTGCGCTCGATGTGAGCGCGCGCGCGATCAACGAGGAGATGAAGCTCGCTGCGGCCTGGGCGCTCGCCGATCTGGCGCGCGAGGAGGTGCCAGAAGTGGTCTCGGAGGCCTATGGCCGCGAGCATATCGTCTTTGGACCCAACTACATCATTCCCAAGCCCTTCGATCCGAGGGTGCTGTTGCGCGTGGCGCCGGCGGTGGCGCGTGCGGCCGGCGAGACCGGTGTGGCGCGCCAGGTGATCACGGACTTTGAGGCGTACCGCGAGCAGCTCGAGCGCCAGCAGGGCATCTCCAAGGCCTTGATGCGCCGGCTGATCAACGTGGCCAAGCAGGCGCCAAAGCGCATCATCTTTCCGGAGGGCTATGAGCCCAAGATCGTCAAGGCCGCCCAGATTCTGGTCGATGAGGGCATCGCGATTCCGGTTTTGCTGGGAAACGTGTCGCGCATCCGGGCGCTGGCCGCAGATCTCAACGTCGATCTCAAGGGCATGGATTTGCTCGACCACTCGACAGATCCGCGCGCCAGCGAGCTGATCGAGCGCTACTATCGAAAGCGCCAGCGAAAGGGTGTGACGATCGCCGAGGCGCGCAGCATCATGAAACATCGCGAGCCCTATGCGATGATGATGGTGCAGGCGGGCTATGCCGACGGCGTGGTCTCGGGGCTGACCAAGCCCTACAGCGACTCGTTGCGCCCGGCGATCGAGATCATCGGGGTCGACGCCACCGTCTCGCGCGCGGCCGGCATGCACATCGTGGTGACGCGCCGGGGCACGCTGTTCTTTGCGGACACGACGGTAAACATCGAGCCCAACGCCCAGACGCTGGCCGAGATCGCGATCAAGACGGCGGATATGGCGCGCATGCTCGACATCGTGCCCAAGATCGCGATGCTCAGCTACTCCAACTACGGCAACAGCCGCCATGCGAGCGCGGCGCGCGTGGCCGAGGCGACGCGCATCATCAAGCGCTTGCGCCCGGACCTCGAGGTCGACGGCGAGATGCAGGTCGATGTGGCCGTCGACACGGAGCTTCGCGCCGAGATGTTTGATTTTGCGACGCTCGAGGGCGAGGCAAATGTCTTTATTTTTCCGGAACTTAATGCGGGAAACATTGGCTACAAGCTCATGGCTCAGCTGGGTCAGGCCGAGATCATCGGGCCGATCTTGATGGGCATGCGCCGTCCGGTCAACATCTTGCAACTTGGCAGTTCGGTCTCGGCGATCGTCAATCTGGCGACGATCACCGTGCTCAAGGCCCAACAAACCCTGACTTGAGGAGTTGAGACGATGTCGCAGGACTGGGAGAAGTTGGGCGGTGAGACGGGTGAAGCGGTGCCGACCGGCCGGCTGAGCCGCGCGCTCACCCTGGGCACCATGGGCGCGCGCGTGACGGCTTCGAGCGTGGCGAGCAAGATCGGGGGCTTGATGCTCTCGGCCTCCAAGGACAAGCGCGAGGCGTTCTTGCAGCAGGCTCAGCTCAAGAAGGCCGAGATGGTGGTCGAGGCGCTCGGCCGGCTCAAGGGCGCCTCGATGAAGGTCGGCCAGATGCTCTCGGCCGACCCGGAGCTTATCCCGGCCGGTCTGGCCGAAAAACTCTCGTCGTTGCAGAGCTCGGCGCCGCCGATGACCTATCAGACGGTGCGCGCCCAGATCGAGGCGGCCTACGACCGGCCGATGGAGACGATCTTTGCGTATTTCGACCCGACGCCGATCGGCTCAGCAAGCATCGGGCAGGTGCACCGTGCGAGGCTCGAGAGCGGCGAGGAGGTGGCCGTCAAGATTCAGTATCCGGGCGTGGTCGAGTCGCTCGAGAGCGATCTGAAGAGTCTGGCGACCCTGCTCAGCTACGGGCGCGCCGTGATCGAGAAGACTCGTCTCGACGCCTACGTCAAAGAGATCCGCAACGTGATCTTGCAGGAGTCGGATTATCTGGTCGAGGCCGAGAATCTGGCGCGCTTCTACGATCGGATCAAGGAGCGCGAGGGGCTGCGAAGCCCAAAACCCTATCCCGAGCACTCCAGAAAGAGCGTGCTGGTCATGGAGTTCATGGAGGGCACCAAGCTCGACGATGCGCTCGAGCGAATCGAGCCTGGCGAGCGCCGTGACGAGATATTGCGGCGTTGGGTGGCGATCTTCTCGTGGATGTTTCACGAGTGCCACGAGCTGCACGCCGACCCGCATCCGGGAAATTTTTTGCTCGATGCCGACGACGCGATCGTGATCCTCGATTTTGGCTGCGTCAAAGCCTACAGCCCGGAGTTCACCGACGGCTTTCTCGACGTGCTCGACGCGAGCTGGCAAGACGACCCCAAGCGCGCGATCGAGCTGTATTTTGCGCTCGGCTACGGGCGCGGCAAGACCGAGCTCGATCCCGATCTGATGCGCGACTACCACGCTTTTTTCCTCGCGCCCTTCTTGAGCGACGCGCCCTTTGCCTTTGGCGACTGGAAGCCCGGCAGCGACGCCAAGGCTTTTATGTTTCGCCATCCGAGCTTCTTTCAGCTCGTGCCTCCGGCCGAAGCGCTGCCTTATTTCCGAGTGCTCAGCGGGATCAAGGGCCTGCTCGCCAAGATGGACGCGACGATCAACGTGTGCGACATGGCGATCGACACCGCGCGCCGGCGCGGCCGGTTGACCGGCGAGCCGAAGGCCTGAATCTGGAGGGGTGACGTGAGCTTCGTATACCTCGTTTTGGGGCTCACCTTTTTGGTGATGCTCGCCGAAATCTTCAGTCGCAATCGGCTCAGAAAACTCGCCACAACTCAACGGTGAGGAGCAACTCGATGGCGTAATCGAGTCGATTCTTCTCGAGATCCGAACAACTCGCATTGGTAGGTGGTGGGCTGTTTAGCTATTTGCTCTTGTGGCAAAGCGTATAGCTTCGAGATCACGAGTGACTCGAGCGATGAGACGGCTAATGGCATCCAAAGACGAGAAGACACGACGCGGCCCCGGCCGCCCACGTGACCCGGCCCACGACCGGGCAATCCGCGAGGCGATCGTCGAGTTGCTCAGCGAGCGAGGCTTTGGCGGCCTGACGATGAACGACGTGGCCGAGCGCGCGGGCGTGGCCAAGACGACGATGTATCGGCGCTGGCCCTCGAAGGCCGCGATGGTGCTCGACGCGATCGTCGAGGAGCTCGAGCCGCCGGCCGCCGTGGCGAGCGACGACGCGCTCGACGATCTTCGCCGCTTCATCGTGGGATTCTATGAGCTGCTGGCCGGGGGCGCGGGCGGCGTGCTGCCGATCGCGCCGGCAATGCTGCTTCGAGAGGGGGAGTTCGCGGCGGCATTTGGCGAGCGAGTGCTGGTCTTGTGGCGCGATCTGGCGAGCGCGCTGGTTGAGCGGGCGCTCAGGCAGGGTCGCTTGCGGGCGGGAGTGGACGCCAGCACGCTTGTCGACGTACTGGTGGCGCTGGCCGTCTATTATCCGGTGGCGCTGGGCAAGCAGGCCAGCACACAGCTCGCCGAGCGCGTCTTTGCGCTCGTGGTGGCGGGCGCCGGGCAATAAAAAACCCGCCAAAGCGTAATGCTTTGGCGGGTTGGGCTACGCTATGCCCGTGAGGGCATCAGCCTCACAGGGGCTGGTTGCACTCAGGAATCATCACGCATTCCAATTGCGGGGATGGATTGCCGCCAAGGGGGCAAATCACCGCCGGAGACGGCGTGCTGAGGAACGAGACGTTGCTCGCGGTCACGTCCTGATCGGTCAGGCCACACATACCGGTGAGATCGGTACCTTCTTGAAAGACGTTGTCTTCGAAGTTGACCATTGCGAGTTCGAGGTTCGCAAACCTCCAACTTCCGCCGCGGATAAGGCGGTTACCGAAATTCACAGCGCCCGTGAAGAGTACGTTATTGAAGTTCACATTACGCAGCTCCTCGAGCACGTCCACGTTGACGATGGTCACTGCATTGGCAAAGTTGACGTTGTTCAGCCTCGAATTGGTGAAATTCGAGCCCAACAGATTCGTGTTCGTAAATGCGATGTTCGAGAAGGTGCCGTCGATGATCGCACCACGCAGGCTGGCGGTGGCAACGAGCGTTCCGTTACCCAGACCTGTGATCGTCGCATCGCGAAGCGTTGCGCTCGTCAGATCCGTGCCATTGAGCCGGACGTTCGTAAAGGTCGAACCGGTCAGATTCAAACCACTCAGGTTCGTTTCGTTCAGCCAGGTCCTCAAGAAGGTCGCACCCGTCAGGCTCGAACCCGTGTTGGTGAGATTGGACTGCGAAAAGTCAGCATCGGTGAACGTGGCGTTCAGCAACGTGGAGCCGCGCAGGTCGACACCGATCATGTCGGCATCGGTAAAGTTGACGTTGTTCATTTGGGTGTTTCTGAAGTTCGCACCAACGACTTTTGCATCAACCATCGAAACACCCGTCAAGACGGCGCCAACAAAGCTGGACGTGTTGACGGTGTTCAAGATTTCGGCTCCGGCAAGGGAACCGCCGACAAAGTTCACGGTATCGAAGGTCGAACCGTAAATCGCCGCACCAGCGAAGTTCGCCTGGTTGGTGATGCTCGTGAACGCAGAGTCCACAATGTCCGCACCAGCGAAGCTGGTCGTGCCGCCGGCGAGCGCTCCGGTCAGGGTCGAGCCAATCAAAGTAACGCCCGTGAAGGTCATATCGTGGAGCGGGAAGTTGTCGAAGTGGACATTGGTCAGGGTTGCATTCGTGAAGTTCACGCGGGCCGCACCATTGAGGCCGAACGTCGCCGACGCGAAGTCGATGTCTTCCAATGTTGCACCATCGAAGCTCACGCCACGAAGTGTAGTCGAATCAAACTTCGGGCTGAGACCCATGGCCTGGTTGAAACTAGCACCCGTCAGAGTTGACTCCGTGAAGTCCGCGCCTTCGATGAGTGCTCCCGTGAAATCATAACCTGTGAAATTTCGGTCACGAAGGTCGAAGAGCAAAGCAGGCGTCTGGCTTCCGTCATAGCCGCGAAGATCCGCATTTCTGCAGTTCGTGCGGTCGGTGAGACGGCAGGCGTTCATGCGGTCCCCTGCACAGGTGTTGCCCGAAGTGCTCGAAGAACCGTAGTTCGGGCAAGTGGTCGTCGCACCCCATTGAACTTCAGAGGCTCTGGTCGACTTCCAATTGTCGTTGAATGTCGCCCCGCGAAGGTCGGCTCCAGTGAAATTGGTCGTCGTGCTATAAAGGTCAGTGCTCGAGCACCCCCCGGTCGATGCAGCGCCCTCGGTGAACAGAACGTAGTGAAGCTTCGCATTCTGGAAGTCGGCGCCGCGAATGTCCGCGCAACGAAGCGTGGTGTAAATGGCCGTGTTGGCCAGCTCGTCGATTGCCGGGTTGAAGTTGGCCCCGACAAAGCTTGCGTCTCGGAAAATTGGTGCTCGGACTGCAGCGCCACCCACGTTGGCTGCGTGGAAGATTGCATTGTCAAAGTTGGAGCCGGTGAAGTTAGCCTTGGTTGCGGTTGCCTCAAAGCTACGGGCGTCGACAAACGAGAGGTCGGCGTCCACAAAACGTGCACCCGGGTTAACAGTGCCATTGATCACCGTGGCACCCTGGAAGTTCGTCCAGCCAAGCTTGGCACGTTCGAAATTCGCACGCGTGATGGTGGCGCGAGAGAAGTTCGCTTGTTGTGCCTCGGCGTCGCTCAAGATTGCACTGGTCAGGGTCGCCTGGGAGAAATTGGCCCTCTCAATGATGGCATCCGTGAGGTTCGCCGCCGTCAGGTTTGCCGAGCTGAAGTTGGCCATAAATGCCTCGGCTTTGTTTAGCTTCGCCTCAGTCAAGTTGGCATTGGTGAAGACGACCTCGTCGATGAAAGCGAGGCTCAGATCAGCTGTTGTCAAGTTAGTCCCGACGAAGTTGGCATCCTCGAGTTCAGCAGCGACAAAGGACGCGTCTGTGAGGTTCGCTGAGGCGAACTGCACACGATGGACCATGGCAGCGTCAAAGTCTGCACCGATGGCGGTGACAGCGACGGCGGGGCTGAGAACCTCAACGGGATCGACGTAGTTGATCGACGTCCTTGGAAGGAAGGTCGCATCGTAGAGCTCGGCGCCGGCAAAGTTCGCTCCGCTAACATCGGCACCGTCAAACATGGCGCCGGCCAATTTGGCGCCCGCCAGGTTGGCGTTGATCAGGAGAGTTCCCTGGAACATCGCTCCGTTGAGCTCGGTTCCGGCGAAGTTCATGGCGGTGGGGAACTTCGTATCGCGAAAGTCCATTCCGTTAAGAACGCTATTGGAGAGGTTCAGAGGTCCGGTATAGGGATCGAAGCCACGGCAGACGCCGTCGACACGCAACTGACAGACTCCCAACGCGTTAACGCAGGTGTTGTTGTTGTCATTGCTGTTCTTGAGGTCGGGGCAGATCGTCGATTCCCAGAATGCACCGGTGAGGACGCTGGGTGTAAGCACGCCCACGCCGCCCAGAATCGCGCGGGTGAAGTCGACGTTCTTGAAGCTCACGTCGTTGAGTTCGGCGTTGGTCAGATCGGCGTCGCTGAAGTCAGAGCCATCGAAATTGACGTTGCGGATAACCGCGCCTTCCAGGTTTGTGGCCGAGAAGTCGATGAAGCGCAGATCGAAGTTCTCGATCGTGACCACGCCGTTGACCTTGAGGCCGGCGAAGAACGGGTTGGTGTTGAAGTCCACGCCGCGGCAGTCGCCGAAGGGAACGAGCTTGCAGCTCTCGACACGCGGGTAGCAGACGTCGAAGGAGTCCGAAGGCGTAACCTCGGTCAGGCAGCCGACGCCGGTCCAGCTCTTGATCACGACTTCCTTGCCGCCATAGACGCAGCGGTTGAGGTCGGCGGTCAGGGTGTTCTGCTCGATCGTGTCGCCGCAGCCCTGGTTGCCGTTGCAGATTTGGAACGAGCTCGGGGTTCCGGCCGTGGTGCAGGCCGTGCCGCTAAACGGCGTGGTCGTAATCGTGTAGCCGCCCTGGGTGCAGGAGCCAGCCGAGCCGGTAAAGGCCGTATTGCTGACCTGAGGCGTACAACCCTGAAAGCCCTGGTCGCCCTTGACGCCGTTACAGACGTTGTAGGTGGTGGCAGTTCCGGAGTTGGTGCAAGGCGTACCGTTGCGGGGCTGGTTGGTGACCGTGATACCGCCTTCGGTGCAGGTGCCCAAAACGCCGCTAAAGGCGGTGTGGCTGATCGTCGGCGAGCAGCCTTGGAAGCCCTGAGCGCCCTCAACGCCGTTACAGACGTTGTAGGTAGTGGCAGTTCCGGAGTTGGCGCAAGGCGAACCGTTGCGAGGCTGGTTGGTGACGGTGATACCGCCCTGGGTGCAGGAACCCAAAATGCCACTAAAAGAGGTGTGGCTGATCGTCGGCGAGCAGCCCTGCACGCCCTGCACGCCCTGGTTGCCCTGATCGCCTTCGACACCGTTGCAGATGTCAAAGCTCAAGGCAGTACCCTGGTCGGCGCAAGGAAATCCGCCGCGAGCCTGGACACTGACGGTGAAACCACCCTCGGTGCAGGTGCTGCCTGCGGTCGAGCTGGTCACGGCAAAGGCGGTGTGCGTGATCGTCGGTGCACAGCCCTGCTCGCCCTGGTCGCCCTGCTCGCCATGGCAAACTTGGACGACACTGTCGTTGTCTGCGGTGCAGCCTGCGCCGGTTGCGGTCGTGGTGACCGTGAATCCACCGGCGAGGCAATTGTCAGCAACGGTGCTGACGTCGATCGTGACGCCGCAGCCCTGGTCGCCCTGGTCACCCTTGGCGCCGCTGCAAACGGTGACTTCGCCAAAGGCGATGTCGTCAAAGAAGAAAACAACCTGATGGCAGCCGCCGCCAACAGGCGTGGTCACGGTCGTCAGGCCCGAGCCCTCGCCGCTGACGTCAACGCTGATGTTGCAGATGAAGACTGCGTCAGCGCTTGCAAGGTCGAGTTCGTCGTTCTCATCGAGGTAGCCGATGTAGACCGCCGTTCCGCCGTTGATGCATTCGCTGTGACCGACGCCCAGGGGAAAGGTTTGAATGACCGGCGCGACACCGTTATCGCCGTTATCGCCGTCGTCGCCCTTGTCGCCCTGGTCGCCCTTGTCGCCCTGGTCGCCCTTGTCGCCGTCCGCACCAGCGGCGGCTTCGCAAAGGTAGTGGGTGCTGGTGCTCTCGGCCTCCTCATCGAGGTTGCCGTCTTCGTCGAACTCGGTGCCGACGAGGATCTTCTGGCCACCAAATTCGCAGTTCTCGCCGGCCTCTTCGGCCAGGAAGCGCACGGTATGACCGGCGTCTCCGGGTGCGCCAGGCAGGCCCTGAGGACCTTCGATGCCGGCGGTGCCAGGCAGGCCTCTTTCGCCAGTCGTGCCATCAAGTCCGCGCAAGCCAGTCGGGCCTTCCGGGCCAGCCTCGCCAATGGGGCCCTGCTCGCCGTCCGCGCCACGGTTACCGTTGAGTCCGTCTTCGCCGGAACAACCGACGGTGACTGACAAACACAGCACACTAATTAATACCGCCTATCTACACTTCGTTCGCATCTGGAATTCTCCTTCAACTACTCAATCAAATGCCGCAAAAATTGCGGCGCCAATAATACACTTTCAAACTGGGTCGCCTGCGGAACGCGCCCAAAAAGGCTCATTCAAAAGCTGAATGGTCACAACAACGCCTCTCCAAGAGATACGTATCCGCGTTCGTTTCAAGGTTGTTAGCCCGGCAAACAAGTGGTGTCAATACTAAAAGTCGACACTATACAAGGAGATGGCGCCCTTTAGGCCGTCATGAAAATGACGGTTTTCCGCAAATGCTGCCCGCTACTTGCTCAAGCGCGGCTTGCTTCGCTTCAGGCTTCGCCGAATTGTCGTACCAAGGTACGAACTACTAAGGCGAGCAGCGCGAAGAGTGCGTAGAAGGCAAAGTTTTTGGTGGGTGGGGTACGATTTGCAGCCGTGAGGCTGCACCAGGCCGAGGGTTCGGGGCCAGGTGAAACACCGTCGGGGGGAGTGGATATGTTGGTTCCGACGTCGAGTCGGGGCTCTGGCTCCAAACCGACGTCGTCTGCATGATCGGGTTGGCCGATATCGATCTCGAGATAGCGGGCTAGCTCCGGCCAGACGGCAGGGCAGGTGCGCGCGCTCTGGCTTGCGGGGTCGCAGCCTGCGCGTGGCCCGACGAGGGTGCGAAAATCGACGAGCGTGTGGGTGGTGCCGCTCTCGTCGTAGCGAGCCAGGCTATAGCCCTCGCGCGCATGGTGGCCGCAGACATAGAGGCTGTCGTCGATGATAGTAAGGCAACTTGCGCTGTGATCGTCGAGCGTTGGGCTAAGTTGCAGTTGTGGTTCGAGGGTTGCAACGAGCACGCCGCGGCGCTCTTCGTTGACGCCGGCGAAGTAGGCGCGCCGGCCGTCGTCGCTCAGCGCCACGTCCGTGGGCCAGCGCTCGGTGTCGATCACGATCTCTTCGGGATCGGTCGTGCTGCCCCAGAACAGCCGAAGCACGCCGTCGCGCCGGCCCAGCCAGACAAAGCGTTGGCCGCCGCTGGCGAGCAGGTAGGGGAAGGTGTATTCGGCCTTCAATTCAGCCGTGCGCACGCTGTTCTGGGCCAGGTCGATGAAGAGCAGGCGTGCGGCGCCGGCGTCGGCGTAGGCGCCAGCGATCAGGGTCTGCGCGTCGAGAAAGCGCACGCTGGTCAGGCGCAGCGCGTCGAGCGCCAGGGGGAGTTTGGCGACGGTGTCGGTGGCGTCGATGTGCCAGATCTCGGCGCCCGTGCCAGGATTGGAGAAGAACACCACCTGGCGGCTCTGGGGGTGGGAGGCGGCGCCGGCAGCGAGCGCGCTCTGCTCGTAGATCTTGGTGAAGTTGCAGCCGTCCTCGGTGGTCAAGACGGCGCTTCGCGTGAACACCGTCCAGCGTGTCAGACCGAGCGCCTCGACATGAAAGTTGTCGCCGGCAAAGAAGGCCTCCTCACAGATGTAGCGCGCGGGTTGGTCGCTGGTGATCACGCCGAAGTTGGTGACGAAGACCCAGTCATGGCCCGGGGCGCCGTCGCGCTCGAGGCCGACAATCTTTATCGGAGCGGGCGGCGCGCCGTGCGCCCGAAGTGGGGTCGGGGCGAGCGCGCACAGAAGAATTGTCGCTACGACGCACGCCCTGACCATGGCCTTAAGCTCGCTTTAGCGGGTGGGGAATCCGAAGTCGACGCGGTCGCGGCGGACGATCTCGGTGCTCGGCCAGCGCACGATCGCCGCGTACCAGAAGTAGCCCTCGCCGGGCATGTAGCGATTCTTGACCTCGAAGCGCAGCTCACCGCGGATGTAGATGCGCACGGTCGCATAGGCGGCACCAAAGCCGCGGTCGGCGAAGTAGTAGACGCCCACGCCGTAGTCGATGCCGATCTCAAGGTTGCTGTGATTGATGTTCTCAGGGCCGCCCTTGAACGTGTCGTCGATGTCCAAGCGCGGATTGTCGGTGACGTCGCCGGCTTGGCCCCAATCGGCGGTGCGGTTGTTCCAGAAGATGTCGTAGGGCACCTCGTTCCAGCGACCGAGCGGATGCAGATAATGCAGGTCGAGATCGGTGCCGTTGCCCTCGGCCGGATTGATCACCGCCGGTGCGTCCCAGATCAGTTGGATGTGCACGTCGTCCTGGGGCACGGCGTGTATGGTCATCACCGAGCGCTCGCAGCTTGCCAGACCCTGGTTGTCGTAGACGACCAGCTCGATCTCGTAGGTGCCGGCCAGATCGAGGTAGAGCGTGGGCTCCATGATATCGGCGCTGGGGCTGGGCCGCGCCGTCGAGCCGTCCGGGCGCGTGATCACCGTCCACTCGTAGCCCTGGATATTGCCATCGGGATCGTAGCTTCCCGAGCCGGTGAGCTCGACGGTGTTGAGCGGTAGCGCGGTAAACAGCTCGACAAAGCGCGTCGAGCCTACAAGCCGGCCCTCGGCAACGGCCACCGGGCAGGCGTTGTTGGTGCCGCTGCCGCTGAGCGGCACCTCGAGCGTGGACTTGGCCGGATCGTTGCTGCTCACACGCAGCAGGGCCGAGGATTCCTGCTCGTTCTCCGGTGTGTAGGAGACCGCGAAGTTGACGCTCGCGCGCGGATTCAAGACCAGCACTTCATCGGGCAGATCGCCGGGCAGGCTGCCCTCACGAAGCTCGAAGACCCCGTCGGCGTCGTCGACGAGCTCAATGGCGCTGATGCGAAGCGGCGTCGTGGTGCTGCAGTTCTCCATGACCACGGTGCGACTGGCCACCTGGCCTATCGAGCTTGCGCCAAAATCGAGCCCGCGCTCGTAGTTCATGCTCAAACAGGGCGAGCCGCTGTTGCCCAACACGGAGACGACGTACTCCTGGGTGAGCGGATCGTTGGTAAATACGATCATCTCCGCCAGGCGCGGCTCGTCATTGATGGGCTCAAAGCCAAAGCGCACCAAAAACTGCTCATTGGGCGCAATCGTGGCCGGCCAGCGCGCAAGGTCTGTGTCCGGATCGCCCAGCTCACCTTCCTGGCGCGCGGTGGGAAAGGACATGGTGAAGTCAGCGGCGCCGGTCAGGGCGATGTCGTCGATTCGCAGCGGCGCCTGGCCAATGTTTTGAACCTGTGTCACCTGGTAGACGCGCTGGCCGGCCGGCACCCGGCTGAATTGCACCACACTCGGCGAGAAGATCTTGGGAGCCAGCGTCGGCGAGGAGAGCGGCACGCGCAGCACGCCGTTGGCGCCCGGGTTGTTGCTCGTGATCTCGATATAGCCGGTATCGGGCGTGCGATTGAGCGGGCGATAGATGACGACGAGCTCATGGGACTCGCCGCTCTTGAGGTTGAGCGAGCGCTTCCAACCCTCGCCGCGATGAAACTCGGTGAGTCCGTCGGCGCTGTTGTCGACCAGCTCAATGTTCGAGATACGAAGCTCGCCGCGCCCGGTGTTGGTGATCGTCAAGCGGGTGGGATCCTGGGCGCCGATCGAGACTTCGGCAAAATCGATCGTTCCAGGATTGACCGAGATATTGGGTGCATCGCGACCGCCGACGCTGCCATCGCTACCATCTGGATCTTCATCGCCGCAGCCGGCCATGGCGATCAAAAGCACACCCAGCAAGGCCAACGCGCGCAAGCATCGTATATCGTTCAATGCACGAAACATCATCATCCTTTGGGCCTGAAACAAAACGCCTGCCCTGAAAAGCCGCGCGGCGTCAACCAACGGGGGATTCTAGCGTTCATGGCCGCGTCGATCAACCAGCCAGAGAGAAGGCCCTCAAATCCCCGCCCACACAAGGTAAATCCAATTGATCAGGGGCACGAGCACAAGCGAGGCCTTAAAGGCGATGTCCTCCTTGCGGCTCATCTCGAGGATGACGCGTCGGTTCTTGACGAAGCCGACCAGGCTGATCATGCCCCAGACCAGCAGCAGCAGGTACAACGAGATCATCATCGGCTGCATGGACAGCGCGGCCAACGGCTCGCCGTGAAAGAGATGCAGCGTTGCGCGCGTGGCGCCACAGGTCAAGCAGGGAAGCCCGGCCAGGCGCTTCATACCGCAGACCGAGAAGACCACGTGCGCGTTCTCGATTGCCCAGGCGCCAAGCGGCAGCGCAAAGAGCGGCAACATGACCAGGGCGCCGACGGGCACATCGCCCACGGAGCGCTCGATGACGTGATACTTCATAAGCCTGACAACGTCGTGAGGGGCTGCACTGAGCCCACGTTTGCAAATGACTCAGCCAACATAACAACGCATTGGCCTGCTCACTTCCATACGCGCAACAACACACCGACGATCTCCTCGGCGGTGAGCCGGGCGGCCTCGCCCGGCGTCAGGCCTGTGAAGACGGCGCGGCGCAACACCGAGGAGACCGAGAGGCCGCGTCCGTAGACGCCTTCGCCCGGGGTCGTAATCTGGGAGAAGAACACGTCGGCGTCGGTGACGTCGACGCTGTAGCTCAAGTTGGCCGTGTCAAAGGTGCGCTTGATCGTCTCGACCGCGGCCGAGCGCGACATGTAGGCATCTGCCCAAATGCGCTGTTCCAAGAGCGCCTCGACGATGTGCTGGGGCAGCCAGGTTTGCCAGCGTCCGGCCATGCTCTGGGGCTGGGCGTGGGTGGCCAGATCCTCGGGCACCGACTCGCTGAGCGCCACGATCATCAGATCGCCGTGCTCCTTGCCGTCGGCGAACTGGGCGTCCTCGATCTCGGCGGTGAGCTCGTTGGCGGCGTCCTCGGAGGCGTCGACGACGATCCAAAAGCCCGGTGCGATGCGCGCATAGGCGCCGCCTTCGGGATCTTCGAGCCAATCGTCGACGACGTCGATCCAGGCCAACTTGGCGTTGAAGGGGCGATCGAGCAGCTCATCGACGCTCTGCTCGCTGATCGTGTCGAGGCTGGTGCCAAGCTCGGGATCGGGCTCCCAGTGGGGCATCTCCTGGGGATCGAGGCGTCGGCGCGCGACGAGCTGGTAGCGGCGCTTGCCGCTCTCGCGATCGAGGTAGCCGCGCACGATACCGGCATCGTCGACAAAACCGTAGGTGACGGCGACCTTGAGCACGTGATCGGCGCCGACCATGGTGCCGCAGTTTTCACACTCGTAGTCGGCCTTTTGATGGGCCTCGTCAACCAGGCGGTTGAAGACCGCGAGCGTGAAAGAATGAAAGGCGGTGGCGTGGTAGAAGCGCTGGTACTGGTCGTGGCGACAGAGTCCGCAACGACAGTACAGGTCGACCATGTACATGACTTCGGGCGCGCTGTTTTCGCCGCGCCGAAAGTGGAAGACGAAGGGTTCAGCCATGCGTTGGAGCCTCGGATCGTATTTCAGGTGGACGAGCCGAGCACCCCATCGCCGGCTTATTTGGTGATGGTGAGGCCCCACTCCAGCAGCGAGCCGGTGTCGATCGCCGCCGTATCGGTGACGATCAGCTTCCAGGTGCCCGCAACGCTCTTACCATCGAAGCGCTCGACGCGATAGCTCTCATCGATGTCCTTGCCACTCTTGCCGTCATCCTGGCGCAAGACGGCCTTGGTGCCGTCCGGATGCACCAGCTCGATGCGCACATCGCCGTTGTAGCTGTGATCGATGAGCACGTCGACGACCAGGCCCTTGATCGTGCCGGTGGCCGAGACGACCAGCGAGCTGGTCACGCCACGGGCGTTGTTGTCAGGGATGTCGAGGAAGGGCTCGGTGCTAAATTGCACGGTCTCCTCGCCGACCACTTCGCATGCCGCAGCATCGGCGCAGCTGGGATCTTCGCAGCTGACGTTCTGGCCACAGATCTGGGGAATGGGCGGTGCGATCACGGGCAGGTCGCTGCCATAGGCCGACTTGAACTCCTCGATGTATTTGTAGGAGATGTAGCCGTAGCCGTCGCCATGCTTGTTGTTGACGCCGAAGCTGCCCGTGCCCCAGCTATTCTTGAAGATGAAGAAGCCCTTCTCCATGACCGGATTGCCCTGGGCGTCGACGACCTTCTTGCCCTGGCCGTCGAGGCTCTGGACCTCGAGTTCATCATCCCAGCCCACGATCAAAATCGAGTGGCCGGCGCGCTTGGCCAGGCTCTTGGTCTTGTCCTCGGCGCTCGGATAGAGCACGTAGCCCTCACGCCAGTACTCCTGGTTGGTGGGCAGCTCGGAGGCGCGGTGATTCCAGGCCTGGTAGAAGAAGGTGCCGCCGACGATCACAGCCTGGCGCTTGCTGTGCATGAAGGCCTTGAGATCGCGCGTGCGCGTCGAGACCCAGCGGCCACGAGGAAGCGTGAACTTCTCCGAGTCGAGCGCCGACTGCGGTGGAACACCGTTGGTGTGGCACTCGGTCGGACGCTTGTCCTCCTCGCCGGTGCAACGCGCGTCCTGAGTCGAGCCCCATGCGAAGGTCTCATAGGGCCAGCCGCCCTCTTTGGGGATGCCAAAGCGGTTGATCGCCTCAATGTTGTAGTTGGCGTTGGAGCCGCTGGTGTTGCGAAATTGGTTGACCTCGAACTTCACCGACCACTGCAGATACTGCTCGGAGAAATCCGGGTTGGGCGTGCTGCCTTCCAAAATGTAGAGGTGCTCCATGAGCGCCACCGTCGAGAAGATCGAGCAGACGCCACGGCTGCCCTGGCTCTTGACCGACGACTGAGAGGCGACCAAATCCGAGAACTGCTTGGGATAGACCGTATCGGACTTGCCCTCGTTGCCCAGGCTGTCGTTCTTGGGCGCGCCCTGAATCAGGCTGTCGAGCGATGAGAGCGTGGCCTCGACGTCCTCGTTGGTCGCCGTGGTATTGTTGCCCGCGAGTTCGTCGGGCGTACTCTCGACGCAACCCGTAGCAAAGCTCAAAGACGCCAGCAGACCAATAATCAGAAGGGTTTGAAAAGTTCGTTGCATGAATGCGCTCCCAAAAAGCATTGAAACCATTGAAAAATATCAAGCAGTCGGCCCGAAAACGCCGAAAACGAAAATAAGGCGGCCAGTCAACCACGTTTAGACTAGAAATGCAATTGTTCGCACACATTACCCTGGTTTGGTTTTGGGGGCGTGCTCTTTTGGCATAGCCCAAGACGCTCAACTGTTTTAGCACGACGTTGGTTTAGCCGAACGATCGTTGGATTAAAAAAGGATGCGACGCATGGACAGGTGGCAACAGCATTTACGCAGTCTCGATCCGCGCGCGGATTTGCGCGAGTCGTTTTACCCCGAGCTGGTCGACGATTACCGCCCGGCTTTGCTCAATGCCGGCTCCTTGCTGACGGCCTGTCTGGTCGGCGCGCGTCTGCTCGACGTGGTGGCCATGCGCGGCGGCACGCGCATCAAGCCGACGATCGTCAAGAAGCTGCGCGCCGTGATCGAGGCCGCGCTGTCACCGGAGGTCGTGCACCACTGTGACGAGGAGAGCGCGCGCATCCTGCTCTGGCTCGACGGCCGCGCCGAAACCCTGCAGCGCGACGACGACGCGCCAGCGATCACCAGCGACACGCCCGAGCTCGACATGATGTTCGCCGCAGATTTGGAGAGCCGCATCTCGGTGGCGCGCTTTGCCCTGCGCGAGAGCTTCGATCTTGAGCTCGAATACTACGACCCAATCAGCGACTCCTGGCCGAGGCTGCGCGCAACGCCGATTGATATCCGCACACCCGACGGCGCCGATCCCGACGACGAAGATGAGCTCGAGCTGGTCATCGCCGTCGACCACGAGAAGTCCCTGGCGATCGCGATCAAGACGCTGCGCTGGTTGATGCCCGTCAACCGGCGCTTCGAGCACAACCACGAGCCCACCTCGCGCAAGGGCCGGCTGCTCTCGTTTCCCAAGCGCTCGGACGACTGAGACCCTGCCTACCGTGTGCGCTAAAACGACGCCCACAGAATTCGCATAGTCGGGCCCCCTGACACCCCGACCTTTGGCGTCGTTGCTTGACGATCCGACTCTCGACGTCGTCGAGGTTGGTACTAAAAGCTGCGCGCGGTGTCTTCGAGCGTGGCGAAGCGGTAGTGCTCGCGAAGGCGAGCAAAGACATGGGCGTAGCGGGCGCGTTTGGTGGTCCAGGGCACCGCCAGGTCGGGTTGGATGCCGACCAGATCGGCGACGCCTTCGTCGTTTGAGTCCATGAAGTCGATGGCGTGAAATTCCAGATTGAAATGGCGAGGCTGGGCGCGGCGAATCAGCGGGTAGACGGCGTCAAAGCCGAGCTCTTTGAGCAGATGCAGGCTGGTGCCGATGATCGGAAAGCGCACGCCAGGTACAACGGCCATGGGCATCTCGAGCAGGCCGTAGCCTCGTTGCGAGTCGCGCCAGAAGCGTTTTTCGTCGGGAAAGTAGGGAGCAAGCGGCGCGAGCAGGGTCTGAGGCCGGGTCATCTGGCTGCGGCTGGGGCGACCGCGCAGGCTGAGCCAGCTCATCACCGCGCCTTTGGCCAGGTAATAGGGCGGACAGGCAAAGATCGAGGAGTCGTAGAGGTAGCCACGGCTGCGACAGATCGCGAGCAGCGAGGCGTCGACGTTGTAGCCGGGCGTGCGAAAACCTGTGGGCTTGCGCCCGGTGAGCTCCAAGATCGCCTCCTCGCAACGGGCAATCTCGCGCTCTTGCTCGGCCAAAGGGCGCGTGCGCAGGTCATAATGGTGCGAATAGCTGTGGTTGGCCAGCTCATGGCCGGCCTCGTGGGCTTCGAGGAGTAGGGAGCTGTGGGCGTCGACCTCGAGATCGCGCCCGATCACGAAGAGCGTGGCGGGCAGCCGCTCGGCGTCGAAAAAATCGAGCAAGCGGCGAACGCCGATGCTGTAAGCAGCGTCAGCGCCCTGGCCGCCGTTGAGCTGCGCGCGCGGCGCGCTCAGACCGTGGATGTCCCGGTAGCAGCGCAGGCCGTCGAGATCGACCGAGACGCAGGCCTGACCCATTTTCAGCGGTTGGTGATGCGAATCACCCATACCAGCCGACCGATATTTTTGAGCACGTTGGGCACGCGCCGGATCAGGTTGATCGAGGGCTTTCGCTTCTCGACGATGTGCACCGGAATCTCGGTCATGCGAAAGTGCATGCGCTCGGCGCGAATGACGAACTCCGAGGCGAAAAGATCCTTGTCGACCACGCAGCGATCGATCACCGAGAGCAGACGCTCGCGGCGAAACGCCTTGAGGCCGTGGGTGTCGGTGCCGTGAAAATCCAAGAAGACGCGAAACAAGCCGTTGAGCACGCGCGTTGCCAATTGGCGAAAGGCCGGTCGGTGATCGAGCGAGCGATCGAGCGCCTTGCTGCCCACGACCAGATCGTAGCCCTCGCCCTCGATCTTCTCGAGCGCGCGGGCATAAAAATCCACGTCGCACAGGTCGATCTCGTCGCAGAGCACGATCTCGCCCTTGGCGGCGAGGATCCCGCGGCGCATGGCCAACCCGTAGTTGGGCTCGCTCGAGTGCAACAAGCGAAGCTGGGGGTGGCGCGTGGCGAGCTCCTCGGCGACGGCGACGGTGTTGTCCGTCGAGCCGTTCTCGCTCAAGATCAGCTCATAGCTGCGACCTCTCAAACGCTCGTCGGCGTCGAGCTTCTCGGTTAAGTCGGCGACCGAAGCCGACAAAATCCCCTCTTCGTTGTAGATGGGGATGACGATGGACAGCTCAACGGGTTGGTCCGCGTTGACCTTCGTTTTTTTCTTCGTTGCCATGACGACTCGAGTTCCCGAAGTTGGACAGTCGGTAAGGGGTATGCGGGGGGTGCAAGGGCCAATGCAATGCTTCAGCCGCGAGCAACCAACAACAGCCAGCGATAAATCACATACAGCAGGAGCGCGTTGACAACAAGAATGCCGACGCTAAAGGCCAGCAGAAAGAAGAACATCTGCTGGGTTTCGGCCTGGAAGGCGTACCACAATGGAATCAACGCCGGCAGCAAGAGCAAGGCCGCGGCCAAAATGATCGTGGGCTTGCCAAAGCGCAGCGTGGTCGGTGATGTCTCTTGTTGGGGTTCTTCTACTTCGCTCACAAGCTCTCTCCTGGCGCCTCTTGCACCAATGGCCGGGTCAGACTAAAAATCGACTGCCCGGACAGATTGGCGCGCAGCATAGCGACTCGTCATCTTTCGAGCAACGCAGGGATAATCTAGACGCCCATGAATCAATCCAAAAATGGCGATGACGCCCCCATACTCAGCGCGCTCGACGTCTTCGAGATGGCGATAAGCTATCTGGCCCGGCGCGACCACGCCGAGGGCGAGCTGCGCGAGAAGCTGCGCCGAAAATCGGTCGACGACGCCCTGATCGACGAGGCTTTTGCCGACCTGCGCGAGCGCGATTACCTCAACGATGCGCGCTTTGCCGAGCTTCAAGGCGCTATTTTGGCGCGAAAGGGCTGGGGACCGATGCAAATCGCGCACAAGTTGAGCGCGCGCGGCATCAACCAGGCGTTAATCGCCGAGTCGCTGGCCATGATCGAGCAGGAAACGAGCTGGTTCGAGCTGTGCCAAAAGCGCTTCGAGGCGAAGTTCGGCGCGCTGGCGAGGCTTACCCCCAAAGAGCGCCAGAAGGCCTACCGTTATCTGACCCACCGAGGGTTTGCGGGCGCGGTGATCCGCCAGGTGATTTTCGCCTGAACGTGGCAGTTCTCAGCGTATTGTTCTAGACTCCTCTGGCAGCAAATAGAGATTGGCTTTGATGATTGATTTTGATGCTCTGTGCTGACTTGAGGTCCACCATGGTTGCCCACGTGCTGAAGTCTTTTGTGTTTTGTACGGCTTTGGCCTTTGCAACGTGCCTGGCGGCCTCGTCTGCCGTGGCCCAGACCAACGCGCAGAAGTCCGCCGTCCAGGTCAGCGCGCAGGCCTCGAGCCAGCCGCTTCGCGTCACGCTGTCCTGGCCGGCGCACACCGGGGCCACCGGCTATCTGATCGCCCGCAAAAAGTTTTCGGACACAGCCTTTGGCGCAACGATCGCGACGCTGGGTGGCTCAGCCACCTCCCATGAGGACACCACGGTTGAGCTGGGCGTCGCCTACGAATACAAGGTCACGCGCAGCGGCAACGGCAACGGTACAGGCTATGTGGCGGCCGGCGTCGAGGTGGCCCCACTCGAGGCGCGTGGTCGCATGATTTTGCTCGTCGACGCAACGCTTGCCAGCGGGCTTGCCAGCGAGATTACCACCTTGATTGCGGACCTCGAGGCCGACGGCTGGCGCGTGGCCCGGCACAACGTCGAGCGAAGCGCCACGGTGCCCTCGGTGCGCACGCTCATCCAGACGACGGTCGCTGCCGCACCTTCGCTCAATCACGCGGTCTATCTGCTGGGCCACATTCCCGTGCCGTATTCGGGCAACATCGCCCCGGACGGGCACAACGAGCATCAGGGCGCGTGGCCGGCCGATGCCTACTATGGCGACCTCGATGGCGTCTGGACCGACACCTCGGTCAACAAGAACGCCGGGCGAGCCTCGAACACCAACGTGCCCGGCGACGGCAAGTTCGACCAGAGCACGCTGCCCTCGGAGGTCGAGCTTTCGGTGGGCCGCGTCGATTTTTTCAATCTGCCGACCTTGACCCAAAGCGAGCTCGAGCTCACGCGCGCCTATCTCAACAAGGCCCACGCCTTCAAGATCCGCCAGAGCAATCCGACGCGCCGCGCGCTCTTCTTCGACAACTTCCAGTATCTTGAGTACCCGCTCTCATCGTCGGGTCTGCGCACCCAGGCCGCGCTCGTCGGCCACGGCCAGATCACCCAGGCCCACCCACACGGCTCGAGCATGCTCACGCTGCTCAACAACGAGAGTTATTTGTGGGCCTATGGCGCCGCCGGCGGCACCCAGGACAACGAGGGCAGCTACAACGGCGCGGGCAACATCGGGACCACCGCCGAGTTGGCCACCACGGCGCCGGGCAGCGTCTTCAACATGACCTTTGGCAGCTATTTTGGCGACTGGGACAACAAGAACAACTTTCTTCGCGCCTTTATTGGCCGCGGCGCCGCCCTGACCAACGCCTGGTCGGGCATCCCCAACTACTATTTTCACCACATGGGCGTGGGCCAGCCGATCGGCTACAGCGTTCGCGCCTCGATGAACAACACCACCTTGTATACGCCGATGCACTCGGGCTGGGCCAGCACGGGCCGCACCCACATGGCGCTGATGGGCGACCCGTCGCTGCGCCTGCATGCCGTTGTGCCGCCCTCGAGCCTCGTCGTCACGCCGATTGCCGGCGGCGGCACCAACTTCAAGTTCAACGCCTCGAGCCAGACCGTGCGAGGCTACTACATCTACCGTGTGAGCAGCGACGGCGTGATGAGCCGCGTTCTGCCCAATCACGTCACGGCGACCGACATCGCAAGCGACCTGGCCTACGTCCAGGGTGACCGCTTCGCGGTGCGCGCTGTGGTTCTCGAAAACACGAGCAGCGGCAGCTATCTCAATCTCTCGCTCGCGAGCTTTGCCACCGCGACCGCCGCTGCGCTCCCCACCGATCCCGGTGGCGAGGATGTCGGCAACGGCGACGATGCAGGCAACACTGCTCCCGACACCGGAAACCCGGGCGACGACGCCGGAAACCCGGGCGACGACACTGGCCACACCCCGGGCAACGATACCGGGCACACCCCGGGCGACGACACTGGCCACACCCCGGGCGTCGACGCCGGCCACACCCCGGGCGACGTTGGGAATAGCGACGACGCCAGCGTTGATTTTGCCGATGCGCACAGCGAGCACGATGCCCAAGACAAGCCCAAGCCGGGCCATAAATTGGACCCGTCGGCGATGGGAGGCGGCTCGATCAGCTGCTTTGGATGCGCCACCTCGGGCACGGGCAGCATCCCGCTTCCGGCGGTCATGCTCGGCTTGCTTTTTGGGTTGATCGTCTTGCGCTCCTCGCGAAAAACGCGCATGAGCTAAGCGAGCAACACTCGCGCACGCCCGGTTCTTTAAGAATTTCATCGGCGGCCTTACCCGCGTCGAAAGCAGATTGTCCTACCCATGACAGGCTTGACCATCGGATTTCTGCTCGCCCTGGGTTCAGCCACCTGCTGGGCTGTGCTCGACGTCGCGCGCAAGCAGTTGGGGCGCGGCATGACCGCCATGGCGGCCGTCGCCGCGATGATGCTCTTCAACGTGCCGATCTTGTTGCCAATGCTCATCGCCGGTGAGTTGCTGGGCGCCGATGCTCCCCAAGAAGGCCTGCTGACGCTGGTCTTGAGCGGCTTTCCAAGCATAAGTCTGGCCTACTTGCTGCCGGCGCTGGCTTCGGTCACGCTCAACTTGTTCGCAAATTATCTGTTTTTGCGCTCAGTGCAGCTCTCGCCGCTCAGCCTGACCGCGCCCTACCTGGCCTTTACGCCGGTGTTTACCGCCCTGGTTGCCCTCGTCACGATCGGGGAGGTGCCCACCAACTGGGGATGGGCCGGCATTTTGGTCGTGTGCGTGGGCGCCTTTTGCATGAACCCCGGCGACAGCGCCCATGGCGTGCTCGCGCCGCTCAAGGCGCTTTGGAGCGAGCGTGGCAGCTTCTATATGCTCATCGTGGCGTTGCTGTGGAGCTTCACGCCGGTGCTCGATAAGGCCGCATCGGGCGTCTCGAGCCCCACCTGGCACACCTTGTTTCTGGCCGCATGCGTCGGTGTGCTCTTTGCCGGCGCCTGCATCGTGCGCGATGGCGGCGCCGGCAAGCTCTGGGAGGAGACGCGCGCCGTTCCCGCATTGCTCTTTGCCTGCGCCTTCTTGGCCGTCGGCGCGATGATCTTGCAGCTCGGCTCCTACGACTACATCGACGTCGCCTACGTCGAGACGGTCAAGCGCGCGCTGGGCGTGACGATCGCCATCTTGGCCGGCTACTTCTTGTTTGGCGAGCGCGACATCTGGCGACGCCTCTTCGGCGCCGCCGTGATGTGCATCGGCGTGGCCATGATCCTCATGGGCGCCGGCTAACGAAGCGCTTGATCCAGCCCCGATCCGCGCAGCGCTCAGCCAACTGCTCGATCGACAAGCCCAGGACGGGATGCATCACCTCAGGGGCGATCTCGGTGAGCGGCACCAGCACAAATGCGCGCTCGGCCAGGCCAGGGTGGGGAATTTGTAGACCGGCGTCGTTGATTTGTTCCTGGTCGTAGAGCAGGATGTCCAGGTCGATCACCCTGGGCCCCTTGGGCTGCGTGCGCACCCGACCCATCGCCTGCTCGATATCCAAGAGCGCGTCGAGCAGCGCGTGCGCTGACAGCTTGGTCTCCAGGGCGACGCAGGCGTTGACGAAATCCGGTTGTTCCTCGACAAAGCGTGGCTCGCTCTCGTAGAACTCACTGGCAGCGAGCAGCCGACTGCTGGCGAGCGCCTCGAGGTGCTCGATCGCCTCACAAAGCCTGTCGGCGCGCTCGCCAACGTTGGACCCCAGACCGAGATAGACCCGGTGCCAGCCCTTATCGGTGGTGTTGTTTCGAACCAAGCGAGCTGCTCCTTAATTTGCCTCGGCTGAAGACGTCGAGCACCCCAGAGTGCTACCAGATGAAGATCGTGGAGACGAGATGAAACAGCGCGCATTGCCGATCATCGCCCTGAGCCTTGTCGCCGCCCTGTGGGCCTGCGGCGAGGGGGTGCTCCCTGCGGCGGACGGCGCCGTGCATTTCTCGCCGATTCAGCCCAACCTGATCGCTCCAAAGACACTCACCGCGCCGCTGCCCGAGCTCTCGGCCGAGGAGATCGCGCGCTACAAGCCGATCATCGACGGCTTTCAAGGCAACGCCGACATCTTGCTGCGGCGCCCCGATGTCGAGGCACGCCTCGAGCAGATCGAGTCGGTGCATGTCGTCTCGGGACGCTACTTCGAGATCGTGGCTCTCTACCAGACCGATGTCGCCAAACACGGCCTGTCGAGCCCGGCGGCGCCCTCGCTGGCCTGGGCGTGGATGCAGTCCGGACAAAAGAAGCTCGCCCGCGAGCTTATCGACCGCTTCTTGAAGGAGCGCCCCGAAGCGGCGATCTCCTGGCTGCTCGATGGCGCCTACTGGCTTCCCGATGCCCAGAAGTCCACGCCGGCAGCGTTGCAGACCGTGGCGAGTTGGAACAAGGTGCTCGCCATCGATCCGGGATTTGCCAGCTTCAAAGGCTTCAATGCCCGGATCTTGCGCCAGCAGATCGAGCTGATCGAGCAGCGCCTTGCCACCGAGCCCGACGCGGCCACCAGCGAGCAGGTTCAGGCACTTCACGTTGAGCAGGAGCCAGCCCAGCCCGAGATCGACGCCGTCGCTGAGGCGATCGAGGCCCAAGCCCAAGCCCAAGTCGAAGCCGAGCAAACTGCACCCGACGTTGAGCAGGCCGCGCCCCAGCCGCAGCCATCGACCGCCGTGCTCGTCGCCCAGGGCCAGATTGCACTCTCGCGCGGAGCCGATCACCACGGCCAAGCGCGCGCCCTCTTCGAGCGCGCGCTCACCATCGAGGCCGACAACATCAACGCCGCCGTCGGCCTGTTCAACGCAGATCGCCTCGCTGGCGCCGAGCGCCACGTGCTGCAGCGCGAACTACGCAAGCTCGCTGCCCATCCCCAAATCACCGCGGCCCACGCCTTCGAGCTTGGCATGTTCGCCCATCGAGGCGCCAAGGACGTCGAGCTCGCCATCGTGCTCTTTGAGCGCTGCCAGCAGCTCGACGCGGCCTACGCCGAGCGTGCCGGCGTCATGGCTTTGCTCACGAGGCTTCGAAACGACTGATTTACACCGCTTCTTTCTGATCTTCAGAGAATGCTTGAAAAGTTTCGGTGGCTTGTTCTACCGTAGGCCATGTACTGTGAAGCCGCTAAATATTGATACCCTAGGCAGACCGAGTCTCCAACAATCTGCCCCTGATCAGTGAAGGAACCTGAAGTGATGAACCATAAGCTTACCAAACTCCTCGTTTTTGTTTTCCTGAGTGCTGGGCTCGCGCTCGCCGGCTGCAACCTGTCGGACAACTCGGCCAAACCCACCAAGAAGGCCAACAACACGAGCAACAACGAAAACAACCAAAACAACGAAAACAACCAAAACAACAACCAACCCGATGTTGGCGACGACACGGATACCGGCCCCATCGTTCCAGGTCAGGTGCTCCCCTCGATCACGACCATCACCGCCGGCGGTGGCGAGACGTCCTCGGAGAGCTACCATTTGCGGCTCTCCATTGGCGGCGTCAAGCCCGGTGGCACCAGTGACAACTACAAGCTTCATCTAGGCGGCGGCAGCGTCGACCAGTGACCGACCCCGCATTTTCCAATTGATAATTAATCATAATGACGCGTTCTTAGAACCATTTGGAGTAAGAAATGAAATTCACAGCGAAGCTCATCATCGCCGCCGTAGCAACCCTTTGTCTGATGCCAGCGATGGCCGCCGCCGAGGCTCCGGCACTGATTCCCATTCAGGGCATCTTGACCGACAGCAACGGGGCGCTGATCAACACGGGCGTCAACGTCACCTTCACCCTTTATGACGCATCGAATGCGCAGCTCTTTCGCGAAGAGGCGCGCGTTGAGGTTGCCGGTGGCGAGTTCACCCACTTTCTGGGCAGCGTCCAGACGCTTAATCTCCTGATCTTCAAGAACAATACCGACGTCGCACTGGGCGTGCGCATCGGCAATGACGCCGAGATGCAACCCTTGCTCTCGCTTGGCTCGGTGCCCTATGCGGGCTTCGCCGCCAACGCCGCCAACGCCGACAACGCCGCCCAATTCGAGGGAAAGACGGCCGCCGAGTTGAAAGCAGAATACGACACCGCCTACGTCAACGCTGGAGATGTCGACAGCATTGGCCGTGCGATGATCAAGGACAACGCGATCAACGCAGACAAGCTCGCCGGTGCCGTGCCCCTGTACCGCGTCTCCAACGTTTTCTGCGAAAACGAGGTCGGCACCCTGATGTCGAGCGACAAGTGCCGCGCCTACCAGGGTAATGTTGACAGCTGCAGCAATGCCTGCAACGGCATCAGGGTGCGCAACTGTGCCGGCGCATGTGATTGCACCTCATTTCTATTTTGCCTTATCGGTGCGCCTTGCGACCATCGCCTAAGCGCCCCGCTTTGTGACAATCAGCTCGCTGGCTATTCGGCTGGTCCCACCCGCACGGCCGTGAACACGCAGTAAATCGGAGCGTTGCATCATCGATCAACAAAAAGGAGGGCCCTCGGGCCCTCCTTTTTGTCTCTGAGCACTCAACTCAAGGTGTTGTGTCACCAGCGAGCAGCGCCAGGATGTGCGCCTCGACGGCAAAGACGTGGGGGTCGTCGAACTCGGCTGCGCGAAGCGCCCGGCCAAGCTCGAGCACGTACTCCAGATTGGGCCCGCTCGGCCCGACGGCTTCCAAGACCTGACGCGCGATCTCAGCCTCGCTCGCGGCTCCCAAATAATGGGGGTTGGCCGGCGTTGCCACGTAAACCAGCGCCTCGGCCAGCGCAACCTCGCGGTGGTCGAACACCGGCTCGACAAAGCGCTCATAGCCGCCCTGCTCGCGCTGATCGAGCTCACCCAACACCCGCTCGGCTTCGCTGCCTTCGATACGAAAGAGCATGCCCCAGCACACCGCTTGCGGCTGCTCGATTAAGGTCACCACGCGCCCAGGTCGCCCCGGCACGCCGCGGTGATCGAGCGAGCCCTGATAAAAGCGCCTGCTCCAACCCCGAATAAAGCCCGGGTGACGCTCGACAAAGACGAAGCCCGGCTTCCAGATGATCGAGCCATATCCAAAGATCCACATGATAAATCCTCTGCGGCCGAGCTCATAAACAGCAGAAAACTCAGACGCGCTTATCTCTTGAACTTCAAGGATTGACCAATCCTGCTACCAGTAGACGTCCTGGTCCTCGGTTACGCCGGCCAAGGCGTGCACCTCAAAGACGTGGCCGTCGACCTTGATCGTGCCCTCAAAAAGACCGCACGGCTGCACAAAATAGCTCGTGAGCACCTTGAGATCGCGGTGCTCGGTGTGCACATGGATCGCCTCGAAGCTCAGATCGACGACACCATCGCTGGTCGTGATGCGCCACGGCGCCCCGGGATCACCCTTGTCGAATTCAAAGCGCGCTCGCCCAAGCGGAATCAACCGATCGCCCAGCCACAAGGCATTTTCGTTGGCCACCTCACTGGACTCGTTAAAGCCCTCGACGAGGTTGATCCCAAGCGACGTGCCGTCGGCCAAACGCCCCAACGCCAGCGCCCAGCGCCAGCTCGTGCGACGCGCCAGATAACCCTGTGTGTAGTCGAGACCGGCCAGGCCGCCGTCGAGCGAAAAGCGACGACTGCCGACCTCGAGCACACCCTGAGTGGGTAGGCCCAGCCACTTCTGGGTGATATTGACCACGCCCTCGGGCACTGGCGCGATCACGGTCAGCGCCGGGCCCCCCGCGTCCGTCACCACTTCGCCGCGAAGGCGCACCCCGGGCTTGTGAAGCGTGCGCATGCGCGCAATGTCGGCCTCAACGACATAGGGCTTCGTCCCATAGCCGCGGTGAGTGCCCATATGCGCGCCCAGCGTGCGAAAACGTGAGTCGTGGCCGGCGCCAGGCTGATCGCCGACGTGCACCAGCAAGCCGGGCAGCCCCATGAAGCTGTGATCGAAGAGCACACGCTTTTGCACCCGATCGATCGCATAGATAAAACCGCTGGCTGCATACGTCGCGTCAATGACCGCCATGACGACAAGCACCTCCTCGGTGGCGATCGCCGCATACTGCCAGCGCTTGTGCTTGAGAATGCGTCGGTGGATCGGCAGCTGAAACGGCGCCCGCAGCCGCGACAGATCGACCGTGACCAGCTCGCCCTCAAAGGTCCCAAAGCGCGGTTGGCCGCCAGCATCGGCGATTGAGGCCGGCACACGCGCCAGCGTACTCTGAGCTTTGTACGTCATCTCTTCTGTCCATGGTTCGGGGCAAGCGCACACCGTGGCACGCTGCCCATGATCGAATGCTCTATGCTTTCATGTTGTACGCGCCCAGGATCAACGTGTCCAGGCACTAGCCGGCCGCTGGCGACGATCGCTTAGCGCCTTGATTGGTCGCGACGAGCGCGTAGGTTCTGGCCAGCACATCCGGTTTCAACACGAAATCAGCGTTTGTAGGAGAGACGACCATGCAGTTTTACCGGATATACGACGAGGATCTTGGCCAGGCCTCCTATCTGGTCGGTTGCACGCGCACGCATCAGGCCCTGGTCGTCGACCCTCGCCGCGACGTCGACATCTACCTCGAGACGGCACGCCGCCACGGCTTGACGATCGCCGCTGTCGCCGAGACCCACGTCCACGCCGATTTCCTCTCGGGTGCGCGCGAGCTTGCCCACGCCACCGGGGCGACGCTCTATCTCTCCGAGGAGGGCGATGCGCGCTGGAAGTACAAAGGCTTGAGCGGCTTTGTTCATGTCGGACTCGTCGACAACGACACCTTCTTTGTCGGCGACGTGCGCATCTCGGTTCGCCACACGCCCGGTCACACGCCCGAACATCTCGTCTTTCTGATCACCGATCCGGACGTCTCCCAGGAGCCCATGATGATGCTCAGCGGCGACTTCGTCTTCGTCGAAGACCTCGGTCGCCCCGACCTGCTCGAAGAGCTCGGCAGCGGCCCCGGTCAGGCAAAAGCCGGCGCCGAGGCTCTCTTTGAGAGCCTGCGCCGCGTGTTTCTCGAGCTCCCCGCTCACCTGCAAATCTGGCCCGGCCACGGCGCTGGCTCGGCATGCGGCAAAAGCTTGAGCGCGATCCCGGTCTCCACGGTCGCCTATGAACTCAAGCATCGATGGTGGGGCGAACTCGTTCGGCGAAACGAGCGCCAGAGCTTCGCCGACAGACTCCTGGCCGGACAGCCCGAGGCGCCCCTGTATTTTGCCAAGATGAAGCAGCTCAACCGCGACGGCATGACCATTTTGGGCGGCGTTCCGCTTCCCACCAAGCTTACCCCTGGCGAATTTGGCAAGAAACTCACCGAGGGCGGCGCGCTGCTCGTCGATACGCGCAGCAAGGAGGCCTTCGCAACCCGCCACCTCAAGGCCTCCTTCCATGTACCCTATGGCTACAAGTTCTCCACCTGGGCCGGCTGGATGCTGCCTTATTACCGCCCGCTGATCTTGCTCGCCGCCACACGCGACGAAGCCGAGGAGCTGATGCGAAAGCTGCTTCGCATCGGACACGACGACGTCATCGGCTACATCACCGACCTGGACGACATCGCCGAGATCGCCGACTTTGGATCCGTGCCAAGGATCGATGCCGACGAGGCCTTCCATATTTGGGAGCAGGACGAGGCCGTCTTTGTCGACGTGCGCTCAAACGCAGAATACGACCACAGCCACATACCTGGCGCCGTGCACGTCTTCGCCGGGCGCATCATCAAAGATCTCGACATGATCCCGCGCGATCGCCCCGTGGTCGTTCACTGCTCCTCTGGCAATCGCTCCAGCATCGCTGCAAGCGCCTTGCTCGCCCACGGCTTTGATAAGGTGATCAACTTTGCCGGCGGCTTCAACGCATGGAAAGAACACATCTTCCCGGAACAAACCGCGCGTTCGACGGGTACCAAAGAGCGCCCGGGCAAGCACGGCGAGCTACCTCAGCTTCACTAAAGAGCGATCGGCGGGTTGCTCAGGACCTGAAGATATGCGAGATTCGCGCCCCCAAAGAGCCGGCCTGCAAAGCGGACTTGGCGCACAGGTTTCAAGTCGTTTTTCCCTACCTATCCAAGCCCACAGGATCGCCGTGATTTTCGAACACTCGCACACTTCCCATCGCCTCATTGGAAGTCTTGATGCTGGCGAGGAGCTCGTCAACGCCCTGACCTCGCTATGCAAGTCGAACAACGTGCGGGCCGGAGAGATCCGGGCCGTGGGAAGCTTCCAAAACGTCGAGCTTGTGCGCTTCGATTCGCGCTCCAAGCGCTATGTCGAAGTGCTCAACGGCGACGGCGACTTCGAGCTCGTCAGTCTGCAAGGCAACATCTCGACGATGGGCAGCGAGATCATTTTGCGCCTCGACTCCCTGCTCAGCGTCGCCGGCCCGCTTGGCCACCAGATCGTCTCAGGCCAACTGCGCGCGGCAAGCGTGGCGTCGTGCGAGTTCGTCATCGACGTCTTCGCCGACCTTCGCATCTCTCGGCGCCTCGATCCCCTGCGCGGCCTGCTCGTGCTCGACGCGATCGAGAGCATTGCCTCAAGCCCCTCGAGCGCGCCACCGCCCGCTCCACGCGCGCCCGAGGCCGCGCCCGCCTCGCGTGCCGCTCAGCCCGCACCGCCGCCCGCCACGACCACCGCACCGGCCGCGCCCGCCGCACCACCACGACCGGCAACCGGCATGTCCTGGTCTGAGGCCATGGCCAAGAGCGACGAGGCCAAACCGGCCAGCTCGCGCCTCGCCCCACGCTCCGGTACACGACAGAACACCGCCGTCGATCTGGGCCTCGATGACGACGAATCCACCGATCCGGCGATGGCCCCGGGCGACATCCTCGACCATCCCAAGCTTGGACGCTGCCGCGTCATGAAGATCGAGGACGACGACTATGCCCACATCCGCCTGCCTCGCGGCAAGATCCGAAAGCTCGCCCTCGCCGTCTGCGAGATCGTCTTCAAAGGCGAAGAAGAGGGTCGCAAGGTGTTCCAGGTGCGGGTGAGAAAATGAGCGCCGGCGACCGTTTTGCGCCCGCTTCTGTGCGCAAGCGCTTGCGCCAGCTCAATTTGGAGCCCCACCACGTCTGGCTCGATCGACACGTCTTGGAGCACGCCGAGCTCACCGATGCCGCCGTGCTCATGGCCCTGACCGAGCAGGACGAAGAGATGCACCTCGTGCTCACCAAGCGCGCCATCGGGCTGCGCGAGCACTCCGGCGAGATCAGCTTTCCCGGTGGGCGCGCCGACCTCGAAGATCCCAGCCTGCTGCACACTGCGCTTCGCGAGGCCAGCGAGGAGATAGCGCTTGCCCCCAGCCACGTCGAAGTCTACGGCGCGCTGCTCAGCCTGCCCACGATCACCGGCTACCGGGTCTCGACCTTTGTCGGCGAATTTGTCCAACCCTACACCCTGATCGCCAACCCTCACGAGATCGACACCCTGATCATCGCGCCCTTGCGCGCGCTGGCCGACGAGCGCATCTACCGCCTCGAAGACCGCGAGTTCATGGGTGTGACCTATCCGATCCACTTCTACGACTACGAAGGTCATGTAATCTGGGGCGCGACAGGTTTCATGTTGCACCTTTTTCTGCAATATTTGAGTGCGTCCTGACCGTTGACCGCCAGAATTCTCGAGCTTGTGCCATGAAAGTGTTACTGGGTGTCACCGGAGGCATCGCCGCCTACAAAGCTGCCGAAATCACGCGCGCGCTCGTCAAGCGAGGCGACGAGGTTCGCGTGGTGATGAGCGCCGGCGCCCGCGAGTTCATCACACCGCTGACCTTCCAGGTCTTGAGCGGCAACCCTGTGGGCACCGAGATCTTCGATCCCAACTACGAGAGCGAGATCGGCCACATCGAGCTCGCCCGCTGGGCCGACGTGGTGCTCGTCGCCCCGGCGACCGCAAACTTCATCGCGCGCCTGTGCGCCGGCATGAGCGACGACCTGCTCACCACCGTCTTGCTCGCCACGCGCGCGCCCGTGGTCATCGCACCGGCGATGAACACCCAGATGTGGGGCCATGTTTTCGTCCAGCGAAACATCGCGATGCTCGCCGAGCATCCAGGCTACCACGTCGTCGACCCTGATAGCGGCGAGCTCGCCTGCAAGGAGGTTGGCGCCGGCCGGCTGCCCGATCCCGAGGTCGTGCTCGAGGCCCTCGACCGCGCGCGCGCTCCCCAACTGCTCGCCGGCCACCGTGTACTGATCAGCGCCGGACCCACCCGCGAGGCCATCGATCCCGCACGTTTTCTCTCCAACCCCTCCACCGGCAAGATGGGCTTTGCGCTGGCCCGCGTCGCCCATCGCATGGGCGCGCGCGTCACCCTGGTCGCAGGCCCCACGACGCTGCGCGCGCCGGCAGGTGTCGAATCGATCCCCGTCAACACGGCTCGCGAAATGCACTCCGCGATCACGACTCGCGCCGAATCCATGGACATCGTCGTCATGGCCGCCGCTGTCGCCGACTGGCGCCCAAAGATCGTAAACGACTCAAAACAAACAAAATCCTCGATCTCCCCCACCCTCGAGCTCGAAGCCAACCCTGATATTCTGGCCGAGCTCGGCGCCCGCTTTGGCGGCAGCGATGCCAGCGGCCCACTGCTCGTTGGTTTTGCCGCCGAATCCGACTACATCAAGGAGCGAGGCCTCGCCAAGATGCAACGAAAGCAGGCCCACATGCTCGTCGCCAACAAGATCGGCGGTCCAGACTCGGCATTTGGCGCCGACAGCTCCAGCGTCGTGATCTTGACCGCCGAATCCAGCATGGAAGTTGGCCCGGCCACCAAAGAGGAGCTTGCAACACGCATCCTGCAGGTGGCCGCAGCGATCCAAAAATCGCGCTAGCGCGGCTCAGCCAGCGATTGGTTGGACGCCATATCGTGGCACGGCCACAATATCTCAAAGGTCGTGCCTTGGCCGGGCGTGCTCTGGACAAAAATGTGGCCGTCGTGCTCGCGAACACTCGATTGCACGCTGGCAAGGCCTAGACCCGTGCCGGCGCCGAGCTGCTTGGTGGTAAAGAAGGCATCGAAGATCTGCGAAGTCATGCGCTCATCCATGCCTGCACCCGTATCGCTGACCCGCAGTGCAACATAGCGACCTTGTGGCATGTCGCGCTTGCGTGACTCCTCTTTGTCAAGCGCGACCACCGCTGTCTCGATCGTCAGCTTGCCACGCCCTTGCATCGCGTCGCAGGCATTGTCCACCAGGTTCATCAACACCAACTCCAGCGCCTTGGGATCGATAAAAACAGGCGCGGACTGCGCATCGAGCTCGACGTCGAGCTCGATGCCCTCGCCGATCACCTGGCGCAACATGTCGTTCATATCGCGCAGAAATTCGGTGACGTTGAGCACCACAGGCTGTGATTTGGGCTTGCGCGTAAAGCGCATGATCTTGTCGACCAACTCGCTGCCACGCGTGGTCTTATCGGCGATCTTCTCCAGATAGGTGGCGATCAGGCTGGGGTCCTTGCCATCGCGAAGCACGCGAATGGCCAGATGGCTGTAGCCATGGATGATCGTGAGCAGGTTGTTGAAGTCGTGGGCGACCGTGCTTGCGAGCTGGCCCATGATATAGACGTGCTCGTCGCGCTCGGGATGAACCGCCGCCTTCGCTGCGTTCTCCATGCGCACGATGGAGTTGTGCAACAAGTGAAAGAAAGTGTTCTCGTTGGCCGTCAAGAGCACGCAATCGTCGATCCCCAGGCGCATGACCTTCACCGCCTCATGGGCGATGGCTGGCGCCAGCGCCAGGATGATCGGACAGCGCTCATGATGGCTCCCGATCGTGTCGAGCACCTCGCTTGCCTCGCCCCAATCGAGCGGCAAGGACACCACGGCCAGATCAAAGGTGCGCTGCTCGAGGGCCTGCGCTAGAGTTCGAGAAGATGAAGCGCTCAAGACCTGACCGGTCGAGAGCTCGCGCTCGAGGTAGGCGCCGATCCTTGGCGCGCGGCCAGCTTCGTTTTCCAAGACCAGGACGAATTTGTCATCGAGCATGAATCACCTGACGCTATATCGACGGCCCACCAATCGTGCTCTGGGGGCCACAAGGGGCAAGACTTCTTGAAGCCTAACCGCGAGCTTCGAACCATGAATGCTATCGTTCCCGTCTACATCACTGCCGGCGGTGCCAGCAGCCGCTTTGGTCGCGACAAGGCCCGCGCCGTGTTACCCGACGGGCGCACGCTCATCGAACACGTCGCCACTCGGTTGCAACCCGTGGCCAGCACCATCACCGTCGTCGCCGATCGGCCGGCCAAATTCGCCGACCTGGGCTTTCGCACCATCGCCGACCTGCGCCCCGGACTCGGGCCCTTGAGCGGTCTGCACGCAGCCCTCGAAGACGTCGCCGACGATTCCTGGCTCTTCTACGTCTCATGCGACTTTCTCGGCTTCGACCACCACTGGGTCGAACAACTCGTGGCCAACATCGAGCCCGGCGCCGGCGCAGTGGCCTTTCGATCAGAGCGCTGGGAGCCCGTGTTTGCGCTTTACAACGCATCGATTCTAAAAGCCGTGGCCGAGGCTTTCGCACAGTCCGAACATGCCCTGTGGAGACTGCTCGATCAGGTCAGCGCGCGGGCTTTACCCCTGCCCGCCGACTGGCACAGGGCCAAATCCATCAACACAAAAGAGGATCTCGACATCTATTGGAAGGCAGCCCGAGCCGATTGACTCGCACCCAAACTAACAGCCGACTTGGTGATACTATTCGGACTTTCCAACCCAGAGCCTCCTCGTGACCACAGATCCACAGGCCAATCGCGTCCACGTTGATCGTGTCTCGCCCGCAGGGCGCACCAGCGAACCCGACCTACTCGCCATCGAGGAGCCCCTCGAGATACGCCTGAACTTCGAGCTCGCCGGCCGCCTCGCCCAGAAGAGCATTTCGATCACAATGCGCACCCCCGGCGATGATTTCGCACTCGCGGCCGGCTTTCTCTTCAGTGAAGGCATCGTGCGCAAGCCGGCCGATATCGCCGAGATCGCCTACTGCATTGATCCCAAGAGCGACGCTCCCAACCCCAACATCGTGCGCGTCACGCTGAGCCCCGACACCCGCTTTGACGCCGCGCGCCTGCACCGCAACTTCTACACCACCTCGAGCTGCGGCGTTTGCGGCAAGGCCAGCCTCGAGGCGCTTCGCACCCAGGGCTGCCCCACGCTGGCCGCCGGCCCGACGATCAGCGAGGCGCTTATCCACGCCTTGCCCCAACGCCTGCGCACCGCCCAACGATGCTTCGAGCTCACCGGCGGTTTGCATGCCGCCGCACTGTTCACCCCGAAGGCCGAACTCATCGCCATCTGCGAAGATGTTGGCCGCCACAACGCGCTCGACAAACTGATCGGCCAGGCCCTGCTCGCCGGCCAAAGCCGGCTCGACGACCACATCCTCGTCGTCAGCGGCCGCACCAGCTTCGAGATCATCCAAAAAGCCCTGATGGCCGCCATCTCGATCGTCGTCGCCGTTGGCGCACCCTCGACCCTGGCCGTCGATCTGGCCCACGAGCACGCCATGACCCTGCTTGGCTTCGTGCGCGACCAACGCTTCAACATCTACAACGCCCCCGAGCGCATCACGCCCTGCGCGAGCCAGCCATGACCGACGACAAAAAGACCAGCCACCCTTACCCCAAAGCGGCCGGCGGCATCGACGCCGTGCTCTCCTCGACACGCCACGCCCTCGAGCAGATGGGCCCGATTCGCGCCGCGCGCGCGCTCTACCGCGTCAACCAACCGGGCGGCTTCGACTGCCCTGGCTGCGCCTGGCCCGATCCCCAGCACCCCACGATCGGCGAGTTCTGCGAAAACGGCGCCAAAGCCGTCGCCGACGAGGCGACCAACAGGCGCATCGACGCCGAATTCTTCGCCCAATGGCCGATCTCCGCCCTGCTCGAGCAAAGCGACCACTGGCTGGGCAACCAGGGACGCCTCACCCAGCCGATGGTGCGCCGCCCACAAAGCGACCACTACGAGCCAATCAGCTGGCCCGAGGCCTTCGCCCTGATCGCCTCCGAGCTTCGCGCCCTCGAGCAGCCCGACCAAGCGATCTTCTACACCTCCGGGCGCACCAGCAACGAGGCGGCCTTTCTCTACCAGCTCTTCGTGCGCCTCTTTGGCACCAACAACCTGCCCGACTGCTCAAACATGTGCCACGAGTCCAGCGGCGTCGCGATGGTCGAAGCGCTCGGCGTGGGCAAAGGCACCGTGTCCCTCGAGGACTTCGAGCTCGCCGATGTGATCGTCATCTTGGGCCAAAATCCCGGCACCAACCACCCCCGCATGCTCAGCAGCCTGCAGGCCGCCAAGCGACGCGGCGCCAAGATCATCAGCATCAATCCGCTCAAAGAGGCCGGCCTCGTCCGCTTCAAGCACCCCAAACAGCCGTTTAGCTCCGCCACCGAGCTCACGGATCTCTACCTGCAGGTGCGCATCAACGGCGACGTTGCCCTACTCAAGGGCATCATGCGCGAGCTGCTCGACGAGGAGCAACGATGCCCCGGCGAGGTCTTCGACCACGCATTCATCGCGGAGCACACGGCGGGATTCGAACAATTTACCCAAGCTTTACAACAGGTTAAATGGACCGAAATCATCGCCCAAAGCGGCATCAGCCGCCAGGACATCCGCGCCGCCGCCGACATCATCGGGGGCGCAAAGAACATGATCTGCTGCTGGGCGATGGGCCTCACCCAGCACAAAAACGCCGTGGCCAACATCCAGGAGGTGATCAACCTGCTGCTCTTGCGCGGCGCGATCGGGCGCCCCGGCGCCGGCGCCTGCCCGGTGCGCGGCCACAGCAACGTGCAGGGCGACCGCACCATGGGCATCTGGGAGCGCCCACCCGCAGCTTTTCTCGACCGGCTGGGCAAAACCTTTGATTTCGCCCCTCCTCGCGAGCACGGCTTTGACACCGTCGAGGCGATCAAGGCCATGCACCACGGGCGCGCCCACGTATTTTTGGGCATGGGCGGCAATTTCTTGAGCGCGACGCCCGACACCGCGCTCGTCGCCGAGGCGCTCGGCCGCTGTCGCCTCACCGCCCACGTCTCCACCAAGCTCAACCGCTCGCATCTGGTCTGCGGCCACACGGCGCTGATCCTGCCCTGTCTGGGCCGCACCGAGACCGATCTGCAGGATTCAAAGCCCCAGTTTGTCACCGTCGAGAACTCGATGGGCGTCGTGCATGCCTCGCGCGGGCGCCTCGCGCCGGCCTCCGAACACCTGCTCAGCGAGCCGGCCATCGTCGCAAAGCTCGCCATGGCAACGCTTGCCGACTGCGCGCTCGACTGGCAGTCGCTGATCGACGACTACGATCGCATCCGCGATCTGATCGAGCGCACGATCGACGGCTTCGAAGACTTCAACCAGCGCGTGCGCACCCCCTTTGGCTTCACCCTGCCCAACGCCGCCCGCGAGCGCCGCTTCGAGACGGCCACCCAAAAGGCCAACTTCACCGTACATCGCCTGCCCGACGACGTGCTCCTGCCCGGCCAACTGCTCATGATGACCATTCGCAGCCACGACCAGTACAACACCACCATCTACGGCCTCGACGACCGCTACCGTGGCATCAAAAACGCGCGGCGCATCGTGCTGCTCAACCCCGAAGACATCGCCGAGCTCGGCTTTGAGCCCGAGCAAAGCGTCGACCTCCACAGCCACTTCGCCGGCGAGCTGCGCATTGCCCCCGGCTTCACGATCGTCGCCTACGACATGCCACGGCGCTCCGCGGCCACCTATTTTCCCGAGGCCAACGTGCTCGTACCGATCGACCACGTCGCCACGCGCAGCAACACGCCGGCCTCCAAATCCGTGGTCATCACCCTGGCAAATGCCCGCTAAACCGCCAAGATCACACAGCACTTCACGACCAAACGCCTTGACATGCCCAGCTGGCGTTCGCAGATTCGTCCGCTTCGGGGGGAAGCTGCGCGCGCTCGCGCAATGTGTAGCCTTGCTGACCCTTCGTCATTGATCTCTGCACAACTGGGCCAAGATCTCGAACAAAACGAGGTGAGCTGTCCGCAAGGTAGTACGGCCAAGCTCAAACCCCAGGCTGATGGTTCCAGCCGCGCTCACTTCGGAGCACACTGCGCGACCTGTCCGCTTCGTGAACAATGTACCGCAGCCAAAGGGGGCCGTACGGTGAACGTGCATGCCATGCACGAGACCCTGCACCATTTCCCTTCTCATAGAGCTGGCCAAGAGTAGCGCAGCCACTGCCGAACTCCGTGCAGGTAGTCTCGAGCAGGGCACGCGCCCGTGCGATGTCTTTGGTGCCACAATCGCCATGAACGAGTGAATCACCCAGGTTGGAGCAGCCGATGTGGTTGTGATTGACCGCGCAAGATCTCTCGTGGAGTTCCCTTGCGCGGCAGGGATCTTTGGGAAGGCCCCGCCCGATCGAATATTGATGGCCCAGGCTGCCGCAAGCCCATGGATCATTGTTCGTATCGCACTGTTGTTCGAGGAGCTCGATGCCACGTATCAGATCCACCGGCCCCCCCTGGCCGTTGAGCATCATGACGCCAAGATTCGTGCACGCGGAGTGATGCTCGCGGGTGCAGGCAAATTCGTAGAGCTCCCGGGCGCGCGCCCAATCTTGCTCGATGCCTCGACCCGGTGCATAGCCAAGCCCGAGGCTGAAGCAAGAAGCAGGCATGTCAACCGCACACGAATATCCGTAGAGCTGCACGGCGCGCTCGTAATGGTGACCATGCGGGCGGCCCAGTTGGCCAGCAACAGGCCGACGCCAAAGATCACCAGGCCTATGAGGATCTGGCCGGCGAAGACAAGCAAATCGGCCACCAGAACCTCCAGGGCTAAAATTCCCAGGGCTCTAAATGCGGCCACCACGGCGAAGAGCATGATGGAAAAGTCGTGTCCCTTGAGGTGGCGGCCGTCGCCGTGTTTAGGGCACCACGCAGTCACCAAAAGGACGCTCGGAGCAGGTCATTCCAAGCTCGGAGCAATCCAGAGTGCGGAAGGCCCCGAAGACCTCATAGAAGAGAAACTCGCCCTGACAAAGCCGCTTGGCCGTGCCGCCGATGTTACACTCGCTCTTGGGTCCGCAGTAGTTTACGAACTCGAAGGCGCATTGAACCCCCAGGGCTGCACAGTCCACGGCGGCACTGCAGCTCTTGAGGATATCGCCCTCGCAGCTCGTCGGTGCGCCTATCTGGCTGCCGGTGCATCCGTCTTCGGTGCCCGTGGCGAAGGGAAAGCCCGGCGGATACAAATCCAAGGTGAGCTCGAAGGCGGCGCAACCCTCGTCTTCAAAACGAGTCGTCACCTCGGCGCGGGCAGCCGCCGGTGCCCTGAACCAGGCCTCGACGAGAATGTGCCAACTCACCACGGGACCGAGCTCTTCGCCGGGGCTTGTAGGATGAGGCCCGAAGCCGCCGACTCGAACTGGGCAGGCCGCCATCTGGGCCAACGTACCCTCGAAGGGCGTCGCCTGGGGCGGAGGCGTCTGGCAGCCGAGAAAGATGTCGGTGCGTGGTGACGGCGGGATGTCCGCGATCGGACGCTCCTGAGGATTCACAACCAGGGCATAGTACTTGAGGACCGTGTGGCGCTCATGGTCGTCGTTGACGGAGTAGATGCCCAGATACTTACCACCGCTGAGCTTCAAAAGGGCTGTTAGCCCGCCGTGAAATTCTGCGTAGTCTCGGTAGACGCACGTCTTGGAGCCGTCGAGACAAACCGTCGAGGGGATGAGCACCTCGACGAAGTCGTCCGGGCCTCTGAAGCGGGCGAGGCGAGTGCGCAAGCCCACCGCGTCGTTGTCGGCGTTAATCAGAAGTAAATCGGAGAGGAAGGTCTCGCCCATTAACGAGCGTCGACCTTGCGAGACAATCCCTTCAGCCAGGAAGTGCTGGTTGACCTTTCCGGGCGAAGTCCAGCTGACACAGCGAGGCTCGGTCAGGTTGCACACCTCTGGCACCATTTCACAATCGAGGCTGCTCGAGCATCTCCCTACGCCGTTGCCCTGGTGACACCATTCCAGTCCCAAGGGGTCTTCCGCGGTGACCTGACAGGAGCGCGCCGAAATATGAAGGCGCTCCTCGCCGGGCTCCATAGTCGCCCTCATAGGCACCGGTTCCCGAGTTGGTGCGATCTACGAAGCCGTCAATGGAGGAACCGAAGAGCAAGGCCACTCGATCCCCCTCGGAGACCGCGGAGAAGAGCCCAAAGCCGATGCGCTGGTCGAGGTTGGCCCATAAGGCCCCGTATCGACGACCAAGACGGCATCGTCGCGTACGCCCTGAGCATTTTGTTCGTCCCCGTCGCAAGCCATGACAGCGAGTCCCCACAAAATCATTACGCCATAAAAAAAACGCAGCATGATTTACTCCAACTAGCGCGATGCGGTCGCGATTACAGTTAACATTGCTCACGAGAAAAAAGAGTTTCAGTGCTTACGGAGTTAAGGCCAACCGGGTGTTCATCATGCCATCTAGGAGCTCGTTATGCCAGAGAAGTCGCGCCGTTCGCCGAGACGAGAAGGAGTGATATGGTTGGCCTCGGAGCGGTCGTCATTCTTGGCGGAACGTCGCCCTGCTCAGTCCACATTTGGTAGAGGCCACAACTATCCTGACACAGGGGGGCCCCCGATGGTCTCGGGCAGGGATTAGGAGAGCTGAGCCTGCAAGAGCATGGGTTTGCCCTGACCACCACCGCTTCGAAAGCCCCGAACGACCTCCTCAAGAATCACTCGCCCATGGTGGGTCACCGTCTCACCTCGCCAAAGCGCTCGCATAACGTCAGCAACCGAGATAACCCCATGAGCTTCATAGGACGCATCATACTCGCAGGAGCCGGCGTAGCTTTCATCGGCGGCGGCGCCTATGGCCTCGACACCACCCTCGAGGAGCAACGCTTCGAGTGCACCCGTAGCAGGCCCGAGGCCGGCGTCTGTCATATCATCAAGGTCCCCCGCTTCTCCGAGGCCACCCGGCGCGATTTTCCCTTCCACGCCATCGAATCCGTGACCTCCTTCGAGCGAACAAGCAGCGTCGGATCTGGAAAGTCAAAAAAATTCTGCGGCGCAAAGTTCAGCCAGCCTGGCAACCCCAAAGACGTCACCCTCTATAGCCTGGAGTGCACACCCGAGATCAGGCGAAACGCCGAGGTCGCCGCCGATCGGGTCAACGCCTTTTTCGCCGACCCCTCCGAGGAGCACCTCAGCATGACCTTCGAACGAGACAGCTTCTACTTCGGACTGGCCTTCTCCGGAATCCTATTCCTCATCGGCCTGGGCCTGCTCACCGTCGCCGTCTTCGATTCGGAGAAGAAGAACGCCGTGAAGTAACATCCCCCCTCCCCCAAACTTTTCCGATTCCCGGTTTCCGATTTCCGATTCAATTTCTCCTTTCAATTCAAAGCCCCTCAAAACAAACACCCCCCAATGCCACGATCGCTTCGTCGATGATCCAGGTTTAAGACCACGTCTGCCTGATGCCACGTTCTGGCCTCCTTGCACTTCAATTTATAATGTATACACTTGCTGTATACAGGAGGTGGCCGATGATTCGAACCCAGGTCTATCTAACAACCGACGAAAAGAAGAGCCTCGAGGAGCTGGCCGAGAGGACCGGTCGCTCTCAGAGCGAGCTGATTCGAGAGGCGATCGACAGCTACCTGGAGGCGACCGCGACCACGAGACGACCGCGTCAACTGGAGCAGGCCTTCGGAATCTGGAGCGACCGCGAGGAGCTCCCCGACCTTCGCGAGCTGCGAAGTGAATGGGAGCGCAGCGATGGCTGAAGCCCTCCTCTTTGACACGGACGTGCTGATCGAATTCCTTCGAGGCCGCCCGAAAGCAGCGGCGTACTTCGAGGCGGTCGACGAGGAGGAGTGGTACGTATCGGCGATCACTGTCGCCGAGCTCTACGCCGGTTTGCGAGAATCCGAAGAGCCGGCCCTACGAGAATTTCTGACTCTCTTTGAGGTCGTCGACGTAGATGGCGAGCTCGCTCGAGCCGCCGGAGCCTTTCGAAATCAATATGGCAAAACTCACGGCACCGGCCTCGCCGACGCCGTCATCGCAGCCAGCGCCCGCAGCCTCGCTGCACGACTCCTAACCTTCAACGTCCGCCACTATCCCATGGTCACCGATATCCTCGTCCCCTGGGAGCGAGGTTGACCCAGTGCGACCAGTTTGCAGCCGATAACGAATGCGCGGACCTTGGTGAAG
>JACCWM010000127.1 GCA_013697635.1 Lujinxingiaceae bacterium | reverse complement strand
TCAAGTCGAAGGGTCATCGCAAGATCCTGTTGTTGTTGAGGTTTTCGAGAACCTCAATAACAGGTGCGATGGCCCTTTTTTATGCCGAGGGCGCCGGTTTTTCGATCCTTAAACGATCACGAATGGGCTGATCATCGAAACCGATCGTGAATAAACAGGCCGATGCAGCCTTCTGAGCCAGTGGTGCCATGACAAAGCCAGTTGAATGTCCACGCTGTGGCCAAGATTGGCTTGTTCGGGTCAAACTCGTGGCCTTGAATCGTGGTGCTGTCCGTTGTCCTGAGTGTGAGGCCTTATGGCTCACCGAAGAGGACATAGACTCAACAACATGGACTGATTATGGCACGTTTATGAGGCTGTCCGGCCGGTTTTCACCCGATCAAAAAGGCGAAATCGAAATCCTTGAGCCCTTGACCCGCTAAGCTCATGATCCTACACATCTCCTGACTGCACTTGCCCTCATGATCCTACACATCTTTTATTTGTGATCGTTAAAGCGAAAACCCGCGCCGAAGCTAGAGAAAACCGCCTCGTCGCCACCTTCGACGCCCTGAGCCAGCCTGGAGGCCTTCGTTTACGCCGCCAACGGACGACTCGGCGCCCGCTTTGGCCCCGCCGGCCTCGAAGAGAGCTATGCCTGGGATGGCGAGCAGATGATCAGCGCCTTTGGCTCCGGGGGCCAACCGCTCTGGGAGGCCATCTGGGGCGCCACCATCGACCAGCTCCTCGCCTGGCACGACCACACCACAGGCGCGGCCCACATCCCGATCGTCGACCACCGCAACTCCATCGTCACGACCTGGAACATGGCCCAGGCCGCCGTCGGTGAGCGCGCCGAATACAACCCCCACGGCCGCCTCACCCTCCAAAGCGCCACCGGTCCGCCCTGCACCGAAGAGGGCAGCGCCGGCAAAGTCTGCCCCAACCCCGCCGCCATGCCGTTTGGCTTCGTCAGCGCCTACCGCTCACCTGCCACCCGGCCTCGTCTTCATGCGAAACCGCTGGTGGTCCGGCCGATTCCGCGCAAAATAACAGGCCGTGCGCATCTCTCGGGCGGTTTGTCTTGTCCGCGCAGATAAATGCGTTGAGTATCTTCAATGCGCTGCCTTTTTCCGTCTCTCCAGGCTCGTTGTATATTCATTGAGGTTTCGGCGATGAAGAAGATCAAGAAACGACGCCCGTCCGGGCGCACCTGGCAGATGTTCGCGCTCGATGCGCCGGCGTCGTTCGACGTGGCAGGGCTTGCGACGCTGCTGGTGGCTGTCGACGCCGCGACCGGTCAGGTCGTGGCCGATGGCATGGCACCGCGGCCGGCACGGCCCGACGAGCTCGTCGAGTTCATCCGTTCCGCGCTCCAGAACCGTGCGCTCGTCGAGCGGCCCAAGACGATCGTCGTCGAGTCCGACGCGCTGCGTGACGCGCTCGCGCCGCTGCCCGGGCTTACGGATATCGCGATCGCCGTGAGCGATCTGTCGGCGGTGCGGCAGAGAATGCGAAGCGCGCTCAAAGACGCGCCGGTCGAGCAGTTGTCGACGCGCTCGCTTGTTGGCACGCGCCATCTCGCGCGCGAACTCGCCCAGGCTGCCCGGCCTCTGGTCAGACTGCGCCCGTGGGAGGTGATGCGGGAGGCCGACGTGCTGCACCTGGTGGTGGGCGAGGAAGACGCGGCGCTTCGTTATCCGGTTGTGATTGTGTTGGGCTCGGCCGGCTCGCTGTTCGGCGTCCAACTCCTGAGTTCGTTCGAAGACCTCGAGCATATGGAGGAGCTCGGTCTACGCGCCGTCAAGGGCCTGTCGTGGAACGCCGACGCGATCGATTCGGTGTCGCTATGGGTGCTCGACGAGGAGGAAGTCGGCGGCCTCGCGGCCGAGGCGATGCGCCGCCAAGAGCTTGCGCTCGCCGACGACGCGTTCTTCAGCGTGCTGGCGATTCGCGGCCGCGATGCCGCCGAGCTCGAGGACCGCAAGCAGGTCGCAGAGGTGCTGCGCAGCCTGCAGGCGCTGGGCGCTGCGTTCGAGCAGATCCACGCCCGGGGCAGCTCGCGCGAGCGCGACCGCTGGCCCCCGTTCGCGCTGTGGAATGCCCGGGTTACGTTGCCCGATGGCACCGACGTCTCGGTCGTTTCGACCGCACTCGAAGACGAGCTCGTCGAGGGCGAGTACGCCCGCGCCGAGCAGATCCTGGCCTCGAAGCCCGAGAAGATTTTGCGGATGCACATCGCGCTCGACGAGACCCAAGTGTGGCGGCGGGTCGACGTACCCGACAACCTCACCCTCGCCGCGCTGCACGATGTCATCCAACGGGTCATGGGCTGGAGATTCGAACATCTGTGGGAGTTTCGCCACAAGCAGACGGGCTACTCGATCGAGCTCGACGAGTTCGGGCCCCGGACCGAGGACGCCTACCTGACGACGATCTTCGACGTGCTCGGTCCGCGCGGCAAGACCCTGCACTACCTGTACGACTTCGGCGACAGTTGGCATCATTCGCTTCGTGTCGAGCGCCGTTTTGCTCCCGAGCCCGGCGTGAGCTACCCGCGCCTGGTTGACGGCGAGCGCGCCGGGCCACCCGAGGACTGCGGCGGGGTGTGGGGTTTCGCACGCCTCGTCGAGGGCGACCCGCACCGGCGCGCGTGGTATGGTGCGCGCTTCGATCCCGACGCCTTCGACCCCGCGACGATCACCCTGTCCTCGGGCGATGTACTCAACCGCCTCTACCTCGAGCTCCCCACCCCCGAGTTCGACGAGGCACAGCTCGAGCAAGACTTGAGTGTGGCCTACCGTCTCGTCCTCGACGCCTTTTTCGCCCTCGTCGACGCCGGCCTTAAACCGGCCCTTTGTCGGCGCACGTCACCCAAGGATCAGGCTCAACTCGTCGGGCACCTCGAAGCGCGCTTTGGCCACGAAACGGCGACAGCCCAGCGACTCGTAAGTATGATCCGCTGGGCGTTTGCGATCGGAGGTCACCCGGCCCACATCTTCTCCGACCTTCAGCGCTGGTCGGCGATTCCCCGCAGCCCCACGCTCACGCAGTGGCTCAAGCGCATACCGGCCTCCACGCTCGATCACATCGGCGCCTACCTCGGCCTCGCGCTCGACGCCCCGCGCCGCCCCGAGCGCGAGGCCGCGCTGCGAGCGCGCGTGCTCGACCCGACCTTCTTGCGCGAGCTCTACGATCGCCGGCTCAGTCCCGGAGCCCGAAGCACCCTCGACGCGTTTCTCGGCGCCTCTGAGCCGAGCAGCCTCACGGCCTGGCTCGAGCAGCACGGCGTGTCCGCCGACCCGCTCACCACGGCCGAGGCCCTGACGCTCGGCCCGCTGGGCGAGCTTTACGGCTCGGCCTTGGTGCTCATCGGCGAGCGCGCGCTCGACGGCGAGCAACGCCTGGTCATCGCCGTCCCCCGGGACGTGCGCGACGCCCTCGCGGACCGCCGTTCAAAATAGCGCCCTCGTCCGTCTCCCATCTTGCGGATCTTCGCCGCGCTCGCAGTAGCCGACGAGCAGCGCCCCGCGCAGCGGGTGGATGACGAGGTCGATCTTGTCGACTTGCACCCAGCCATCGCGCAGCTCAAACGGCAGCGGCGCGATGCCCTCGGGGTATTGCCAGATACGCAAGGCGCTCGGAATTAAGGACCGCGTCTCGGACAACGCCTTTAGCCTGGTTCTGCGCCGCCTCGAACCCGACGATCTTCGCCTCGCGCTGATACGCCAAGTCAAGGCAGAGCATCAGCGCAAGACATTGCGGCCCTGCTTCGACGCGCTGCCCTGGAGTACCGTGGCCATCGACGGCAAACATCTGGCCACGCTCGGCGAGAAGGACTTGCGCAATCTGGTGAGCGCCGAGACGCCGCTCGATGGGGGCGCGCTCGACATCGAGCAGCTCGAGCGGGTGATCAAGAGCCGCTTCGAGTACGTGCAGTTTAGAAAGCATAACGACGCTCGAGTCGACGGCCTGATCCGCGTGGAGTTGGTCACGCTCGATGCCGGCAACAGCAGCCTCGAGTCCGCAAAGAGCGTGCGCAAACACGGCGCGCACTATTTCATGGCGCTCAAAGGGGGGCAGGGCGCATTGCACACCCTGGCCCAGCACCATTTGGGTGAGGCTTCGGGACAAAGGCCGCTCTTTTCGACGTCGGTCGAGCAGCGAGGCAAGACGATTTGCTACTCGGTCTGGGTCCATGAACTCGACGAGGGGCACGGCTGGCAAGATGCCCGCCAGCTGGTTCGTGTCGAGCGCGTCGCCGCCGGTGATGAGGACGACGAGCCCGAGGTGGGCAATCGTTATTACGTCTGCTCGAAGGGGGCCGCGGAGTTGAGCGCCGAGCATGCTCTCATCCTGGCTCGCCATCACTGGCGCTGCGAGAATGAGAGTCACTGGACCAGCGACGCCATCTTCGATGAAGACGCGCGCCGCACCCCATGGACGCGCCACCCGACGGGGATCTTGGTCGTGAGCCTGTTGCGCTGCATTGCGACCAACATCTTGGCCGTCTTGCGCGCCCTGAGCCGTATCCAAACCGGAGACAAGCTCATCAAACCGAGCTGGAAGACGTGCATCGAGCAGGCCTTGATGACTCTCTTCGAGCCCTTGCTCGATATGGAGGAATTCAACGCCTGCGAGTGCTGAGCGTGGTCGGCACCGTCTCTCTTTCTTCGACAATTTGCCTGACGTCATCCCCCAGGACTGGGGGAAAGGGGGCACTGCGCCTTAAACCTTGGTCATCAGCGTCCTCTTTGCACTCATGGGCAGCGCGATCGCCATTTTCGGCTTTCATTGATCGAACCTGATGGCCTCCCACTGATGGTCCGCTCAAACAAAATCTTGTGTTTCCCTCTGAGCTTGGGACCTGCCGAAGCGCGTCGTCGCTTCACAAGGCGATGGCCACGATCTCGAAGGTCATGAAGCTCGACTTCGTTGTTGCGCCTCAGGTGTTGCGACGATCGTTTAACACGATCTGCGTGACCTCAGGCGTCAATGAAATCGTGCTGCGAGCGATGATGGGGCATGCCTCGCCGGAGATGACTGAGCTGTATGCAGGCGTGCCGCTCGAAGACAAGCAGCGGGTGCTCAAGGCCGTTGTCGGGCAGCTCTTTGAGTGGGATCTTCGCTCGATTTTACGAAGCAAGAAACGCCGATGGGCCGCTATTTGAGCGGCCCATCGGGGAAGCGGGTGAAGGGATTCGAACCCTCGGCCTTCAGCTTGGGAAGCTGACACTCTACCGCTGAGTTACACCCGCAGGGTGTGGTGAAGAGAGGTTAGATGGTTGTGGGGTTTGGTCAAGTCTCGAGCTCTTGGAGCTTGGTTTGGGCGGCGTGGCGGACGTCGTCGGTGAGGGTGTTTTGGTCTTGGAGCAGGGTTTTTAGGGTGGTGCGGGCGCGGTCGATTTGGCCGAGGTCGAGTTCGCAGAGGGCGATGTTGTAGCGGGCGGAGGGGGCGGCGTCGGGGTCGTCGGTGGCCTGGAGGAACTCCTCGATCGCTTCTTCGAAGAGGCCCATGTCGCGGTAGGAGGAGCCGAGCTCGAGGTTGGAGTTGTTGACGGGTTCGAGCTCGATCAGGGGGGCGTGGGTGGTGTCGGTGGTGTCGGTGGCGTCGGTGTTGTGGAAGGGGTTGTTGAATTTTTGGGAGAGGCTCTGGGCGCCGAAGGGGTTGTCGTCGACGGCGATGCCGGAGCGTACGGTCTCGAGCTGGGCGCGGCGCTTGTTGAGACCGGCGTGTTGGGGGTGTTCGGTGGCAAAGGCTTCGAGGGCCTCGTCGGCCTCCTCGGTGAGGCCCTGCTGTATGAAGAAGTCGATCTCGGCCATCTCGCCAATCGGGTCGTCGCTGCCGAGATTGACGGCCTCCGAGGAGTTGAGAAAGTCACCAAAGAGGTCGTCGAAGATGTCGTCGGCGTCCTTGGACGAGAAGACCAAGCCCATGGTGGCGGCCTCGTCTTGATAAACCTCGGAGGCGACGTTTTCCAGAGCGGACATCTCGTCGGCGCTCATGGAGGAGAACTCGTCGACATCGAGGTCGACGAACTCGGCGTTGTCGAACATCAGCTCGTCGTCGCCGAGGATTGAAGACGAATCGGCGAGCACGGGGATGTGGCCGACTTCGATGGCTCCGGCCGGTGCGACCTCGACCTCGCTCTCCTCGTCGTAGAGAAACAAGACGCCGCCGTCGTCGTAGGCGTCGTCCTCCTCGAGCGAGAGCGGTTCGACTTCGAGTGGCTGGGCGCTGATCTCGTCGAGTGAGACGAGGCTGATCTCGGCGAGGCCCTCGAGCATGGGATCTTCGTCGAGGTTGATGCCCAGGCGCTGGGCCTCGTAGTGGATCTGGTTGGGGTCGAGCGAGAGTGCGGCGGCGCGGGTCAGATAGGCGTGGGCGCGCGCTGGTTGCATGCGGGTGATGCGGGCAAGCTCCAGCAGGCGGCCAACAGCCAGGGCCTTGTTGCCCATGGCCTCGTGCAGGGCGAGCATCTGCTCCTGGGCGACGATCGAGTTGGGGGCGCGGTCCAAGACGGCGCCGATCACGGTGTTGGCCTTGTCGTAGAGGCCGTATTTGAGGAAGACCTGGCACTCGGTGAGGAGCTGGCGCACGTCGGTCTCACTCAAGCCCTCGCTGCCATCGCCCTCATCGCCGAGCAGTGCGACCTCTTCGAGTGATTCGAGTTCGGCAAAGGAGTCGTCGAGCAATTCGACGTCGTCCATCTCCAAAATCGCCTCGCTGGGATCGTCGAGAAAGACGACGCCCTCGGAGATGTCGATCATGGGTTTGGCCGACGCGGCGATCGCCGCGCCGCGCTGGGGCTGCGGGCCGCGCGGGGGCTGGAGGCGAGCGGAGGTGCCGCTGCTTTGGAACTCTTGTTGGACGGGCAGGCGAACAGACTGCGCTGTCGGTTGCCTTGCCGGCTGCACCGCCGAAGCGCGGGACTCGGGCACGAGTACGAGGTCGTCGTCGAGAAACTCCACGCCGTCGAGTGCGTCCTGGGTATTGGGAGTGGACTGGCGCGAGCGCAGGCTGTCGGTGTCGGCCGGGCCGGCGAGCACGTCGGAGTCGTCGACGCTGGGCCGGCGAGCGGTGTTGCTCTGGCTCAAGGTGCGGCGCGCGCTCTGGTGGCCGGGATCGAGGCGAGCGATGCGCTGGTAGACGTTTTGCAGTCGCGCGTCCTGGCCCTGCTGGCGGTACAAGGTGGCGAGTTCCTCGTAGACCATGATCGCCTTGTCGACGCGCTCGAGGCGCTCGAAGGCCTGGCCGAGCAGTTCCATGGTCTCGATGTCGTTGGGCACCGATTTGAAGCAGACCTGCAAGTGCTTGAGGGCGTGCTTGTTGTCCTGGCGGTCGAGGTAGATGTGCACCACGCGCTTTCGTAGCACGATGTTGTCGGGGTCGAGAAAGAGCACGCGCTCGATCACCTGGACGAGCTCGTCGAGGCGGCCCTCCTGGTCGAGAATATCGGCGGCGAAGAGGAAGAGGTTGATCGACTCCTCGCGCAGGTTGTCCTTGGCGTAGCGCTCGGCCAACTGGATGCGCAGGCCCATGTCGTCGGGGTCGATGCGCACCATGTACTCGAGGATCTCGCGCTGGCTCTGGGAGTCGCCGCGGTCCTTGTACATGCGCTGGGCCTGGTGAAAGGCGCGCACGGCGTCTTTGAGACGGCCCAGGCGGTGGTAGGCCTCGCCCAGGGCCTGGTGGAGCTCGACTTGTTCTTCATCGATGCGCAGCGCCTGCTTGTAGACGGCGATGGCTTTTTCGTACATGTCCTGGCTGGCGTAGTGCTGGGCAACCGAGCGGTAGGCGGCCAGGGCATCGCGGTTGCGCTCGAGCTTGACGTAGAAGTCGGCGCATTTGAGCAGGCTTCGCACGTCTTTGGGGTCGTCCTCAACGAGTAGGAGATACTCCTTGAGCGCCTTGTCCCAGGCGCCTTTGCGCACGTACTTCTGGGCGTTGGCCTCTACTTTGCTGCGATTAATTGCCACGAGTAGTACCTGTGGGTTCGAACATAGCCATGGTGCAAGAGGTAGCCAACGCAGCCGGGAAGTGCTCGCTTAAGGGGGCCTTTTTATGACTTCCGATGATACGGAGCCCTTTGAGCGGCGTCAAGCAAGCAGGGCCGGTGCGCCGGTGAGCCCGCTGGTTCACTTGTTGACGCGCTCGACGTACTCACCGGTGCGTGTATCGACGCGCACGAGCTCGCCATTCTCGAGGTAGAGCGGCACGGAGATCACGTGGCCGGTTTCGAGGGTGGCGGGCTTGGTGGCGCCTTGAGCGGTGTCGCCGCGAAAGCCCGGCTCGGTGAAGGTGACGAAGAGCTCGACGAAGGTCGGCGGCTCGACGCTGATCGCCTTGTTGTTGTGAAAGAGCAGCTCGACCTGGAGGTTGTCTTTCAAATAAGGCAGCACGGACTCGATCGCGCTCTCGTCGAGGCGGATCTGCTCGTAGGTGGTCGTATCCATAAAGACGTAGTGCTCGTCGTCTTTGTAGAGATACTCCATGGTGCGCGTCTCGAGGTTGGGGGTGTTGACCTTGTCGCCGGAGCGATAGTTCTCGTCGAGCACGCGGCCGGTGACGAGGCTCTTGATGCGCGTCTTGACGAAGGCCACGCCTTTGCCGGGCTTGACGTGCTGCACGTCGATGATGACAAAGGGTTCGCCATTGATCTCGATTTTGGTGTTCTTTTTGAAATCCGAGGTGCTGATCATCGATCTAGCTCACATAAGGGATGGAGAATAGAGCCCATCAAATTACCCATCAGCGGCCGGGCGGGCTCGCTAACGGGTGCTCGCGGACCAAGGGTGCGCCCGCAGGTGGAAAAGTCAATTGATTCAGAGGTTTGTCACCGCTTTGCTAGCGCATCTCTTTTTCGACAAAGGGCGAGATCAGACGCAGCATGGTCTGGCCGCGTTGAACGTCGGCCTCGGCGGAGAGCGCGAGGATGAGCAGATACTCGTCGGCGACGACCTTGGCAAGCGCTGTGACCGAGCCGGCGGTGATGCTGACCTCGTGGACCTCGCCGACCTCGTAGCTTTGCATGCGGCGAAATTTGTCGAGCAGCTGGCTCAGCTCCACGGCGATCGCGCTCATCTGGGGCAGTTCCTCGTCGCGGTAAACGCTGTCGATCGGAATCCCGTCAAAGCCGATGAGCAGACATCCAATCGAGCCTTCGACGTTGTTGACGACACTGGTCAACTTTTGCTTGAACATGGAACCTCCCACTGCGTGAATCCATTCGGAGTCGTCATCGAACCCAAACGTAGGTTTTCGTACATAATTGGGCGATGGTCAAGGGGCTGGCGCAATTCGTTGGTGTCGCGTCAATATGGTAATGGGGCGCGGTCGTGCTATAGTCGGCGCGCTTAGACTACAGGCTGACAGGGTGAAGGTTTTACAGATATTGTCGGCGAGTCGTCGCTCAAGGCGCTGGAGGTTCCCGAGGATGACCCTCGATTGAGCCTTCCGATCTGGGAAGGGTTGGGGGAGGTAGAGGCCATTGAGAGAGTCAGGATGGCTTTGGATTCGGTTTGAGGTGGCTCAGCCGTAGGCTGCGAACAGGGGCATGGCGGCGTCGAGGATGTCGACCGGCGTGATGATGCCGACGATGTGGTGGGTGCCGGCGGTGAGCACGGGCAAGCAGGAGATGCGGTTGTCGATGAGCAGTTGGATCGCGACGGTGACGGACTCGTCGGCCCGGATCGTGATCACGTGCTGGTCGACCAAAAAGCGCGTCTTGAGCACCGAGCTTATCGGGCGCTCGAGGACCTCTTCGATGTCTTCGGGGCTGAGCGCGGCGAAGACCTCGGGGCTCGCGTGCAAAAATGCCAGGTCGCGGTCGCTGATGATGCCGACGACCTCGTCGGAGTCGACGATCGGCAGATGACGCGCCTCATAGTCGCGCATGATCTGGAGCACCTCGCGAATGGAGGTGGAGAGCTGGGCGATGGCAGGTGCCGGGGTCATGATGTCTTGAACGAGCATGGTGGGGGAGGCTCCATTGGATGGTGGGGCGTACTAGTGTGTTTCGAGTTGGCCCTGGGTCGGAGGGCCGGTGATGCGAGATTTGAGTGAAGGTTCGAGTCTGAGCCACAGATAAAAGTCACGCAAGACGGTGATGTAGAGCAGGGCAAAGAGCACACGCCAGCCGCGAATGTAGTTACCACAGCTGAAGCGGACCAGGGTGTTCGGGTGGGCGTCAAAGGCGATGGTCTGGCTGCTGCACCAATCGATCTTGATCACGATCTTGTGGTGGCCCGGGGGCAGCTCGAACTGGAAGTGGTCGCCGTTGGAGAGGCGGTGGACCTCGGTGTCGTCGACCATGACGCGGTATTTTCGGGCCATGTCGACGATGTTGAATTCGCGCTCGACGATCACCGTGGTCGCGGCGTTCATGGCAGCGCCTCGAGCTGGGCCTCGATCTCGGTGATGCGATCCTCGCGGCCCAGGGCGCGCCACTGATTGAGCGCGAGATCGAAGGCCTCGCGGGCACGCGCGCTTTGCCCGCCGTCGCGGGCGAGTTGGGCGGCCATCTCGGCCACCTGGGCCAGGTCGATGTCGATCATGGCGCTTTGCTCGAGGTGGAGCGCGGCTTCGCTTACGTGGTGATCCCAGGCCGTCCAGTCGGCGCGCGCGGCGCAGCCGGGCAGCATACCCATGTGGGCAAGGCCGATGTAGCCGCCGCGCCGGGTTGGCAGCAGGGTGGTCAGCACCTGGCGCATGATCGGATCGGCCTGGGCGAACTTGGCCTGGGCCATGAGCACCATGCCCAGGTTGAAGCAGACGACGATGTCGTCGCCCAGCCCGACACGCTCGAGCGTGCGCAAGGCTTTGTCGTAGTAGAGCTCGGCGTTGGGCAGGTCGCCCTGGTAGCGATAGATCTCGCCGAGATTGTTGAAGCAGTTGGCCAGGGCGTTGCTGTCGCCAATTTTTTCGAAGCCCGCCATGGCCTCCATGATGAAGCTTATCGCCTGGGGATAGTCCTCGAGCTTGGTGTACAGCGAACCCATGGCCATCTTGCAGGCGGCCATCTCGTCCTCGATGCCGATTTCGACGAAGTGGGTCCAGGCCTGATCGTAGAAGTCGCGCGCGGTCTTCATGTCACCGCACCAATAGCTGAACTCGGCGAGCAAGAAGATGCAGCGGGCCATGCCCAACTTGTGGTCGATCGCGGTGAAGAGCTCCATGGCCGCCTCGGCGATCACGACGCCTTCGCGGATCTGGCCGCTCATCTTGGCGACGATGCCGCGCACATGGAGGATCTGGGCGAGCGGCTCGATCTGGCCGCTCGCGCGCACGAGCGGCTCGAGGTCGTCGAGCAGCGCCGTCGATTCGACGTACTTTCCCTGGCGATTGAGGGTGACGGCGCGCTCGATCGCACCGGTCACCGCACGCGGATCGTTGGGCTGCAGGCCGAGCTTTTGCAGGGTCTGCTCGTAGAGATCGAAGAGCGCGTTGGCCGGCTGAAAGTCACAGGTGACGCGGTGCTCGATCGCACCGCGCAAGATCGGGGCGAGCGCGGCCTCGAGGTCGTCGGCTTCGAGCAGGTGGCGGCCGAGTCGATAGGCCGTTTCGTGATGTTCGAGCCCATAGAGCGTGGTCAACATCTCGGCGCAGGCGCGCTGATGGCGCGTCCATCGGCGAGCTTCGCGTGCGATGTGCTCGAGGCACTCGCGCAGCGCGCCGTGGGCAAAGGTCCAGCCCTGGCGGTCGATCTGGGCCAGGCGATTGGAGGCCATGGCTTCGACCAGGCCGTCGGGCACGCGGATGCCCTGCTGGCGACAGATTTGGGTCCACTCGCGCTGTTCGATCTCCTGGCCAAGCGCTGCAGCAAGCTCGAGGGCCAGCAGAGCGTCGTTGGGCGGTGCGCTCAGGGGCTGGTGGATGAGCTGTTCGATGCGGCTGAACAAGAGTTGGCGCACGTCTTCGGGAAGCGCTGCGTTCTCACCGTCTTGGAGGCGAAAGCCCGTCGCGCCGACCTCGAGCAGGCCGCGCTCGACCCAGTCGCCGACAAGCTGAACGGCGAACAAGGGGTTGCCGTCGGTGCGCTTGGCGACCTGGCGCGCCAGGGCCTCTTCGAGGCCGAGCAGGTGTTGGACGAGCTCGACGTGGTCGTCCTCGCCGAGTGCGCCCACGCTCAACTCCTCGACATTGTCGAGGGCGACGAGCGCTTCGAGCTGTTGGCGCGCGATCGGGCGATTGAGCAAGGCCTCCTCGCGCACGGTCAACAAGAAGAGCACTGGCGTTGCCGAGGCATTGAGCAGGTGGTGGACAAACCCCAGGGAGTCGTGGCCCCATTGCACGTCGTCCAAACAGACGATCACCGGACGCCGCCGGGTGATGCGGGAGAGCAGGCGCTTGAGCACGATGTGGCGCTCGGTCGGGTTGGTGAAGCGCACGCGCACCTTGCTCTCGTCAAAATCGGGATCGGCCGTGGGCACGACGAATTCGGTGAGCGCGAGGCACTCGTGCAAGTCGTCGCTCGTCATCGGACCGTCCAGCGCGATGATGTAGCGTACACGCTCGAGGATCTGTTCGCGGGGAAGGCCCGTGCAGCGCAAGTAGTTGGAGAGCATGCGCGCCACACCGTCGCCGGGGCCGGTGATTGGGCCGTGCATGGCTTTGAGGATCGAGGCGGCGCCGACCTCGTGAGCGCGCTCGGCGATCCACTCGGCCAGGCGCGTCTTGCCGGTGCCGGCCATGCCGCGAAGGATCAGGGCGCGGGGGCGGCGCTGGCTGTGCACTTCGGCCAGTGCGCTCCAGATGCGATCGCGCTCGGCCGTGCGTCCGACCAAAGGGATCTGGCGCAAACCGAAGAGCCCAAGGCCCACGCCCACGAGCGCCATCGAGCGCCTCGGTGGCTGGGTGAAGCGCCAGCTCTCGGGCAGCGGCGCGGGCTGGCCAATCGAGACGCCCGAGCCCTGCATGAGCAGCTCCCAGTCGCCCTCGGGCAAGGCGAGCGTTGCGCCGACGATCTCGGTGGCGCCCATGTCTTCGATCATCTCGGGGCCAATCGGCGCGGTGCTAAAGGCCACGACGGGCAGCGGACGGCGCAAGGGCTGTCTGGGGCCGGGCGGCTCGCCCAGGCTCAAGAGATCGTGGGCGGCGTCGGCGGAGCGGCGAAAGCGGTCGCCGGGCTGCTTGGCGAGCATGCGCTCGACCCAGGCGTGAAAGCCATCGGGCACCGGAACGCGGGTCTCGAGCGGCGGCAGCGCCTCGAAGAGGTGGCCGCGCAAGATCTGCTCGGTGTCGCCCGAATAAAACGGCGGCTCCCCGCTGGAGAGCCAGTAGGCCAGACAGCCCACCGCGTAGAGGTCGGTCCAGGGCCCTTGATCACGAAAGCGGCCCATGATCTGCTCGGGCGCCATGAAGCGCGGCGTGCCCGAGACCTTTCTCTCGAAGAGCTCCTTGCGGTTGAGATCGTCGACAGCGTGGGCCAGGCCAAAGTCGGAGAGCTTGAGTTGGGGGCCGTCGCCGGTGTCGACGAAGAGCACGTTGGCCGGCTTCAAGTCGCGGTGGATCACGCCGCGCGCGTGCGAGTGAGCCAGAGCGTCGAGGATGCGCATCAAAATCGAGCGCACATGCCACCACTGCAGTCGCGACTTGTCGATGTCTTGCAAGGTGCTCGCGGCGAGCTCCATGGCCAGGTAGCTGCTGCCGGCAACGATGCGTCCCTGGCTGTGCTCTTCGGCCTCCTGGCTGACCTCACCGCAGTCGAAGACCATGATGATGCCCGGATGGTCGAGTCGGGCCATGGCGCGCACTTCCTCGCGAAATGCCGCCTGAAACTTCGGATCGCGGGCGCGTCGCGCGGTCATGAACTTGATCGCCACCGCGATGCCCTGGACCACGTGATCGGCACGCCAAACCTCGCCCATCCCGCCTTTTCCGAGGGGCTTGATCAGTTGGAAGGGTCCAAATTGAAGGGGTGAGGAGAGTGGCAAAGCTCAAACCATGAGCGAGATTGTTGGGCAAAAAGCGGCAACTGACAGGGGCATTGTAGTGAAGTACAGCTCCGTGTCCAAGAATGAGTGAGATCGCCATGTGCCATAGAGCGGTCGTTGGGCCCGAGGGGCCCGAGAGCGTCGGCCTTGCAGTTCGTCGCACGCTTACATTACAATGGCTGCCCAAGACGGCACGACGCGCATCCAAATCACGCCCCAGTATTGGTCACCATGCATGGCTTTACTTGACGGAAAGCTGCTCGAGGGCCGCTACCTCCTTGAGAGCAAGATTGGCGAAGGAGGCATGGGGGCTGTGTATCTGGCCACTCAGCTTCGGGTCGGGCGCAAGGTCGCCGTGAAGTTTTTGCATGGCGCGGCCGCTGACAGCGCGAGCGCACGCAAGCGCTTTGAGATCGAAGCCCAGGCGATCGGACGTTTGAATCATCCCAATTGCATCACGCTCTTCGATTTCGGCTACAGCGAGGAGCTCGACGCTTTGTATACGGTCGTCGAGTTCATCGAGGGCGACTCGCTCTTCAAGATCGTGGGCCAGCGCCTGCCCATGAGTCGGGTGGTGCGCATCATGCGTCAGGTGGCCGCCGCGATCGATCACGCCCACGCCAATCGGATCATTCACCGCGATCTCAAGCCCGAGAACATCATGCTCTCGGTCGACTCTTTGGGCTACGAGCACGTCAAGGTTCTGGATTTCGGGATCGCGCGGCTGGTCGAAGAGGGCTCGCCCGACGAGAAGACCCAGATTCGCCTGACGCGCACGGGCAGTGTCTTTGGCACGCCTCCCTATATGAGCCCCGAGCAGGTGCTGGGCAAGAGCGACGTCACCCATCTCACGGATCTGTATTCTCTGGGCGTGATGCTCTACGAGCTCGTCACCGGGCATCTTCCTTTTCAAGGGGTCTCGCCACTTGAGGTGGCCCTGATGCACGTCAAGGAGCCCGTTCCGCCGATCACGCGCGCCGATGTCCCCGAGAGCCTCAAACGGATCGTTTTTCATCTGTTGGAAAAGGCGCCCCAGGATCGTTTCCAGACCTGTGGGGAGCTGATCATGGCGCTCGACGGCGTCGATCTCTCGGCCGAAGTCAGTGACGAGCATCATGAAACCATGGAGCTTGGGCATCTCGCGTCGAATTTCGTCCAGCCAACCTCGGGCGGGTTGCACGCGCGGCCCGCTGCATCGAACACCGGTTCGATGCACCAGGCCAACACGGAGAACTTGTCGCCGGCGGCCGCGCAGGCCAGTCCGGCCGCCGCGCAACCGACCATGCCACCGGCCAAGCGTGCGCTACCAAGCGCCCTCATCGCCGTCGTGGTCGTGCTGGTCCTGATTGTCAGCCTGGGCGCGTTGATGAAGTTGCAATCGCCGTCCGAAGAATTTGAAGATTTTGATGAAGTCGTCGCGCATCCAACCTCAGTGGCAACGCAGGAGCCTTCATCGGCCGAGCTCGTCGTGGTGCCTGCGCTCGAGTTTGAGGAGCCGGTCGAGCCCGTGATCGAGCCCGATCCCAAAGTCGAGGAGGCAGTGGTCGTACCGCAGCCTGTAAAGACGGCGACCCAGTCGGCGACAACCAAAAAGAAGACAACGAGCGCTTCCAATGGCAAGGTCGAAGCCGATCCCGTTCCGACGGTCGAGCCAAAGAAATTACCTGCCAGCCTGGATTTGGTCCTGCCCACGGCCACTCGCCCGTCGGACGGCTTGAAGCAGCCCAAGAAGATTGGCCCCTGATGAGTGTTTTATTATGAAGATCAAGTCCTTGCAGCGAAGCGTCTTGCTGGCATGTTTTGTCATAGCGCTCTTCCTTCCCGCGCTTGCGCTCGGCGAGGATGCCCATGATCGCATGCTCGAGCTCAGCGACCAGGCGGCCGAGGCCTTTGGTGCGGGTGACGTCGAGCGCGCTGCTGGCCTTTACGCTGACGCCTACGCGGTCAAGCCCCTGCCGATATTGCTGCGCAATCAGATGATCGCGCGCTTCGCCCTCGGGCAGTGTGAGCGCGCCGAGCCCCTTGGTCTGGCGTTTTTGGGTTCGGGTGAAGCGTCGCCAGAAGACGAGCCGGTCGTGCACCGGGTCTTTAGCGATTGTGCGTTGAGCCGTGCCGAAGATGCTCTGGCGGCTGAGGAATCCGCGTCGGGACGCGTGGCGCTGCGGCGCGCGCGCGAGTTCACGCTCGACGCGGACCAGTCTGCGCGCGCCGCTGTGATCGAGGATGGCCTGGCCAGTTTGGAGGCCGCGGCCAACACCGAGCCGGATCCGGTGATCGGCGAGCCCGCGCCGGCCGGTGCGGCAAGCGGGACGAAGGTTGCCGGCTGGGTGTTGACCGGTGTCGGTGCAGGCCTGATCGCCGGTGCCGCGGTATGGCACGTCCATGCGCTGGGTCTCAATGACGAGTACTTGATTGTGGCCGAAGCCGGCCAGGACCTGGTGCGCTATAACGAGCTCAATGCCAGCCTCACGACGGCCTCATGGGGCGTACCCACCACCTACGTGGTGGGCGCAGCCATGCTTACGACGGGTCTTTACCTGGCGATCTTTCACAACTCGCAGAGCACGGACCAGCCGGCGCTCAGTGTTGGATTGGGACCAAACGGCGGCCATCTCGGCCTGCGCATGCCCTTTTAATCAGCCATCGCTCTTGGGGCGGTGTCCAAGCAGTCCTTCGATGCTCTCGGGCACCTTGAACTCCTCGGTCTTGTCGACCACCTCGCGCTCGACGGCGCGCACCGCGGTCGAGGGGATGACACGCGCCGTGGACTTGAGCGCACGGTGGGTGTCCGCGATCGCCGCGTCGTTTTGCGTGCTCTCCTCGCGGATGATGTACTTGCGCCCGTCGGTGGTCGGGGCATTGCGATGTCTTGGGGTGGTCGTGGGGCGAGCGGTGATGTCGAAGCTGCCCATCTCCGCGCTTTCGCTGGCTTTGACGCCGGGCCCATCTTCGTGCGCCTCGGAGATCTCGCGGTGCATGGCGCGCATGAGATCGCCTTGCAGGGCACTGACATCGATCTCCTGCTCGACGGTGTAGCGCAGTTGATCGGGGTGGACGTCGAAGCTCTCCAGGTCGTCGTAGTTGACGTCGAGTTGGGGCAGCAAGCTGTCGAGCTTGTGGCCACGAAGCACGCTGGTCTGTGCGACGGCGTTGCGTCGTTCGAGTTCGCTATCGCTGAAGTGCGCGTCGGCGTCGTGCTCGTGGTCGTAGTCTTCGACCACCTGATCGAGCAAGAATTCGGGCATGGAATCGCGCAGCTCGCGCTCGGCTGCGCGCTTGTCGAGGCGCCGGGCAAACAGGGCCTGAAGATCGATCTCGCCGGATTGGCGCGCGTCCTCGTCATCGGGTGCACCGGCAAGCAACTCGGCGACGTTGAAATCGCTGCGGGTGACCTCCTTGATGTCGTCGGCCTTCAAAGGGCGCGCCACGCTGTCCTCGAAGAAATGCCCTTCGAGGTTGGCCTCCTCGAACACGTGCAGCTCGCCGGTGGGGGGCGCCTCCGAGAGCTCCTCGAGCGCGCCCATCGAAGGCATCGTGTGCTGGAAATCGGCCACGGCCAAAAAGGCCGGGATAAAGGGTGAGCTTGCGCTGGTCGGGGCTCGCCCGCCCATCTCGCGGTCGAAGATCTCGAGCTCGCGCATGTGCGAGGTCTGAGCGGCGAAGACCTCCTCCCAACCATTGGGGCTGCGGCGCGCGAAGAAGCTGATGTCGACCTGCAAGGTGGCCGAGGGTCTGACGACGATGAGCGTATCGATGCGAAAGCCTCGAAAGCCGGCGGCCATGTTTTGCAGCGCCAGCAAGCCCATCGAGACGCTGACGGTCTCGATGCTCAGCCAGCGGTTGATCTGGCCGGGCACACCCCACAACAGGCGTAGATCTTCGGCGCAGGAGACGTGGTCCCAAAGGACGGTGGCGCTTCGCCTGAGCAGGCGCTCCATGGTCGCGCGCTCACTGGAGGAGCGCGGCGGATAGAGGTGGTTGGCGTGGCTGGTGCCGATGCGCACCGGAGCGATGTCACTGACGAAGCTCAGCGGGCGTGGGACCATGGACTTGGCCACCCACAACAAGAGCTCGGCTGTGCCGGCGCCGGGAAGTCCTAAGATCACGCCGTTGCTGCCGCCGGTGGCCTGAAATCTCATTGCCTCGAGGGCATGGTCAGGCAGCGGTCCGAGCGCCGCCTGGGCGCGGCGATCGAAGACCAGTGTGGCGCCCTCGCCGCCGTTTAAGCGGCGCACGCTCCACGAACCGAACAAGTTTGCTTCGTCCTCCTTGAGCGCACGCACGAGCAGTGCGACCTTGTGCGCGCTTAACATGTCGGCGCGCGCCTGGATCGTGCCCTGGCGCTCGACTGTCCAGTGGCCGGCGGCCGTGACCGAGACGAAGCGTACGAGGGGATCGTCGAGCGCCTCGCGCAATGCCCCCAGAGCCTGCAGAAATTCATTCAACTCGGCGTGCATGGGGCGTCCCGGCTCAATCTTCGTTAGCGGATTTTGGCGCAGCGTCTACGGTCTCGAACTCGCGTTCCATGTGCAATTCCAAAGTCACCTGCTCGTCGACGCCGACTTCGATGTCAAAGCGCTGAGCGATGTAGCCCGGTGCTCTCAACTCGACCATGCGCCGGCCTGCCGGGACCGGCACGATCTGCTCGACCCAGCCGGCGACGATGCCCTGGTATTGCTCGTCGATGAAGACTTCAGCGTCGGGCGGCTCGATGAGCAACTCGAGGTAGCCGCGCGGACCCGGGCCTTGATCCGAGACACGCTGGACCGCCGAGCAAGCCGACAAACATAGCGCGACGCAAACCATCATGGTCAGCATTGCAGCTGTGGCAACCGATCGCTGGTTTGTCGCAGGGTTCATGGTCTGTCTAAAATGGCAGTCATAGGCACAAGATGGGCGAGCATAACATGGCCCATGGCACGACGCCATGGGTTCACGCTCAGAAATTTGAGGCGCGCCGGCTGTGGGTTAGGCTATTTTTGAGGGCGATCGGCCGGCCGGTCGCCATTGCGGCTGCGAGATGCCCGCTTTCAATAATTGGCACGTTTTCTGCTTTAATGGAAACGGTGTTAGCAATCTGCTAAGTAGATGAACAATTGAATCGAGCCCGCTTCACTTCACGTGCAAGGCATTTCATGCAAACGATACATCGTCCGATCAATGTCCAGCTCCTGTTGCTGTGCGCTTTGTTGCTGGGCGTTTTGTTCCTGGCCGCCTGTCCCGAAGAAGATCCGATCACCGGCAGCAGCCTGATTTTTGAGCCGGTGGAGTTTGGCACCTACGAATTCGACGGTCAGCCGCGCATCGAAGGCCCGGATCGGCTGTTTTTTGGCGACGTGGAGGTCGGCCAGCGCGTGCAGCGCGTTGCGACGATTCGCAATGTCGGCCGACTGGCCTTGAAGTTTCATGAGTGGACGATCAGCGCGCCCTTTGAGCTCGAGTTTCCGCATTTTGCGGACGGCTATCCGATCGAGCTTGCACCCGGCGCCAGTCTAACGGCCGTGGTCAGCTACACCGGCCAGGACAACGACGGGGTGCAAGGAACGCTGTCGATCATGAGCAACGATGAGCAGAATCCGCGCTTTGACATCGGACTGTTTGCGAACCTCTCTTTGCCTTGCCTGGTGCTCGAGCCGGCTCAGCGCGTCGACTTCGGGCGCACCGATCGTGATGCGACGGCGCTTCGCAGCGTGGTGGCGACCAACTGCAGTCCAAACTCGCCGACGACGTTTACGGTCGAGAGTCTCGAGGGTGCCAGTGAGTTTTATTTGATGGGCGAGCGCACGCCGCTTCGCCGCGAGATCGAGCTCAACCCGGGCGAGTCGATAGCGATCGAGCTGGCTTTTGCGCCGCGCGCGCCCGGCGATTATCAGGCGGAGCTGCAAATCTCGACCAGCGACGCCTTCAGCCCCGAGCGCGTTATCCAACTTCACGGCAGCGGTACTCCTTTTGGCTGTCCGACGGCGGTGATCGAGGCATTCCACGCGCAACGCGGCCGGGTGGTTGCCGACCCCAACGGCACATTTGAGGTCGTGCCGCTTGACCGCATCCAACTCAGCGCGGCTCAAAGTCGCGATTCGGATGGGGAGATCGTGCGCGTCGAGTGGGTGTTGATCGAGCGTCCCGAGGACACCGTGGTTCACTTCAGCCAGCCGGGCGACAGCGTCAACAACGGGCTGTACATGGAGCTCGCCGGTCGCTACGTGGTCGAGTTGCATGTCTGGAACGCGCGCAACACGCGCTCCTGTCAGCCGGCGCGCATGGTGCTCGAGGCGGTGGCCAACAAGCAGTTCCATATTCAGCTCGTCTGGGACACGCCCAATGATCAGGACCGCTTCGATGGCTCGGGCACCGACCTCGACTTGCACCTGCTTCATCCTCGCGGCCGCTGGAACAAGGGCCCGCACGATTGCTTCTGGCAGAACATGCGCCCGGATTGGGGTGTTGCCGGCGACAGCAGCGACGATCCGAGCCTCGACATCGACAAGGTCGACGGCTGGGGTCCGGAGAACATCAACCTCGACAAGCCCGAAAACGACACGGTCTACAAGGTCGGCGTGCACTACTTCTCGGATCATGGCTACGGGGCAAGCTTTGCCACGGTGCGCATCTTTTTGGGCGGCGAGTTGGTCAGCGAGGTGCGCCGAAAGCGCCTGGCCGACCAGCAATTCTGGCACATGGCCAACATCGAGTGGCCGGCCGGCCGGGTGGTCCCGATCGATGCCACGCACGCGACCTTTCCTTAAGCGCTGCTGGCTCAAGCGTGGCAGCAATGGCTTTGACGCCAGGGCGTTGGCTGAGGCATTGTGGCGCAGTTGGATTGTCGCGCTGCGAAGCTGTTAGCCACACTAAAGAGGTCGAAGGCCATGCGATTTGAGGGTACGCAAGGATACATTGCCAGCCGCGAGCTTCAGGAGGTCGTCAATGTCGCCGCCGCGCTCGAGAAGCCGTTGTTGATCCGCGGGGAGCCGGGCACCGGTAAGACTTTGCTGGCGTCGGCCATTGCCGAGGGATTGGGGCTCAATCAGTTGACCTGGCACATCAAGTCAACCACGCGCGCCCAGGACGGCTTGTACGTCTATGACACGGTGCAGCGGCTCAACGACAGCCGCTTTGGCGGGGGCGACGTCGATAACATCGCCCACTACATCAAGCTTGGACCGCTGGGCCAGGCGTTTGACTCCGCTGTGCGCCAGGTCGTGCTGATCGACGAGATCGACAAGGCCGACCTGGAGTTTCCAAACGATCTGCTCCACGAGATCGATGCGATGAGCTTTGTCGTGGCCGAGACCGGCCGCGTGGTGCGCGCGCAGCAGCGCCCGGTGGTGATCATCACCTCCAACGCCGAAAAGGAGCTGCCCGACGCGTTTTTGCGCCGCTGTATCTTTCACTACATCGATTTTCCCGACGAGGCCTTGATGCGCGCGATCGTGGCGGTGCATCACCCGGCGCTCGACGAAGCGCTGCTCTCGCAGTGTCTGGTGAGGTTCTACTGGCTTCGCGATCAGGCCTCGATTCGCAAGAAACCCTCGACGAGCGAGCTGATCGACTGGATCGGCGCTCTGGTGCGCGCCGGGCTCGACGCCGAGAGCTTAAAGCGTGAGCTTCCATTTGTGGGCGTACTGCTCAAAAAGGAGAGCGATCTGGCGGCGCTGCGCCGCTGAGGGCCGGATCGCTTCTTGACTACTGGCGCTGGGATGCTACGCTTGAGACAAGTTTGGTTGGTTACTAATCGGGTCGTTTTGCACAATGAAATTCATGCTCAAAAAGTCCTTCATCATGGTTGTTTTCGGGCTGCTTGCGGCCTGCTCGGCTGAGGAGACGCTGCCTCAGATCGTCGACGACGTCACCTCGATCGAGGAAGAGCGTCGGGTGGGCTCGCTGCTTGCGCAGTTCAAGCATCCGCGCGGCGAGCGAGACGAAGGGCTGACGGTCCACGCGCAGTTTTTGGACGTTCGCGGCGTGCAGCTCGACTCGGCGCTGGAGTCGCTTGAGGTCTGGACGCCGGACGTGCACCTCGATGTGGCCTCGTGTAGTTTGCGCACCCCGGCGCGTTATGCGTCGACGGCCGGCGCCGACCAGTTTCGCCTCGATCTGCTCGATGTCGGTCGCATCCGCGTCGAAGGGCCAGCCCAGAGCATCGAGCTTGAGGCGCGCCGGCTGCCCGACTTGCTGAGCGCCTTCTCGGGCGTCATCTACGGCACCGAGCAGGGCTTTGGCGAGCGTCGCCTGCTCGATTACGCCCCGGCTTCCTCCTACCGCTTCAGCGCGCCGGGCTACGGTGTGACGGGTGGCTTCTCGGTGGAGATGTTCGCCCCGGAGCCGCTGCACATCGCCGAGGTTTCTCGGCGCGACGTGCGCTACCACAGCACGGCGCGCCTCACGCTCGGCAGCGACATCGAGCTTGGTTGGAACATGGCCGACAGTGGTGAGCGCGCCGACATCTTCATCGACGTCTCCACGGGCTACGGCCCGGATCGCGCTCGCCTCAAGTGCCGCGCCGAAGACGATGGTTTCTTCACCATCCCGGCCGGCATGCTCGACCAACTGCTCGACGAGACCGCCACCCTGGAGGTTTCCATGCGCCGTGTTCATACGCTGAACGTGGACATCAAGGGCCTCGATGTCTCCGAGTTCATCATTGCGACGACCGACGAGATCACCGTCGTCTTTGATTGAACCGGCGCGCATGGACCCTGGGAAACTAAAAACCTCATAAGCTCGAGCTTGGCCAACGCTTTTTGTGGCCTATCTTTGATGGGAACTGACGCAGCCATGCCCGCTCGGGATGGCTTGCGCCCTATGAGGTCACCATGGAAGACGTCCGTCCCAAGAGCGCGTCCAGACCGCGCATATACGACATGAAATCGGAGCCGAAGCGCCTGCCCGGCGATGACGCGCAGGGCCGTGCACGACCGGCCAATCTGGTGGTCATCGCCGTGTTGGTCTTCGTCCTGATCGCGATTGCGGCCATTTTGATGCGCTAGACGCTCGCACGAGGAGGATGTCGTGACGCAGTTGCGCCCCCAGCACGAATACGACGATCTGGCACATCAGGGCCAGCAGCACATGAGCTCCAAGGACATCGTGCCCGCCAACCAGCCGCAAACCGGCCCCTCGACGATCAGCATAACGGCTGCGGCGATCGTGGTGTTCATTCTGGCAGTGATCTTGATCGAATTGGCCATGCGCTGAAGCGCGGGGCGCCGCTGGATGCGAAGGTGGGGGGCCGCGCACGGCCAATTGCGCTCAACGTGCTTTGGCCGTGCGGGCGTTGATTCAGAGTCGATCAGATGTTGGGGCAAAGCGCGTCGAGAGTCTGACACTCGAGGAGATCATCAAACGGGTAGTAATCGAGGCGGGGTGCAACCTCGGCCTCGAAGCCCACGTCGGTGACCAGGTAGGTGCAGCTTTGGCCGATCAGGCCGCTGTAGGAGACGTCAAGGGCCGCAAAGTAGGCAGCTTCGCACGCCGCGACTTGTGCAGCGGTTGCATCGCAGTCTTCTTGAAAGTAGGCGTCTGAGCAGTCCCAGTGCCAATCGGCAGCAAACTCGGCGGGATCGCAGTCATCGTATGCATCGACGCACACTTGAGCGTCTTCATCAAACCAACCTTCCAGCGATGCCCAGAGCTTACATTCACCCTGGCCCAGGGTCAGGGAAGGAGCGTAGAAGCCGTCGATGGCGGTATTCCACTCGGCACAGGCAGCCGCGAATTCGGCAGCGTCCATGTCCTTGACGGCTTTTGCCGGGGTGTTCGGGTCGGTGTCCTCGGTCGCATCAGCGCCGGTGTCGCCGCCGCCGGTGTCGTCGCCGCCGGTGTCGTCGCCGCCGGTGTCGTCATCTCCAGCATCATCGATGTCCACGTCGTCTCCGGTGTCATCGACGCCGACGTCGTCGGTGTGGTTGTTGGAGTTGTTGGTGTTGTTGGTGTTGTTGGAGTTGTTGGTGGTGTTGTTCGTCCCCGGAGTGACGTTTTTGGGCTCTTCGGGATCGGAACAAGCGGCGAGTGCGATGGCGGCGAACAAGATGATTGCGATGTAGATTAGACGTTTCATGGTGCTCCTCATGACAGGGGGTTAGCGAATTCGTTGAGTCGAGCATGACCCGACTCGGCGGCCCGCGCAAGAATTTGCTTCAAAGCCTGGTTTTTAGCCGGATCTGCGGTGCAGCTCGTGAAGGGCGCGGCTCAATTCGGAGTCTGGCGAGAGCTCGAGATCGACGCTCAACGCGTGGGCTTCATTGGCCAGCGTCTGGGCCTTGGCGTGCTGGGACTGGTCGATGTGCAGGTGTGCGTGCTCGCAAAGCGCCAAGGCGAGCCAGTAGGGATCGCAAACCTCACGCAGGCGAGCTTCGGCCTTGGCAAAGTGCTCGTGGGCACGCTCGGCATTGGCGCAAAGCGTGTGCAGCATGGCGATCTCTTTGTGCCAGTAGCCCTGCCAGCGCGCGTCGCCCAGCTCGCCTGCAATCGACAAGGCCGCCTGCATGCCCTCGAGGGCGTCATCAAACTCGCCGAGCTCGCGGCGAAGCGAGCCCAGGTGGCCGAGCGCGATGCCCTCGCTTCGCCTGTCGCCCAGCGCGCAGGCGATCTTGAGCGCCGTCATGTAGCCCTGTGCCGACTCGCGAAGCCGGCCCTGCTGGCGATCGATCAAGCTCAGGTTGCCAAGCACCACACCCTCGAGGCGCTGGTCGCCCACTTCGCGTGCCACGGCGAGCGTCGCCTCGAGCTCACGGCGCGAGCGCTCGATATCGCCCAACTGGTAGGCGACGATACCCATGTTACCGCGTGCCTTGGCCTCGGTGCGCACGTCGCCGCGGCGGCGCGCGAGCTCGACGGCGCGCTCGTAGTGGCGCATCGCCTCGTTGAAGTTGCCGCGCTCGCAGTCGATCGTTGCCAGGTTGACATGAAAGGGAGCCTCCCAGCGCGAGTTGCCCACGGCCTCGATCTTGAGCAGCGCCTGAATCATGCGGTTTAGGGCACTGTCGTTTGCGCCTTCTTCGTTGTCGAGCAGCGCCAGGTGGGCGTTGGCGACGGCCTCGTCGAGCGCGCCGGCATCGGCGCCGGCC
>JACCWM010000114.1 GCA_013697635.1 Lujinxingiaceae bacterium | reverse complement strand
GCCTAACGGCGGACCGGCGTGATGATTCCTTGGATATCTTGAGTCACATGGCGCGAGAGGCACAAGATCCCAACCGGCAGCGGTCCAGCTCCTTCGATATCCTGTGGCAAGAGGGCGTTCATGCATTCATCTGAAGCAAACACGTAGGTTTTTTGCTTAAGCGATCACGAATGGTGGGTGGGGTAGTGGCGAGCATGTGTTACAATTTGTCCCAGGGGCTTGGAGCGGTTAAACTGGTCGGGTTGCACGACGTGGTGTGGATCTTGAAGTGGTGACACTGGATTACGACATGCACTCAAATGATGGGAAAAATAGTCTTCCGCCATGGCAGCAGCCGCAAAGCCTGGAGGAAACGACGGACCCGAATGAAGACCGGGTGGCCACGCAGATCATTGTTGATGATGAGGCGACGCCGCCACCGGGCTATGGGCCGAGCTATCGTACTGAGCCATCGTTTGCGGGTCAGGCGCGAGCGCAGGCGCCGATGACCGGCAGGCATCCGGTGCCGCAGTTTACGCCGGCCCCGGGGCCGCACACCGGCCCGTTTGTGGCGCCGCAGTTTACGCCGCCGCAGTTTACGCCGGCGCCGGGGCCAAGTACGGGGGCCTTTGTGGCGCCGCAGTTTACGCCGCCTGCGGGCAGCAATACCGGGTTCATTCCGATCGCACAGCTGACCGGTGGGGCGGGATTTGCGTCTCAGCGGTCGCCGGCGGAAATTGAGGATTTCAGCAATACGGGCTTTATCCCCGCGGCGATGTTCAAAGCACCCGTGGTGTTGCGCGTCGAATTGTCGGTCGAAGAGCGAATCAAGTACGCCCTCGTTGCTGCGACCGGTGGGGCCTTGATTGGGGCGATCATGGGTATCTTGAATGCGAAGTTGCAAGGTTGGACGATCAATCAGGGGATGCCGCAACTCTTGATGTTGCTCGGGTTGATCGCAGTGGTTTTCGGCGCGATCGCGTATGCCAGGCCTGAGCGTGTGGAAGAATTGCTTGCCAAGGCGGGGTTATCTCAAGACGATCCGTTGCCGCTTCCTTCACCGCAGCCTGGACAACATCCGTCCAATGTCTACTCGCAGCAGCCAGGACCACAGGGTCGGCCGCCGCAAGGCTTTGCATCGCACGATCCGGATGATACCGACGAGTTCGCCCAGCGCTGAGCAACTTTCCCACCTCGTGCAATGAAACTACTGGACATCAAGCTGTGCTGGAGGGCTGCTCTCTGGGCCACAATGGCCCTGGTATTGCTCGTGATGGTGGCGCCAGCCCATGCGCTCGACGTGCCGGAGCAGGCCCGCGCTCTTGGGGCCTATGACCGCGAGGAGCCACGCGTTGAAACGCTGTTGATCGTCGATCACGATGTGATCGAGGTCGGCCAGAAGTTTCAAGCCGGGGTGCTGTTTCGCATCGCGGAGCAGTGGCACATCTACTGGCGAAATTCGGGACAAGGGGGCATGGCGACAGAGTTGCTGCTCTCTAGCGATGGCGCTGCAGTTGGGCCGCTAAATTGGCCTGCACCACAAGTTTGGGAGGAGGCTGGCGGCGAGATCATCACCTTTGGCTACGAAAAGGAAGTGTTGGTCTTTGCGGAGTGTGTGGCCGAGCAAGCGGTTGATGGTGCGATCAAGCTCGTCGCTGACGTCGACTATCTGGTGTGCAAGGTAGACTGCATTCCGGGGCGAGCTCGCCTCGAGCGCGAACTTGAGGTGGGTCCCAGCCAACAAGGCGCCTCCTCGGCTGTCGTCGCGTATTTTGCAGCCGCTCACGCGCGCCTCCCCCGGGAGCCTGCGGCAGCCGATCTCAAGGTGCAAATCGACTATTCTCATACACCGATCGGGGCTCCTGACGCCTTTCGGGCTAAGATTCAAGTGATCGCGTGCGAGCACGATGATTCCCCGTGCGAGCCGCTTGCCGCACCACCGAAGCGCGCAGTTCATGCCTTCGTCAACGATCAGGTTCCACACATCGAGCTGGACGTGGTTTCGGCCTCGCCCCTGGAGGGTGTTCGGTCCGGCTGGGTGGTCGAAGTGTCCGGGCGCGCCAGCCCAGATCAGCCCGAAGGCGATGCGCGCCTTGGTGGGGTCTTGCTGCTCTCGCGGGCATCGGGAGCGGCGATCCCGACGCAGATAGACTTTGCCCTGGCACGCGTCAAAGCCGGTGAGATCAGCGTTGGCTCAGGCGGCGCAGGCGACCTCCAAAAAGAAGGCGCGCCTGCACCGGCGACTCCCACCATTGCCTGGTGGCAGGCCATCGCGCTGGCCTTCTTGGGCGGCGTGCTCCTCAATCTCATGCCGTGCGTGTTCCCGATTCTGGGCGTCAAGGTCTTTGCCTTCATCAATGTGGTGCAAGAGGAGCGACAGAGCATCTATTTGCACAGCCTCGCCTACACGGGCGGGATCGTCGGGTCGTTGCTCGTATTGGCCGCGGTCGTCATCGGTCTACAGATCGCGGGAACGCATGTCGGTTGGGGGTTTCAGTTTCAAGAGCCGCTGTTCATTGCCGCTGTGAGCGCGATTTTGGTGATCTTCGCGCTCAACCTCTTTGGCGTATTTGAGATTGGCGTCAGCGCCGGTAATTTGGGCCGCGTCACCATGGCGGCGCCGAGTCCGAAGCGAAGCTTCGGCGAAGGGATTTTGGCCGTGGTGCTGGCGACGCCGTGCTCGGCCCCCTTTCTTGGCACCGCCGTGGGCTTTGCGCTGGCGAGCAGCAAGCCGGTGATTGTGCTGGTTTTTGTGACGCTGGGTTTGGGGCTTGCAGCGCCCTTCGTGTTGTTGAGTTTTGTGCCTGGATTGGCGCGGCTGTTGCCGCGGCCGGGGCCGTGGCTCATGCACTTCAAGCAGCTGCTGGGCTTTTTCCTTTTGGGCACGGTGATCTGGTTGCTCTGGTTGGTCGGTCAGATGGCGGGGGTCGATGGCCTGGCGAGGCTCTTGATGTTCTTGTTTGCCGCTGCGCTGGGCGCCTGGATTTACGGTACGGTGCAGTACAGCGCCGGGCGCGCAAAGTGGCCGCTGGTGCTCGTGGGTGCGTTGATCGTGGTGGCTACGGGGCTGTTCGTCTTGCGCTTTGAGCCGGCTACGACCGTGGCAGACAACGGTGGCAAAGGTGGCGCAGGTGGCGGCGGCGAGTTTGTGTGGCAGCCCTTTGACGACGCTGCGATCGCTGGCGAGCTGGCGAGCGGGCGCGTGGTGTTCGTCGATTTCACCGCGGACTGGTGCATCACGTGTAAGGTCAACGAGTCGCGTGTTTTGCGCTCGGCCGAGGTGGTCGCGGCCGTCGAGCGCCTCGATGTCGCCATGTTCATGGCCGATTGGACACGGCGCGACGATCGCATTCGCATGAAGCTCGCCGAATTCGGCAAGGCCGGCGTGCCGATGTACCTCGTTTACAGTCCGCGGGCCCCTCAAGAGCCAGAAGTGCTGCCCGAACTCTTGACCCGAGCGCGAGTCATCAAGGCGCTCGAGGCCGCGTCGAAGCCCTGACATGATGGTTTTGGCGGCCTTGGGGAAGACAATGGGTGACGGATCGTGTAGATTGGCGCGAACTTTTGTAACAGTTGGCGAAAAATGGGTCGCATTTTAGGCCGCGTAAACAACGGAGAGAAGCGATGAGTAAGTCGAAGAAAACGGTGTTGATCTTGCTGGTGTTCGGTCTGGGTTCTCTTATCGGTTGTGATAAAGGCGATGCTTCCGAGCCGGCCGCGACAGCCCAACAGGCCGAGCTCAACGAGGTGCCGGCCGCTGAGCCTGGCGCGGCGGTCCTTGGCGAGCGGGCGAGCGAGGAGGCCGTGGCGACGCGGCCAGTCATCGGTCAGACGGCTCCGGATTTCACGTTGGTCGACGAGGCGGGCAAGTCGCACAAGCTCAGCGACTACAAGGGTAAGATCGTCGTTTTGGAGTGGTTCAACATCCCCTGCCCCTACGTGCGCCGTCACTACGATGCCAAGACCTTCGATCGCACCATTGCCGAAGCTGGCGTCGAGGAGCTGGTGTGGTTGGCGATCGACTCGACCCACAATAATACGCCCGAAAATTCGGTCGAGTGGAAGGGCACAAAGACCGACCAGCGCGAGGTCGCCTATCCGATCCTCCAAGATCCTGACGGAGCCGTTGGCCGCCTCTACGAGGCCAAGACGACCCCGCATATGTTTGTGGTCGACGCCGAGGGCGTGCTTCGCTACATGGGCGGCATCGATGACGATCCGCGCGGCAAGAACGAGACGCCCGAGAACTACGTTCTGGGGGCGCTGCGCTCGCTCAAGGCTGGCGAAGAGGTGACCACGACCACCTCCAAGCCCTACGGCTGTACGGTCAAGTACAAGGACTCCTGATTCAGCCGATCACGGAGATGTCGGCCACGCGCAAAAACAGGGCGCGCAGGGCGTCGAGCAGGGCCAGGCGGTTTTGGCGAAGCGCCTGGTCGTCGGTCATGACCATGACGTGGTCAAAGAAGTGATCGACGGGCACTTTGAGTTCGATGAGCGCTTCACAGGCCGCCTGCCAGTTGCGCTCATCGAGGGCCTTGTCGACGCGGCTCTTGGCGTTTTGATAAGCCTCGAAGAGCGCCTGCTCGGGCTGCTCGACGAGCAAATCTTTTGCAGGTGCGCCCGCTCGCAGCTCGTCGGCCTGCTTGCGCAAGATGTTGACGACGCGCTTGAATCCCGCAGCCAGGGGCTCAAAATCCGGCTCGGAGCGCAGGCTGGCCAGCGCGCGAACACGACCTTGCACGCTCAAAACCTCGTCGAATCCCGCAGCGAGCACGGCGTCGACGACGTCGGTGGGGGCCTCGCCGGCAAGCTGGAATTTCAGGCGCGTGGCCATGAAGTCGAGCAGCTCGCGCACGAGTTGATCGCGGTCCTTGCCGAGCACCCCTGGTGTGAGCTGGTCGTAGACCTCGAGGCTCAAGGTGACGAGTGTTGAGAGCTTGATGCTGTACTGGCGAGCCTGAACGATGCGCAATACGCCGAGCGCGGCGCGGCGCAGGCCGTAGGGATCGGCCGCGCTGGTTGGCACAAGGCCGATGCCAAAGCAGCCAACCAGGGCGTCGAGGCGCTCGGCCAAGGCGACGCAGGCGCCGGCGTCGGACTGGGGCAGCGCATCGTCGGCGCTTCGCGGCAGGTACTGCTCGTGGATGGCCTGGGCGACGGCGTCGGGCTCGCCGCCTTTGAGCGCGTAGGCCCGGCCCATGGTGCCCTGCAAGTCCGGAAACTCGCCGACCATGTGACTGACCAGATCGGCCTTGGCCAGATAGGCGGCGCGTCGGGCGATCGACGCTTGTGATTGGTCCAATCCGAGGGCCTGGGCGACCTTGTCGGCGAGCTCGGCCATGCGGTGGGAGCGAGCCTTCATCGTCCCTATCTTGGCCAACCATAACACGTTTTCGAGCTCTTCGACCCGGGTGTCGAGCGTTTTGGCCAGGTCCTTCTCCCAGAAAAAGACGGCGTCGTCGAGGCGAGCCTTGAGCACGCGCAGGTTGCCGTCGGCGACGACCTTTGGGTCGCGCACGGGCGTGTTGTAGATGACGGCGCAGTAGGGAAGAAGCGCGCCATTTTGGCCAGCGATGGCGAAGTAGCGCTGGTGCGAGCGCATCGATGAGATCAGCACCTCGTCGGGCAGCTCGAGGTACTTTTCGCCGAAGTTCAAGTACAGGGCGTGGGGATCTTCGACGAGGTAGACCACCTCCTCGATCAGGGCTGGGTCATGGATGACCTGGCCGCCGACGGCCGTCGAGATTTCGGCGAGCTTGTCGATGACGATTTGGCGGCGTGCGTCGGTGTCGACAACGACATGAGCGCCGCGAAGCTGGGTTCGATAATCTTCGATCGAGTGGACGACGAATTCACCCGGGGCGGCGAAGCGGTGTCCGCGCGTGGTGGTGCCGCTCTCGACGCCGGCAAAGCTCAGCGGCACGCGCAGCTCACCGGCGACGGCCAAGATCCAACGAATCGGGCGAGCGAAGGTCTCTCGGTAACTGGCCCAGCGCATTGATTTTGGGAAATGAAAGCTCTTGATCACGGTGGTCAAGATCTCGGGCAAAAGCTCGCGCACGGGCCCGCCCTTTTGAAAGACGCGCGCTGCCACATAGGCGCCCTTGTCGGACTCGACGAGGTACAGCTCCGCGAGCTCGACGCCCTGGGCGCGTGCAAAACCTTCGGCGGCTTTGGTGGGTTGGCCGTCGCGAAAGGCGGCCTGAGCGGGCGGGCCGGTGCGCACCTCTTCGAGATCTCGTTGATGCTCGGCCAGCTTGCCGACGAGCAGCGTCAGCCGGCGCGGCGTGGCCAGAACCTGCACATCGTCGATGTCGACGCGCATGGCCGCGCACTGCTCGACGAACTGCTCGCGCAGATGTTTGAGGGCCGGTTCGATGTAGCTGGCGGGCAGCTCTTCGCAGCCAATTTCGAAGATCAATTCCATACGATGAGCACTCAGCAATCAGCAGAAGGCCCCAGGGGAGCCGACGGCATCGGTTTTAGCGGTCTGTGGCGGAGCCGGACTTTGGCAGCAGCGGAAAGCCGAGTTCCTCGCGCTTTTGCGCGTGGCGCTGGGCGATTCCGCGCGCCAGGCCGCGGATGCGTCCGATGTATTTCTGGCGCTCGGTGACGCTGATCGCGCCGCGCGCGTCCAAAACGTTGAAGGTGTGGCTGGCTTTCATGATGTAGTCGTAGGCCGGCAAAACGAGGTTCTTGTCCATGAGGTAGCGCGCCTGGGCCTCGTACTGGTCGAACCATTGAAAGTGCAGATCGACGTCGGCCTCCTCAAAGTTGAAGGTGCTGAATTCGACCTCTTCGGCGTGGCGCAGCTGGCCGTAGGTGACACCCTCGGCCCAGACGATGTCGAAGATGTTGTCGACGCCCTGCAAAAACATGACGATGCGCTCGAGACCGTAGGTGATCTCTGCGGGGATTGGATCGAGCTCGATGCCGCCAACCTGCTGGAAATAGGTAAATTGCGTGGCTTCCATGCCATCGATCCACACCTCCCAGCCCAGGCCCCAGGCCCCCAGCGTCGGCTGCTCCCAGTCGTCCTCGACCAGGCGCAGGTCATGCTCCATGGAGTCAATGCCGATCGCCCGAAGGCTGTCCCAGTACAGCTCGAGCACGTTGTCCGGGCTGGGTTTGAGCAGCACCTGAAACTGGAAGTATGCGCCCAGGCGGTTGGGATTCTCGCCGTAGCGACCGTCAGTGGGGCGTCGACAGGGCTCGACATAGGCCACGTTCCATGGCTCCGGGCCCAAGGCCCGCAAAAAGGTCGCCGAGTTGTACGTGCCGGCGCCCTTCTCGACGTCCCAAGGCTGCTGGATCACGCAGCCACGCTCGGCCCAAAAGGCCTGCAACGTCAAGATCACGTCCTGAAAGGTCTTCTTTTTCATGGGGTCTGCAGATGTGTGGTGTGGACTCAAAAAACCGACGATGCGTCGAGGACCGCCGTTATAACAAGCATGCAAGCAATCAGCAATCGCTGTTGGAAGCGTGGGGGGAGTTAGGCGGTCGTGCGGGGGGCGATGGCAATCGCGGCCAATGGTGGTGCGGGTTTCCCGGGTTGGAAGCCTGGCTTCGCCGCCGGATTTGGCTTCGCCGCCGGATTCCGTCAGCGAACATCGCCTAACGCCGGTTGCTCGATGCGCAGATCGTCGACGAACAGGCTGCCGCTCTTGAGGTGCAGGGCGATCGAGACCACCTCGCTGGAATCGAGGCTCGCCAGCGGGATGATGAGCTGGGTAAAACGGTTGGTGAGCGTGGCGGGCCCAAGGTGCTTGTGGCCGTCGAAGCGCTGCGTGCCCTGGGCGGTGGTGACTTCGACGTCGAAGCGCGCGATCGGGCCGTCGTCGGGGCCTTTGACGCGGGCCTTGATCGCGTCGGTCGCCTCGAGGGCGCGCGCGCTCTGCTCCTCGTTGAGGTAGGTGCGAAAGGTGCCGCCGGTGGCGTCGGCGACGAGCAGGAGCGAGGCGGCTTTGCGCCAGCGCGCGGAGGTGTTGTTGCGCTCGTCGGGCTTGTAGGTCAGCACCTCTTCGCAGCGGGTGAGGTTCTCGCAGACGTTCTCGGCGCCGAGGCGGTTTCGCTCGGGTGGATCTGTGGTGGTGTAGCCGGCAAAATCGTCGATCAGCAGGCCGGTGCGCCGGTTCCAGCGCGCATAAATGCCAAGCGGGGAGAGCCTGGATTTGGCGACGTCCTGGCCGTGGTGGGTGAAGATGATCGCTTCACTTCCCAGATCGGGCGCAAGCGTGGCGCTGGCTTGCCCGTCGCCGACGCCGACAAAGCGGGCGAGGAAGGCCGTCGTGTAGTACTCGGTGACGTCGTGTTGCTGTTTGCGGGTGATCGCGGGGACGTCGTCGGGCTCGATCGGGACGGTGTCGGCAGTGTGGGCGTGGATCGCGCCGATAATGTCGATCCATGCGTAGGTGCCAGCGAGCTGGTCTTCCATGGTCTCGACGGCCGGGTAGTCGAGGTCGACGTCCTTGCCGGCCGTGATGCCCAGAACGGGGGTATTGGGCAGCATGGGTCCGGCGCCAAAGCCAAAGGCCGTCGTGTCGACGCCCTGCAAAGTGATCACGGCGCGCACCGACTCGCCGACCTCGGTGGCCGCGAGCAGGCTCGAGCCGCCGCCGCGGCTGTGGCCGGCCATGACGATGCGGTCGAGATCGAGGTGGTTGTAAAAGCGGCTGCTCGGATCTGCGTTGAGCGCGCGCAAGGTCTCGAGCGCGTCGATCTGGCCGCGCGTTCTGGACCACAGGTTCTCGCGCGTGCCCCGCTCACAGTTGGTATACGTGCCATCGATCGCGACCACGACATAGCCCCAGCTCGCCCAGTGGTCGTGCAGCGAGAAGTAGCGCCGAAAGATGTCGCACTGGGAGTCGTTGTTGGCGTGGGCGAAGACGATCACCGGCCACTTGCCCTCGGCCGCGTCGCCCTTGCCGCTCTTGGTCGGCGTCGAGCGCGCCGGATAGGTGATGTACAAGGCCACGTCGGCCTGCTCCTCGACGAGTGGAATGGTCGGGTTTTGGGGGCAGGCGTCGGCCGGGTTGGTGTTCCAGACGGGATAGGGGCCGCTGCGCCAAAACTCGCGGTCGGCCAGGTAGGATGCCTCCCAGCCGATTGCGGTTTGTTGGGGGTCGTCGGGCTCGGTGCCGGCCTCACGCGCGACGACGACATCGCAAGGAAGGACGTTGCCCTTGTAGCGATCGGTCGGATCGGGCTCCTCTTCCTCGTTGCAGCTGGCTGTGAAGATCAGCAGGGCAGGCAGGACATAGCGCAAGGGGCGAAACATCGTAACCTCTTGAGTACCAACAAAGTGCGCCCGGATGGGGCGGGCTGTTGGGTATGTGCATACCGTAAGTCGTGGCGTGTAGCCAGAAGGAGGCGATCGGTCGCGTAGGTCGTTGACGTGAGCGTTTTCGTTTCCGTTTTCGTTTTCGTTTCCGTAAAGTTGACCCGGTTTGATGGACAGTTAATCAGCTTGGGACTCTTGCCCTTGCTGGTGCTTCTTTTCATAGTCAATTGGTGAATGATATTGCAGAGATGAGTGCCTTCGGTGTGGGTTATACCAACCTTCGATGAACTGGA
>JACCWM010000113.1 GCA_013697635.1 Lujinxingiaceae bacterium | reverse complement strand
GCCTAACGGCGGACCGGCGTGATGATTCCTTGGATATCTTGAGTCACATGGCGCGAGAGGCACAAGATCCCAACCGGCAGCGGTCCAGCTCCTTCGATATCCTGTGGCAAGAGGGCGTTCATGCATTTATCTGAAGCAAACACGTAGGTTTTTTGCTTAAACGATCACGAATGGGCCTTCACCACAGCTTCGGCTGCGGCCATGGAGTCGCCTCAAACGGGCACGCCCGAGCCTGTCGCGCCGGCACCCTTCAATTTCTCCCTGACAGCCTCGCCAGTGCTTCTGATCATACCCCTCGTCGAGCTGACACTCGAGCTGAGTATCATCGAAAAGCTCGGCGTGGCCGGCATCGTCGGATTTGGCCGAATCACGGCCGAGCCTACGGGCTTTTCTGAAGGTAGAACGTACACCGCACTCGAGTTCGGCGCCCAGGTCAATTACTACATCCTGGATCGCTTTGATGGGCTTCATGTAGGGCTTGAAGGACTGGCCATGCGCATTAGCACAAGCGACGACGGTGGAGCCAGCGGATCAGCCCTGGGCTTCAATGCTGGCCCTTATCTGGGCTACAAGTTCATCGCCTCGTTCGGGCTGACCTTTGTGGCGCAGCTCGGTTATGCGGTGGGCCTCGTCAAAGCAAGCGCGAGCGATGGCGATCAGACCGCGAGCGCCTCGAGCAGCGGGAACGGACCACTGTTGAACCTCAATCTGGGCTGGTCATTTTGAACAAGCCCTACGGGTTGTCGGGGAAGTGGACGACTTCCAGTGTGGTCAAATACAGCCCGAAGGTGTCGAGCTTGAAGCCGGCAAGCTCGATGCGGTTTCGCGCTTCGGCGAGCTGCTCGGGCGCCAGGATGTTCGAGAGTACGTCCTTTTGGTCGTGCATCGCCCACCACAGATAGTCGGGCACGAGCTCAAGCAGCTGGTCGATGTTGTCGCGTATGAACGGGATGCTAAGCTTTCGCGTCGAGCGGTAGGGATTGTAGCCGGGATAGTCCATGCGAAGCGTCGCTGTAACCAGCTCGCGCCCCAGGTGGTAGAAAGCCCGGTCGTAATTGTAGGGCGACTTGCGCTGCTCGCGCGGGCCATAGTCCGAGCCGGTCAGGCAAAGGTCCATGCGGTGCACGCGTTGGCAATACTGGCGCAGCGCCTGGTGGCGGCCGCCGGCGACGTAGTCCTTGCACTCTGGCTCATGGCGAAAGATCAGGCTGTCGAGCACGATGCTCGGACTGTAGGCGGGAAAGCTCTCGTTGGGAAAACGCGTGCGCAACTCGCGGTGGTAGTCACGCAAGAACAGGCGGAAGTCGAATTCGTCGAATTGCACGCCGAGCACGAGACTCGTACGGATGATCTGGGACGCCCCTTCCTCGGACATGCAACTCCTTGCCGACTATTTCCATGAAAATGGCCATCAAGCCGGGGCCAGCCTATCCCGAATAGCGCTGGCAGGAAAGAAAATCGCACGAGCTGACTCTTTGGCATCAGATCACTCGGCTCAGTAGGAGCCGGCGACGCTCACGGGTGATGAACAGCCAGCGTGCGAAGTTTTTCGAGACTTGGCAGCAAGGCCCCGGAGCTGTTCTCAACGAGCAGGCCCTCGGCCAGAAAGTGAGCGAGCAACAGGCTCACACGACCCTTGTCCAGCCCCGTCAGGCGGCCGAGCTGAGCTGGCTTCACGGCGGTCGGCAGCTTTGCACAATCGTTGTCGATCAAGCCCTCGGTCTCGGCCAGATGAAGGAGCACGCGGGCAAGTCGGCTGGCCGGCGTGGTACAAATCAGCGGCAAAACGGGCACGAGCACACGCTTTCGCTTGCCCAAGGTGCCGAGCGAGGTCTCGAAGTTGCCCAGATGTTCGCGTGCATGCTCGCGAAAGACGTCGTGGGACACCGCGCACAAGGTGGTCTCGTCGAAGGCAATCAGGCTGGCGGCGCTGCGCTGGGCTCGCTCCGCCTGCACAGTCCTGGCCGTGGCCGACTCGCCAAAGATATCGCCGCGAACCAGGCGCGTCTGGCGCCCGCTCGAACCATCGTTGAGCAGCACCTCGCCGCCCAAGATGACGTACAGATCCAGCTCGCCGGGCTCGTGGTGGATCGTCGCACCGTGACCCCAGCGCTCCACGCGGCCCTCGCGCTTGAGCGCGCTGAGCACGTCCTGGGGCAAGCGGCTGTCGACGCCCAGTTGGCGAAAGAACCACATATCGGGGGAGAGCATGAAGGCAATCTTTGGCTGTGAGCGCGTTTAACGAGTTGGGCGTGGAAGCTACTCGCCTGTAAGGCGGCCCTGGGCCCGGAGTATTCCTTGCGGAGAACTAGCCCTTAATAGATCCAGGCTGCTCGCTTCGCAAGACGATCTCGTGCTTCATCTCGATGTGGCGCTCGACGATGGCCAACATTGCCCCGATGCGTTGATGGCCTTCGCCAGCGGGGCGCGCCTCGAGCGTTTTCCGTGCGCTGTCGCAGGCGCGGCCCAGGGCGGCCATCGCCTCGGTGGCGCCCGGTGGATTGCTCGGGTCTGGCGAGGCGGGGGCGCGAAGGTCGCTCTCTTTGGCGGGTTTGACGAAGCTCTCCAGGCGGGCGAGCAGCTCGGACATCATCGGGGCGACATCGGTGTCGACCGGGGCGTTGTTCAGGTGGGCCGTGATCGCGCGGCGCAGGCCCTGCACCTCGGCGCTCGCGGACTCGGACCAGGGCATCGAGGATGGGGCATGTGTTCCGGCTATGCGGTTGCTGCTCATGGGTTGTGCTCTCGCCAGATGCGCGCGGCGATGTCGTCGAGCGCGTCGGATTGTTTGCGTTGGGCCAGCAACTTTTGCTCGGATAGCCAGCTCTCGTGGTGCTTCTCGACGGCCTTCAATTGCAGCGTGGCCTCATGGAGCGCCACGTGAGCGCGCTCGAGCGCGGTGCGCTGTGCGCGCTCGTCGTCGCGAGCCTGCGTGAGCTCGTCTCGTAGCTGCTGTTCGTCGAGCTTGAGGCCGTCGATCCAGGCATCGAAGCGGTGCACCTCGACGAGCGGCAGCGATTGCTCGCTAAGCTGGGCATCAAAGGCCGCGCAGCGCGCTGCGCGCTCGCTCTGGGCCCGCTCGAGGCGCCGGTCAAGTTCGGCCACCGCGCGGCGGTGTCGCTCGAGCTCGGCCATCTCGCTGGCATAGGTCAGTTCGGCGTCGTCTCTTTGGCGCTCGCGCAGCTCGAGCAAGCTCGCCAGCTCGTATGGGGTCATGGCTTGAGTCATCCAAAGAGGTCCAAGATGCGCTCGACCGTCTCGTCGAGCGTGGTGTGCTCGTTGAGGCCCTGTTTCAAGAGCGCTTCGAGCTCCTCGATCAGGTCGATGGCAAAGTCGACCTTCTCGTCGGTGCCGTAGGCGTAGGCGCCCAGGCTGATCAGGTCGCGCTTGGACTCGTAGGTCGCCAGGGTCTCGCGAAACTGGCCGGCCGCCTTGACGTGCTCGGGGCTTGCGACCGAGGCCATCAGGCGCGAGAGCGAGGGCAGCACATCGACGGCCGGCCAGTGGTTTCGACTGGCCAGCTGGCGGCTCAAGATGATGTGGCCGTCGAGGATGCCGCGCACCTCGTCGGCGATCGGCTCCTCCATGTCACCGCCTGCGACAAGCACGGTGTAGAGCGCAGTGATCGAGCCGCGATCGTCGTTACCCGTGCGCTCGAGCAGGCGTGGCAGCATCGAGAAGACGCTGGGCGGATAGCCCTGGCGCGCGGGCGGCTCGCCGGCCGCCAGGCCGACCTCGCGCTGGGCGCGGGCAAAACGGGTGACCGAGTCCATCATCAAGAGCACGCTCTTGCCCTGGTCGCGAAACCACTCGGCGATCGCCGTGCCGACGAAGGCCGATTTGAGGCGTACCAGGCTTGGCGCATCGCTTGTCGCGCAGACCACCACGGCGCGCTTCATGCCCTCGCCGCCGAGCACCTCCTCCAAAAAGTCGCGCACCTCGCGGCCACGCTCACCGATCAGGCAAATCACGATCACCTCGGCTTCACTGCCTCGGGCAATCTGGCCCATCAGCGTGGATTTGCCCACGCCGGAGCCGGCAAACAGGCCGATGCGCTGGCCTTCACCCACGGTGAGCAGGCCGTCGATCGCGCGCACACCCATCGAGAGCGAGCGCGTGATGCGCCGGCGCTTGAGCGGGTCGGGCGCCTCGCGCATGATCGGCCACTCGACGAGCGTGTCCGAGCGAAGCGCCGGCCCGTCGTCGATCGGGCGGCCCAGGCCGTCGAGCACGCGCCCGAGCAGCTCCCAGCCACACGCGATCGAGAGTGGCTTGCCGGTCGCTTGCACCTCGTCGCGTGGGCCGATTCCTTCGACGCTGCCCAATGGCATGAGCACGACCAGCTCGTCTTTGAAGCCAACGACCTCGGCGGCAAGACGGTGGCCGTCGGAGCGTCGAATCTCGACGAGCTCGCCGATCGATGCGCCCGGCACGGCCGCGCGCACCACCAGGCCGGTGACCTCTTGGACGCGTCCGCGAAATTGCATCGGTTGGGCGTCGTCAAGGCGATCGAGATAGCGCCCGAGCATCGAATCGCTCACCTTGGGCCTCCCCGAGTCAGGGCTTTTCGCAAGATGTCGAGTTGGACGTCGAGGCGAGCGTCGAGGCGGCCCGATTCAGTCTCGATGATGCAGCCACCGCGCTCGATGTTGGCGTCGGCGCTAAAATACAGCGCTGCGCCTTCGATCATCGTGGCGAGCTCGTGGCGTGAGGCCTCGAGCGCGCTCAAATCGTCGGGATTGACCAGGATGACGATCTGGCGCTTGCCACGCACAAACTCCAGGCTTCGGGCGACGATGCCACCGAGCACGGCCGGCTCGGTGGCGACATTGTGGCCGATCACCTGGCGGGCAATCCGAAAGGCCAGCTCGATCATGTCGGCCTCGGCTTTGCTCATGAGCTTGTCGTACTCGCTGCGCGCGCGGCCGAGCTCGACGAGCAGCTCGAGGCGGCCCTGGCGACGGCCTTCCTCGCGCGCTGCCTCGAGCACGCCTTCGGCCTCAGCGTTGGCCTGCTCGACAATTTGTGCCGCCTCGGCGCAGGCATGGGCCAGGCGCTGCTGGACGGCCTGCACGTGGTCGATCACCTCGCGCTTGACGATGCGGACGTTGCCCGGGGCAAAAATGGCGCGAATCTCGCCACCTTTGCCCGCCGGCGCCTTCATCACGCGGATCGACGCGCCTGGAGACGACGTATTGATCGTGGTCATGTCACACCCTCGAGCGTCTTGCAGCCGATCGCCTCGAGCGAGGCATACACGATCGGCGCGATGTCTTCGCGACTGCTGATCAAACAGCGCATGTGATAGCCGCGCAAAGCTGCACCAAGTTCGCTCGGGAGCCTGGAAATGAGCAGGCGTATCAGGCGGCGAAAGCGCGTGCCGGCCGCGCAGGCAACAAAGTACAATCCGATATGTACGAGCCGCTCATCAACGCGCTCAAAGCGCTGACTGAGCGCGATGACGACCTCCTGGATGCGCATGAGCTCTGTGGGCGTGGTCAATCGCGCGATGCTCAAGTAGCGCTCGAGCCAGACGTCGAGCGCCGCTCCCAACTCGCGTTGGGTGCGGATGCGCTGGCGGCGATCTTGGAGGCGCACGACGGCCGCGAGTTGGAAGAGCCCGACTTGCATCAAGCGGGCTAAGAGCTCGTCGTCGTCCGTAGCGCCCAGTTCGTGAATTGAAAAGCTGTCGCCAAGCTCCCAGAGCTCGCTCGGTGCGCCCTGATTGGGGTTGTAAGCCTTGCGCGCCGAGGCGTCGAGCGTCTCCCAACGCTGAGCAAGGCACGCGCGCTGCTCGGCGTCGAGCGTGGCGAGGCCCCTGAGTTTGGGCTCGAGCAGTGCGCGTGCCTGTGGCTCGACAAAGCGCGCCATGGAATCGCTCGCCCCAAAGCGCGCTGCCGCCCACAACAGGCTCGCCTCGGACTCGTTGAGGCCGCGTCGCGAGATCATGACCGGCCCCTGCGCGAGACGAAGTAGATCGTGGCGGCAGCGAGCGCCATGATCACGGCGCCCATCGTGCTCAGTAGCATTTGCAGCAGCGTCTTGCTCGCTGGCGCCACGGCCAGCGGGCCGACCTGCACCAGGGCGGGCTCGCGAAGCGGCTCGCCACCGCGCACAAGCGGCGTCATCACGACACGTATCGCCGCAGGCTCGAGGCCTTCGACGCCGCCGGCGATCAGCTCGCGCACGCCCGCCGCGTCGATCGGAGGAGGCGCGTCCAGGCCGCGGTATTGCACCAACACGCTTGCGCGCGGGCGCTCGATCTGGTCGCCCGAGAGTTGCACCCGGGGCTTTTGGGGGATTACCAGGTTGACGTGGGCGTCGACCACGCCCTCGATCTTGAGCAGCGCGCGCTGCAGCTCCTGGGCGGTGGCATACTGCAGCACGATGCGCTCCTCGCTGGCCGTTGGGATCAGGCCGCCGCTTGGATAGTATTTGTCGAAGCCACCGGTGCGGGGCCGTGGCAGCCCCTCGAATTGCAAAATGCGCCAGGCTTCGACGCGCGAGCCTGACGGCACCGATACAACCCACGCGCTGTCGTCCAAGGGGTCTCGCGCCTTGTGAGCCTCGATCGCGTGCTGCTCGAGCACCACCACGATCTGGTTGGCCGACTCTTCGTTCAATCCATGGTGGATGGGCTCGCTGCATGCGCCTGACAAGGCTACAAACATTGCGAGCACGCCGTTGCGTGCCAGCCGATGGTCCATAATGTTCTCTCCGGTCAAACCTGCGTGTTCATCACCTGTTTGAGGCCGCCGGTGGCCTTCTCGACGACCTTGGTCGCCAGATCCACCTTTTGTGAATAGCTGTAGATGAGCGCCTGCATCTGCAGCATCTCTTTTTGGTCGACAGGTCCGCCGCGCATACAGCGCGCCATCATCCGGTCGATCTGCTGCTCGTCTTTGAGGACGCCCTTGACGAAGTTGTCCATGCGCGAGCGCTCCACGCCCTCGGTTTTGGCGGCCGGCTCGACGGGGCCACTTCCTCGCGTCGTGTCGACCGGCTCTGCGGCCTCGCTTTGGCGACTGATCACGTCCTTGAACGAGGCGCCATGGCTATCCTTGCTACCGCCGCCGACGGGCTGGCTCTCTTGAGGCTGTTGAAGCGCCTGCGAAGCCATCTTGCCACTGATTGGATCACTCATTGAGGCCACCTGAGTTGGTCGAACACAAATGCGCGGGCAGCCCTGCGTTGCGCCCAGATCTGTTGTCGTAAGATCGCCTGCAAAAGTTGCCTGTTTTTTTGAGTTATTTTGCGTCGCGACATTCTATGCGGCCAACCCAGGGGTCAGGCCAGAGCGGAGTCGGTCGCCAGGCCCCTGCAGGTGATCGATGTTGCGGCTCTTGGCGCGACCACGAATATTCGGGCCGTCGAGGATCCCTACGCTCCGATCCTCCTGAGCTTTGCAGCTCTTCCCGGCGAGCGAGCGCCCGGTAATCGGTCCGGCTTTGATTGCCCCCGCCGATTTTTCCTGATAGACAGACGCGACATCGAGCGAAACCGCCAATATCCCATAGGACTGCGATAATGGAAGACAACGAGATACCGAACATCAAGGACTTCAACAGTTTCAAGGACTTCAACAACCTTGATTTCAAGATTAAGCCTCGTGTGGTCGGCATCGTCGCCGTTCTCATTGTGGTCGTCATTGGAATCGTTTCATCGTTCTACCAGGTCGGCGCGGACAGCGTGGGCGTGGTCTTGAGGGTCGGCAAGTTCCACGGTCAGGTTGGCCCGGGGCTTCACTTCAAGCTGCCCTTTGGGATCGACGAGGTGCACAAGGTGCCCACCGAGAAGCAGCTCAAAGAGGAGTTCGGCTTTCGCACCACGGATTCAAGCGGCGCCAATACGCGCTACTCGTCGGCGGATTTCTCCGAGGAGTCTTTGATGCTCACCGGCGATCTCAACGTCGTCGAGGTGCAATGGACGATTCAGTACCGCATCAGCGATCCCTTCAAGTTCTTGTTTCGTGTGCGCAACGTGCACCACACCTTGCGCTTCATGACCCAGGCGGTCATGCGCGAGGTCGTCGGTGATCGCACCGTCCACGAGGTGCTGACCGTCGGTCGTACCGAGCTCGCTACGAGCGTGCATACGCGTCTCCAGGAGCTGTGCAATCAGTACGAGATGGGCATCACCGTGGGCCAGGTGATCTTGCAGGACATCACGCCGCCCGACCCGGTCAAGCCCTCGTTCAACGAGGTCAACCAGGCGCAGCAGGAGATGGAGAAGATGATCAACCAGGCGCGCACCGAGTACAACGCCGAGATCCCGCGCGCTCGCGGTATCGCTCAGCAGCTCCTGCAGCAGGCCGAGGGCTACGAGATCAACCGCGTCAACCGCGCCGAGGGTGAGGCCGCGCGCTTCAACTCGCTGTATCAGGCCTACACGCTCGCGCCCGAGGTCACGCGCCGACGCATCTACATCGAGACGATGGCCGAGGTCCTTCCGCAGGTAAAACACAAGATCCTCGTTGATGAGAAGGCCACCGGTCTGGTGCCCCTTTTGCAGCTTGGCGCTTCGAAAAAAGAGGTGACCCGATGAAGCCATTAACCCTGATCATCGTCGTGCTCGCGATCATCACGATGTGGATAGGCTCGAGCGCGACCTTCGTCGTCGATGAAAATCAACAGGTCGTGATCACCCAGTTCGGCCGGCCCATCGGCAAGGCGATTACCTCACCGGGCATCTACTTCAAGACGCCTTTTGTCCAAGACGTCCATGTCTTCGAGAAGCGCTTCTTGGAGTGGAATGGCGATCGCAACCAGGTGCCGACCAAGGACAAGCGCTTTATCTGGGTCGACTGCTATGCCCGCTGGCGGATCACCGATCCGTTGCGTTTCTACCAGCGTGTGCGCGACGAGCGCGGCGCTCAGTCACGCCTCGATGACATCATCGATGGCGAGACCAGAAACGCCGTGGCCAACCACGATTTGCTTGAGGTCGTGCGAAGCTCGAACCGTGAATCGGCCGTCGACGCCGAGGTGGTCGACGTCGAGGAGGCCGGCGAAGGTCTCGAGAAGATCAATCGTGGTCGAAACGAGATCATGGCCCGTATCCTCTCCGAGGTCGCCATGCGCACCGAGGATCTCGGCATCGAGGTGATCGACGTGCGCTTTAAGCAGATCAACTACAACGAGGACGTGCGCCCCAGGGTTTATGAGCGCATGACCGCCGAGCGCCAGCGCATCGCCCAGAAGTACCGCTCCGAGGGCCAGGGCGAGAGCGCGCGCATCCGCGGTGAGAAGGAGCGTGAGCTGCAGCGCATCGAGTCCGAGGCCTTCAAGACGGCCGAGGAGATCCGCGGGCGCGCCGACGCCCGCGCCACCGGCATCTACGCCGAGGCCTACAACCTCGACCCGGAGTTCTATCGCTTCTTGAAGACCATGGAGTCCTATCACAAGGTGCTCGACACCGACTCCACGCTGGTGCTCTCGACCGACAGCGAATTCTTCACCTTCCTCAAGAGCGCCAAGGGCGCTCAGTAGAGCGCCCCGGCCGCCGCGAGGTCTAGCGTGCGCGCTCGCGCGCCGCTTCGTGCGTGAGAAATCGCGCCACCTCGTGGCCGGCCCAATCAAAAACGGTCTGTCCCGTGACATCACGCTCGCCAAGGCGTGCGCCGTGCTCGACGAGCTTTTGGACGAGCTCGAGGTTGTCCGTGCCGGCCGCGAGCATCAGGGCGGTCGCCTTGCGCGTGTGGGTGGCCACGTTGACGTCGGCGCCGCGCTCGACGAGCATCAGGGCGATGCGCGCATCGACCTGGTTGGACAAGGCAATGCTCAGCGGGCTGTAGGCTTGGAAGTTTGTGGCATTGACGTTGGCTCCGCGCTCGAGGAGCAGGGCGACGACGTCGGTGTGGCCGCCGGCCGCCGCGGCGATCAACGGCGTCGACGAATCGAGCGCGCTGGCGTCATCGACCGCGGCGCCGGCGTCGAGCAAGGTTTTGACACGGTCAAGATCGCCCTTGCTCGCCGCGCGCAGCAGCGGCGTGCGCAGGCTGGCCTCGACTAGGGCGTAGGTGATCGTCGGATTCCAGGCCGCCGACTCCAAAAAGTAGTGGATCGGGCGCAGGGAATCGGCCTCCAGATGGCCGTCATCGAACACGGCATTGAGCGCGTGGCGAGCGCGCGTACACTCGATCCAGCGCGCTTCGGCCACCTCTTGCAAGCGCTCGAGGATGTCGAGCGCGGCCAGCGCCCGGTGAGCTTCGGGCTCGCCAAAGCTCGCAGAGGAGACGGGCACGTAGAAGGCGCCCTCGAGGCAGCGCAGGGCATCGACATAGCGGTGCTCGTTGATCGCCTCCTGGGCGTCAGCGAGCAGGTGCGGTGCGCGAGCGCGGTCGCGCCGGTCGATCCACAGGCCACCGATGGCTGCCATCGCGATCAGCGCTCCCACCAGGGCCAAGATGCTCACCAGGCTACCCATTGTCCAACTCCTCGACGCCGGCCGGCGCGTGCTGATAAGCTCGCTTGCGGCGCGACGACTTCTACATGGCGGTACGGCTTGAAACAAATACTACCGATCGATGCGCTCTTGCCCGAGATCGTGGCAACACTTGCGAGCGGGCGAAATCTGGTCTTACAGGCACCACCGGGTGCCGGCAAGAGTACGCGCGTTCCACCGGCGCTGCTCGACGCCGGACTGAGCGGCAACGGCACGATCTTGATGCTCGAGCCTCGCCGCGTAGCTGCCCGCGCCACCGCGCGGCGCATCGCCAGCGAGCGCGGCGTCACGCTTGGCGACGAGGTCGGCTACCAGGTGCGCTTTGACAACCGCACCAGCAAAGAAACAAGGTTGGCGGTGATCACGGAAGGAATCTTGACGCGGCGTTTGCAAAGCGACCCGTTGCTCGAAGGTGTCGGCCTGGTCATCCTTGACGAGTTCCACGAGCGCAGCCTTCACACCGATCTGGCGATTGCCTTTTTGCGCGATTTGCAGGAAGTGCGCGACGATCTCAAGATCGTCGTGATGTCCGCAACCATCGCGACCGATGCCATCGCTCGATTCTTAAAATGTTCGGTGCTCGAGAGCCAGGGACGCACCTTCGACGTTGCCATCGAATACGTCAACAAACCGGTGCAAGACGCGATTCCACTCGAAGCTGCGCGCGCGGTCGGGCGCTTGATCGGGCGCGCCGACGACGATGGCGGCGACATTCTGGTGTTTTTGCCTGGCGCCGGCGAGATCCATCAATGCGAGGCGGCGCTCAAACCCTGGACGGACGAGGTGGGCATCGAGGTGCTGCCGCTGTACTCGGCGCTCTCGGCTGAGGCCCAGGACCGCGCGATCGAGCCCGGCCTGCGCCGCAAGATCGTGCTCGCCACGAACATCGCCGAGACCTCGCTGACGATCGACGGCGTGACCAGCGTGATCGACTCCGGGCTCGTGCGCCAACTGCGCATGTCGCCGGCCAGCGGGCTCGACCAGCTCGAACTCACAACCATCAGCCTGGCGTCGGCGCGACAGCGCGCCGGGCGCGCCGGGCGCACGCGCGCCGGGCGCGCGCTGCGGCTTTGGACCCAGGCCGCCGAGCATCGCATGGCCGAATTCGATGCCGCCGAGATCACGCGCGTCGACGTCGTCGCCCCGATCCTCGAGGTGATCGCCTGGAGCGGGGCGGATCCGGCAAACTTTGGCTGGTTCGAAGCCCCTGCGGCCCACGCGATCGGGCGCGCCCGCGTGTTGCTCGAGCAGCTCGGCGCGCTCGAGCCCGGCGCCTTTCGCCTGACGCCGCTTGGCCGCCAACTGCTCGAGCTGCCCGCCCACCCGCGCCTTGCCCGCATGCTCGTCGAAGGTGCGCGCACGGGCTGCGCCGACGAGGTCAGCGCGATGGCCGCGATCGTCAGCGAGCGCGATTTCGTCATCTCGGTTGCCCGCGACGCGCCCGATGCCGAGTCCGATCTGTTGCTGCGCGCCGAGATTTTGGCCGATGCCGCCGCCGGGCGCACCCTGCGCACCCAACAACTCGGCTTCGAGATCCACACCGGCCGCGCCCGGCGCACCCGCGAGATCTACGAGCAGCTCAAAAAGGCCTTGAAGACCGCAAGAATTCCCGTCGGCCCCGAGAGCGCACGCTCGCCCACCGAGCGTGCGC
>JACCWM010000076.1 GCA_013697635.1 Lujinxingiaceae bacterium | reverse complement strand
CGTTTGCGATGACGGCACGCATTGCTCTGGCGCGTCGACTCTCCTTGATGGACGTTCGTGGCGCGACCCACATGCCTCGCCCCGATGGACGGCGCCAGGGGTATCAGTTATCGTTTTTTGACTGAGCCGAGGCGGCAAGAGGCAACATGGAGTGGTGATGGCAGAACTTCCCAGGCTCGGTCCGTTCGAACTCGGGCAATGTATCGGCCGGGGTGGTATGGGCAAGGTATTTCGAGGCGTCCATGCCACCACGGGTGTCGCTGTGGCGGTCAAGGTCATCCTCGGAAATGCCGATAGAGACGCCAGGCGCAATTTTCACCGGGAGGTGCAAGCCCAGGCCGGGCTCGCTCATCCCGGCGTGGTCTATTTGTTCGACTACGGCATGGTCGACGAACAGACTGCCCGGACCTCCGGGGGTGAGTTGGAGGCGGGAAGTCCGTACGTTGTGATGGAGCTGGCCGACCGTGGATCTGTGAGCGACCACATGCCCTTTGGCAGCTGGCAGGACGTACGCCAGGTGCTCGCTCAGGTGCTCGAGGCGCTGGCCTTTGCGCACGCCCGCGAGGTCATTCACCGAGACTTGAAGCCCGAGAACTTCCTGGTGTTCGTCACGGACACCGGTGAGCGCCGAGTCAGGTTGGCCGACTTTGGCCTCGCCCACGCCCTTGGCCATGGGCTCGAGCGAAACGAGCACAGCCTGACTCAGCTCTCGGGCACCCGCTCGTATATGGCACCGGAGCAGTTTCGTGGTGCCTGGCGAACCTACGGCCCCTGGACAGATCTCTACGCCCTGGGGTGCGTAGCCTGGCACCTCGTCTGCGGAAAACCGCCCTATGACGGCAGCTCGCTGGTGGCGATCGCAAAGAAACACTTTGACGGGCAGGTTCCACCGATTCAGCCGCTCTTCACCATCCCCGAAGGCGTTGAGGAGTGGATTTGCACGGCCATGGCGGCCGATCCGCGCGACCGGTTTCAGCGCGCAGCCAACGCCATCGATGCGCTTCCATTGGCCTTGGGCATCGCAGAACGCACAAATGGCCAGCCAGGAGGCGAGCCGGGTGCCGAGACACTCATGCTGAAGACGTCGCCGGTGTTCAAGACGCTTGCGCAGTGGCCTCTCGAATCCGACGCGCAAGCGGCGCTGGCCGATGATTCTTTCGCACTTGCCCGCACACAAGAAGGGGGCGCGAACCGGGCAGCGCCGACGCGCTCACCGCCCGGGCACCGTCACCGCCGCTACCCTCGCCCGCCCCTGCCCGCGCAGTGGCAAACCGTGCAGCACACGCACTTGCCGGGCGCGCTCATCGATGCCGGCTTGAGCCTCTTTGGTCTGCGGGAGATCCCCTTCGTCGCTCGCGCCACGGCGCGCGATCGTATCTGGAGTGCGCTGCACGATGTCACCGAGCGGGGCGAGCTGCGCGTGGTGTTGGTTGCCGGTGAGGCGGGCGTCGGAAAGAGCCGGCTCGTGGACTGGATGGCGACCCGGGCCCACGAGGTCGGCGCGGCCGAGCTGCTCAAAGCCGTCCATTCCGGTGCAGGCGGCGGACCAACCGAAGGCTTCGCCGGGCTCGTCAAGCGCGCCTTTCACGCCTGGAAGCTCTCGCGCAGTCCGTTGTACGACGAGCTGCTCGAGCGACTCGAGCCGCTCGACGACGAGGACTCCTTTCGCGAGATCGATGCCCGGGCGCTGACCGAGCTCGTCCATCCCTCCCAGGACGAGTCGAGCGAAATCGAGGGCCCGCGCTACCGATTTACCAGCGCGCACCAGAAGTACGCGCTCATTCGCCGCCTGCTCATGCGCTTTGCCAGACATCGTGTGCCCCTGCTCTGGCTCGACGACCTGCACCACAGCACCGAGGGGCTGGAGCTCGTCGCGTTCCTCTTGAGCCTGCCCAAAGAGAACCGCCCGGCGGTCCTGATCCTCGGCACACTGCGCGCCGATGTGCTGGCCGAAAACGAAGAGCTCGCACAACACGTGGCTGGACTCGTGGACCACGAGCATTGTCAGCGCATCGATCTGGGCGCCATCGACGCGTCGGATCACCGCGAGCTGATCGAGCTCATGCTCCCGCTTTGCCCGGAGCTAGCTGACATTCTCGCCGAGCGCACCGAGGGCAATCCACTCTTTGCGCATCAGCTTCTGAGCTACTGGATCAACGCCCAAAGCGTCACCCTAGGCGAGCAGGGCCTTCGCGTGGGCGATGGTCAGTCGCTGGCGCTGCCCGACGACGTCCACGAGCTGTGGATGGCGCGCATCGACCGTTATCTGGAGCGATTCCCCCGCGACGAAGCACAGCTCATCGAAGAAGCCATCGAGCTTGCGGCGGCGCTTGGCCGCGAGGTCGACCGCGACGAATGGCAAGCGCTCAGCGCCCAGGACGGCCGCGCACTTCCTGTCGGGGTCGACGATGCGCTGCTCAAGCGGGGCCTGGCCGTAAGGACCGCCAGCGGATGGGCCTTCGCACACGGGCTGCTCGTCGACAGCGTCGAGCGTCGCGCCCGGCAAGCAGGCCGCTGGCAGCGGCATCATCGATGCTGCGCGCAGATGCTCGAGGCACGCTACCCAGACCACCTCAAACAGACGGCCCAGCGTCGCGCCGGACACTGGATCGAAGCCGACGAGCTCGAGCGTGCTCTGGACCCGTTGCTCGAGGCGAGCAGGCACTGGTTCGAGCGCGGCGAAAAGACGCAGCGCAAACAGACTCTGAGGCTTCACCGGGAGTTGCTCGATCGGCTCGGCCGAGATCGACTCGCACCGCAGCGCCTGGAGAACGACCTCAACACCAGCGCCGTGCTCTTCTACGACGGCAAGAGCGAAGAGGTCTTCGCCTGCGTCGAAGGCGTCCTGTCTGGCGGACAACAAATCGGCGACGTCTTGCTGACGCTCAGAGCTCACGAGCGACTCGCCAGTTTCCTGGCGGCAAAAGGGCATGCCGAGCGCGCGCAGCGCGAGATTCAATCCGCGCTCGATCTCGCCATTGCGGCCGGTGACGAATACTGGCAGGCCAAAGTCATGTATCGCCAGGGCTGGATGTGGTTCCACGTCGGCGAGCTGCAGAAGGCAGATCAATGCCTCGATCGTGCCACGGCTCTCTTTCACAAGGTGGCGTCGTTATACGACGAGCTCCAATCCGATGCCTGGCGGGGGTGGGTACAGCTCAGCCGGGAACAGTATCAACAGGCAGCAGAGACCTTCGAGGCCGTGCTCGAGCAGACCAGGGAGCAGGGATTTCGCGCGCTCGCAAGCCATTGCCTCAATGGACTGGGGGACATCGCTCGATTCAAAGGCGATTTCATCGAGGCTCGCCGCTTCTACGAGCAAGTCCGCCAGATCGATCTCGAGCTGGCCGACACATATGCCATATGCCGACGTCGCCATGGTGATGAACCTCGCCCAGGTCGAGCTCGCGCTGGGTAATTTTGAGCGCGGACGTCAGCTGATCGAAGACGCCCGCTCGCGAGCCAAGCTATCGAGCACCTCGCGCTATAGTGAGTCCTTTGATTGCGCGAAAATACTGCTGGAGTCTGGCTACGGCAACTGGTCCAGCGTCGAGCTCATCCTCGACCAGTATGCGGACGGTTGGCCCGCCGACCGCCCTGTGTGGAAAGATCACGTCTGGCTGCTCGAGCTGGCCGTCGCCCACGCCGAAACAGCGAGCCAGCTCGAGTGCACCCAACGCCTGTGGCGGCTCACGGGCCAGCTCTGGGAGAAACTTGGCAACGACGAGGCCGCCGCCCACGCTTACGCTCGGCTCAAAGCGCTGGGAGCCTGATCACGATCACGTTTGTGAATTGAACGAGGGCGTCAGCGCAAAAAGGTTGCGGCCGCCCCGATCTCGCGCAGCTCGATCGCGTCCCCGAGCAGATGCAGCTCGTCGTCGATGAGCAGGAGGTCGAAGGCATGGTGCCAGTCGACGCGCGACTCGCCGGTCACCGTGGCGCTCCAGTCTTCGACCAGCGCCCCACGTTTTAAATCGAGGAGTTGGACTTCACGGTAGATGTAGTCGCCTTCCGGTCCGACGCAGGGTCGATCATCGCCGAGAACCGTGGCGAGCAGACGCACGCTGCGCTGCGACAGGTCCACCGCGTAGAGCTCGGGCGAGCTGGAGGAGCAGGGCGTCGTCGCCATCGCCCCAGGATGGAATTTCTTACGCTGGTACAATGCCGAAAGGTTGCATTCGAGCAATCAATACTTCAGCCCGAATCAGTTCGAAACGAAACATTCATAAACAATGGCGCATCTGTTGGGCCTTGTGCTTAAACCCCAAAAAACCGCAGTAAGCGGGACGTCGACTTTTCGTTGAAACAACACCGCAGCCATTGCGTGCATTAGGCTTTGGCACCGTTTGTGACAAGAAAAGCCCGCGTGACGTCTCGTTTAACTGCGGTCGCGTAGTAAGGTGTTTTCCCATTTTTATCGACGGCGTGGATGTCGGCACCGTGTGACAAGTAGAGCTTTGCAATCGGGATTTTACCGTTGTACGACGCCACATGTAGAGGGGTGTAGCCATCTCGACAGGAGTGTTTGACATCCGCGCCGGCCCCGACCAGAAGCTTGGCCACCTTGAGATCGGTCGCGGAAAAAAGTGCGCTTTTTCCGACGTCATTAACTGCATTAACATCGGCCTTGGCTTCGACCAAGAGCGATATAACGGCCAACGCGTTCCTTTCAGCTGCAATGTGCAAAGGAGTCGATTGGTTGCAGTCCCTGGCGTTCACATCTGCCCCTAGTTTAATCAGGTCACTTGCCATTTCGGCCTGATTAAACTTGGCGGCATGCCAGAGAAGCGTGCGCTTTAAGTCGTCGGCGTGATCTTTGTCACAACTTCCCAAAAGCTTGTCGAACTCAGCCTTATCCGCATTCAATATCGCATCAAAAATAGTCATTGTACTCCTCCTGTGGTGAGACGGATTTCTATTGCCCGAAGACTACCGTGTCGGACTATTGTTGTCACCGTGAAAGAATTGCAGCCCCCAGAAATATCGCTGAAAGCCCCTGCAGCCGGGCTGCAATGCCGGGAAATCCTCACAGATACTGGACGAAACACACGCCCACCCCCGGCGACCATAGGAGTCAGGTGGGTGGGTCGAAGACCCGGGCGAGCTGGAGGAGCAGGGCGTCGTCGCCCTTGCGGCCGAGCAGCTGGATGCCGACGGGCATGCCCTCGGGCAGCGTGGGCAGCGTGGGCAGCGTAGCTGCAACGGTGCGCAAAGCCGAAGTAAAATTTTGGCGAGCGCCGGCCCGGTTTTCAGCCTTGACAAGCTTGCGGGCTCGGCGTGAAAACCACTGCGACCCCCGCAGTGGCGCGTGGCCCCGGGGCCGAACAGCATCGACCCGGAGCGCGATCATGGCCGACTTTGAATTCGAAAAGACCTTTCAGTTTTCCGAAGATACTACGCGGTACCGCTTTCTGGGGTCCGAGGGCGTTCGCCTCGAGGAGCTCGGCGAGCATCGCTTCCTGCGCATCGAACCGGAGGTGCTCGCGGCGCTTGCGCGCGAGGCGTTGCACGACACCTCGTTCTACCTTCGCACGGCGCATCAGGAGCGCGTCGCGGCGATCCTCGACGACCCGGAGGCCAGCGACAACGACCGGTTCGTGGCGCGCACGCTGCTGAAGAATTCGGTGGTGGCGGCCAACGGTCAACTGCCGATCTGTCAGGATACGGGCACAGCGATCGTCGTGGGCAAGAAGGGGCAGTTCGTGCTCACGGATGGCCACGATGAGAAGCACCTCTCGCGGGGCATCTGGGATACGTACCAGCGCGACAACCTGCGCTACTCGCAGGTCGTGCCGCTGACGATGTACGAGGAGAAGAACTCGGGAAACAACCTGCCGGCGCAGATCGATCTGTACGCAACGAGCGGCCACACTTATGAGTTCGTCTTCTTGGCCAAGGGCGGCGGCTCGGCCAACAAGACGTATCTGTTTCAGCAAACCAAGGCGCTGCTCAACCCGGCGAGCCTCGAGGCTTTTTTGGTCGAGAAGATGAAGACGCTCGGCACGGCGGCCTGCCCGCCGTATCACGTCGCCTTCGTGATCGGCGGCACGAGCGCCGAGTCCACCCTCAAGACCGTCAAGCTCGCCAGCGCCAAAGAGCTCGACAATTTGCCGACCACAGGCTCGATGGGCGGGCGCGCGTTTCGCGACGTCGAGCTCGAGGGGCGCCTGCTCCAGGCCGCCTGGGGCACGGGCCTGGGCGCGCAGTTCGGGGGCAAATATTTTGCCCATGACGTGCGCGTGATCCGCCTGCCGCGCCACGGCGCCTCCTGCCCGGTCGGCATGGGCGTGTCGTGTTCGGCCGACCGTAACATCAAGGCGCGCATCGACGAGCAGGGCGTCTGGCTCGAGGAGATGGAGCGCCACCCGGAGCGCTTCTTGCTTGACGCCGATGGACCGGCCGACAGCTCGGTGCGCATCGACCTCAACCAGCCCATGGCCGCGATCCGCGAGGAGCTCTCAAAACACCCGGTCAAGACGCGCGTGTTGCTCAATGGCACCGTGGTCGTAGCGCGCGACATGGCTCACGCGCGGCTCAAAGAGATGGTCGACCGCGGTGAGGCGCTGCCGCAGTGGTTCAAAGACCATCCGGTCTATTACGCCGGTCCGGCCAAGACCCCGGTCGGCATGCCGTCGGGCTCGTTCGGGCCGACCACGGCCGAGCGCATGGACCCCTATGTCGATCTGTTCCAGGCGTTGGGCGGCTCGATGGTCATGCTCGCCAAGGGTAACCGCTCGCAGTCGGTGACCGACGCGTGCAAGACCCACGGCGGCTTCTATCTGGGCAGCATCGGCGGCCCGGCCGCGATCCTCGCGGCCGACAGTATCCGCAAGGTCGAGGTGCTCGACTTCCAAGATCTGGGCATGGAGGCCATCTGGCGCATCGAGGTCGAGGACTTCCCGGCCTTTGTTCTGGTTGACGACAAGGGCAACGATTTTTTCCGTCAGCTCAAGTGATTGGAGCCAGATCTTATGAAAAACGAGAGTAAGCGCCGCAGGCGTCCATTGATCGCCGCAATGGGTGTGATCGCAGGAGTACTTGCTGTGTTTTTTTCAAGTTGTCGCTCGGCGCCCCCGCCCGTGGCCGAGGCCTCGGCGAGCAGTGACGCCCAGTTTCTGTGGCTCGAGGACGTACTTGGCGAGCAGGCGCTGACGTGGGTCGAAGCCCAGAATGCGCGCTCGCTGTCGCAGCTCAGCGCTCATCCGCTCTTCGAGCCGCTCCAGGAGCGCGCGCTCTCCATTCTCACCTCCGACCAACGCCTGGCCTATCCCCGGTTGATGGGCGAGCGCGTGACGAACTTCTGGCGCGACGCCGAGCACGAGCGCGGGCTGTGGCGCATGACCAGCCCGGAGCAGTATCGCACCGCGCAGCCGGGTTGGGAGGTGCTGCTCGATCTCGACAAGCTCGCTGCGGCCGAGAACAAGAACTGGGTCTGGGCCGGGGCGTCGTGCCGGCAGCCCGACTACGAACGCTGCCTGGTCAATCTGTCGATCGGTGGGGCCGACGCGAAGGTCACACGCGAGTTCGATGTGGCCAGCCGCTCGTTCGTCGAGGGCGGCTTCGTGCTC
>JACCWM010000075.1 GCA_013697635.1 Lujinxingiaceae bacterium | reverse complement strand
ACGGCGCGCGCCAGACAGCCCAAGATGATCGCGTTGACCGCCGGGCCGGGGCGCAGCATGTGCATCTCGTTGGTGCAGCGGTTGGTCACAAAGTAGATAGAATCAGATTTCTGAATGCGCAAGCCGTAAGCCATGGCCAATCTCTCAAAGGTTTCGAGAGCATGACACGCCCGCGCATACAGCCGCGCGGCAAGAGCTCGTCTAAATTTTGTCACTGTCCTACAGCCACCGAGCTCGCCATATTAAACACTTGTTCAGCAGGTCAAGTTAAAAGCTGCAAAAAAGAGAGGCGCCGACGCGCTCGCCCTGCAACGGTCTCGATCGCCGGGGCCTCAGGGCAGCCGACCCTCAGGGCAGCCGACCCTTAGGGCAGCCAACCCTGGTGAGGTTGGGGCGACGTAGCGCTTAGAACTGGGCGCTGATGTCGACGATAAAGGTGCGGCCCGGCTGGGCCAGCGAGACGTCGAGGATCTCGTCTCCGACGGGGTGGTCGTAGCGCCAGTCGAGCAGGTTGCGCACGCCGGCTGCGTAGCGCACGGGCAGCGCGGCGAGTTGGCCGGCGAAGGTGAGGTCCCAGATCAGGACGTGGCGCGTCTCGTCGCCGTTTCGGTCGAGGCGTGGGGCCTCGTAGAGTAGGCGGTTGGCCATCTGGATGGCGGGATAGGCGATCGGGGCGACAAATTTGATCGCTGCGATGTGGCCTGGCGAGTTGGCGAGCGGGGTGTTGGTGCTCCAGAGACTCTCGAGGCTGCCCTCGCGGGTGCGCTGATAGGAGTACTGGGCCGAGGCCATCCAGCCACGAAGAAACGGGCGGCGAAGTTCGAATTCGGCGCCGGTTGACCAGAGCGCCTCGGCGATGTTGACGAACTGCAAGGGGTCCTCCTCGTTGCCGCTGCCGCTTTGCTCGATGCGGGTGCCAATGCGGTTGGCAAAGACGGCGCCAACGAGCTCAAATCCGCCGCCGACGACATGGGTATACTCGAGCTCACCGGAGTAGATCGTCTCGGGGTCGAGGCCGGGAGCGGCGACCTGGGTGAGGCCGCCATCGTTGTAGGTCAGCTCGTAGACCGAAGGGGCGCGAAAGCCTGTGCCGGCCATCAGCTTGAGCGTGCCGTCGTCCACCGGGCGGCCGAGCAGCACGAGACGAGGGCTGGCTGCGCCGATCTGGCGTGAACCTTCGCCGCTCTCGGGGTCGGGAAGCGAGTCGAATAGCCACAGGTCGTAGCGTGCGCCGGCCATGATGGCGAAGCGGCGGCCGAAATCATGGCGAGCGATCGCGTGCACGCTGGTCTTCCAAAAGGGGTTGGAGCTCTCGAGGATGCTGTTGTCTTCTTCGCTCAAGTTTTGGCTGACGTTGACGAAATGGCGCACCAAATCTGCGCCTAATGTCCAGCGGGCACCCTCGAAGGGGCGAAGCACGGTGCGGCCCTCGGCGCCGGCCCAGTGGCCGCGAAAGTTGTCACGGAAGAGGCCGCCTTGCTCGATCTCGTAGGGAAACGAGCCTTGATAACCGTAATAGTCGTAGTAGATACGCGTATTGAAGGTCAGCGGGTCGTCGCTGGGATCGTCGTAGCGCGCGTCAACATAGCCTCGGCGATCGCGCTCGCGAGCGCGCGGGTCACCAAAGAGCACGTCGTAGTTGCCAGCCGCGCTTTGTTGGTCGCGGTTGTGCAGATAGGAGTAGAGCTTGAAGTTGCGCCACTTGGCGTTCGCACGAACGGTGGCGGCGTCGAAGTCGCCAACGTTGCTGGCAAGGCCCGTGGGATGGGCCTCGGAGCCTACGCGTGCGGGCGAGAAGAAGTCGCGGCCCTGGCCGCCGGCCAGTCCGGCGGAGAGTTGCAGACCTCCGCCCTCAAAGGGGTGGCGATAATGCGAGTAGGCGCGCACCACGCCGTCGGAGACCGCCGTGACGCCGGCGCGCGAGGCGCGGTAGGGATCGTCGATCTCGGGCGAGACGAGGTTGATCACGCCCTGAAAGGCGCCAGAGCCGTAGAGCAGCGAGTTGGGGCCGCGCACGAGCTCAATGCGATCGAGGCCGTAGATGTCGCTCAAGACCTCGAATTGGTGGTAGCTGCCCTCAACCCAGCTCTCGTTGAGTGTGTGACCGTCGAGCTGAACCTGGGTGCGGTTGCCGAACTGGCCAAAGGGGCCATAGCCGCGAATGCCCATGAAGCGGTAGGTCATGTCGTTGGTGTAGTAGACGCCGCGCATGCCCTGGATTGCGTCGGCCGTGCCGATATAGGAGAAAGCCTCGATCTCGCGCGAGGAGATGAGCGAGACCGAGGCGGGTGCATCACGCACGGACTCGGCCACGCGCGAGGCTGCGGCGACTTCGGTCAGCGGTGTCAGCGTGGCCTCGAGCTCAAAACGATCGTCGGAGGCTAGCTCGACGAGCTGGTTGGAGGATTCGAAGCCCTCTTGCACGACCGAGACACGGTGGCTGCCTACGGCGACATTGGGAATGACCACCGGTGTAAAGCCCACCAAAACGCCGTCGAGCAGCACGGCCGAGTTGAGCTCGCTGGCGGTGATCACCAACGTGCCCGTCTGGCGGCGAAGCGAGACCAGCGCCTCGACGCTGGAGCGCTCCTGGACGTCGAGTGTCAGGCGTGTGGACTCAAAGCCCGGCGCGCTCAACAAAAGCGTCTGGGTGCCCACCGGCGCGGGCAGTTGAGCAGGCAACTCGAGCTCGATAGGCGTGCCGTCAGGGCTGATGCTGACCGTGAGCGTGGAGGGCTGGCCGCTGAGCGAGATGGTCCCCTCTCGGCGAATCAGGTTGGCGTGGCCCTGGACCAGGCCGCCAGCGGTGACGCTCATTGCCTTGAGCTCGGAGCTCTCCCAACCGTCTTTTTCTAAGATGATCCGGTACTCGCCCGGGCTCACCGGTACATGTTGCGGGGTCACGCCGTAGTTTCCCAGATCCAGACGATCGATGTAGATCGTGGCGCCCGGCGGATCGCTCTCGATATGGATGACGCCCACGCGCTTGTCGATGCGCGCAAGCGCCACCTCGACCTGGGTGCGCTCGGCGTCGCTGGCCACGCCCTCGAGGTAGGTGCGGTAGTAGCGGTAGGCCTCGACAAAGCGGCCAAGGTTCTCATAGCACTTGGCGATGTTGAAGACGACGTTGCGGTTGTAGACCAGCCGGTTGGACGCAAAATAGTGCGAGAGCGCCCGCTCGAAGTTGGACGCGCGATAGGCATCGTTGCCGAGGCGGAACTCGACTTCGGCCTCGTCGGCACTGGCCGAGCGGGTGGGCTCATCGGCAAAGGCCGAGCTTGAGAGCGTCACCGTACAGCACAACAACAGGGCGCTGAGGGCCCATCGAAGGCCGTGAAATCGTAAACGTCGCACGATGCCACCTTGGCTGGATGGAGGGTAATTCACTGAAATCATTGCTTCTATTTAGCTTGGCTATTTAGCGATCGAGCTTGATGTCGAGATCGGCGGGACGTGTCTTGGACTCGCCGTCGGGCTGCTTGCGGGTGTCTTGCTTGGTTGAGACGCTCTTGGTCTTTCGAGTGTCGGTCTTGGTGGCCTGGGCTGCTTGCGCGGCCTCGGCGGCCAGCGCAGCGGCTGCCTGCGCCGCCTTGTCCTCGCCGGCTTTGTCCTTTTCGGCGTCTTCGGCGAGCACGGTGGCGGGCTCCTCGGCGAGCTCGAGCGGGGCGAGTTGCGCACGCACGTTGAGCGTCTCGCTGGGGCCCGACGAGACGATGTAGCCGTAGTCTTCAAAGCCCTCGAGCGAGAAGCGCAGATTTGCGCGAGGTGGCAGCGCGAGCGTGATGCGAAGCGGCGTGCGGCCGAGCTCCTGGGCGCCCAGATGAACGACCGCTCCACTGGGTACGGACTGGGCAAAGAGCTCAGTCTTGGTCGGTGTGCCGGGCTTGGCATCCATCGAGATGACGACGTAGACGAGCAACGCTGCCAGCAGCGCGCCCAACGTGAGGGCGCCGGCGACGACAACGCGCCCCTTTGCAGCAGGATTGAGGGAGCGCGTGGCGTCAGCTTGGGTGGCATCCTGCAGGCTTGCTTCGGGCACAAACGCCGTCGAGCTGCCCGTGACAGGGCGCGCGGCTTGCGATGGCATGCTCTGGGGCAACACGTTGGCCACCGTGTCGTTGGTTTCGTTTTGGTGGCCGGGGCCGGTGTCGGGGCCGGGGCTGATCGCGGCGGAGTTTTCGCCGGGTGTGAGCAGCGCGGCCAGCTCCAATGAGCCATTGGTCGAAAAACCGTCCATGCCGCCCGCGCACGACTTGAGCAGGCGAAGCAGCGCCTCCATCGAACCGATGCGCTGTTCGGGGTGCTTGGCCAGACAGCGCATGATCAGCGCCTCGAGCCCGTCGGGCAACACCAGCGTGGGACGAAAGGTTCTAAGAGGCGACGGCGCGACCTGGATGTGTTGCATGATCAGCTGGTGGACGGTGCCATCGGCCTCGCGCTTGAAGGGCGGGCGGCCAGCGAGCATCTCGTAGAGCATGATACCCAGCGCGTAGACGTCGACCGAGGGCGAATCGGAGGCTTTGGAGAGGAAGCGCTCGGGCGCCATGTAGGTCGGCGAACCGAGCAGTGTATTCTCGGCCGTGAGCTCGTCGTCTTCTTCGTCGCCGAGCTCCTTGACCAGCCCGAAGTCGACGACCTTGACGAAGTTTGGATCGCCGCCGCGGTTGACCAGCATGATGTTGGGCGGTTTGAGATCGCGGTGGACCACGCCCATTTCGTGGGCCTCGGCCAGCGAGCCGGCGATCTGCATGGCCAGATGCATGGCCAGTCGCGGGTCGAGGCCGACCCCGTCGGGCATCAAGTCGCGCAGTTGGCGGCCCTCGAGATACTCCATGACCAGAAAGAAGCCCTGCTTGTCCTCGAGCTCGCCGTAGTCAAAGATCATGACCGTGTTCGGGTGGCTCAGGCGGCTCGAGAGGCTGGCCTCGCGAAAAAAGCGTTTGTGGCGCTGATCGCGTTGCTCGGCGGTGTCGTTACCGGGTTTGAGCACCTTAAGCGCGACGTCGCGGCCGAGCGGCTCCTGGATGGCGTGATAGACGCTGCCCATACCGCCCTCGGCCAACAAGCGCAAGATACGGTACTTGCGCTCAATGACATCCCCCGGCAGAAATACGCCCGCTTCTCGAACCGGAATCTGCTCGCTCATCCCATCTCTATCATCGAGTCGTTCACGCGTTCGCTACCATGGTCTCGCGTGTCGCAAGAGCTTATCACAGCTTTCCAGACATGAGCGACTTTGTTTTATTTGCAGATGGGTATGGTTGCGCTCTGGCATCGCGTTTGTTTTTTCAGCAGACTGGGGCATGAGGCCATGCGGGCCATGCGGGTGCACAAATCAAAAATCTCTTTTGAGGCTTCGCAACGATCACGAAACCAACTAGGCTGGCAGTCTTGGGCCCGAGGGGCCGCCGGTGTAGAGTAAGTTCGTGCCAACCGTTCGACTTTGAAAGAGTGATTCGCGTAAACGAGGATTGAAGATGAAGCACCAGCTGAGAAACACTTTTGTAGTGTGTGTAGCGATCGCGATGCTGGCCCAGGTGGCATGCAGCGACGATCCCGTGCGCGCCACTCCGCCGACGGCCGATACGGGCACGGACACCGTGACCCAGCAAGACACCAGCACGACGCCGGACACCGTTCAAGACACGGCGACCGAGCCCGATGCGCCTGACGAGACCGACACGCCGCTTAGCACGGACATCGCACAAAGCGATGTCGTCGAGGGCGATGTCGAGCCAGGCGACACCAGCGAGCCAGAAGACGCCGGCGACACCAGCGAGCCAGGCGACGATGCCAGCGAAGATGCCAGCGAAGACGTCGGCGATCCCGGGCTTGTCGGGGACACGTGCGCCGATGCCTTCAACGTGACGGCGGGCGGCACGTGGGCCAATCAGACGACGACTGGCTACACGGACAGCTACAGTGCGAAGGCGCAGGGCAATTCGGGCTGTCCCGTCGCACTCGTCAGCGGCCCCGACCGGGTGTATTCGGTCAGTCCGGCGGTTGCGACCAGTTACCAGGTCACGGTAGTCCCGACGGGCACCTATGACCCTTTGCTGTATGTGCGCCTCGATTGCGCCGCTAACGCCTGTATCGCCGGTACCAAATTCAATGGCCCAGGTCAGCAGGAGCAGGTGAGCTTTTCGGTGGCGGCCGGCCAGACGGCCTTCATCATTGTCGACGGCGACGGCCTCACGATCGGGGGACAAACCCATGGCGACTTCACCCTGACGGTCACTGCCACCCTGCTTTGATTTTTGCGACCTCGGCAGCCGGCCGCCGGCGCCGGTCCCTCAGGGGACC
>JACCWM010000044.1 GCA_013697635.1 Lujinxingiaceae bacterium | reverse complement strand
GTCGCCATGTTTCGACCCAAATACTGGGGCTGGTCCCAGAACGCTAACGCATCCATTTCCGGGAGTAAAGTGCCTTGAGAAACGTCATTTTTGCAGCACCTTACCCCGTCGAGACCACCTACCGCTTCGTGCGCGCCGCCGCGCGGCTTCGCGACGTGCGCATGCTCGGCATCGTCGCCAAAGCCCCCCGCGGCGCCGAGGCCAAGCTCTTTGCCGACATCGTCACCGTCGAGGACCCGCTCGACGTCGGCCAGATGATCAACGCCGCCAGGCTGCTCCAGCACCGCCACGGCTCGATCCACCGCGTCCTGGGCATCCTCGAGCCCCTGCAGGTCCAGCTTGCTCATGTGCGCCAGGAGCTTCAGGTCCCGGGCATGACGCCCAAAATCGCCGATCTGTTTCGCGACAAGAGCCTGATGAAAGAGGCGCTTCGACGCCACGACCTGCCCTGCGCTCGCCACAGCATGATCACCTCCTGGGCCGACGCCGAGGCGTTCGTCGCCCAGGTCGGCTTCCCGATCGTCGTCAAGCCGCCGGCCGGCGTGGCCTGCAAGGCCACCTGGCGCGTCGAGGACAAAGAACAGCTGCGCGAAGCGCTGAGCGCGATCCACGCCTCCCCCAGAAACCCCGCGTTGGCCGAGGAATTCCTGCGCGGGCGCGAGTTCAGCTTCGAGACGATCACAATCGGCGGCGAGGTGCGCTTCAACTCCTTTACCCGCTACATGCCCACGCCCCTCGAAGCGATGGAGAACCCCTGGATGCAGTGGGTCGTCGTGCATCCGCGCGACGTCACCGGCCCGGAGTTCACCGACGCCCGCGCCCTGGGCATCCGCACCGTCAAGGCGCTCGGCCTCGACACCGGTTTCACCCACATGGAGTGGTTTCGCCGCCACGACGGCTCGCTCGCCATCGGCGAGATCGCCGCCCGCCCCCCCGGCGCCCAGATCATCCCCGGCAACAACTTCGTCCACGACGCCGACTTCTTTCGCGCCTGGGCGCGCGCCGTGGTCGACCAGGCCTACGACGGCCCTTACGAGCGCAAATACTCCGTGGCCGTCGCCTTCTTGCGCGGCGCAGGCCAGGGCCGCGTCTCGCGCGTCACCGGCGTCGCCGCAGCCCACGCCGCCGTTGGCCACCTCGTCGTCGAGGCTCGCCTCCCTCGCCCCGGCACCCCCAAATCGGACAGCTACGAGGGCGACGGCTACGTCATCGTTCGCCACCCCGACGTCGAAGTCGTCAAGACCGCGATTAAGGCCGTCATCGACAACATCCGCGTCGAATACGCCTGAGCGCCATCCCTGCCCCCTGGCAGTCGCCTCGTCAAGCAACGACGCCAAGAGTCGGACCCTCAGGGGACCCGACTCTGTGAATTCTGTGGTCGCTCGCCAGCAGCACGTTGGCTGATACTGAACCGCACGGTCGAGTACTAAAATTGAAGTGCCTGGCTTTGCTGAGCGAAGCTCAAAAACGCCGAGGGCAGCTCGGTCGCCCACGCGCGCTCCACGATGCAGGCCGTAAATTCGTTGGAGCTGTGCGCGACGACATCGACGATCTCGATCGTGGTCGTGTGCACCGTGACCTTGGCCTGCTGGCCAGGATGGCTCAGCCGACAGGGCTCGACGTCGATCTCAATTTTGGGCACGGGGCCAGTGCCAATGCCAATTCCCATACCGTAGCCGCCGGCGCCAAATCCTTGCATTCCCAGCCCACTCGCGCTTCGATCGATGCCCACCACCGAGGGCCGAACGCCCGGCTCGATCGCCAGATAAGAGGTCACCGGCGAGACCGCCTCAGCGTACCTGGCGAGCCTCATCATGTCTTCTTCATCCAGGCCATGAAACAGCCCGTGGGAGAACACCCAGCCCGCCGCGGCGCGGTCAAAGGCCGGCCGGCGCCACGCGTTGACCACGATCGGTTGGTTCCACAACTTGGCGCGAAGCGCGGCGCGCGGGCGCTTTGGGACCACGCCAAAGAAGCGGTAAGCGCTGCCCTCGTCCAGGTCACCAATCTCGTCGTCAATGTCGCTGACGCTAACCCCCTCGAGGCGGATCGGGCGCACCAGATGCTCGAACTCGCTGCGCAGCCCATCACCGCCGGTGCGCACGAGGATGCCGCCTTCGGTCAAGGCAATCGACGAGAGGCGATGCGCGTCATCGCGACTAAATCCGTGGTCCAACACCACAATGTGAGTCATGATCCCCGTCGCGCGAGCGACGGCTTGCGTGTCCCAAGAAGGCCGAAGCCGGTCATCACTCAGGGCGATGATGAAACGAGGGCCCTGGACATCCTTTAAGAGATCGCGGCCCATCGCGAGTCCCAAATCGAGGTTTGAGCCGTTCTTAAGTGCCACGTTTTGGTCGCGAAGCCTGGCGAGGGCCTCAACAAACGCCGCATGATCGACGAGCGCGCCTTGCAGCGGCGTCGCCTGCCGGTCGACCATCACGATCTCGAAGCGAGCATCGGGCAGAAAGCTTGCAACCCCCTCCATCACGTCGAGCTGCGCCTGCACGAGCTCCTCGGAGACCGAGCGCGAGCGGTCCATCAAGAACACCACGCTCGCAAGCTTGGGTAACTCCGACAAGCGCTGGGGCAGATCGAACTCGATTTTGCTAAACACCGTGCTGCCCTCGCTCGTCAGCCGAATCTGCTCGGTTGAGCCTGCACGACCGATGATTTTTGACTGGTCGGGCTTCAAGCGAATCTGCGCCGTCCCCGAGTCTTGCTCACCCTCGCCGCGCGCGCTCAAGACCACGGGCTGCTCAAACGTCACCAACCGACCATCGACCAGGATCTGGCCCGGATACTCGAGCACCTGCAAGACCACCGTTGACAACGCCTCGTCCTCGCCGCCTCGCCAGTAATCGACGATCGCCTCGCCACCCTCCCAGCCAAGCGGCGCGACCAACGTATACTCCAAGGTCGCCGTGGCCCCCGGCGGCACCGGAAAGATACGCAAATGCAACGTCGCCTCGCTCTCCCATGCCAGCAAGGCCGGATCCCGGGCCTGAAAGCCCCCCATCCCCGTCAGCTCCGTGTACTTGTCGGCCGCCTCCTGCGCCTCCAACAGATCGCCACCGTACCAGACATTGCCAGCCCGAATCCTCAACCCCGTCGCGATCGCAAAGGTGGGCATATCCACCGACAGCACGGCCTCATCGTGGAGCACCCCCGTGTTTGCAAACGTGCGCCGCACCACAAAGGTCGCAAGCCCCTCCCCCACGCTCAACGTAACGCTGTGAGAAACCTCCGTGACCGGCTCCCCGAGGGTCGACAACAACGTATCCGCCAAGGCAGCAGAGCTCGACGTGACGGCGAATAAGACTATGAGACCAGCAAGCTCACTTTTCATGACAGGTCTGACCTCACGAATCGCGATTCGTTCCCAGACAATATGACTATCGTCTCAATCATCGCACAACAACACCGTCAGCCCAGATCCAAAAATCGACCGAAAACCTCCCCGATCGGTGCCAGGCACCGTTACAAGCCGTTCGACGAGCAGAGGCGTGGTCGTGGTGCCGGCGAACGCCACGGCACTCGCGAGCTCCGAGATCGGCACATCGACCCACTCCACCGGGATTCGTTTGCACAGCAACACGGCGCGTGCTCGCCAACCAAAGGGCGAGAACCAGGAACCATCGGTCCCGACAATGTTGTAGATTCGCATGAGTGGTCCTCTTTCCCGATCGGTGCCAGGAACCTCTACAAGCCGTTGATTTGATACGGATTCTCGACACATGATTAGCGACTTGCCGGGCTAGTTTTGAGCCGGTTCAAGGAGCGGCAAACGTGCCGCTTCCAAAGTCGACGGCGAAGTCGACGCACCAGGCGCTGATGCCGTCGAGGTCGTCGAGGCTGACGTCGGTGGGCAGCCTGGCGATGATCGTCTCGCCGCTGTAAGGCGTCGGGCGGACGAGGTCTTCGGTCATCGGGAAGCCGACGAGGTAGTTGGCGTCTTTGGCGCCGTAGATGCGCACGTCGATGCCGCCGCCGTCGAAGTGAAAGTCGGTGATGCGCACGGTGCAGTCGTCGATGATCTCGGCGTGCCCGCTCACGGCGTGGGATTTGGTGCTCAGTTCGGCGACCCAGCCCACGCGGGCATGGGTCGCGGGGCAGCCCGGGTCGACATCGGCGTCGGGGCTGGCGTCGGCGCTGGCGTCGGGGCTGGCGTCGGGCTGGGAGTTGGCCGCATCCTCGCTGGCATCCAGGCCGGTGGCGGCATCGATGGCTGTGCCATCTTCTTCGGTCGTGGTGGTGTCGGCCCCGATATCCTCGCTGACATCCGCGGTGTCGATCGCAGCGGTTTCGCAGCCGAACAGGGTCGCGAGAAGCGCGAGGGTGATCAATTTGCCCGTCAATCGTCTCATACTAATCTCTCCTTAAAATGCCAGCTTACAAAAAAGTGGGGTTGAACCTAACGCGATGCGCCAAGCCTAATCCGCGTCGGCGACTTGCTCAACAGCCAAATACCCATGTCGACACTCGTACCAACTCCTTGAATGTCGGGTGTGCCGGATAGGGAGACGCGTGCAATTTGTTGAATTTGTTGAAAAAGCTGCAAATCCTTAGCGTGCTCTGATTATCTGTTTAAATTCATCACCATGAAATGCATGCGGTTCGCCTAAAACACGCATTTTCGCCGAAGCGACGCAAATTCTGCGGGCAGTCGCGGCGGGCTGGCCGGGCGAGCCGAGCGTCGGCTCCGTGGCACAGTTACTGGGCAGGCCCATCGTTTTCGGTCGCTGTGCTGTGCTGGCACGACTTGCGCGATATCTCAAGTCCGTACTTCCCACCACACAGCCCGATGGTGGGTGGGGGGTGCAGCACTTTGATCGCCTTACTCAATTGCTCGACAGGAGACCACGAATGCGCAGAAATGAATTGATCACCAAAGTCATGCAGGCCGCCGACCAGATCCAGACCGTGCACGTCGACCAAAAGCTCAGCGAGGTGCGCCAGATCCTCGCCGAGAATCGCTTCCATCACGTGCCGGTCTTGAGCGGCGACAAGCTCGTTGGCCTGATCAGCGCCACGGACATGCTCAAGATGACCTTTACGGCCTACGGTGGCGATGATCGCGCCTTCGACGCCTACCTCGACCACACCTTCAAGATCGAAGACGTCATGACACAATCGCTGACCACGGTCACCGACCACGCCACGATCCGCGAGGTCACCGCGCTGCTCAGCGAGGGTCACTACCACGCGGTGCCCGTGGTCGACGCAAACGACAAGTTCGTCGGCCTCGTCACCTCCACCGATCTTGTGCGTCACCTGGGCGAGCTCTACGCCTGAATCGATCTTCAATTCCAAGGAGGTAGTCATGCCCAACAAATCCAAAGACGAATACAGCGCCCTGCGCGACGAGCTCGAGCAGCAGGCGAGCGTGTTGCGTGCTCGCCTCGACGCCATTCACCGCGATCGGACCATGCAAAAGGGTCCGCTCTCGGCTGACTGGCAAGAGCAGGCGACCGAACTCGAGAATGAGGAGGTGCTCGCTGAGCTCGACGTCTCACAGCGCCACACGCTCGAGGCGATCGAGGCGGCACTGATGCGCCTCGACGCCGGCTCCTACGGCGCCTGCACGGCCTGCGGCAAAAAGATCGCCACCGCTCGCCTAGCCGCCCTTCCCTTCTCCACTCTGTGCATCAGCTGCGCCCGCGAACGCGAGCAAACCGTCTGAAGCAAACGGTAGGACGCATAGGCTGCTTGTCAGCACGCACATCGCTCGGTAGCGTGCAGATGTCGTCTCACCGAGCAGCCAATGAATACTCTCGCACTCATCGCGACTGGCGCGGGACCTTCTACCCCTTGGCCGAGCTGCGCGCCGGAAAGCGCACCCACATCGGCTCGTGACGCCCCATCACGAGTTCATCGCGCCCCGAGCGCTCAAGGAGCGTTGCCTACCGGCACCCAGCGCACGCTTGGCGTCTGCACGGCAATGAAGGCCACCTCTTCGGCGACATGGCAGGTGTTGCAGGCCTGTTGAAGGCCAGCAAATTGGCGGGCAAAAGCCGCGCTGTCCTGGGCCTTGATCGCCGCCTCGAGGGCCGGGATGTTTTTGTCCAAGAAGGGGCGCGCCGAATCCGCGCGGGCCGGCCGGCGGATGATGCCCGCCTCGATCGCCTCGGCGATGTGCTCGAGTTGGTAGTCGGCATAGGCCCAGTTCTCATCGGTGCCGGCCCAGTACAGCTCGCTGTAGCGGTAGGCAACCTCGCGCATGGTCTCGGAGAAGCCCCCGAGCTGGTCCTCGATCGCCTTGAACTTCTGGGCGTCACCGTCGGGCAGCCAACGGTATTCGACGGCCTCGGCCTGCGGGGCCGGGGCTTTGGGCCCGAGCTCAGGGGATTGCGACGGATGGCAGCCGCTGGACAGGGCGATGGCAGCAAGAGCAAGGAGCGAGCGCAGCACATTCATCGGAAAAAATCTCAGTCGAGCGGGGTTGGGAGTTTAAGCACAGTGGCGATTGGCTTTGTATGTGCTGGCCTGGATCGGTGCAAGGCCAACCGGCTCCTTTGACCCTGCAAGGAGACTGAGAAAGATGCCGATCGGCGCGCTCTCGATCAGTCGAGAGACACCGCACCTGAGGTAGATTTATATGGACATTGCATCTATCTTTGCCAAAGCACCGCGGTGCTGCCCAGCCCTGATGCTTGACGCCCAAACTGAGAAAAAAACGACCGTCGGATCTCGAGGGTCGGCTCCCCTGAGGCCCCGGCTCCTGGCGCTGGGCCTCAGCGCGACGGCCCTCGGTTCGAATGTCCGCTTTGAATGATGCCGTATATGGAGTCATAGATGTCTGCTTCTGCCCGATCGTTTGCGTTGCTGGTCGTCTTTGCGATACTCACCGACGGCTCGTTGCTCTCGGCGCAGGAGCTTCTCCAGCTCGATCCAGGGCGCGAGATCGTGTGCGTCGAGCGCGCCGACGGCACGACCGTTCGCATGCAGTGCGACCCCGGAGCGAAGCGCTGCCTGGTGGCTCAGGCGCGCATTCTTCGCAACGGAGAGGCTTCCGGGCTCGTTCCTCAGAAGTTGAACGTATGTGTCTCGGGCGAGCCGGGCGTCTATGAGCGCCTGTTAAATGAGGGCTACTCGATGGTGCCCGCGTTGCTCGAGACGCCGCCCGGCTACACGCGCGACGAGCTCGGGCGTGTCTTTCAGTCGAGCTTCGATTTGCGCAGCCGCATGCACCTGGGGGTCTATGAGCTGCTACGCTTCGACGCGCCGGAAGGCTTCGAGACGCTGCGTCATTCGTTGGTGCTCGACACGCTCAGCGTGGTCGACGTGTATGACCAGTGGGATCGCAGGCGCCACCGCCACCGCTTCTTGCAGGCTCGCCTCGTGCTCGCGCCGCTTGAGATCGACGCCCTCCTCTACAGCTACGACCGCGGTCGCACCGGCGAGGAGCCGGCGTTTTGGATTACGACCTTCATCGGCGGGCCGCGCCGCTTCGACGTGCCGATTCGTCTGGGCGGAGGCATATCACTTGGACGATTGCACTACCGCCGCAGCGACGCCGGCGACCTGATGCTGCTCGACCTGATCGACACCCGAATCAACTGGGAGTTCTACCAGGGGCCACAACTCGAGAACTACGCTCTTGTTCGTGTCGGCGCCGGCGCCGGCCTTCGCCACATGGAGGGCACCGGCGCCTCGCTCGCTTACCTCTATCCAGAGGTCGGACTCGAGGCGGCGTGGGTGCTGGGCGGGCGCGGCTTGACCCACATTGGCCTCGACGCACGCATGCAGTGGGGTTGGGAGCCGTCGGCCAGGCGCACGTGGATGTTCGGCACGGCCGGCATGTCGATCGAGCGCATCCTCATCGCGATAAGCGATCAGCCGATCTCGCTCTTCGTACAGCCGCATGTGCGCTACACCCAGATTGAGGTCGCCGGCCTCGACGGGCTGGACTATCGCGTGCTCGCCGGCGGCCGTCTGAGCTTTTTCGTTCCGACGCGTCCCTCCCTCGAGCAAGCTGGCCACTGATGGGGCGATCTCTTCTCGATCGAGCACGGCGCGGGGTAATGTTGGGCACGCTAGTGGCCGTGGGGCTGAGCTCTGCGCTCGCCCAGGCCCAGGTGCAGCAGCCTGAGGTTTCGCCGGGCTATGTACGCGACGCTCAGGGACGGTTGATTCGCGTCGACTTTGCCTTGCACGATCGCGTAACGGTCGACCTGCTCGCCAGAACCGCCGGGCCCGGAGCGCGGGCCGATCAATTGCACGTGGGGCTTGCGCTCAAGCACAGCTTCGGCGTCGATTTTCCGGCTGAGGAGATATGGTGGAACATTCGCCACACCTTTCTTGGGGTATCGGCGATGGTCGGTGACGGGCAGCTCGGGCTGCGCGCGACGCTGCTTGAGAGCGCCTATCTGCGCCACGATCAGGGCGCGGTCATCTTGATCCCGGCCAACGTCGACATCGGGATCCCGGCGCCCTTTGACATCGCGCTCGAATACGAGCTGCTCGCGGTCGAGTTGGACGCAGAGGCCTGGGCGCTCTCGATGATAGATTTTGCCAATCTGGCGATCCTGATCGACTTTATTCGTGACCCACAGTACCGCCACCGGCTCGCCGTTGGGCCGCTCACTGCCTATGGGATCGCCCGCGGCACGCAGCTCGAGTCGGCCTGGACGCATTATTTCGTACCGATGAGCGGCGCTCGTCTGAGCTACGGATGGGAGACGGCGAGCGGTCGCTTCGCGCTTGGAGCCCAATTGCAGTGTGTGGGCGAGGCGCGCCTCATCGGGCAAGCGCTTCGCTGGCAGCGGCGCTGTTCCACAGGAGCCCAGAGTGAGTGGACTCTGCTCGCGATCAACGACTCACCGATCAATGTCTTGCTCGCCGGCGTCGTCGGCGAGCCACGTGAACAATTCGAGCCCGACGTACGGCTCACCTGGAGTGTAAGCGCCGGTCTCAGGTTGAGTTTTCCAGGAGATGGACCATGAACCTTAACACATTGAGCAAGGCCGCAGCCGCGCTAATCCTGGCAATCGCGGGCTGTACGAGCGGCTACGACTATCCCGACGAGGTGCCGCGCACCTACACGTGGTGGGTCGACGCGCAGACCGAGCAGGAGCTGGTCCAGGCCCGCCAGGCTCTGCAGCGCGATGTCACCACGACCCTGGCCGCGATCAACGAGTCGCAGTGCCCACGGCCCGACGGCACAAGCGAGGAACAAGACGAGAGTGATGGGGAGCACGACCACGACAGAACCGCCCGTGCCACCTTGTGGCGTTGCAGCGAGGCGGATATCTCGACAGTCTGCCTTGAGCGCGCGACCGCCGCGGCGCTCGATGCCGTCGTCTTCGAGAATGTTGCGGAGCTTCCACCTTCGCTTCGCGTCCACGTCCTGCAAGCCTACCGCGAGGATCTGGTCGGGGCGCTCACGATCGTCGCGCGCGCATCGTCGATTGAAGAGGGCGTCGAACAACACTATGCCCAGGCCTGTCACCAGGGCGAGACGATGCTGGCCGAGCGCTTGCAGGCCGCGCTCGTCCCTTTGCTCGTCGAACATTGGAGTTGGGATGGTGAGCGCGCCAGCGGCCCACTCGCTCGCTACACGATGCTAGACTCGCTGCTCTTCGATAGCTGCACCACGGCTCAAGGCCTTCACCGCCGAACGGCCCGTGTGCTAAGTGAACAAATTCGCCGCCACCATCGCGACCCCGCGCTCTGCAAGAAGGCAACGTAAGCGTGGGCTAGGTCGGCTCCCCTGAGGGCCCGGCGCCTCAGCAACCACCTACGGCTGCGCCCCCATTACGCCTGCTTCACGAAGCGTATCAGTTCGCGCACGTTGCCCAAAAACTGGGTGTCTTCTGAGAGGCGCGCCGACATCTGATGCATCTCGCGGCGTACATCATGGACCGCAACGGTCAGACCCTCATCTCGCGAGACCGTGGCCTGGAGTTTTCGCTCTACGTCACTGGCCCAGGACTGAGAGTCGTCGAGGTTGAGCCGGCGCACGACGCACTGCATTTCCTGAAAGTCTGCGCGCAAGGTTTCGATGTCCATCCGCGGGTAGCGGGCCTGATTGCTCATCTCGCTGAGGGTCTGAACGAGGTGCTGATAGAGGTGAGCAAGGGGCTGTGCGAAGGTCAGCAAGAGTGCTGCCCCTGCCCCGACCCAGCCGATAGCCGTGAGACCCAAAGTGGCGAGCGCCGCGAATGCGCCGGCGGTCACGACGTGCAGTGTGATGGCGACGAACAAGGCGCGCCGCGCGATCTTCTTTGCAACAGCCTCGTCGCGCTCCGATGTCTGAATTCCCCGCTCCTTGGAGGCCAAAATATCGTGGCCGACCCGGCGGGCTCCAAAGTACACGTTCCATGGAATTGTCGTCACTCCCAGCAACCACCAGAAGCCGCTGATTCCGACGAGCCAGTCCATCCACTCGCCGCTCGGGATCTCGAGCCAGCGCAAGAGTCCAAGCAAGCCGACGACGCCGATGGTCAGCAATCCGGCTGTGAACAGACTCTTCGAGGAAGGAAACGGTGAATGACGCATGACAACTCCTGGGTTTAAGTTCCAACGCAAGAGAGCTATTCGCAAGCTCCATGCCAAACCCGCACCCAACAAGGACTCGGCGTGTAAGTGCCCCGTATAAACTGACTAGCCAATGCACGTGCGAATGCCAATGGCGGTGCCGCCGGCAGAGTATGTACACCGCCTGTACATAAAACGTCCGCCAGGACGGGCCCAGGTCGGCTCCCCTGAGGCTTTCTCTTGATGCCCGAACCTAGAATCCAAACGCGCGGCCGATCTCGAAGGTGAAGAAAAAGTTGCGGCCGTCGGTCATGGGCAATGCGCCCAGATCAACACCAAGCATCCATCGGCCAAGCGAAGGCGAAGCGTAGTAATAGGAGACCGTTGCACCGAACGTCGACGTCCCAGGTCGTCAGGTTGCCGAAATGGTTGGCGTTGAAGTCATGCACGCCCACCATCAAAGGAAATGCCGTGGCACGCGGCCCATGCGGAGGCTCAGTTGAGCTTAGCGGGCGTTGATACAGTGTAATCATGGGCTTGACGCCACCGACGATCACCATTTGATTGCGGGCGTAAGTAGCATAGCTATCGACTCTATAGGTTCGGGTTGTCGAGGTTCGTCCCACTGTCGCCTCCTCTTCGATGACTTCAACACCCCAAGTGGTGCTCAGCGAATAGCCGACGAGCAGGTCGATCTGGCTAAAGCCCCGCGAAAACCTCGGCCTGATCGAGAGAAAGAGCGGAGTGAACAGATCGCTGTTCAGCTTTGCGCTCACAGACCAGAAATACCCGCTCAAACCGCTGGAACCCTGTAGCCCCAGGGCGTAGTAGCCAAAAAGAGCAAATCCATCTTCTTCTTCTTCGTCTGCGTCTGCTTCGTCATCTGCTTCGGCGAATTCTTTGACTGCGACTTCTTCGACCTCTTCGACCTCTGCCTCCGTCGACTGGCCGTAGGCAGTGCCCGATGACATCATCAACGCGATCAGCACGCAGCAAAGCACACTGAGGTATAGGCGGTGTGCCAGGACGACGTGGATTCGACGAGCACTAAACTTGGCAGGACCAATCATGACAATGCCTCCACAAAGATCTCAAAATTCAATCGACTGAGGCACGGTATCAGGGATGAAATGGCGGCAGCATCCCATGAACATGGGAGACGGCCGCACCAGCAGGCGGAGGCAGCCGCGGCGCACTTTGGCCGGCCCCGAAGCTTTGCGCTTGAACCCTTCTCAAAGAGCAAGAACGAGAAAACCCACCATGACTTTCGTCGTGGTGGGTCTCTAAGTCGGGGCGAGAGGATTTGAACCTCCGACCCCTTGCACCCCATGCAAGTGCGCTACCAGGCTGCGCTACGCCCCGACATTCAAGCACGCCGACGGTTGTGTTGTCGGGCGTGTTTGAAACTGGCTGAGGGGGAAATTTCTTCCCGGCCAGGGAGTGGCTAACCTAGTGAGTGCACTCGGTTGTGTCAAGGCGTTTCTTGGGGGTCTTGGGCGTTGGTTGGGGGTTGAAGTTTGGGGGGGATGCGTCCATGATGGCGCTCGCGCGGCGAGTTGCGTTGGCGTGTGGTGAGGGCCCGGGTGTTGGGCCGTTTGGGTGAGTGCAGCGTTGAATAAAGTCGTCGCGGTGGCCAATCAGAAAGGGGGCGTGGGGAAGACGACGACCTCGGTGAATCTGGCGGCGTGTCTGGCCGCTCAAGGCTGTCGGGTGCTGTTGATCGACCTCGATCCCCAGGGAAATGCCACGAGTGGGGTCGGGGTGGACCGCGATGCTTGTGAGCGGTCGATCTACGACGGGCTGCTGGGCACGCGCACGATCGACGAGCTGATCGTGGAGGTCGCCACGCCGGGCTTGAAGCTGATTCCGAGCACGACGGATCTGGCCGGCGCCGAGATCGAGCTGGTGAGCCATCCGGCGCGCGAGTTTCGGCTTCGCGAGGCCGTGCAGGCCATGGGCGAGCAGTTTGATTTCATCTTGCTGGACTGCCCGCCGAGTCTGGGACTGCTGACGGTCAACGCGCTGGTTGCGGCCGATACGGTGCTCGTGCCGATTCAAACCGAATACTATGCGCTCGAGGGCCTGGGGCATCTGTTGCACACGATCGGGCTGATTCACGAGCACCTCAACCCGTCGCTGTCGATCGAGGGCATCTTGCTGACGATGTACGATGGGCGGACCAATTTGAGCGAGCAGGTCGCCACCGAGGTGACGACGCATTTTGGGGATCTGGTGTTCGAGACGGTGATCCCGCGCAACGTGCGCCTTGGTGAGGCGCCGTCGTTTGGCAAGCCGATCAGTGAGTACGACGCCTCCTCGCGTGGCGCCGTCTCCTACAAAGAGCTCGCGCTCGAGTTTCTGGCGCGAAATGGCTACGGCGCGGATACGGCCGCCTCGGCCTAAACTTAGAACAGGAAGTACGGGCCTATGAGCCAATCCGACGGTCGTCGAAATGCCCTGGGCAAGGGCCTGGGCGCACTCATTCCCAAGAGCAATGCGAGCAGCGAGCGCCGTGAGTTCATCCGCCTCCCGCTCGATCGAATCGACACGGCCGCAAAACAGCCGCGCGCGCACTTCGATGCCAGGGCGATCGAGGAGCTCGCCGCGAGCATTCGCGAGTCGGGCCTGATTCAGCCGCTGGTGGTTCGCGAGAAAAACGGGCGCTTTGAGCTGATCGCCGGTGAGCGACGCCTGCGCGCGTGCAAAGTGGCCGGGCTGACCGACGTGCCGGTGGTGATCAAGGACGTCAGCGACGTGCAGGCCTACACGCTGGCGCTGATCGAGAACATCCAGCGCGAGGATCTCAACGCGCTCGAAGAAGCCAACGCCTTTGAGAAGCTGCTCAGCGACTCGGGATTGACGCAATCCGAGCTTGCCCGCCAGGTGGGCAAATCGCGCGCGGCCGTGGCCAACTCCGTTCGCCTCTTGCAGTTGCCTGCAGCCGTGCAAGATCTGGTGATCGTCGGGGCGTTGTCGGCCGGACACGCGCGCTCGCTTTTGGGGCTCGAGGCCGAGCAGGCCGCGGCGCTGGCCGAGCGCGTGGTCGCCGAGAACTGGTCGGTGCGCGAGACCGAGCAGCTCGTGCGCGAGCTCAAGGACGGCATCACACTGCTGTCGACCTTCGATGAGAAAGAAGACGCGCCCCTTCTCGAAGAGGAGCCGGCGCGCGACCAGCGGCCGCGCTACCGCGATGATGCCCAGATTCGCGACATGACCAGCCGGCTGCAGCAAACCATCGGAGCCAAGGTCAAGATCAAGGATAGCCGGGGCAAGGGGCGCATCGAGATCTATTACGAGAACTACGAGGGCTTGCAGTCGGTGCTCGAGGCGCTGGGGCTGGCCGAAGAAGAGCCCTGATTCAGACCGGGCGCACGCCGCATTTGCGAGGCGGGCGCTGGACCTGCTTGTTCTTGGCGAGCTCGAGGCCGGCCAGGATGTAGTCGCGGGTCTCGCGCGGGTCGATGACCTCGTCGATCAGGGCGCGGCCGGCCGGCTTGTAGATGTCGATGTAGGGGCGAATCGAGTCGACGAGCTGTTGCTTGATCTCGGCGGCGTCGGGATTGGAGTCGAGCATCTTGCGGGCAAAGATCGAGACCATGCCCTCCGGGCCCATGACGCTGATCTCCGCCGTGGGCCAGGCGACGATCAGATCAGGCTCAAAGGCGCGACCGCACATCACGTAGTAGCCGGCACCATAAGCTTTTCGCACGATCACGGTGATCTTGGGCACGGTGGCGTTGGCCACCTCATAGAGCATTTTGGCGCCGTGGCGGATGATCCCGGCCTTTTCGACGCGACTGCCGATGATGAAGCCGGGCACGTCCTGAAAGAAGACGAGCGGGATATCGAAGGCGTCGCACAGGTTGACAAAGCGCGCGGCCTTATCGGCCGAATCGTTGTCGAGCGTGCCGCCAAAGTACTTGGGGTTGTTGGCCACGACACCCACCGCGCGGCCGCCGATGCGGGCAAAGGCCGTGATGATGTTCTTGGCGAAGTGGGGCTTCATCTCGAAGAGTTTTCCCCCGTCGAAGACGCACTCGAGCAGCTTGTGCATGTCGTAGCCGCGCCGCGCGCTCTCCGGCAACACGTCGAGCAGATGCTCGCGCAGCGCGCCGCCCTCGTCGCGCTCGGGATCGTCGGCGATTTCCGTGTCCGGGGACAAATCGGGGACGGTGAAATAGCTCAGATAGTCTTTGATCGCGTCGAGGCAGGCCTCGTCGCTTGCATACATCTGGTCGGCGACACCGGACTCGACGTTGTGCACTTTAGCCCCGCCCAGTTCCTGTTCGCCAATCTCCTCGCCGACCGCAGCCTTGACCAGTGCCGGGCCGCCCAGGGCCATCGAGCTTGTGCCCTCGACCATCGGAACGAAGTCGGCAAGACCGGGGATGTAGGCCGTGCCGGCAGCGCCGGGGCCGACCATGGCGGCGATCTGCGGCACGACGCCCGACATGATGACCTGCTCGCGAAACAAGTAGCCGGAGTTGGCAAAGAGCGAGATCTGGTCGGCGTCGATGCCGCTGCCGCCGTGCACGCGGGCGCCGGCCGAGTCGATCAGCCAGATCATCGGCACGCCGTTTTGAAGCGCGTACTGGCGACAACGGGTGACCTTGGCCTCGCTGACGTCACCGATCGAGCCGCCGAGCACGGTGAAATCGTAGGCCGCGCAGACGGCGACGCGACCGTTGATCTTGCCAAAACCCGTGACGACGCCGTCGGCCGGCGTCTTGATCTCCTCTTGTGGGATCGGTTTGCCGTTGGAATGAAAAAAGGCGTGCATGCCAAACTCGACGAAGCTGCCCTCGTCGAAGAGATAGGCGATGCGCTGGCGAGCGTCCCACTTGCCGCGCTCGTGCTGGCGCGCGACGCGCTCGGGGCCGCCCATCTGGCGCGCCTCCGTGCGGCGAGCCTCGAGCTGTTTGACCAGTTCGCGCATCTTCTCGTTTTGCTTGGCCATGATCTCTCCGATGCCGTGAGCTTGTCTGGGTTTCGTCGCGGGGCGCCACAATAACGGTGTGCCGAGCGCGGTGCAAGGGCCGGGAAATAGGTTGAGGCCGCTTCACATTACACTTGCAGCGCTTTTTTCGAGCCGTCCGCCTGCCATGCCAACCACGAGCCACGAGATGTACAATGTTGTTAAAGAATGAGACGCGAGAGCTATTGAACTCGATCGGTTTGCTGATCATGCGCGTTTGGATCGGTGGCGTGATGTTTCTCAAACATGGCTGGCCCAAGCTGAGCAGTTTCTCGGAGCGCATGGACACCTTTGCCGATCCGCTGGGCGTGGGCAGCACGGCCAGCCTGGTGATGACGATCTCGGCCGAGGTGGGCTGTGCTCTGCTGGTCGTGGTCGGCCTGGGTACGCGCCTGGCCTCAGCGCCGCTTTTGTTTGCGATGCTGGTCGCGGCGTTCATCGTGCACGGCAATGATCCCTGGCAAAAACAAGAGTTCGCCCTGCTCTTTGGCATGACCTTCTTGATGCTGATCTTTACGGGCCCGGGCAAATTCTCGCTCGACCACATCGTCTTTAAGAAGTACACGGAGCGCTCGACGAAACGCTGACAGCTTGAGGAGCGTGGTTGATGCGACGCGTCAAACTTCACTGGTGGATCTTTCTCGGGATCATTGCAGGGGTGATCTGGGGCGCAGCTCTCAATGCGGCCTACTTCGAAGAATTTGCGCAAGCCGCGCGCGTGGAGGTCCTGGGCGTCGATTGGACGCCTGAGAGTGCCGTGGCGCGCTCGAAGGACATCCAGGCCGCCATCGATCGGATGTTCGCCGGCACGCTCTTTGGTGGCATGGCCTCCGGGCTCTCCAAGCTGTTTTTGGCGCTCCTGCGCATGATCGTGCTGCCGCTGGTGGTCGCCTCGTTGGTCAGCGGTGTGGCGCGCATGCGCGATTTTTCCAGGCTCAAGACGGTGGGGCTCAAGGCCGCCGGCTGGTACATCGTGACGAGCTTCTTGGCGATCGTGACCGGTCTGGTGCTCGTCAACATCATTCGACCCGGCGTGGGCGTGGAGCTCGCCATTGCCGTGTCCGGCGTCGAGGTGCCTCAGCCGGGCTCGGTCTGGGACATGCTGTTGTCGGTGGTGCCAGAGAACGTGTTTCGTGCTGCGGCAAACTTCGATCTGCTGCCGGTGATCTTCTTTTCGATCCTCTTTGGCATCTTCATGCTCACGATCAAGGCCGAGCAGCGCGCGCCGATCGAGGCGCTCGTCGAGGGCGTCTTCGAGGTGATGATGAAGATGACGATGTTCGTCATCGCTTTAGCGCCGATTGGCATTGCGGCCTTGATCGCGCGGCTGGTCGCGACCACTGGCCTGGAGGTTTTTGTCAGCCTCTCGGGCTATGCATTTACTGTAGCTGGCGCGTTGCTCGTGCACTTTGCGCTCACCCTGCCCCTGCTCTTTTATGTGGTGACCCGGCGAAACCCCTATCGGCTGATGCGAGCGATGAGCCCGGCCTTGTTGACGGCATTCTCGACCGCATCAAGCTCGGGTACGCTGGGCGTCACGCTCGAGCGCGCCGAGCACGAGGTGGGCGTCTCCAACCGGGTAGCGGGCTTCGTGTTGCCGCTGGGAGCGACGGTCAATATGGACGGAACTGCGCTCTACGAGTGCGTGGCGGTGCTCTTTGTCGCTCAGCTCTATGCGCACGCCAACCCGGACTTCGTGCTGACCTTTGGCACCCAGATGACGGTGGTCGCGCTGGCGTTGTTGGTGAGCATCGGGGCGGCAGGCATTCCCCACGCCGGGCTGGTCATGATGGTGATCATCTTTCAAGCCGTCGGTCTGCCGCTCGAGCTCGTCGCCCTGCTGTGGGCCGTCGATCGCCCACTGGACATGTGTCGCACGGCGGTCAACGTATGGAGCGACAGCGTGGGCGCAACGACGATCGCGCACACCGAGAACGAGATCGACGAGAGCGTGCTCTTCGGCGCCTAAAATCAGCCCTCGCTCAAGGAGCTGCGTGGCCCGAGGTGGATGCGGTCCATGGTGACCTTGGCCTGAGGAAAATCGATGTGCAGCAGGGCCGCAAAGCGCTCGGTGTGAAAGCCCTGGCGGCCGGCTGCGCCCGGATTGACCCAGAGCACGGCGCCGACCTTGGCCACGACCGGGACATGGCTGTGGCCAACCACGAGCATATCTGGTAGACGACGCTTGAGCAGTTCGCGCGCAGCGAGGTTGGGGCGCTTGTGTGAACCGGCAATATGCAATATGGCGATGCGACGCGTGTTCACCTCGACGAGGAGCTCAAGCGGCAAGAAGCGCAGCTCGCCGCCGTCGATGTTGCCACGCACTGCAGCCACTGGAGCGATCGATTCAAGCTCAACCAACACGCTCTCGTGGCCGATATCACCAGCATGAATGATCAAATCCACGCTGGCAAAGAGTTCATGAAAGCGCGGATCGAGCCAGCCATGGGTGTCGGAGATCAGTCCAACGGTTGCCGGACGCGTGTGATTGATAGTGATCATGATTGAAATCGAGTAGGTTGCGAAAATTCTTGCAGTTTGTTGCCATCATGTGCACGATAGCCCCGCTCCAGCAAGCCAAAATAGAGCACGTCGGTTTGATGGATTTTGCCCACTTGAAGTAGCTCGTTTGAAGTACTTGGATGAAATGATGTGCGCTTACCCCTCTTATTAATCGGGCCGCGCGTCGTAGACAGGAGAAGTAGATGAATAAAATGCGTTTGTTAGCATCCGTACTGGCACTTGGTGTTGGTTTTACCGCGGTGATCGATGATGCAGAAGCCGCCCGCCGCACCTCGCTTGCGGGCAATCGATTGATCCTCGATCGCACGGACACTCAGATTTTCCCCCAGCTCGTGCTCGACTATACGAACTTGCTCGCGCTTGATTACGGCGCGGCGGCAGGAAGCGGCAGCGGCCTGGGTATCCTGGGCTCGGAGACGATGGCGTTTGGCCTTGGGCTGTATCGCGGCGACGTGCTCGATTACAATCTGTTCCCTCACGAGCTTGGTCATCCCTACCTGGGCGGCCCGGACAACCTGTTGGGCGGCGCGTTTCCCGCGCCTCACACGATCCTCGATTTGATGTTCGGCCTTGACCTGGGCGCTGGCCTGTTGGGCGTGCGCCTTGCCTTTGGCAATGGCGGCAACTCGCTGACGCCGGCCGACCCCGACATCGGTAGCAGCGAGAGTTCACAGACCTTCGTGCGTACTGACCTTGGTTTCTCGCTTCGCGGCAACTTCCGCCTCGATATGGCTTTGCACCTCATTTTCAATGGTGCCAGCGTCACGGCCGGTGATCCCGTCTTCGACGGCTCGGTCTTCGAGCTTGGCCTGACCGCCCGCGCGTTCATGCCGCTGGCCGCTGGCGTCGACCTGGGCATTCTCGGCGACGTGGTCTTCGACACGGCGCGCGTCACCAACTATGGTGGCCTTCCCAGCGAGGACTTCGACACGACCGCCAACAGCTTCGGTCTGCTCGCTGGCGCCGGTCCTGTCTACACGATCGACGGCGTGACCACGCTTGCTGGCTATGCTGTGCTCGGGGTGCTCACAACCTCGGGCGTTCCCAACACCGAGGCCGACGACAACGCTTACACCGAGTATTCGACCAGTTCGATCATCATTCCTGGCTTTCACGTCGCCGCCGACATCTACCTGACCGAATGGCTCTACTTTCGCAGCGGCATGCAGTACATGTTTGCGCGCAACTCGCGCAGCGACCTCGTGCCGCCCGATGGAAACACCCAACAGACCACCTCGCGCGTCAGCGACTTTGGTTGGCGTGCAGGTCTTGGCCTTCAATTGGGCAACTTCGCGCTCGACGGCGCCCTGCAACACGGATTCTTGACTGCAGGTCCGAACTTCCTCGGCGGTCAGTCGCCCGGCCTGTTTAGCTCGGTTGCGGCGTCCTACCGCTTCTAAGCACCATCTGCACTCTTGCATTACAATGGGCCAAGGCCCGCGCCCGTTACTTGAAGCGCGGCCCTTGGCCCTACCTGTTTTATCGTTATTGCGAACCGGGCACACTGTTTCAAATCCACATCAAACGATGCCGAGAGAGACTCCATGTTCGATATCTTGCTCAGCTGGCAGGTCACTGCTTTCGTGGCGTGTTCCGTGCTGATATGGCTCCTCTTTGCCGAGCGTGACAAGGCGAACACCACGGGAGCGGCGCTTGCCAGCCGACTCGGCCTCACCTTCACCCCTGCGCGTTTTTTCGGCCAGGCTTCGCTGGCCGGAACCTACCGGGAGGTCGAGATCGATGTGAACGAAGTCGTTCGTGGCGGCAAGCACAAGCAGCGCTGGGTGGTCTTCAAGGTGCGGGTGCCCAACCAAGCCGCGCCCCCAGGCCTGGTGCTCTTTCGTGAAGGACTCTTGGCGAAGGCAGGAAAGCTCTTTGGGACCGAGGATGTCCAAATCGGTGACCCCTTGGTGGACGAAGCTTTTATTCTGCGCGGCGTCAGCGTGCAAATTGGCCGTGACTTCTTTTCCCGGCCAGGCGTCAAAGACGCGCTGCTTTCGCTCAAAGAGATTTGCCCGGCCATGAAGCTAGAGAGAAATGAACTCTTCATCGAGTTCAGGGGCAGCATCAGCGAGATGTCCCTCTTGCAAGCGCACATCGAAAGCATCGTGGAATGTGCTCGCACGATCGCCGGCCTAAACAGTGAGCCGTCTATCGACAATCCAGCGGCTGGCTCCAGCTTGCGCGGGCATGACCAGGCCCAGGCGCCCGGCCCGCGGCTATCGGACGCGCAAGACCCCTGGGCGATGCCGACGCGACCAAGCGACAAAAGCACAGATGGCCAATGGTAGCGCCGTTGCCAAGCAAACCTTGTGCCCTGCCCCTGGCCCGAATCCAACTTCAATTTGACGAACGGTAGGCGGAGCCAGACAATGTCGGGCAATGACGTGCCAACTCGATCGATCGAGGTAGCTTTGGGTGTGCTCAACCAACCGGAGACGCTTGATGGAACCCTTCATGTTCTTCTCGATAATTGCCCTCGTCACCGGCGCGATCCTGGCGGGCAAGTTCTACGCTAACAATAAGACCAACGAAGCCATGGGGCTCGTCGCCAACACCCTTGGCCTCCATTTCATCGCCGCCGGCTGGTTAACTCGGGCATCCATGAGTGGCAAGCATCTCGGCATTGAAGTGTCGGTCTTTGAAGATGTTCGGGGCAGCGGCAAGAGCAAGACGCGCTGGGCAGTCTACCGGGCGACCATTCCCAAACAGCGCGTTCCTGTGGGGCTGGTGCTTTACCGCGAAGGATTTGGCTCGAAGATCGGAAAACTCTTTGGCGGCCAGGACATTCAGGTGGGCGACGCCGAGATCGATCAGGCTTTAATCGTGCGCGGCGCCCAGGTCGCAGAGATCCGCGAGTTTTTTGCCCGCCCCGGTGTCAAGCAGACCCTGCTCGAGCTCAATACGATGTGCCCAAATTTTCGCTTCGAGGATGGTTCGATCAAGCTCGAGTACATGGCTGCTCTCAGAGAGACCGTGGTCATTCGCAATAACATCGAGACTCTGGTGCGCGCCACCCTGCAAATCGCTGGCATCGAGCGCGACGCGTTGAAGGCCACAGCGCCGCCACGCGCTCTGGCGGCTGGGGTGCCCGCTCAGGATCCCTGGGCGCCACCGCAGGCGCCCACGAACGACGAGAATTCCAGCGGTCATTGGTAGCATCATCTCACGGCGGTGCGGCACGCCTTGCTCGATTTGTTTGCGATTTGCCCCGACCGACCTGATGGCAAGCCGGCCGTGATGCTCGCCAGGAG
>JACCWM010000029.1 GCA_013697635.1 Lujinxingiaceae bacterium | reverse complement strand
ACGGCTTTTGGCGCCACAGGCGTCGGCCCTGCTGTGCTCCCGGGTTGGCACCATGGGCTTCTTGCAAACTCGACTCAGCGTCTTACCTTTTGAAAACACCCATTACGTCCAATGAGGGCTGTGATGATGTCTTTTGATGGTGTGTAAGCCGATGGTGTGAAAGCGAGGCGTTCATATGCAGAAACTCAAGGTCCTGATCCTTGGCCATGTCCCGGAAGAGGGGAACATCTTCTCTCGGACGATGTTTACGGAAGACCTTCCGGCGTCGACCGTACATATCGAGGACCCCGACGAATTTGTGGCGGCGATCAACAAGGAAGATATCTACAGTCTGATCCTCATCGATATTACGCCTTACGGGCTGGAGGTTCTCGAGCAAGTGCGCCAGTCCCGACCGGCTTGCCCGGTCATCATGATCAGCGATCCCGACCAGGCCCAGATCTTGCTCGAGGCCAAACGAAAAGGCCTGGAGGCCTACCTCGTTCGCGGCGGGGACCGTGAGCTCTTTACGGATCTGCTCGCCGAGGAGATCTACACCCAGCTGTTTCGCTTTGTGGAACCGCCGGAAATGGAGAGCCCCAGCGCTGACGAGATGTATCGCTATGCGCAATATCACAACGTCTTGGAGCCATTCTTCGTCGTCGCCAGAAAGCGCTATCTGCTCTATATCAACAAAGCTGGCCGTAACCTGAGCAAGGTGCTTCACGGGGTGGGCCCCTATATGGGCGATCCCCTCGAGACGTGGGTGCTCGAGGGATCGATCGAGGAGTTCGACGCAATCCTTGGCCGAGCCTTCGCCGGTCACGAGGCCGTGCACGAGCGAGCCTTTCCAGAATTCGACGACGGCGAGCTGCGAGAGCTCCATTACCAGCCCGTCACGGACCCGACAGGTCGCGTCGTGGCCGTATCGATCTGCGTTCACCGTTCGGGGCGGCCTGAGTTAGAGCGCGCCCGGACGGTGCAGGTGTTGGCCGAAATGGCTGGCTGGGTCAGCCATGACCAGAACAATCTGCTCAACATCCTGATGTCCAACGCCGACCTCCTCGCGATCCGCCTCGCCGAGCTGGGCGACGAGGAGGCCATGAGCCATCTGAGCATCATCGAGCAGGCGATCAAGCGCTCAACGATCGCGACAAGCGATTTGCAGGCCTTTAGTCGGCTCAGCGTCTCTCAGCCCGTGTCATTCAACCTCAACGACGTGATCGCCGACGTGCTCGTCACCGTTCGCGACCGGATTGGCCCTGAGGCGGAGCTGAACATCGATCTGGCTTCGGAGCTCCCGGATATCAAGGCCGACCGCAGGCATTGGGAGACGGTCGTGGCGAACCTGATTCAAAACGGTGCCGACGAGATGGTCGACGGCGCCAAGGTGCTTTTGCGCACGTGCTCCGTGCGCGTGACGCTCAGTCGCACGGACTTGCCCGTCGAACCGGGAACCTATGTGCTGATGGAGATCATCTTCGAAGGCCGGGTTATGGCCGGCTGGCTGCGCGACCAACACTTCGACCCACTCTTCACAACACGACGAGTCGCGCGCCGCGGCGGCCTGGAGCTCGCGACGGCCAAGAGCATCATCGAGCAGGTAGGGGGCAGAATTGTTGTTGAAAGTACCGAAGACGAGACGATCGTTCGCGTCTACTGCCCAGCTTCTGGAGATTCAAAGTGAGGAGGAGCAAGTACAAGGCCCTGGTCCTGGGAGAGCCCCAGGAGATAGACGACGACTTTTGTCGCACCCTCTCAGAAGAGCGCTATCCCATCGAGCTCGTCCGAGTCCATGAGATCTCGGACTTTCGAGAGGCCATCGAAGATCCCGACATCGACGTGGTCATCGTCGACATCGTCCCCTACGGCCTCGATGTTCTGAAAGTCATGATGGAGAGCGCGCCCATGCGCCGGGTGATCATGCTCGGTGACGCCGAGAACGTCGATGTCATCCTGGAGTCCAAGCGCCTAGGCCTGCAGCTCTCCGTCGTTCGAGTCGAAGATCCCCAGGCCAACAAAGACCTTCTCCTCGTGGAGCTAAGAAACGTCTTAGAGCAGTCTGCTGAGCCCCCGTCGATGAAGTACATCACCGCCGCAAGTCTCATGCGCTATGCCCAATTCTATAATGTTCATCAACCCTTCTTCATCGTCGACCGGCATCACCGCTTACTCTATATCAACCAGGCCGGGGTGAATTTGACCGAAAGCCTGCATGATCGTTCGCCTCAACTCGGCGACTCACCTCCGACCTTCTACCTTGACGACACATTGGAAGAGTTTGAGGGCCACCTCGGCCAGGCGTTTCGCGGAGAGGAGTTCGAGGTGGAGCACATCTTCGCCTCTCTTGGTGAACAGGGCCAACACATGAGAGCCTTGTACCAACCTGTGCGCACCAAAGAGAAAAAAATTATCGGCGTCACCATCGCCTGCAAGGACGTTGGGCCTCTTCGATTGGCAGAAGATCGGCTCGAGCATGTCGGACAGGCGCTGTGGAAGTACTTCGAGCTCGTGCCCCTGCCGCTGGTTGTCATCAGCAAGGATCTCTGCGTTGAGCGGTGGAACCCGGCATTTCAGGAGCTTTTGGGCTTCGAGGACGCTCACGCCTTGGCTGGCGAAGAGCTCGGTAAATTTGTTCATCCCGACGACCGGGAGAGCGTCTGTGAAGCGCTCAATCACCTCTTCTCCGGTGAGAAAGACTACTTTCTTCAGGAAAAACGCTACTTTACAGAACAGGGTGCTCCCCTCTGGGTTAGCCAGAACGGCTTCGTCATCGACGATGATGTCGGCCAAGAGCGACGCGTCCTGCTCATCGCGGTCGACGTCACAGGTCGCAAGTTGGCCGAGGCGCGGGCCGAGCAAACCCAGCATTTGAACGCCGTCGGTGAGCTCGCCAGCGGAGTGGCCCATGACTTCAACAACATCCTGGCCGTGATCAGCGGCATCTCCCAGGTCCTGAATCTAAAGCTGACCGATAAGGGAGAACATGAGTTCGCCGGGGAGCTTGAAAAAATAGACCAAGCCATCCAGAGAGCCAACTCCCTGACCAAACAACTCATGACCTTCAGCCCGAAGGAAGACAGCGAGCAGGAGGTCATCGACCTCAACGCCCACCTGCGTGGGATCCGCCGGCTTCTGATCGACGTCCTTGGCGAGGGCATCGAGCTGGACATCGACCTTGCTTCCCGGCTCTCGCCCATTGAGATTGGCAAAGGTCAGATTGACCAGATCACGATGAACCTTACGGTCAACGCCCGAGACGCCATGCCCGACGGCGGCCGGCTTCGAATCGTCACAGCCCAGGTAAAGTTCGGCCCCCGCGAGTCACCGCCCCGATTAGACCTGCCTCCTGGCGACTGGGTCGCGCTCCACGTCTCCGACACCGGCGTCGGCATGAGTCGCGAGACCCGTCAGCGACTCTTTGAGCCCTTCTTCACCACGAAAGACCCGGGCAAGGGCACGGGCCTGGGGTTGGCCACGGTGTATCGGGTCGTGACCCAAATGCATGGAAAGATCTACGTCGACAGCAAGCCCGGCGAGGGAACCACGTTTACGATCTACGTCCCCGCCTCGGAGAAAGAGCTCGACGCCGTGGCCTTCGATGGGTCGAAGAATGGTGCGGCGCGCGAGGCGAGGCATGCGTGCATTTTGATCCTGGAAGACGAAGAGCACATCCGCAAGCCCTACCGCGTCTTTCTGGAACGCGCCGGATATAGAGTGATCGAGGCGGCGAACGTCGCCGCGGCACATGCGGCGATTGCCGAGTACGCCCAGGAGATCGACTTGCTGCTGGCCGACATCGTCCTGCCCGACGGCAGCGGCGTTGAATTCGCAACGAGCATCCACCACCAGTTCCCCCGGATAGAGATCGTCTTCATGAGTGGCTACGCCCCGGACTTGATCTACGGCGACCCTGGTGAGCCCGCCAGAATGTTGCAGTTCCTGCCCAAGCCGGCCACTCGCCAGGCGCTGATCGCCGCGGTCCGCAGCTCTCTTGCCTCCGGGCGAGCCCGTTAACCTGAAACACGTCCAAAGATTGTGGGAATGGGGCGAACCTAACCGAGAGCGAGAGCGCGCCGACAGTTTTACCGAGCGGTAAGATTAGGGATGGCGTTTCGCTCGTTTTGCGCATAATTTTACCGTACGGTGTGTTTTCCCAGGCCAACGCGCAAACCTGCGCTGAATTGTCCCGCACGGTAAAAGGATTAGCGATGAACGAGCAGATTGCGGTGGCCGATGTCGCGACGCTTGGCGAGGCCTTGCGCCAAGCCCGAAAAGCGCAGGGCCTGACGCAGCAAGACTTTGCCGATATCGTCGGTGTTGGGGTTCGCTTTCTCTCCGAGCTCGAGCGCGGCAAGCCCACGGCCGAGATCGGCCTGGTGCTCCAGGTGTTGCGCGATTCGGGCTTTGAGCTCGTCTTGCAACGGCGCACCCACCGCGGCCCCACGCTCAGCGGGCAAGGCGATGTGCGCGAGGACGTCGAGCCGTGAGCGCTTTCGTCGTCGAGTTTGAGGGCAGCGTCGTCGGTGCGGCCGAGGTCGAACAGGACGACCGGTTGGGGTTTCGCTACGACGCGGGCTGGCTCGAGCGCGCCGATGGGTTTGCCCTCAGCGTTCGTCTGCCCAGGCGAGCGCTGCCCTGGAGCGCTGGCGAGGCTCATCCCTTCTTTGCCAATCTATTGCCGGAGGGGATCGCACGCGAGACGATCTGCAACCGGCTCGGCATCAGCCCAGGCAATGATGCGGCGCTCTTACAGGCGCTGGGCGACGATACGGCCGGCGCCTTTCGCCTCGTCAACGCGGCGCCAAACGCGCCAACGCACGAGCCCCGCGAGCGTCTGCTCGTGGCGCCAGAAGACCTCGCGCGCTGGTCGCGTGGCGAGCCGGCGCTGGTGTCCAATCCCGACTTTCCCCCGAGCGTCGGGTGCCTTGACCCCCCGACATCTGGCGCAAACACTCGACCTCCTCGCCATCGAAATGATTTATTGATCCGCGTTGCCACACCCGCCAGGCTGTCTTCCAGTTCATCGAAGGTTGGTATAACCCACACCGAAGGCACTCATCTCTGCAATATCATTCACCAATTGACTATGAAAAGAAGCACCAGCAAGGGCAAGAGTCCCAAGCTGATTAACTGTCCATCAA
>JACCWM010000171.1 GCA_013697635.1 Lujinxingiaceae bacterium | reverse complement strand
CGAGGCCACGGGGGTAGTTTTCACGCCCACCGGCGTGGCTCGTCGCCGGTGGGCGTGTTCGTTGCGCTCCTGCTCAGAGCAATGGTTCATTGATAGCGCACCGGATTCCATGTAGACACTTCGCAGTGCGTTCCATCTGTTGTCGATTGACCGATTTTCATTGCGAAGAGTGATTGATGTCTGACGAGATCACGGACCAGCGCCTGCTGTTGGCCATTTGCGGAGGTGATAAACAGGCCTTGGCGATACTCTACGATCGATATGCGCCGCTGCTGATGGCCGTGGGCGTGCGTCTTACAAGAGACGAGACCGAAACCGAAGACATCGTGCATGACGTCTTTATCGAAGTTTGGAAGAGAGCCCACACGTACGAAGCCGCACGAGGTACGGTGCGGACCTGGCTGGTACTTCGGATGCGAAGCCGCACCGTCGACTGCCTGCGGCGCAAGATCAAGCGCGCCCTCGCAGCGCCCGTCCAAGATACCGATGATCCAAACCACTTTGATCATGTTTTGCTTCGTGGAGCCAATCCAGCCGCGCACGCGCACGAAAACGAGATCCGAAACACGGTCCTGGAACTTCCCACCCACGATCGCGAGGTGCTCTTGTTGAGTTATTTTCAGGGCCTCAGCGTCAATGAAATCGCCGAATCGATCGACATCCCGGCGGGCACCGTCAAATCGAGACTCTCGAGTGCTCGCAAGAAACTGCGCGAAGTGTGGAGTAGCGAACATGAGGAATCGCCGTGACGCCATCCGATATTGATCATCTGTTCGACCGCTGGTTTTCCGGCAGCCTCTCCCCCGAGGAGGAAGCCTACCTGCTCGAGCGCGTCGAAAACTGCGCGATCTGTGCCGTCGCCTACGAAGCTGCGACCAGGGAATTCACCGCCATCGCCACGGTATTGGAGCCGAAGACGCCCTCACCCAAGCTGCGCAAGCGCATCCTGGACGATCTCGCGACCTCAAATCGCTTTGAAGACTTGGCCGCCCAGGTCGCTCAACTGATTGACCGCAGCCTCGAATTCGCCGTCGATCTCGTCGGTCGAATCGACCTGCCGAGCAGTTGGGAGGAGGCCCCCTTTCCCGGCGTCGAGCTCTTTCATATCGACGGCGGCCCCGCCGTCGAGGACGCGATCGTCGGTTTTATTCGCATCGAGCCGGCGGGCATGTTTCCCGAACACCGTCATCATGGCAAAGAGTACCTTCTGGTCCTTCAGGGCGGCTTTCAAGACGATTCAGGCAATGTGTACCGGCGCGGGGATCTCTGTGTCAGCGATTCCGATACTATCCACGATCTAACGGCGCTCTCGAATGGCCCCCCGCTCATATACCTGGTCGTGCTCCACAACGGCCTGGACATTGTCGGAATGTTCATCGGGCCCGGCGACGCGCGCATGTAATCCGACCATAACCATTCGAGGTACTTGCACATGAAGTCTCGCGCTCAATTTTTCTTTGTCATTCTGATCTGCCTGACCTTCTTCACCGCCTGCAGCGAAACGCCGGACTCCGGAGCCGACGTTGATCTCCCTGACGCATCCTCGCCAGACGACACCGACCAACAACTGCCCGACACCTCCACCATCAACGACACCGCCGATGAGAACGACAGCGCGCAAACCGCCTGCGGCGCCCCATGCACCGGTGATCTTCAGTGCGACTCTGGCCGCTGCGCATGCACACCCGGCCTGACGCGCTGCGGCGATACATGTGCTCAAACCGACGGTGTGTGCGCGGTCGACATCGCCAACATTGCGTTCAGCCCTCGGGAGTTGACCATCGAGGTCGGCACCAGCGTCGAGTGGACAAACCTCGACGGCGCCACCCATACCGTAACCTCAGGCACCGCAGCCAACAGCCCCGGCGAGCTATTCGACAGCGGCTCGCTCGCCCGCGACGCCCAGTTTCAGCGCACCTTCGACGAAAGCGGCGAGTTCCCCTATTTTTGCAGACCACACGCCGGCTCCATGACCGCCAAGGTCATCGTCCTCGAGCCCTGAAAGGAGCGGGACAGGAGCGGCACAAGAGCGGGACAGGAGCGAGGTGCTTCGCTCTCCAAACCTGCTGACCCGAATCGGAGTCCTCCATGAACCGTCCACACCCCCACTGCCCCGGCTGCGGCGCTGTGTTGCCCGAGACCCAGTGGCCTCGCACGTGCGAGGCCTGCGGCCGAATAAACTTTCTCAACCCGATCCCGGTCGCCGTCGTCCTGCAGCCGATCGGCGACGGCGTGTTGACCGTGCGCCGTGACGTCGAACCGCGGCGCGGCGCGCTCGCGCTTCCGGGTGGTTTCATCGATCTCGGCGAGACGTGGCAGCTGGCCGGCGCCCGCGAGCTGTTCGAGGAGACCGGCCTCGTCGTCGATCCAGAAGCGCTCGAGCTCTTCGACGCGGTGAGCTCGCCGGATGGCACGGTCGTCTTGATCTTCGCGCGCGCTCCCAAGCTCGAGCGGGAGTCGATCGCCGGCTTTAGCCCCACGACCGAGACCAGCGAGCTCGTCGTCGTCGGCGAGCCCTGCGAGCTTGCATTCCCGATCCACACCGACGTGCTCGCTCGCTGGATGGCATCCTGACCGGGGCCGCGACGATCCGGGCGGTTGTCTTGGGCCATCGCAAATCGTGGTTATTTGAACACCGGGACAATCAGGAGATACAATGAAACAACGCAAGCGAAAGAAGGGCGGCAGCGCGCCGGGCCCCCTCGGACAGCGGCGCACCATCGCCGACAAGTTGGCCCAGCGCATGCACAAGTACTTGCAGGCAAAGGTCGTCGACCTGCGGTCCGTGCGAGACGGGAAAATGGCCGCCGAAGATCTTCGAGCGACAGTAGCGTCGAGCGAAAAGCTGGCCGAATTGCACCCCGCGCACGCGCTCTATGTCTATGCCCAAAACGAGTTCTCGGTGATCGCCGAGCACCTCCTGGTGCTGCCCGAGATGCGCCGCTTCTACGATTTCATCGTCGATGCCGAGGACATGTATTTACCCGGCTATCCCCCGATGAGCCCCATAACCGGCTCGTACTTCTCCAGCTGGTCGCTCTTCGACGTCCCGATGGGCTGGGCCAACGAGACCGTCGGCACCATTGTGGGAGCCGTGGGGCCCACCCTCGGCATCCACCCCGAGCTGAGCCGCATCTTCGAGATCTTGCAAGCATCCCGCATGGGCATCTACCGTCACGAAGGCCCCGCTGCCGAGGACGAGGACGACACCCTCATCCACCTCCGAGACATCATCACCGGCCAGCCCTATCGCACGATGTCTCCCGCCGGCCACGCAGGCCGGCCCGGCGAGCTCTGGTACACGCGGTACTGGAGGACAAAGCCGTCGAGATTGACCCCGGCAAAGGGGCCAATGCTTGCGCGCAGGCCGTCCCAGGCGCGCCCGAGCTGGTGCCAGCCGACGTTGCCCAGCACGCGCTGATCGCCGTAGGCGATCTCGAAGCGGCCGGCCTGAATGCTCAACCAGTCGGTGGCCGTGTAGCGAAGCCAGGCCTGATGGATGCCCAGGGACGGATCGGTGAGCTCGGCGCCGCCGGTGGTGCCCCAGAGGCTCGCGTACTGGATCTGGAGCAGGGCCGACCACTGCTGGTGGCGAACGCTTGCGCCGAGGCGCGCGCGCTGGGAGATCTGGTCCGCGGTGTCGGGCAGGCGGTGGTAGAGATGGTCAGGGCCGTGGCCAAAGTGATGATTGGTGCGCGCTTCGGCCCGCGGGCGAAGCTCGCCGCCTAGCTCGATCGTGACCGGTGGGAGTTGCTCCTCCTGCGCCGCGGCCGGGTTGGCAACGCAGACGAGAAGTGCCCAGGTGATTGAATGCAAGATGGCGAGGCGCGAGCGGGAGATGGTCATCGGGGGATACTCCGTACAAATTGAGAACAAACTCGAGGGTGGCACAACGGACGTGCCCCAAAGCGGTATTGCAACCGCCGAGCCAGCTCTCAGCGCTGAGCGATGTTGACGCGCTCGAGCAGCAATCGCTCACGATAACTGGGGGCAAAGTCGGCGCTGACGCGCTCGGCGAACAGCGCCCGTTGCGCGCGAATTTTGCGGAGCCAAGGCAGGCAGTGCAGAAATTGCGGCCAGTGAAACCATGGGCAGCGCGGCCGCCTCCTCAGAGTGTGCACCAGGCCCACCGATCCGCGGCAGTCCCCCCGGGGTGGAGGTCGTGATCGGTGAGCGTTGGTGAGGGTTTCCGACGATGGAAGGTAGGCTTCGCCGGAATTAACGCGCCGATGACGATGAAGAGCACCAGGCCAGGCATGCCGATCTTGGTCGACAATTTGCTCGAAGCAATGCCCAGCAAGAGCAGCGCGCCGGCAATCAGTAAGATGTGGTCGATGAGAAACATTCGTGGCCCAAAAATATGTGGCGCGCGCATCTCCAAGTGAGGCGCGGCGCGCGGCGCATCATAGAGCTGGCTATCGGGCGGGGCAATGCGCAAAAGGGTGGTCCCGGCCAGTCCTCGGCCCGCTCGACCAGACCACCTTCGACCGGGTTGAGCCAGGTGCAGAGCAGCTTGTGCTCCAGCACATCGTAAGGATCACCCCGGCCTTCCCGCCGACTCCGCGCAGAATAGCAGGCTTATGCGCATCTCTCGGGCGGTTTTTGCAGGTCAAGCATTATGCTTGACGGAAACGGTAGATCACGATGTCGATTCACTGTTCACATGATTTAGAACTCGATCGGTTTGCTTGTCGAACACGACGCGCTTGACACTCACGGAAACGCGAGAAATTTCTGTGGAGGAGCCTGTTCGAGCTCTTCTCGGACAGCCTGCTGGCGTCGGGCTGTCCGCGAAGAGGAGACGAAGGAGCTTGCGGCAACCAATCACCGAGAAGGCAACGAGTATGCCCGTTGAGACCGACGAACAAGACGGGTCAGGCAAGGTGCTGATCCTCGTCGTGGAGCGAGATCCACACATCAAGAAGTTGGAGCGGTTTTTCCTCGAGCAGGCCGGTTTCCGTGTCGAGTTCGCGGATGATGGCGTGCACGGCTTGGAGCGTGCGCGCCTCCTAATACCGCACCTCCTGATCACCGAGATCCTGCTCCCCGGTATTGATGGGCTCAGCGTCTGCCGCTCGCTCAAGTCGGATCCGTCGACGAAGGATATCCCGGTCCTCATATTTAGTATCCTCTCCGCCGAGGCGCGGGCGCGGGAAGCGGGCGCCGACGCGTTCCTGCTAAAACCGCTCGATGACGCGCGGCTCATCGACGCGGTGGTCAAAATGCTCGGAGACAGGACGGAGGTGTCTGAATGATCCACCTGAAGAGCGGAAACGAAGAGATCGACGCGATCCTGGGGGGTGGATTCCCGGAGAACGGGCTTCACATCATCATGGGCGCGCCCGGAACAGGGAAGACCATCCTGGCGGAGCAGCTGTGCTTCGCGAACGCATCTCCGCAACGACCCATCCTGTACCTGGCCACCTTCCCCGAGCCGCTCCAGAAACTCGTCGGCTATCTGCAGGGCTTCAGCTTTGCTGCGCCCGAGAAGATCGGCACCGAGGTTGTGTACGACTACATTGGAGAGGAGGTGCTCGTGGATCCCGAGCGCATCCCAGCCCGCATGCAGGAGCTCCTCACGCTGCACCGCCCCAAGATTATTGTGATCGACTCGTTCAAGGCGCTGGCGGATCTCTTGCCGGACCGCAGCGCTTGGCGGCGTACGCTCGATGCCATCGCAGGGATGCTCGCCGCGTACGACACGACCGCATTCTTGGTGGGCGAGTACGCCTCGAGCATGATTAACGACCTACCCGAGTTTGCTGTCGCAGATGGCATCCTCGACTTGACCCGTGTAGAACGCGGCTCGCGCGACGAGCGATTTCTCCGCGTGCTGAAGCTGCGTGGTAGCCCCTTCATCGCCGGCCAGCACGCCTTCCAGCTCACCAGCAACGGCATCCAGGCCTTTCGCCGCTTCGTCGCTCCGGCTGTGCCACCAGACTACAGCTTTGTGCTCGAGCGCCTCACGAGCGGCATCTCCGGCCTCGACGACATGATCGCGACAGGCTGGCTGCGAGGAACCGCCACGCTGGTCGTCGGTCCTTCAGGCTCGGGGAAGACGTCGCTTGGCGTGCACTTCCTCCGAGGCGGTCTCGATGAAGGCGAGCCCGGCCTTCTCGTCAGCTTCCAGGAGAGCCCAACGCAGCTTTTCCGCATGCTGACCAATTTCGGCTGGGAGCCGAAGCAGATCCTCGGCCCAGGGAAGATCGATCACCTCTACATCACGCCGGTGGAGCTCCAGATCGATCTGGTGGCGAGCGAGATCCTGCGGCGCGTCGAGGAAGAGGGCATCCGGCGAGTCGTCATCGATTCGGTGAGCGATCTGCAGAAGGGGGCGACAGATTCCCAGCGCTACCGCGAGTTCATATATTCGCTCACGCAGACGTTCGCGGCGCGCAACGTGACCAGCATGCTCCTCGCCGAGGCGGTGGGGTCGGGGCACTCATCGAGCCATGGGATCACCGGCCACGAGGTCTCTTATATGAGTGACAACATCATCCTCCTGGAGATGCTGCTCGACGACGATCTCACCCGGACCCTGCGCGTCATCAAAAGCCGCGGCAGCGAGCACGACGGACGGCGTCTCCCGCTGCACATCACCAGCCTCGGCATCACGGTGGGCTGATCATGGACGAGCGCAAGAACTATCAGGAGGTCCTCGCCATCAACCGCGCCATCGCCAGCGCGGAGGCTTACGATGACATCCTGCGGCTCGTCGTGGAGAGGACCGCCGCCTTTACCCACGCCAACGCCTGCATGCTGATCCTCTCGCAGGAGGACGGGCTAGCCCGGGTCGTGCACTCGGTCGGAATCGATCCGGCGAGGGCGGCCGCGCTGGCGGTCCCATTGACCGAGCGCATCAACCGCGAGCTCTGTCGCCTTCTCGGCTTCCAGTCGCCGGACAAATTCCTTGGCGTGCCGGTGATCGGCAAGGGAGGGCTGCTGGGCATCCTCGCCGTCTACTGGGAGGAGACGGAGGCCGCCTTCGACGCGACCTACGACGAGGAGTTGCTCTCGGCGCTCGCCGATCAGGCGGCCATTGGCCTCGACAACGCCGAGCGTGTTCGCCGCTTGCGTGCCTCGGAGGAGAAGCTCGCGAACATCATTTCGATTGCTGCCGACGCCATCATCTCCCTCGACCAGGCGCAGCGCATCGTCATGTTCAACGGGGCCGCTGAGAAGATCTTTGGCTGGTCGCGCGACGAGGTCCTCGGAAAACCACTCGGCCTCCTGATTCCAGAGCGCTTCCGAGCGGTGCACACGCAGCACGTTCTGGGCTTCGGTGCCGGGCGCGAAACGGCGCGCAAGATGGGGGTCCATTCTGAGATCTTTGGCCTTCGCAAGGGCGGGGAGGAGTTCCCGGCGGCTGTAGCCATCTCCCGGGTGGGCGAGGACGGGAACTGGATATACACGGCCATTCTCCGGGACATCACGGAGCAGAAGCGAACAGAGAGCGAACAGAGATTTTTGGCTGAGACCGGGGTAATTCTTGCGTCCACCCTCGACTACGAGGAGACGCTGACGAGCATCGCGAAGTTGGCGGTACGAGAATTCGCGGACGTGTGTATCGTCGACGTCTTCGACGAGTCACACGAGATTCGGCGCTTGAAAACGGTCAGCCGAGACCCATCTCTGGAGTGGGCCTGCGAGGTACTTACGAAGGTGCCGTTCGATCGAACCCGCCCGAACCTAATACTATCGGCCGTCGAAGAACGGCTGCCGGTCCTCCTGGAAAGCCTGTCACGCGAAACCGTCGCCTCCTTCGCTCAAAACGAGGAGCGCCTTAGGGCACTTCGCGCCATCGACCCAAAATCTGTAATCTCGGTCCCTCTCTTGGCTCATGACCAACTGTTCGGCGTGATTGTCTTTGTTTCCCGGTCGGCCTTCCAGAGGTACGGATCGGAGGACTTGCAGATGGCTCAAGCGCTCGCATTGCGGGCGAGTCTCTCGATCGAGAATGCACGGCTCTATCGCGTGGCTCAGCGAGCCACCCAATCGCGTGACGACGTTCTGGGTATCGTCGCCCACGACCTTCGGAATCCGCTCAGCACGATCCAGATGCAGGCCACGCTTCTTCGACTTCGCGGGGCGGAATCCGAGCGTGGGTCGCAACAACCGGCAGATGTGCTCGAACGCGCGGTGACCCGAATGAATCGTCTCATCCAGGATCTTCTCGACGTGACGTCCATCGAGGCAGGCCATCTCTCGATTGAACAGGCCCGTGTATCCGCAGGGCAGCTCGTTTCCGATTCCGTGGACTCCCAGAGGCCGCTCGCCGCTTCAGCCTCCCTTGAGCTTCGCTTCGATATGGCACAGAACCTTCCCGAGGTCTGGGCCGATCGCGGCCGACTCCTCCAGGTCTTCGAAAACCTCATCGGCAACGCCGTCAAGTTCACGGAACCGGGCGGCCGCATCACCGTCGGTGCGGCTCCGCGAGATGGCGATGTCATGTTCTGGGTAGCGGACACGGGCACCGGGATCGCTGACGAGGACTTGGTGCACCTGTTCGACCGGTTCTGGCAGGCGCGAAAGGTCGGGCGTCGCGGTGCCGGACTCGGACTCCCGATCGTCGAGGGTCTCGTCGAAGCCCATGGTGGTCGCATCTGGGTCGAAAGCGCGCCGGGCAGCGGGAGTACGTTCTTCTTCACGATTCCGACAGCACCTTGCGAAGGGTAATAAATATAACTCTCAAACCGACAGCGCCTCCCTTCGGCGCGGTCGCAACGCAATGATGCTCAGCGTTGGCCCGCGGAACAGCGGGTCGGAGCAGGCGTCTGAGCTGAGAAAACCACCTGAGAAAACCGCCCGAGATATGCAGAAAACCGCCCGAGAGATGCGCAAAGTCCTTTGTTCATGGGGTTGTCAGGCAAACTACGCTGCTCACGTATTGCTCGACGAGTGAGGATGTCGCGATGGTGAAGAATAGAGGGGATATGCTCTGTTTTTGCGTGGTCACGTCGGGGGCTCGGCTTACACGGCGAGTGGCCGCTCATAAAAATAGAATCTAGCTAATGTTCGTCTCTCGGGCGGTTTCTCCGACGGCCGTGCCGGGATGGACGGGGTGAGGCGACGGCCGTGCCGGGATGGACGGGGTGAGGCGACGGCCAGGTGGTTGATGGACGTCCACACCCTGGTTAAAACCAGGGCCTGAACATAGTGGGGCTGCGCAGGGGCTGAAGCCCCGCTCCGCCGTGCCAAAGCCTGGTGGCATGAATATCTGGAGCTCGTACAGTGAGTCAAAAGCGGTGCACGACACCGAACTGGATTTTGTACGTTGCACAGTGGCACGTCGGCCCCTCAGGGCACCCGACCTCGCCGCCCTCTATCTGCGTCGTCGTAACAAGCTGATCGTGGCCGCCGGCGACGACACGACGCCGCTCGAGTACGTCGCAACCTTGCTCAAGAACTTCGAGGCTTTGGGCTACGGCTGCTCGCCTGCGTTGATCGAGCGCTTGCAAACACTCAGCGAGCGCGCGCTGACCGAGTTTTATGTGGCGAGCCTTGCGCTGCTTCGAAAGCAGGTCGGCGCCGACGTCGCCTGGGAGCCGATGTATCCGAACTTTCCCCAGCAGGTCATGGATGCAAGTGAGGCCGAGCTCTACTTTAACGCGATGTTTCATTATCTGGGCGACATCTTCGGGCTGCGGATCATGCCGGCCTACGACAAAGACGAGCGCGCGGCGCTCAGCGAGCCGGTGGCGCTTCGCATCATCGAGCTTGGCGATGAGCAAGAACTCAAGCAGATCGCTCGCGACCTGATCGGGGCGAGCACCTCGATCTCGGCGACAGATAAAAACGACGTCGGGCGGCTGGTGGGCTACTTTCGCGCCGACGTGTCGGCCTTTTTGCCCACCGAGATCCCGCACAAAGAGAATCTGAGCTTTGTGACCGCGCTCTTGCTCTACCACAAGATCGCCTCGGACATCCTGCTCACCGGCTACTTCAAGACCACAACCGACGTCTTGCGCCTGGCCACCGCGCTCTCCAAGGGCGATGTCAGCCTCGCGGCCGATACGAAGTTTCGCAGCTTCACGCGCGCCGAGCGCCGGCTGCTCTTAAGCTTGGTCGAGCGCTGCGCCCGGCGCGAGGAGGACATGTTGCGCCACGCCGGACGCTGGATTCGCCTTGGCGAGCGCCTGCATCCGGGTGAATACCGCGCGAACTACCCGAAGACGGCCAAAGCCTTCGACACGCTGCGCAAGGGTTTGGCCGTCAAGACCTTTCAAAGCCGGGTCGAGGCCGCCCTCGCGGCCAAAGACGTCCCGGCCGCGCTCGCTCTGCTGTCTGCGCGCCCTGGCGAGCTTGCGCGCCGCCTCGACCATCTGCTTCGCCTCGATGCCCAAACAAGCCCGGCGGTGTTGGACGGCTTTGCCGACAAGGCGGGCGAGGTGAGTACGCCCGTGTTGTTGCAGGTGCTCGGCCACTTCGAGCATCGCGAAGGCCTTGGCCCGGTGCGCACGATCTTCCCCAAAGGTAACGCCGCCAAAGTCATCGGTATCCCCAACACCCTGGCCGAGATCGAGCCTGCGGTGATCGCGCGGCTGGTCGCCATCTGTCGCGACAGCCTCAAGGCGCGCTTTGGCCGCCTCGATCCGCTTGGAAAGGTTTATGTCGACGCCGGGCTTGCCAAGCACGTCATTCCCTTCTCCCAGCGCTCAGCGAGCAAGGCCCTTCGCACGCTCGTGCGCGGATCTCGCCTGGCCCTGGGCGCGGGCAGCACGGTGCGCTTTTTCGTGTGGTGGAAGGAGGGCCTGGTCGACGGCCGTCCCACGGGACGCGTCGACCTCGACTTGAGCGCCGTGCTCTTCGATGCGCAGTTTGGCTACCTCCAGCACGTCTCGTACACCAACCTTCGCGGCTCGGGCTATGCGGCCGTTCACAGCGGTGACATCACCTCGGCGCCCGAGGGTGCTTGCGAGTTCATCGATCTCGACATCGCGTCGGTCAAGCGCTTTGGCGCGCGCTACATCGTGGGCATGGCCTATTCGTTTTGCGCCCAGCCCTTTTGCGATTTGCCCCAGTGTTTCATCGGCTGGATGATGCGCAACCAGCCGCGCTCGGGCGAGGTCTTCGAGCCGTCGACCGTCGTCGATCGCATCGATATGGCGGCCGACACACAGATTTGCATGCCGATGATCCTCGATTTGCAGACGCGCGAGCTGATCTGGACCGACATCGCGATGCGCGCGCACCCAAACTACAACGTCAACGTCGAAGGCAACCGCAGCAGCGCCTCGCACATCGTTCGCGCCATGGTCTCGATGGCCAAGCCCAACCTGCACACACTCTTTTCACTGCACGCCGAGGCCCGCGGAGTGCTCGTCGACGCGCTCGAAGAGGCCGACACGGTCTTTGCCCTCGACCAGGGAACGACGCCCTTTGATATCGAGACGATCATGGCGCGCTACATGGCTTGACGCCTGTCTTGGACCGGCGTAGTTTCGGCGGCGGGTGGCTATGATGGTGCTTCCTTCTACTCATGGATCCGAAGGTTGCGGGTTCGAGTCCCGTCCACCGAGATTTCTCGGAGGTAGCTCAATGGTTAGAGCGCCGGACTTTAGCGTCGTCAGTCTCCACCCAAATTTTTGCATGTTAAAAAACCGCCGGACCTCGATGAGAGGTCCGACGGTTTTTTGTTTCCAGAGGCTTGCCGGTGTTCTTCGGCGCCCGTCGATTTGCCACATCCGCAAAAGCACATGTTGTCCGGACCACTTGTTCAGCGAGCGAACGTGCCGAGCGTCTCTAAGGAGACGGCAGAGCGCATCATGGATCAGCATGACGAGACCTTTCGCAAGCTCTCAAAATGAATGTGGATTTCTTAGGGGGCGAGTAGGTCTTGGCGATGCATGTTCGCCAACTCGCTCATTATGGTAGTGCGACGGGCTTATGTGATCGTGGCTTACTTGAGTCTGCGGTTGCGCAAGCCCAGGCCTTCTTTGGTGGCGAGTACATGCATAAAACGCTTATTGATGGCCGCCGCTTACCCCTTTCATATCGTTTCGAACCAGCTATTCGTCGATGGGAACAAGCGCACAGGACTTTTGGCGACGCTGGTCTTTCTAGAGATCAACAACATATCAATTGCGGGCTGATCCGATGAACTTTATAGTTCGACGGTTGGCGTTGCTGAGGGACGCTTGAGCAAGCCCGTGGTGGCGGCAAAGCTGGCTGACATTGCGGGGCGGGATCTCCCCAGGTCGGCCGGCGTTATTTCTACAGGCAGGATGCCCATCGCCGAGTCTCATGACTCTCATCGGATAAAGATGAATATGCCGACAATCACTACGCCTTTTGGTATCACACTATCTTACGACAAATACGGCAACGGCCCAGCGCTGGTCCTGGTGCACGGTAGCTTCAGCGACCACAGGAGCAACTGGACCTGCATCAAACCAATACTGGAGCAGAAGTTTACGGTATACGCCGTCGCCCGCCGCGGTCGCGGCCTTACGGACGCCACGAAGGGGCATAGCCTCGAAGACGAAGCCAGCGACGTGGTGGCGCTCATCGAGGCGATCGATGGCCCGGTTTTTGTCCTCGGCCACTCTTATGGTGCTCTGGTCGCGCTCATGGCCGTCGCCGATGTACCAGGCCGCGCTCAAAAGCTGGTGCTCTACGAACCGCCTCTGCCTGAAACCCTCACCAAACAAACCCTTGCCCGGCTCGAAGAGCTGGCAGAGCAGGCGTTGTGGGATGATTTGGCCTCGACCTTCTTCCACGAGGTCATCGGTGTGCCAATGGAAGAGATCGACGCATTGCGGAGGACCGAGCACTGGGGCCCGATCAGCAAGGACGCCGAGCCCACCTGGGAGGAGCTGCGTTCCATAACGACGCGGGACTTTCGGGCCGATCGCTTCGCCGATCTTCAACTACCCGTCTTGCTGCAGTGCGGCACCGAGAGTCCCGGCGAGCTGTTTGCCACCGAAGCCCTGGCCGCCGTGTTGCCCGATGTTCGCGTCGATAGGCTGGTCGGACAAGCCCATGAGGCGATGACCACGGCACCGGAACAATACGCCGAATCGGTGACCCGGTTTCTCCTGACGTAAAAACCGCCCGAGAGATGCGCACAAGCCTTTTGTTCTGCGGTAGAGCTACTCAAGGCCCGTCGCGGGCGGTGCCCGATTCCACGATGCAGGCGTTTGTGCTCATTCTGAAGGCCGTGTAATAATTGCGCACCGGACTTCTAAGGTTTGACCATCGGCTCGCCCCATAATCCCACCAGCTGTCTCAACGTCGGGCAGAATCATGCACTTGAGTCGTCGCCTGCTTTTGCTCGGGCTCGCCATCTCGCTGACAAATTGTTCGAGCTGCGCCGGGCCAACGCCTTCCCTGGGACCGGCAGACGGGCAGGGCGGGCTTCGCGCCGTCTCGGTCAAGCACCAGGGCACGTTCACCGACGATGTCCACGTCGCTCCAGGGCATCTGGTCGTGATGTGGGAGAGCCTTAGGGGTTGGGGATACCGTTGGCAGGGTGAAGCGCCGATCGCCTGGGAGCGCAAAGAGGGCGGACAGCTGCTCGTGAACGGCAAGCTCGTCGGCGTGGATCTGGGGGCGGCCGACGCCAACGATCTGCGCGAGCTGGTGGCCAAGCAAGCCGGTCAGCTGAGCGTGTTTTTGTGCGACGCTGAGATAACTCCCGCACAAAGCGCGGCGATCAAGGCGCTCGCGGCCAAGGAGGTCGTCGTGCGCTGCGCCAGTCCATGTAATCCGAAGAGCCTGGCCGGGCTTGGCGAAAAGTTGCATGGGCTCGATTTGAACACGCTCTCGATCGAAGAGGCGCGCGCCTATGCCGGCTTTGCGCGCATCGAGAATTTGCGCTTGTCCGAGCGCGAGGTCGATCTGGCAGCGCTCAGCGAACTGCCTGATCTGCGCACGCTCGACCTTCGCGGTGCCACCGCGATTCGCGGCGTCGAACACCTCGCTGCTCTTAGGAAGCTCGAAGCCCTGACGTTTCCGGAGCTTCCAATCGGTGAAGCAGCGCTGCGCCACGTCGCCAAGCTCACGCAGCTGCGACTGCTCGATGTCCCCAGTCTTGAGGCCGGCGACAGCGCCTTGGCCCAGCTCGCCGGGCTGACCAAGCTCGAGAAGCTGCGGCTCGGGGGCGGCGCCTACGGTGAGGCGGGCGCTTCTCACCTGGTTAAGCTGACGAGGCTGCGTTGGTTGAGCTTGAGCGCAACGACGCTGGGCGACGCTGGCATCGCGCACCTGTCCCAGCTCACCAAGCTCGAAGTGCTCTGGCTTTGGAACACCGGCATCGGCGATGCAGGCCTTGCCCACCTGGCCAAGCTGGCCAACCTGCGCACGCTCAATGTGAGCGATACCCAGATTGCGGATGCCGGCCTCGCTCAGCTCGCCGGGCTCGGCGCGCTTCGCAACCTCGACGTCTCCGGCACATCGCTTACGGACAAGAGCGTCAATGCGCTGAGCAAGCTCAGCACGATCACCTGGGTCAACCTGGCCAATACGCAGCTGAGCGACGGTGCCATCGCCACGCTTCGTGAGAGACTGCCCAATGCCATGGTCGTCGGAAACGAGCAAGCGGAATTGAGCGATGATTTTTGAGGCTGACCTCGCTGATGTGCTCCCAGTTGCGCGTGTTGGCGCCCAAAGGGGCACCATCTGGTTTGGACCACGATTGCGATACAGAGCGCGGGCCGACCATACCTTCAACCATGCGTGCTTGAAATCCCTCTGTAAATACCATCGTACAACCCTCGTCTCGCCCCTCTTAGTTCGTGGCTATGATGGTGCTTCCTTCTACTCGTGGATCCGAAGGTTGCGGGTTCGAGTCCCGTCCACCGAGATTTCTCGGAGGTAGCTCAATGGTTAGAGCGCCGGACTTTAGCGTCGTCAGTCTCCAACCAACTTTTTGCATGTCAAAAAACCGCCGGACCTCAATGAGAGGTCCGACGGTTTTTTGTTTCCAGAGGCTTGCCAGGCCGGCGTCAAGACGCCAGCGACCCAAAGTCAACACAAGACCGCCGCGGTCTCAGGGGCCCCGATCTCCCTGGCGAGGTCCGTGCGTGAAATGGACGTGAGAGGCGATCGGTTGGCCGGTGCATGGGCGACGGCCGACGGGGGCAAGCCCCCCGGTTGGCCAGGTGCGCCTCGCAGCGCAGAAGGCCGTCGTGCTAGCTATTCAGGCTCTGGCTCCAGCAGGGCAAGCCTGCTGGGGGGTGCGCCTGAAAGCGCACGTAACCGTAAGAGGTGAAAGTCCTCTTCAGGATCTGCTTGGTCCTGTAACCAAATGTAACTGCGTCGTCGTGAGGCGGGGTGGAGAGCAACAGGAGGTGAATGATCAGTCCGTAACGAAAGTGAACTCGATTCGGCAGGGTAGTGTGACGAGCTTGCCCCCCAGAGGCGAAGTCCAAACCGAGACGACGGAAACAAGCGAGCGGGAATGGTGCAAACCCGCTTCTAAAACACCTTGGCCTTAGGACAGAAGGTGCTCGGTCCATGGGAACGAAACAGGAGCAGACGTCGATCGGAAGCCCGTCCATTTCAAGCTGAAACAAATGAGACGCGGGCATGCCATGTGGTTGGAGATGGAATGATCGTACAAGGTCGCGTGACGTGAATCAGGGAGATCTGTCGGTGGGCAAAGACGCCGGCAGAAGTCAGAGGAGTCGTAGTAGCGAAGAAGTCGGGTAATTCCGATGGAGCCAAGGACTCCAGGAAAGTGGAATCGCAAGTAAGGAAAGAGAGTGGGAACTAATAACGAACCGACCCCAGTGCCCCAAAGGGCTAAACAAGGCGGAGAGAGCCATGGCCGTTGGTCATGGGTCGAACCCATCATCTGGACCAACACGATGTTGAAGGCGCTCGAGAGGGGCGTCAAAGGTGGCAAATGGTTTAGCCTCATTGACAAGGTGTACCGTCTGGAGAACCTGCACAGTGCCTGGAAACAGGTGCGACGCAACCAGGGCGCGGCGGGAGTCGATCAGATCCGGATCGTCGATTACGAACGGCATCTGGAGACAAACCTCAAGCGTCTGAGTCGCAAACTACAGGAAGGGAGCTACCAACCGGGCGACATCAAACGGGTGTGGATCCCCAAACCAGGCAGCACCGAGAAGCGCCCCCTGGGCATCCCCACGATCGAAGATCGCGTGGTCCAGGCGGCACTTCGCAATGTCATCGAGCCGATATTCGAGGCACGTTTTGCGCAACACAGCTACGGATTTCGACCTCGACGAGGTTGCAAAGACGCGCTTCGCCGATGCGATGGGCTGCTCAAGCAAGGGTACAAATGGGTCCTCGATGCGGACCTGAAAGGGTACTTCGACACGATCGATCATGCGCTACTCATGGCCGAGGTGGAGCGAGATATCAGTGATGGACGCATCCTCGATCTAATCAAAGCCTTCTTGCATCAGGGCATCCTCGACGAAGGAGAACGATGGACCCCACAGATGGGAACGCCGCAAGGGGGAGTGATCAGCCCTCTTCTGGCCAATGTCTTCCTCGATCCGCTCGACCATGAAATGGCTGAGAAGGGGTTTGAAATGGTCCGCTACGCGGACGACTTCATCATCTTGTGCCGAAGCAAGGAGGAGGCCGAAGAGGCGATGGAACACATCCGAGCCTTTACGGATCAAGCCAAACTCACCCTGCATCCGATCAAGACGAAGATCGTCCACGAAGAGGGAGAAGGTTTCGACTTTCTCGGGTACACGCTGAGGTCGGGCCTGAAACTTCCGAGTCTGAAAAGCAAAAAGAAGTTTCGCGCCATGGTCAAAGAGAAGACCCGACGCAACAATGGTCGCAGCTTGTGGGCGATCATCATCGAACTCAACAGGTCAACGCGGGGATGGTACGAGTACTTCAAACACTGTCACCGCAATGTCTTTCGTGATGTCGACAAGTTCATACGAAGACGCCTGCGCGCGATCTTACGCAAACGCCAGAAAATGACCGGACATGTCAATGGCCTCGACAATCGTCGATGGCCCAATGCCTACTTTACCGCGCATGGGTTTTTCTCACTGTCCAAAGCCCATGAAGCGGACCTTCAATCCCTACGCAGGGTAAACTACTGACCGGAGAGCCGTATGCGGGAGAACTGCACGTACGGTTCGGAGGGAGGGGGGGCCGGATAACCGGCTCTCCCTACCCCTATCCTGTTGGTGGCGGCGAGGTCGGGTGGCGTGAGGGGCCGACGTGCCATCAGTGAAGAGCAGAAATCGACGATCCTCGCCAATTTGCGCGCCACCCAGGCCCGCGCCGCGCGCTCGCGCAACAAGCCGACGGACGCGACCGAGGAGCCGCTCGAGGCCTAAACCACCTTTGAGTTGCCCTCCACATACGGCATCACACCAACGTGCTCTGGCGCGTCGGCTCCCTGCCATTTTAGGGGATGTGTCGTTGTGTTTGAGTCGCGGTTGCGCCGCCGACTGCGAAGCAGACCGGCGTCCTTGAGCTGCCCAACCACAGGTGCAGGTCGTAGCGCTGGTTTGAATCGAGCATGGCCGTGGTGGTCCAGACGCCGGGTGAACGCTCTTCGAGCGAGCGCTCCACGAGCATGATCGCGCGGGGGCTGGCGACGGGGTTTCGGATCTGACCGGCGGCCATGCTCTGACCCTGGCGATAGACCAGCACGGCGCGCTCGGCTGGGGAGGCCACGTAGAGCTCGTCGCCGCGCCGGCTGGTGGCCATTGGGGCGGCGTGTCCGGTGAGCTGTGCACGCTCGAGGCCATTGGTGCTGAAGCGGCGAAGCGCGGGGGCAGTGCGCTCGAGCGCTGAGAGCTCGACCATGGCAAGCTGCTCGCGGTCCGCGCTGGCGAAGTAGACAAAATCCTCGCTAAAGCGCATCGAGGCGGGACGCTCGAGGCCATCGAGCGTGCCGTGCAGGCGCACCCGCTCCAGATCGATGATCTGGGCGCGGCCGGCCTGGGTGGCCAGCGCAAACGCCCAGCGCCCGGAGGGCGCGAGCGCCAGATGGTCGACGCTTGCTCCCAGGGCCAGGCGGCGCATTGAGCGGGCCGCCGGATCGACGACGATGAGCTCGCCGGCCTTCTGTCTGGCCACGAGCAGCTTGCCGGCGGCCACGCTCAGAGCGCTCATGCCAGCGCCCAGCGCGAGTTGGCCGACCACCTCGAGCGAAGCGGTGTCGACGGCTAACAGTGCGCCGCTGTTGCTGGCGATCCAGAGCCGGCGCTCGTCCTCGCCAAAGGCAAGAGCGTGAGGGCCGCCGCCCACAGCGAGGGTGTGCACCAAACGGTGCGCCAGGGTATCGATCAGGTAGACGGCCTGGCCGCGCGCGCCGACCCAGAGCTGGCGGCCATCGGGCGAGACAGCCAGCGCCTCGGGTGCCAGAGGCAGCTCGATCTCGGCGCGCAGCACGAGGCCGTCGCTGTCGATGACGAGCAACTTCTTCGCCTCGGGGACCGAGACATAGAGCGTGTGCCCGCTCGGGTTCAGCGCCCAATCGGCCGCTTTGCCGGGCAGGCGCAAGATCGCCTCGAGCCGGCTGCGCTGGATGGCGATCTGGGGATTGAGCAAGGTGATCGTGTCGTCGTCATTGAGCAGCAGGATACGAAAGCTGTTCAGCGTGACGTGGCCCACAGCCATCAATGAGCCCCTCAAGAACTCGGCGGTCTGCGCATGGCACTGCTGCGCGCCGAGCATCGCGTCGCCCTTGCGGGTGGTCAGCCAGGCCTGGGGACGCAGCCCGTCGATGCCGGCGCCGGTGATAGAATCCGTGATCTCCAGGCGCGCCGTCGCCCCGCTCGCTGCCGGCTCGAGCGACGCCGCGATCGCGAGTCCTTCGTGCTCGATGCGCTCCAAGACGCCATGCGGGCTTGCGGCCAGCGCGGCGTTGTTCACGCGGGGCGAAAGCGCGGCGGGCCAGTGCAACGACCCCGCCGCGCTCATCTTCTGAGCGCTCGCTTTGGACACGGGCGGCGGCGGCGATGTGGCCGGTGTGGGCGCCGATGCAGCGCGACTCAAAATCACCGCTGCGCCGGCCGTCACGAGCAAAAGCGCGGTCGCACTGAGTAGGCGCTGCTTCATGGCGCGGCCTCCTCGTTGGGGCTGACGCGCACAATCCCCCAGATGCCGCCGTAGAAGTGAATGCTGGACTGGCCGCGCAGCAGGTAGTCGCCGGGCACCTGGAAGGCGCCCCCGGCGCCGTTCAAAGGCACGATGTTCCAGGCCGAGCCGGCGGCCAACCCGCCCAGATTGCCCGCATAGAAGGTCTGCTCGTTGGGCCCGATCACCGTTGAATTCGTGCCGCTCTGGAAGCTGTTCACCGGCCACAGGGCACCGTGCAGGGTGAGGGCATGCTGGCGCGCATGCCCGGAGGGTAGGAGCACCCGCAGGCGCATCGACTCGCCGGCGCGGGCCCTAAAGACCGGTGTCTGCGGCTCGCCGGCGGCCGAGCTGAGCAGGTCGGCCTGCTCGGTCTCGTTGAGATCGTCCTCGTCGGCCTCCGGCGGCATCTGCAGGCGAGCCCACAGCGGCTCGCTGCGATAATTGAAGCCCTTGTGGCCGGACTCTTCGCTGTCGTCGACCTCGGTCAAGTTGCGCAGCGCCGTGGGCTGGAGCGGATCGCCTCCGGCAAACAGGGAATTGTCCGAGTGCAGGGCGATCTCGTCTTGCACCACCATGACGAACTCACGAAAGCTGCGACGCACGCCGGTGGTGTCGGTGTAGATGACGGTCGCCTGTGCATCGCTGCCCGGATCGCTGACCCAGCTGGCTGCGGCCGGCTCGACGATCAGCGCGCCGATCGCCCCGTGGGCGGCGTGGTTGACCACATCGGCCATGCTGCGCAGGTTGATCGCGCCAAACTCGACCGGGGTGGTGATCAGCTGATTGCCCTGACGCCGCCAGACACCGGCATACCAGCGAAAGACGCTGCTCTCGCCAGGGGGCACGCTCTGAAGCTTGTTGAAGCCGATGTTTGCACCGTCACCTTGCTGCGGGTTGTACGAGAGCAGTTGGGGCTGCAGCGAGACGTGGTTGGAGGTGCGCACTTGGTTGGTGTTGAAGTGCTTGACGATCGGCGGATTGAAGTTGAAGTGCAGCGAGGAGGGCATCTCTTCGGGCAGCTCGTTTTGCAGCCGGATCTGGATGCAGTCGCCCGCGGCGGCACGCAGGATCAGGGGCTCGGGATCGCGAAGCCCAGCGCGCAGATCGGCTAAGCGCGAGCCCTCGACGAAGAGGATCGCGTCGGGATCGTAGAGGCCGTCGTGGTAGACGAGACGGTCGCCCGGCAGGTTGCCCCGGGCCGTGATCGCGTGCACCGTGAAATGGCGAAGCGGGGCCCCGGGCGGGCAGGCCGAGACCGTGCGCGGGCCCTGATGGGGCCGAGCGTTGTTGGGAAGCGCCAGCAGATCGGGCTGGAGCACGTTGTAGGAACGCATGATGCCCCACATGCCGTTCCACAAATCGTCCGTGGCCAGGCTGGAATACATGTAATCGGCCATCGCACCGGTCGTGTCATCGAGCTGGCTCAGATCAATGGTGAAGTTCTCCGAGAGGCCGATCTGGGCGGCCGCCACGTAGCCGCTGTCCGGATCGGAGGGCTCGCGTAGCCAGCGGTGGCCGCTGATGCCAAAGATATGCTGCTCCTCGTGGGCGCCCTGGAGCAGACGCATCACGATCTTGTCGCCGCGGTAGCCACGAAGCAGCGGGGTGGCCGGATCGCCGTGCAGATCCGAGCGAAAGGCGTTGGACATGTCGCCGGCCGCGCCGGGCTTTTGCACGAATCGATCAGCGCCGAGCTCGCCGATGCGCAGCGGTATCGGCTCGTTGCGGTAGTTGATCAGCATCGTGCCGGGATCGCTCGCCGAGATCGCCTCGGGGGCGCGCTCGTCGCGGTGTCCGACCACAAAGGGCAAATCGAGCTCCTTTTGCGTGGGCGGGTTGATCGGCTTGCCGTCGGCATCGTAGAGCAGGCCAAAGTCGGCGAACATCAAGGCAAACTCGCGAAAGCTGTCGGCAGGCTTGGCCGTGAGGATGTCCGCGCGGTAGCTGGTCGGCCCACCGTCGGAGCGCGTGCCAAAGCGCACGCCGCTCTCGGGGTCACGCCAGGTCGAGCCGGCCGGCTCGATGATAAAGGCGCCATACATGCCATGCTGCTGCCAGCTCGCCGCCGACATGTGGTCGTGGAAAAACGCCATGCCCAGCGTGCGATCTTGGCCCTGCGCGTCGAGCAGCGGATCGGCCCACAAGACCTGCTGGGTGGTCTGAGCGCCGTGAGCCAGCGGGTGGTGGATGCGCGGGTGATGGGCGGCCTGCAGTTGCACACGCTCACCGCCCTCGGCCAGGGTACCGTCGGCGACAAAAGCGCCGCCCATACGGTTGATCGCCTCGATCATCATGTGAACCTCGTGCGGGGAATGCACGCCGTCCTCGTAGTTGAAGCCGTTCATGCCGCCATCCGAACCCATGTCGAACTTCACCAGGTGGGGATGCAGGCCGGCCATATCCGAGGGCGTAAACAGCTGGAAGTCGTCCTCGACCAGCGCATCGGGCATCAAATTGGTGAGCTGAAGCTCGATGCACTCACCGGAGTTTGCGCGCATCACCAGGGGCTCAGGGCGCCGACTGCCGTCGAGCGTGGCGGCGATGTCTTTCTCCAGCACGTAGATGCGCCCCTGGGGGTCGTGCCAACCGGCGTTGTTGGCCACGATCGTGGTCTCAACGTGAGCCACGTGGTAGGTGCGCACCGGCGTTCCCGGCGGACAGGGGTTGGCAAAGGGCGCGCCCATGCGACGGGGCTGTCCGTTGACGAACCAGCGCTCCGGGGCGCCATCGGGCCGGTAGGCCTCATAGGCCCTGGCCGGAAAACCGTAGGGTGTCGTCGCCGCTGTGGCGCCGGGAAAGGCGCCCTCGTGGTAGGCCATCGCGTCCTGCTCAACGGGCGTTCCTTGCTCGGGCAAGAGCTTGATGTTGAGCTTGTGCATCATCACGTCGAACTGGCCGCGCTCACCATAGAGGATGCCGTCGGCCGGGGCGCTGGTGACCACGTGGCGACCCATGCCGCCGTTCACGACCAGATCGAGGGGCGGCAGGGGGGCGCGCCGGCCGGCGATGCCCGCGATGTAGAACGGGTAGCCGGGCATCGCAGGGCGCGTGAGGCTCTGATCGGCGACGGTGAGCGTGGTCGGCTCGTAGGTCGGCAGGGGCGCCATGCCGCGCGTGGGCAGGGGCACCAGCGCCGGATTGGGCGTACCCTGCGCGATCTCGGCGTCGGGCAGATTGCGCACCGGCGAGCCGTCCTCGAAGACGTCGTGGTGACGCCAGAGCGACCACATGCCGCCGGCAAAGTGCGGGTAGAGATGGCAGTGGAAGATCGAGTCGCCTGGCGAGAGATTGCGGTTACCCGAGCCACCGTAGGCGATCTCGTAGGTGTAGGCCTCGCCGGGGCCGATCGTCTGCGAGTCGGTGTAGGCCGACCTGGGATTGCCCGGCGTGCGCAGCCACTGCTGGCCGTGCAGGTGAAAGACGTGGGTCTCGCGCGGGCCGGCGTGCAGGTTGCGAAAGCGCACCGGATCGCGCAGATAGCTGCGGTAGACATTGGAGGGATCGTCGGGCCACAGGGCCTCGACGGCGTTGCCTTCGCCGTCCTTGACCACGTTGAGCGCCGGGTCGCCGTTGGGCCACGAGGCCATGAAAAACTCCTCGAACTTGCAGTTGGGGCAATCTTTGTTCGGACCGACTTTCGCGCGGTTGGCAAGAATCATCGCGCCCGCCCCGGCGATGCCGTAGTTGATGCCGCCGTGATCGGCAATGCCCTTGAAGCTCTCGTGATCGTCAAGCTCGGCGAAGGCCTGCACGGCCTTGACCTCGTCGTGAAAGATGATCGTGAACTCGCGAAAGGCCCCGTCGTCGTGATCGGTGGGTATGGCTTGGCGCGGCGTATAGCCGGCGATGATCGCCGTCAGATCGGAGTGCACGAGGCGATTGTTGCCATCGAGCATGGCCAGCACGGGCTGGCCGTCGACCTCGACCTCGTAGTCGATCTGGGGCGTGCCGTCGGGGTTCTCGATCTTTTGGCCCTGGGCATCGCGCTTGATCGCCGCCTGCAACTGCGCATGGGTGACCTGGGAGCGGTACCAGCGCGAGCCTTTGGGCTGAACGGTCACCGCGCCGAACAATCCCAGCGAGGTGGTCGTGCCCAGGCCCTGACCGCCGGTGAGCGCCCCCATGCTGTACATCAAGAATGTGCCTTCTTTCTCGGCATAGAGCATATAGCTGGCCTGCTCGCCGGGCGCGACCAGGCTCGATTCATTGCGGCCCACATGGGCGCCGTCCGCGCCCATGTTCAGGTATTGCAGACCGTTGACGTGGATCGAGGCCTCGCGCGTGACCGGCGTGTCGGACTGTGCGCCGTGGCCGCCGTGGCCACCATGCGCGTCGTCGAGGCCACGCGCCACCCGAAAGGCCGGGTTGCCCTCGGCCGCCGCCCGTCGGGGCGTGGGCGAGAGCCAGTTCTCGAAGCGAATCTTGAGGCAGTCGCCCTCGTTGGCGCGCAAGACCAGCGGACGCGGACGCTTACCATCGCGAAGACGCGCGTTGCCCGGGCCGGGCGTCGGCCCCTCGAGCGCCACGACGTCATGGCGCAGCGCATACATCATGCCAAAGGGGTTGTAGCTGCCATAGCGGTTGTAGACATAGAGCTGATCGAGGGCGACCACATCGGCCTCGATCGTGCGCGCGCAGGAGGCCGTCGGCCCGGGCGGCGGCTCGACGGGCGCACTGACCGACGGCTTTTTCCCGCCTCTCTTGTTCGCGCTCTCATCGGCGCCACCCGCGCAGCCCGCGGCGACCGCCGCGCATAGCGCCAGCAGGCCAAATGCCTTGACGGCACCTAAGTTGAGTGTTCCTCGGATCATTTTGCGTAAAATGAGGCCAAATTCGCTCTCCATGCTTTCTCCTTGTCGAGCAGGGAAAAACGTCTTGCCCCCAAAGTACGTGCGATCGAGGACATGGGTTTGAGTCAGGACGAGTTGCAAGTGTGCCTCCAGCGCCCCCCCAAAAAGGGCGCGATGCGAGGTCAGCAGACGCTCGGCGCTCGCTCTCGATCACCGACCTGCAATTGCACTTTAATGCGGACTGATGACTCTAGAACCTAGGCACTTGCGTGCCGTCTCAAGTTGCTATTCTCAGAAATATCATAATCGTTCACGCGCTGCTCAACTGACTTTAGCCCGCTGATACGCTCCCTTTCTTTTTTGCAGCCGATCGCCTCCAACGAACAAAGCATGCCATCTGAAAGACCGGCCCCTGGGTTGGCCGGCAACGTGGAATTCGCTTCAAAAACCAACGGCTTGCGCCAGCATCTGGACGGCATTTCAATCGGCATAGTCGGGTCCCTTGAGGGGACGGCTTTTGGCGCCACAGGCGTCGGCCCTGCTGTGCTCCCGGGTTGGCACCATGGGCTTCTTGCAAACTCGACTCAGCGTCTTACCTTTTGAAAACACCCATTACGGTCCAATGAGGGCTGTGATGATGTCTTTTGATGGTGTGTAAGCCGATGGTGTGAAAGCGAGGCGTTCATGGGTATGCCGAAACTCAAGGTCCTGATCCTTGGCCATGTCCCGGAGGAGGGGGACATCTTCTCTCGGACGATGTTTACGGAAGACCTTCCGGCGTCGCCCGTACATATCGAGGACCCCGACGAATTTGCGGCGGCGATCGAGGAGGACGAGATCTACAGCCTGATCCTCATCGATATTACGCCTTACGGGCTGGAGGTTCTCGAGCAAGTGCGCCAGTCCCGACCGGCTTGCCCGGTCATCATGATCAGCGATCCCGACCAGGCCCACATCTTGCTCGAGGCCAAACGAAAAGGCCTGGAGGCCTACCTCGTTCGCGGCGCGGACCGTGAGCTCTTTACGGATCTGCTCGCCGAGGAGATCTACAC
>JACCWM010000016.1 GCA_013697635.1 Lujinxingiaceae bacterium | reverse complement strand
CTTCAGAGGCGGAAGGAACATCTACCGCGAGCAAATTGCCCGGAACGAAGAAGCTTCAATGGGGCCGCCTCTCTTCAGAGGCGGAAGGGCGATCTACCAGGAGCGCGTGCGCTGCTACCAGTAGCTTCAATGGGGCCGCCTCTCTTCAGAGGCGGAAGGGACGCAACACAAGGAGGAAACATGAAATATGCAGGTTGCTTCAATGGGGCCGCCTCTCTTCAGAGGCGGAAGGCGCCCGGGCAAAAACGGTTGTTTTTGTGCGGGTTTACGGGGGCGTTTGCGAGCGTCGCGTTTTCGGGGGGCTTTGGGTGGGGGTTTTGGGGGTGGGTCATGGTTGATGGTGGGGGCTAAGTTGCTGTTAAGGTGGTTTTTTTCGGATTGCGAGCGACTCCAGGGCTTTGGAGGGCACGTTGATGCTCGCGCATGGTGTGGAGCGTCAACGTGATGGGTGTTTGTAGCATGGATGGTGGGGCTGTGTCGATGGGTTTGGTGGTTCTTTCTGGGTTAAATTCTGGGTGGTTAAAAGACGAAGGCGTGGCGTTCGGGGTGGGTGTAGGGGAGGCCGAGAGCGTCGACGGCCTGGCGGGCGCGGCCGTCGTGGGGGCCGAGATCGAAGAAGAGGATCTGGTCCTCGCTGTGGTGGATGATCTCGTGGAGGCCGGCGCCGAGTTGGGCGAGGTCGCGGCGGCTGAGTTCGCAGCGAAAGACGGAGTATTGCAGGTGGTCGCCCCAGCGGCGCAGGTATTGAAAAACTCGGCGCAGGCGCTTGGCGTCGCAGATGTCGTAGGTGACGATGTAGACGTTCATAGCGGGCATCTCCTGGGTGTGGGCGATCAGCGGGTTCGAAAGGAAGGCATCTGGTCGATTTCGGTGCTCAGGGTGCGGGCCAAAAGCCGAGCCTGCACGTAGAGCACGCGGCGATAGGAGATGCGGTAACCAAAGGTCGGGTGGGTGACGAGCTCGTCCATGCGGCGCTCGTAGGCTTGCAAGAGCTTTTTGCGGGCGCGCTCCTTCATGGCGACGGCTTGGCCGCTGGTGACGAAATCCTCGGGCTTGACCTCGCGGCGGCGCACCATCTGCAAGACGATCGAGTCGATGATCAAGGGGCGAAAAGGCTCCATGAGATCGAGGGCCATCGATGGGCGGCCGTGGTGGGCGGTGTGAAACATGCCCAGATAGGGGTCGAGGCCGCAGGCCGCCACCGCCAGGGTGCAGTCCTTGGCGAGCAGCGCGTAGCCAAAGGAGAGCAAGGCGTTGGTCGGGTCCTGGGGCGGGCGGCGTGTGCGCCCGTCCATGGCGAAGGCGGCTTCGTCGCGGGCGAGCATCTCACTGTAGATCTGCCAGTAGCGGCGGGCGGCGCTGCCCTCGATGCCGAGCAGGCTGGGGGCGTTGTCGGCCCGCTCGGCTTGCTTTCGGGCCGTGTCGAGCTCACCGAGCTCGTGGTCGAGGTAGGCGGCGTCCGCTTGCTCGGCGTTTCGGCGCAGGAGCACACGTTGGTTGGCGATCTTGTCGGCGATCAAGACCCGCGCGATCGCCAGGGCGGCCGCGTTGCCGTAGGCGGCAAACTGGGCGATGCGCACGTGCACCTGGCGGCTCTCGGTGCCGCTGGCCCGGCCGTAGTACCAGCCGCCTGCCGAGAAGAAGCTCACGGCGATGTCGTTTCGCAAGCAGGCTTGGAGGGCCTGGGTGGTGATCTGGACGGCGCCCATCAGGTTGAGCTGGCTGATCTGGCCAAAGCCCACCTCCTGGACGCCGAGTTCACTGCCGACGCGCGGCGTGATCTTGAGGCATTGGCCGGAGAGGCCGACGCGGGCGCCGTGTTCCTGTACGTAGACGGGCAAGGCGTCGTCGCGCGGCGTTTGAATACGTCGCATGCCGTCCTCCTCGCCGGTGGGCGTTTTGGCGAGGTGGTCGGCGCGCAGGGCGTTGACCTCGTCGGGCAGACAGATCGCGTGCAGCGAGCAGCCCGGGCATTTGGGAGAGTCAACGAGCGGCGCGGGTGGCACGGGGCTGGCAATCCAAGATTGAGCGAGGCTGACGGCGTCGAGGGCCTCGTCGATGTGATGCTCTTCGAGCTCGAGGTGCACGCGTTTTCTGGCGCCGAAGTACCAGGCGGCGACCGATGTGACCTGGTAGCCGTGGGCGCGCAGCAGCAAGGCTTGCAGGGTGAGCTGGACGCGATCGGCGGGCCAGAGTTCGCCCTTGGCGTCGGGTTTTCCCTTCTTGGTGTCGACGGGCATGACGGTGTTGTCTTGCTGGTGTTCGACGACGTCGAGCTGGGCGGAGACGCCGAGCGCCGGGTCGGAGAGCCAGAGTGAGCGCGTCTGCCAGTCGGGCTGGTTGTGGTCGGGGCTTTGCTGGGTGCTGGCGGATTCTGCCTCGGGCGCGGGCATCGCGCCGCCGGGTTTGTCAACTTGGCGGTGGACGTGGCGCCCCTCGATGGTGTGCTCGTTGTCGGCGAACTCGCCGGCGACGTATTCGAGCCAGAACAGGCGCGGGCAAAAGACGCAGGCGTTGACGCCGCGCGCGGCGATATAGCTTTCTTGTGGTGTGCTCATGGGTCCCCCAAATTGAAAAATCGATGTTGAGAAAAACAACGTCGGGCGCAGGACAAGGCCCCGGCCCCTAAATCCTATTCACATGTCAAAGATTCATCTGTGGGCTGACTCACACGATTAGAGGAGCCATTTCCGCAATCAAGGCGTCGCGCGACTCGATTAACTTCCGAGAATTGACCTGACGGCGAATTGAGCCGGCCGCAAGTTCGAATTGCGCAGGCTCAAGATTGTTCAATTGGCTTAGCCAGGTTTGTCGAATTTCAGAAAGCAACTCCCGCTGAGTCTCACTCGGGTTGTTCTTTAGCCACGTGACAAAATCAGAAATGATTGGGTTCGGAGGCGTATCGGGATGTCGCCAAGTAGTACTCACCTGGCCAATGCCATAGCCGGCAGAGGTCTTCGCTCCGATGCCCCAATTCGCGAGGGCAACAGCCAAGAGCTCAGACGCCAAGGCTACGGCATCGCTTGGACCACTGAGTGCGAGAAGAAACTTGGTCTTGGGACGAATGGAGATGAAGCCCACTGGCTTGGGGGAGTCGTAATCGTTGGGCCAGGAAACCTCGCCGGAATTGCGCATTCCAGATCGGTAGTATTCGGATTGATGGACGGTGAGGACATCTCGCGCAAAAGGTTTGTCCTGGTCAGCGCTTCCCGGCACATAAAGGGCGTCATGAAAAATCACCTGGCCACGGGCGGCCCCGGCAGCAAATCCCTGGCGCAAAGATTCAGCGTCATCGTCAGCATCAGGCGCTCCAAAGAGGATACGGTGGACTTCACCAGGCCCTCGCTGAATACGTCCATTCCTCCACGTCAATCCGGTGAACGGGATCCGCGAGCGTTCATCCTCGGGTTGTTCCCAGGGCGCAAGCTCATGGTCGTCAGGACCATAAACGATATCCACATAACTCGAGAGTAATCCTTTGAGAGACGAGCCCGAAATGATGGGTGCTCCCCACGTGTGGTGAACGCTTAGCCCGATGTCAAAGGCGCTCGGATTTCCGTGGCCGATGAGCAGACGACTTTGAAGCGTAAATTCCGCATACAGGTCGTCCGGTCGCAGACAAGACTTCCAAAGATTGAAGTGATGTTCGTAATCACCATCAACCATCAAATCAGCGCAAGCTTCGAGCCGATAATTTCGGTCGTCGTCATTGAGCTTGCCATCATCACCCGTTGGCGCCCAGGCGTTATTGGCCAAAGCCAGATGAGAGGGCACTCCCAATCTTCGGAGGATATTTCTCATGATCAGCTATCCTTGGTTGCCTGAGATGCCCGTTTTAGCCAGGTCGCGATGAGCAGGAACTCTCGAGTCGCGAAGATGTATTCGTCCAGTTCCAGCTCCCTGACACGTTTCGATAAGTTGTCGCCGGTCGCATTTTCAAGCCCTGGCACATCGAACTTAGCAAGGTGGCCGAGCAGGCTTTTACCGTCATTACGTTCCAGCGAAGCAAGGGCAGCGGCGAGCCCGCTCCGCAAGATATGTGCGCCGACATCGTTTACGACAACTGCGTAACCCTTGCGGTCGGAAACATCTCCTACCAACTCATAGGCTCGAACGGCCCGCTGTTGATCGCGCGTGAAGTTTTTAGCGTTGTGCACGAGGGCCTCCCTTGTCGGCGGAACGAATTGGTAGAATACGGCAGCGTCCTCGTCCGATGGTGGCCTTTCCACCGAACTGAAGGACTTCCTCTTGTTCGAGAACGAAGTCGAGGACTTCAGTAGGCTCCATCGGCACGCCTTCCCGTCGACTACGGTCTGCTCCCATAAGGCCAATCAAGATCGTTTCTGGAGGCAGGCTCTCTTCGAGCCAAAGCGCACCAGCTCTCGCCGTTCCGGTTTCGCGGTCAATGGCAACACGGGCATCGACCTGGGTGGCCGTTTCGCAAAGAAAAGTCATCGTGTCGTCGTCGATGATAGCAAAACGTTTGGAAAAAACGTCGCTTTCTGGCGAGACCAGTTTGGCAAGAAACTCAGCCCAGACATCGACCCGTGGATCGGTGCTGGCGACCAAGTCGAGGTCTTCGAGATAGAGTCGACCGCCTTGAACGCAGGTATTCAACGTGCTTTTCGTCACCAGAGCACCCCGTTCCGAAAGCGAAGGTATCTCAAGCTTGTGTTCAGCTCCGAGATCTCTCTTGGTTAAGGCGAGCAAAAGCGGCGAGCTGACCCAGGCAAAGGCGCCTTTAAAAGTTCGCACGGGGAGCGCGACCAGGCGAGCATCCCCGACGACGAGCGCACCAGCGTGCAGGCCGGAATCGTCGCTGGGGCCGAATGCTGCTTCGACGCGATCGCCTCCACCTTGACACGAATCACGAAGAACGCCCTTGATCGAGGATCCTGGCAGAAATGGAATTCCCGTTCCCTTCATTCGAGCGGTAGGCAAGTCGATGATGCCAGCGGAGTGGCCGGTCCCTGCGTGCAGTGGTGAAAGAGCGTGCAAAAGAAAGGGTCTTGTGTTCATAGCGAGCTCCGTGTCGAATTCCAAATACCTGGTACGATACAGCCGAAACCCTCGTCAGCGCGTGTGCCGAGAGTAGCGAGCCAGAGAGATTTTGCCGAGGATTCGTCGAAAGACGCGCCATCGACCCGTTCGAAGTAGTACACCGCCCCGGCAGGAACTGCGCGAACGACGGGCTTTGGTTTACCCGCGACGATGTCCCAGCCCGATACGTGAAGAGGGCGAGGTACAATTGCGGCGCGAAGGATAAGGTCAAAGTCAACATGGGGGAGGCGGCCTCGAAACAGGTCGTTATCAGCCGTGAAGCCGTCCGGGAGCCAGCCGTTCTGAAAGATCGTCGGGGTAATCGTGATCACTCGTAAGCCCGATGACCCGGCTCGAAATGCCGCACCCAGCTCGGCAGGAAACTCGAAGACTTGCTCGTTGAGTGACTCGATGTGAGCAAGCCTGCTGTCGGATCCCAACGTCGCGATGTTCATATCAGATACGGAAGGCAGCGTGGCGTCGAGCGCGATGCCCCATTCAAGCGAAGCGTTGGTGCCTTCTTGACACTCGAGAGTCTCAAGGACTTCATAGGAAAAGAGATTACCCTCGTCCGCTGTGTGGGTCGCAGCATCCAATTTGATTCGCGTTTGCCCTCGCCGGCTCAGCTTCACCGCGCGTCCTTCGTCCTTGATCTTGACGGGCTTTCCGACGAGCCAGTCGCGCAGATCACGATCATCCCACCATCGCGCAGATGTGCTGGGTTTACCTTCATGTTCGACGACCGGCAGCCACAAGGCCTCACGTGCTACGTCCTCGTCGCGACCCAAGGTCGGCAACGTTGCCGGCCGGGGATCCAGTCGATAAACGTCTTCTCGAGCTTCAAGCCAGAGAGCATCTGCTGGCACCGGCCAGATTCGATGTAAAGGGCTCCAACTCACGCCGACAGGGCGTCGCAACGCGAGGGTTCGTTTAAGACGAACGTCACAAGTCTTCTCGCGCCAGTCGTCTTTGCTGAAAGCTTGCCCACTATGCGATTCCTCATCGCGGCCCCAGGCCGTGCGAAGCGCTCCCAGGAGGGTCGACGGCCAAGGCCAGTCTAGCGCATGTCCTCGTCCCGACGCGCTGGTATGCCAGCCTCGTCCGTCTTTGCAAAAGAAGCCGTCGCGTGGAACGAATGCAAGAGAAATTCGATCATTCATGAGTGCACCTCCAGGCCATATTGGGACGTTTGACCATTCCCATCGCCCAGCATTCGCGCGATTTTCATGCGAGCTATCCACGATGACGCTTCGCGATGAAGATCCTCGTACTTCATCGGCAGAGGCAGATTCACCTGGTCTGGCGTCAAACCACCGTCTCCACCGTAATTGCGAGCCAGTGCGTTTCGAATTTCGAATTCGAGGACCTGATGCCAGCGCAGGTCGCTACCAACGTTTTTGGGTGACGGCATTGACCGGAGCAGGCGGTCGATGTCGTAGACCTTGCGTGAGGACAAGCGGTGACTTAGAAGTTGCACGTCCTCCAAAAGACGACCTGTGGGATCACCGTTCCATTGCTCCCAGCGCGCTCGCCACGTGCTTTGCCCGCCGGAGCGCTTGTCGAAGATCACGCCGAGGGCATTGCGACGCATTTCGATGGGCAGATCTTTTCCCTTGGCCAATCTTTCAGCGGCCCGCCCGATATCTAGAAGATCACCCATCGCTTCCATCACATGTCCGACGCCAATGCCGACCGAAAGCGTGGGGCCTTGCATGTGACCTGCAAAGTTCTTGCGCAACGCGTCGGCACAAGCCAGGGCGTGAGAAAGTGGCAAGAAAGCAAGCACATCGTCACCGCCTGCATAGACCAACGAGCCCATATGCTCGTGTTCCACGATTGTTCGAGCGTCGCTTGCAAACTTTGCCAGCCGTCTGGACAACTCACGATGTTCCGAAGCTGACTTAAGACTATCGATGGCATGTCCCATTCCGTCGCCATCGGCGACCAGACAAACGACATAAGAGCTGGGTTCCCCAAGTTGCTTTAGGAGCGGGCCGACATGTTGCCTTCCCCATTCATCTGGGTTTTCATCGAGACCTTCCTCGTCGAAGACGGAGGCCCATCGGCTCCGTAACACGATGCTCGCATTGAACGGAAACAAAGCTGCGCATGGCAGATCGGATCGCCTGACTTGTGAGAGGCCAAGTTGCTCACAAGCCTTCAGGAGTTTCTCGAATTGCCGTGGACACTCGCTTTTTGCCCTCTCGAGCCAGGGCACGAGCCCGACGTTGATGATCGGAACGAATTGCTCGGGTTCGCCGCCGGCACGTTTGATGAGACCGATGGCATCGAGTTGTTCATTCCTGTCGATGCGATACCTGCGCGTTAGCGATTGCTCACGAGCGTTTGCCCTACGCAGAACCGTCTCGCGTGCGCCATCAAGACTCGACTTGGGAACATTGCCCCGCAAGTGCGTCCACTGTCCGAAGTCGCGTAGATTCTTGCGGCCGGCGACGGCTTTCTCGAGCTTTGTCCGTGCCGTTGAATACGAAGAATGGCCGTCATCGAGAGGTGCCCAGGACGCCGTAAACTCCAAGAAGGAATCCAGCTGCTCCCTCCAGGTGTCGTCGATGCCCTTGGCCAAAAGCCCATCACATTTCCTCTTGATGTTTGCGCCGATATCATCGCGCCAAAAGGCTTGGACGGCTTCTCGAACATCACGAGCGAGCACCTCGGGATCAATGCCGGAAGGGACCTCCGCGAGGAGTTTGTTTGCAATACTGAGTGGAGGTGCCTTCGTTTCTTCTCGAAGCGGTTTTCGGCATCGGCGAAGCTCGGGGTCACCGGCTTCGAGAGCAGGAAACACAAGGTGGCCTTTGCCATCGACCAGGGCACGCGCCGCGCACCGCCCGAGCTCGGAGAGAAGGTGGCTTCCATACCAAAGATCCCGGGTACGACGAGCCTGGGCAATGAAATCCTGGATGGGGCCCAGGGTAATCAACAACAAATGACTGGTCATCGTGTCACCTCGATCGTCTTCTTGGTTGCTGCCAGCCAGTCGAAGAAGGCCTGTCGAAGAGTCGGCTTGTTTACAAGGGCATCGAAATGAGCCTCATCACCTTCCGCTACAAGGCGATCGAAGGGCGCTTCGGACCCGGTGATTGATATTTTTTCTTTCTTGGAGCGGAGAATGACTTCACCGCCTTTGGGATACTCCCGGTTGAGCCATAATGCACACGGGACATAGTTGCCATTTTCAAGGGGAATGGCTTTCACAATTAGAGGGCTAGCGAGGCGCTCAACCTGACGGCCGTCGATGCGCCAAAGTAGTTCGCACTCGTTCGGTTCGACTCCAAAATTGTCTTGTTCAGGAGGCAATTCATTCCAACGCAGATTCCTAGTTTCCCTGCCGCCTCTAATCCATCCAGCCCGTGGAATCCGACTTTGTTGTTGAAATTGGACACTTATTGGAAGGCCAAATCCGGCACGCGGCCAAGCAGGGACGTCATTGTGACGGTCAGGCTGATGGGCCCACCTAAGGCCGCCACTTGGTGTCGAGAGGTGCCTAACCTTATCGGGTTCAGGCCAGTTCGAGACCGATGGCCTTTGAGGATCGCCGGGATGGGGTTCGCGTGCCCGTTTCCCTTCATCTCCAATTGCCCCTTGCCGAAAGTCTTTCAACCAATCGAGGGCCTGAATCCAAGCATCCTGGGCGCTCCTAGCCTGCGTATTGCCCACGTGGAGCACAGCGCCAGCCAATCTCGGTGTATCGCATCGCGGAGCGAGGTGCTCCGAAAAGATGTCGCGACCGAAGAGCTCTTCGAAGGCCTGTCGCGTCGCGGCTCGGGGCAACCAAGAGTCGCGATCATTCGTTACAATCAGACTACCTAATCCACGGCGAGTGCGGCTGCCATAGCCTCCAAAAAGTATCCACGCCCGTATGACGTCACGTAGTTCGCTCTCTGACTTGTCTGGCCCCAAGACAGTCAGTTTGAACCGAGTACCTGATTTGCGACGAGGAGCAGGAGAGTTACCTTTGGCATCGCCCCGAGCTGGCCATAGTGCATACGCGCCATCTGTGCGGGAAAGATTAATGTCGGAGGTGTCTACATCGGCTGGCGTATTTATGATTTTGACCTGCAACTCAACGGCTGACCGGCCACCATCTTCCGATGCCGCCTCACCCCAAAGCTTGCTCTCTTGTTCATATAGTTTTTTGGCAGTCGGATATTGGTGCGCAAAGAGCGCTCGCCACCAAAAGCGAAGGTGTCCACGTATGGTCGCCGTGCGGATGAAATCGACATCGTCGATGGTGCGTGTTTGGAAGCCGCCTCCCAAAATAGGCGTTACGACCTGCAATTCCACGGACAGGCAACACAGCTCAGACCCTTGCGCTCGGAGACGCCGATTTTTTGCAGCCGGCAACGCGCCATATTGGGGAATCGCGATAGGCTTTCTCTGGGCAGCCTCGTCACTTTGGCCACTTGGACGATCCACGATTATCAATTCGTCACTCGTAGTCATTGTTCGTTCCTCTCACCGGGATCGCGAACTTTTGGCCGATGCTCGGCCTTAATCTGCTTCATTGACTTCACTCCATCATCCGATCGATTTTGAACTTCGGAAACTGACATAGCTCAAGGGTAGCGTGCCATCTCTCCTCTCCCCAACCGACGATCGCAAGCTCCTCGATGGCTTCGCGTAGCACAGCGAGATTAACGGGATCGATCGGCTCAAAGCCGTGAGCGAGGATCGAGTTGTTGCGGGCGTTGAGGGCTTTGAGTAGTTTGATGCGCTCCTGAAGCTCATAGAACTTTTGGCCGCAGAGATCGCCGCGGAGTGCGAGCACCTTCCAGCTATCTTGCAGCGCGAGCTGACAGCGTTGTTGGCCGGATTCGACGTGCTTGTTCATCGACTCAGGCAGCTCATCGACAGGAAACTCTCCAGTCGAAAGGCCGAACTGCTCAAAAAGACGTAATTGCGCCATGTACTCAATCGCCCTGTAGAGGCGGGCGAGGGCATCATCGTAGTTGCCATGCTTGTCGCGCCGCTTGGCATTGGCGACCAGTTCGGCAAGACGCTCCAGACACAGCGGCGAATTCTTAATTTTGTATAGATGCGCCTTGCGCTCTTCACGGGGCTTCTTTCCCATCAACGCCTTTCCGCTGAGCTCGGTGTGCTCGGTGCCCAGCGCGTTAAGGTGCTCGAGTGCCTCGGCGATCTGAAAGCGATCCCAGGCGAGGAAAGCGGCGGAGGCCGTCTGGAGCAAGGCGCGGGTCTCGCCCTGATGCGGCAAATTGGGTGTGGCGACCTTGGCGAGCTCGTTTGCCGCGTGCAAGGCGGCCAGGTAATCGCCGGTGTTGAACAGGCGCAGACCCTCGCGCAGGCTGTCACGTGCTCGCAAACGGCGAGGACGTGTCGTCACCATACGACCCGTTCCGGAAATTACTCGGCCCTGGCTGCGTTCGCCGGTCACGTAATTGATGATTTCGACGCCGGCTTCATAGGCGGCGCTAAAGAGCGCGGCGCTCATGGCTTTGGTGCCGGAGGTAAAGTCGACGACCGCATCGGCAGACGACGCATTGTGGGCTACGAACGCCTGGCCCATCGCCCGAAGGTAGACAATGTGCAACAGCTCGACGTCGTCGAAGTCTTCAAACTCGGCAGGTGTGGGCACAGTAAATAGCGTCTGACTGTCGAGTGACCAGCCGAGCTTTGCCAACACCAGTGGCAAAACTTTTTCGCGAGACCCATCCGTCGTAAAGAAAACGACGTGGTCGGGACGATAATTTTGAATGGCGAGGGCGATCGAATCCTCGACCGTGGCACCAATACCAATGGTGAAAAACATCAGACGCTTGTGCATCTCAACTCCTACTTGCGAAAAGGCTGGAAGCTCCCCGCCCGTTTCAATTCATAATGTGCATTAGTCGATAACGCGTGTGCGCGCGCGCTGTCAAGAGAGTTATTGGCATCGGAAATTTCATTGCAATCATCCGCGTCGTCGCCCGGCGATGCGAGCGACGACGCGGATGATGTGAATGGTGGTGACGATGGCACGAATCACATTCGCTGGGTTCATCTCATTCTCCTGCGGCGGCGTGAACGTTGTGTCCGTTTGGTTGGTGATTGATAAATCGGCCGACGATGACGCAGGCAATCGCGATGACGGCGCCGGTAATGACGCCGACAGCGAAGGCTTCGGCTTTGGCACCATCGCGGACATGGCCGACAACAGCGTCAAAGCCTTTGCCGGCAGCATTGGCAATCGCTTCGTTTCTTGCGATACGATCGATGGCTTGAGTGACATCCATTTTTCTTCTCCTTGCTGAGTCCGTGTCTGGGCTCAGTCTTCGAATTCGTCGACGACGTCGACTACGGTTTCGATGATGGTGACGATGGCGTTGACGATGGTGAAAATGTTTTCGGCATTCATGGTGCTTCTCCTTTGCCCCTGGGGGTCGAGTTAGATTTCGTCGATGGTGTCGATGATTTTGGCGACGATTACGACGGCTTTGATGACGTTGGCGACGATGATGATTGCGGCGATGGGGTTCATTTGTTGCTCCTTTGCGTGGACTTGTAGTTGTGATTGAGCAGGTGCGGCGAGGGCGCCTCTCGCATCACCTGGGACCAACAGTAGCGCCTGAGAAACATTTGTCAGCGGGCGCCAACGTTGGATTGACTTCGGTGCGCTACCGGAGTAGCTGCAAAGCATCGAATTCTGGCAGTCCGCTCTCATCTTGGAGGAGTGATGTACACCCAACGTCCCCGGTTCGTGCTCTCACCGTGTGGCACGAGCACTTTGACCAACTATGTCGAGCGCGAATTAAGAGAACTTCTCTTTGCGAATGCCAACAAACGGCATCGCGAGGAGGTCGACGAGGTGGCTCGCGGGCGAATCGAAGACCACATCGCAGCGCGGCGCTTGGAGCTCGGGCAGGCCTCGGCCTTGCAAGCCGCTCGACTGAGCGCTGAGATAAACCCAATCGTTTGCATGTACGGCGGCGAGCTTCGATCGTCATCGGGTACACCCGATATTCACTGCCTCCTGGGCACCGATACCTGGCTAGGGCAGACGACATGCGCGATGGTCGGTGACTGGCTCCATGCCCAGGGCTTGAACGTTCACCCCTTCGAGCGAATCAGCGGGCTGCGTACGCTAGAGCTCGAGGAGTTCCAGGGTGCGTTGACGGAGCTGACCAGGTGGTGTGCCGAGACCCTGCCTGGGTACCGCGACGCTGGTTACGAAGTCGTCTTCAACCTCACCGGTGGCTTCAAGAGCATCCAGGGATTCTTGCAAACATTGGCTGCCTTTTATGCCGACGAGAGCATATATCTCTTCGAGACCGGTGACAGCCTGCTACGAATTCCTCGCCTGCCAATCGAGCTTCGGCCTGAAGATGCCGTGCGCCGCAACTTCGCCGTCTTTCGCCGCCTGGCGACGCTCGAGAGCCTGGCAGCAACCGAATGTCAGGGCGTGCCCGAGACCCTCCTATATCGGCTCTCCGACGAAGTCGAACTCTCGGCCTGGGGCCGGATGGTCTGGGAGAGCGTTCGCAACACGATGTACAAGGAGCGCGTCTGGGAGCCGCCGTCGTCCGCGATTACCTTTGGTCGGCGCTTCCTCGAAAGTGCCGACGGCCTATCGCCCGATCGCCTCTACAACCTCAATACTCGAATCGACCAGCTCGCCGTCTACCTCGAAAGCGGGCGCCAGCACCCACTTAAGAGTCTCGATTACAAGGCGATCAAGGGCGGGCCACACGGTCAGGCCACCCACGAATTCGACGCATGGGCCGACCGGGATGCCCGGCGCGTCTATTGCCAGGAAGAGGGCTCCCAGGTGGTACTCATCGAGCTCGGCGCCAAATTGCGATGAGCGTATTCACGCCTGCTCGGGGACCGGTACGCGCTCGGGATAGGCGGAGTCCTCGATTACCTCAATCGCCGTTGGATCGAGTTCGACGGTATAGGCCCTATGCCCTTTAGGCCCGACGTTATTCGGGGTCAGAAGTGTGGCGACGTGGCTGACAAGCTGTGCCTTCAATACTTTTCGAATGGTACTGATTTGAGGCGCGAGGTTGTCTATGAGCACTCTCTTTTCGTCTTTTTTTCGGGCCGCGCTGGGAAGATTGTCCGGTAACTCATCGTAAAAAAACGGGTCTTTACTTTGCTCGTCCGTGACCTGCGCGTTGCGATGCAAGCCGTAGAGCGCCGGGCCGACACCCACATTTCGATAAAGCATATCGGTCGCGGGCACCGGGGTTCGCCCTTGCGCGTGCTCGACGAGGAGACAGCTCAGTATGGCGGCCTCGCCTGGTTGCAAGCGTAGTTTTTGGTCATTGATCCGGATTGTCGCGGTATCGATATCCACGCTCACCCGAATCGAGCCGGTGAGCACCTGCTGCGCAACATCGACAAGCTCGGCATACGACCCAGGGAGACGCACTTTTGCCTGACCACGTGTAGCATTGACCACGTGATCCCGAAGTCGGAGGAGAGGCACGGAATAAAGCTCGACGCTCTCGAGGCTGGCGTCGAATTGGACGCCGCCTGAGGCCTCCATCATTGTCGGCACCGAGGGCGGGTAAAAGAACTGTCGGCAAGCCTCGGCGTTCGCTCCAGCGAGTATGTGGGAGAGCATGTCCATAGGCCGGGCGAAGAGCATCATGGCACTACCCAGAAAATGTCCCATCGTTTTGCGGCCCCCGGCGAGCGAGGCGTGGAGTTGGCGATCATCGTTCGCTGTCAGTCGACGCACCGCATCAACGATCGCATCGGCCATCACCGCGCTCTGGCAGGCGTCGCGTACATCGTTGAGCTCTACCCCACAGGTGTCGTTCGGGACCTCGATAACGATCTGGTCGTCGCGAACCGGAATCCGGGCGGCGGCATCGGGATAGTCCCGAGCCATCGATCGAAAACATCGGATAAGGTCGACAGCTTCCAGGCTCGTTCGCCCCCCGGTGGTCGTGATTATATGTACATGTTCAATGGTTTGGGGCCCGACGTCACCTTCGCCGCGAACGGCGAGCACGTAGACGGTTTCGGTCACGACTGCTGGAGAAGTTCCAGCGATGCAAAGGAGTTGGACTGGGATTGACGTCATCTGCACTCCTTAAAATGCACGGACGCGGTAAGTGGCGGTGATCGTGTCTCTTTGACTCATGGCGTGCTCCGATTGGCGAAGGGGTCGATGGGAGTAAAGAGTCCCATTCCGAAGTGGGCGGCGTAGCCGGCGGCGATGGGGCCGCGCACCTTTTCGGCGAAGGTGATCTGGAAGCCGGTTCCGTGGGAGGGGCCGCGGGCGCCGCCGCCTTTGGTGCGCTGGGTGTCGAACTCGAGCCAGCGCAGCTTGCGGCCGGCGATCTCGGCCTGGTCGAAGGCTTCGATGGCGACGATCTCGGGCAAGCCCTGCTCGTTGAGCAGGCGCATGAGGTCGCGCTCGGGGCCGTCGATGATGAGGCCTTGTTCGTCGCGCTTGAATTCGCCGTTTTTGCGCTGCTTGGGATGGCGGGTGCTGACAAAAGGGGTGAGCGAGCGCCAGGTGGTGGACTCTTCCATGAGAGGACACTGGCCGGCACGGGTGTTGTGGCCGGCAAAATCCTGGGGTGTGCCGACGCCGAGCAAGACGAGCTGGAGGTCGTGGCCGTCCTTGCCCCAGAGGTGCTGGACGCGATCGAGGGCTTCGCGTTGGATGTCGTCGGTGATGCCGCCGGGAATCCAGACGTTGAGGTGGGTGATGCGGTCGGTGCGGCCGTCGTTGGCCTCGGCAAAGAGATAAGCGTGCTGATGGCCTTGCTGGCGCGCGCCATTGGCGTCGAAGCCGGTGAAGAGCGCGTGGTTGTTGCTGAACTTGACCAGGCTCTGGTGGAGCTTGTGGGTCTGGTGAATGGTCGTGGTCAAGCGCGGGGGCACCTGGCTGGCCACGGCAAAGCGGGCGACGGTGGCGAGGCTGGTGTTGGGGCGCGCGGGCGACTTGGGAGCGAGCCAGGCGACGATCGGCGGGGCAAGGTAGTCGACCCAGTGGGTGCCGGGCGGCTGGCTCCAGCCGGCCTTTTGCAAAGCGTCGGTCTCGCAGGTCAAGACGTCGTAAGGGGTAGCGGGCAAGGACTTTTCGATGTTCTCCAGATCGGACTTGGAGAGCTTGATTTTATCGGGATCTTTGCCGCTCTTGAGCGCCTTGCGTTGGGCGGCGCTCAAGGTGCGGCTGATCATCGCCTCGCGGTAGCCCTCGCGCCAATCGACGAGCCTCTGGGCGTTCAAGGGCATGAGCTGGCGCACGTTCTCCTGGCCCTGAGCCGGGGCGATGCGCTCCGTGGGGCCGGCGTTGGGCAAAAAGTCAGACGGTGGCTCAATGCGGCGCAAATCGGCCCAGGACTCCGAGCGGCCCAGATAATTGAAGGCCGCGAGCAGGCGGTCAAGGGCTGTGCTGAGCTCGGCCTCGAGCACAAGACCAGGCCAATGGGCGATCGCCGGCGTGTCGCGATCGATGACCAGGAAGTTGTCGAAGATTTTCGTCGTGGTGTCGCGCGTGGGCATGTAGTGGCGCGTGTGGGCTTGCACGGCCTTGGGCAGGTGCCAGGAAGGGGCGAGTTCAGAGAGGCGGGCGACGAGGGTTTTGACAACCGCCTCGCTGACGTTTTCGCTCTCTTTGGCGTGCCAGACACCGATCAATGCGCGCAGGATGCGCCAGGGAGAAGGCGGCCATTCGACGGCGCCTTCATTGACTTGGCGGTCCCAAGGCGTGGTGTGATAGCGCCCGCCTGGGAATCGCAGCTCGATAAACAGTTCGCTCGACATCATGACCTCACTTCGATTTTGAATAATGAACGACGGTCACAGGCGTGGCGGCAAACAGCGATTTAGCGGCGCGCACGAGGCCGGGAAGCGCCTCTTCGAGCTGAGCCAGTGCGGGCAAGGCAAAGTCGCCAGGGCGCGTGACACGTACCGCGCGGGCGTCGAAGTCGCAGGCCGTGCGCAGGCGAAGGCCGTCGTGCAAAAAGCGCTGGATTTTGTAGAGCGCGAGGCCGACGAGCAGCTCCTCACCAGCCTCTCCCAGCCCGTAGCCACGGATTTGGGCGAGGTCGAGGTTGAAGTAGGCGGTGACTTCGCCGGTGTAGTCGGCGCGATGATAGATCACGTTGCCATCGCCGCCTTTGGCCGCCGGTTGCACGCGGTCGAACTTGACGCCGCCATAGGATGCGACACCGACGTTGCTCGCTTCGACGAAGCCGCTCAGCGCCCGTGGCAGGCGCACGACGCCAGCGATTTTCTCGAGAAAGACGCCGTGCAAGAGACTGTTGAAGTCGTATTGCGCGAGCGCCTTGACCAGTTTGTTGCGGTCAAAAGGGCTGTTTTCCTTGAAGCCGATAGCGTTCTTGATCTCTTCGAATCCTTTGACCTTCTTGTCGGTCGCAATATAGGGCGAGTTCAATCGATGGGCTTCCAGAATTGAGTTGGTCTCCTTCGATCCTTCGATGATCGATTTGACGTAGGGAATTCCCTGAGCTGCTGGGATGAGATCGTTGGTGCTCTCATCCCAGATAGTCGCTTCGAGGCGATTGGCGACGCTCTGCGCGGACTCCACGAGCAGCATTGCCGTGCCGTTAGGGGCCTGGTAGGTGGCGGCGCCAAGATCGGGGAAGCCGGTGGGCTGAAAGCGATGACCTTGAATCGGCTCAAGCTTGGCTTCGATAAGCAAGCGAGGACTATCTTTGAGCGCGGAAAACAACATAGGATCTCCTGTAATGGGATGTGGATCAGTGATAAATCAAGAGTTTAGGGTGACAAAACTTTTCCGGGCCGCAAATGGGCGTTGGCGAGTTTGAGTACTGACGCTTTCGAGATGGGAAAGAGCAGGGCCGCGGCCGCGCGATTCAAGAGCGGTGCGCTGGCGTGAACCGCTCCAACGGCGGGAGGCAAACCGCTTGCGCGCAGACGCCGCGCCGCGACTTCTACCGCGTGCGATGAGCCGGCGAGTGCGCGGTAAACGATCGCGTTATTGATCGGCACGTCGACATCTCGGACAGTGTGTCCAGCAAAGCAGAGCTTCATCAGGCTATAGATTGCGTCGGGCTGCCACGAAGGCTCTGAAGCGGCAAGGTGTGGGATCGTGTCGACTATGACCAACGCTCCAATGAGATCGTTGATGCGTTGTTCATCGACGCGGCCTTCGATGAAGGCGGCGATGTCGTCGAGGCGCGCGGGGCTCGATGATTTGTCGGGCCAATACGAGGCGCTGGTTCGGCTGCTCGAGATCAAACGCCGCTTGAGCACATTAATCATGCTTTCCACCAGCCGTGAGTGCGACCAGACAACGTTAGGGTCGGAGTTGTTGCCCCAGTTCCAATTCTTTCCCTCACGTACAGCTGGTTCGACGTGCTCACGCAGCCCGATTTTCGTGCCATAAAGGCCTGCGAGAGCGGCGGCGAGGCGAAACTCGCGCGTTTGATCGTCGGCTTCGGTAACCCAGCGCTCGTTTTTAAGCTGAAGTGGTCGAAGATCGGAGTTGTCCTTGGTCCACTTGTAGCTGGCCGCCAACGCCTGTTCGGCTCGGCCAAGGGCGATAAGCACGTCTTGAAAAGCGCGCGTCGATTGTTGGCGTGTCAGCGCGAAGATCGCCTGCTCGAGTTGACGCGCGGCCGAGGCTACGCGGGCCGGGCTGTTCTTGCCACTGGCGCTGCGCATGAAACGATCCAACCACGGGTCAATCGCCTCGAGCAAGTCAACCTGTGGCTGGCGGTTTACCTGGATGCGACCAAGCGGTATCGCGAAGAATGAGAGGCCATTACGTTCTTGGATGCCAATACGCTCGAAGGCTTCAATGCCGCGGTCGACGCCAAGGGTCGTGACGGCGCGGGCAAAATCGACGCCGTTCTTGGCGGCGCGTTTGTTGATCGTGACTCGACCCTCCGAGAAGAGCGAGCGCAACTCGCGATAAGAGGCCGGCTCGGGCCACAGCGGCAACCAGACTTCGCCGCGCGACTGTTTACCGTCCGCCATGCTGGAACTGCCATAGCCAGCCGACGATGTATGGGCTGTAAAGGGCGCGCTGGGCGTGCCATCGGAAGAGCCTTCGAGTCGCCGAACCGACGCCGCCGCGAAGAAAACAGCACCTTCGAGCATCAACACAAAATCCCATGGGTTCGCGATCGCTTTGCTTCCAAATCCAGCCGCTGAATTTTTGCCTCCGGCCACCGCGGGATAAAATGGACCTGTCTTGACATCGGAAAAGCCGTCGATGGTCGTCTCGAAGAGAGCGTTCGTAAGCAAGCTCTCAGAGTTGGGAGTTGGCTGGTCGGAATCGCCATGGATGAGATCCATGAGAATGAAGAGAAGGTTTACCGAGAAGTCCATGCTCCCTTCGCACCCGCCCGCGCCGAGCAAAGGAACGGGGCTCGCCTTTTCAGAGAGCACCCAGCATGCATCAAGCCAGGTCAAGTAGGCGTCATCGAGTTGAGCCCGCAACCTTGTGAGTAAATCGTTTTTCTGAGCTTTTTCGATGATTTTGAGGGTTTTAAGACGCTCCGCATCGTAAGGCTTCTTGCGCTTTTTTTGAGTGTCCAACTCCTTGGCTTCTGCGCGTGTGAGATTGAGCTCTTGAATAGCAGGCAGCTCTTTGACATGCGCCAAAACATCGCGATATGCGCCGAATCGCTTGCCGGTAGTTTCGAGCATCTTTCGGAGAATTATGGCTCCTTTCCTTTGGGAGTCGTCTTTATTCTCGCCTTCCAAAAACCCGGCCCGTCCGTTCCACGGCGAAATGATTGGCGTCGGGCAGTACTGGTGTAAAAAGAATGCGACCAGCTCGTCGCGATCGAGGCGGCTGACGAGGTGGAACTGGCCGTCTTTCCACATGGCGCGGGCGTTGGAGTCGGCCTGCTCGGCGACGAGGCGAAGGATCGCGAGCGCCTTGAGGTAGTGGGCGAGCGGTGTGGGGTGGCAGCCGGCCAGGGCGAGGGTTTGGGTGGGATTCATGGTTTCTCCTGTTGCTCGAGGGCGCTGGCGCGCTGGTCGGCCAGGCGGAGCACGGATTCGAGAAAGGCCAGGCGGAAGGGGCCAAGCTCGGTGGCATCGCGCAGATCGAGGCAGCGCTCCAGCCAGGAGCCGGGGCCCAGGCGCATCGGGGAGAGATCGAGTTCGATCGGATCGGTGAGCTGGCCGGCGCCCAACGCGGTCGCGGGCAACAGGTCGTCATGCCAGATGCCGCGTGCGAAGAGCTTGTCGTCTTTGGGGCGCTTCTCGTCAGGCAGCGAGCGAATAGAGAGGCGCACTTTGCCGTGGTGTGCGGCGATGATGTAAGCGACGGCGTTGGTCTCGCGGCTGTTCGGTCTGTCCTGGATGAATGCCAGGGCGGAGGCGAGCTCGTGGCGAAAGTGGCGGCGTTTGACGCGGCCGCGCCGGTGGTCGGACTTCGCCCAGAGTATGCCCGGATCGGCGGCGGGTTGTGCGCTGCCTGGTTGCGGGGTCAGGAGCATTTCCTGGAAGACTGGGTGGGCTTTGCCTAGATCATGCCAGCGCGCCGCGGTCTCGAGCCAGCCGCGCCAGCGCGCGTCAATGCCCAGGGCGTCGGCAAGGCGCGTGAGCTGCGCGACCACATGATCGGTGTGGTCTTCGAGGCGCACCCAGGTGTCGATAAAGCTTTTGGGATCGTCGCCCATCGCTTCGCTATCGCCCGCTTCGAGCAGGGTGACGGGCGGCGTGGGATCAGCGTTCTTTTTGGCCGGTGGTCCGGTAAAGCCCAGTTGCCGATCGTAGCCCCCGGTGGACGAGGCCAGCAGGATCAGCTCGCCGGGGCGCGGCCCGCTTTGCTTTGTGAGCTTTCGCCATTGCCCGTCGAGGGTTTCAAAGCGCCAACCCTCGATCTCCGCCTTGGAGAGGAATCCGCGGGCCTGGCCGATCGAGACGCGACAGAGCTCCGCGGACTGGGGGGCGGCAAATGCCTCGAGAGG
>JACCWM010000206.1 GCA_013697635.1 Lujinxingiaceae bacterium | reverse complement strand
ACCAGCATCAATGACACGTCGCTCTGCGAGTCCCTGAAAGGGACGATCCAGGCCGTCGTGTAGCCTGGGGCAAAGGCCCATAGGCGTCCCGAAGGGCGCCGTTGGCCGACGCCCCTGGCGAGCGTCGTCCCTAGCACCAACGCGCCGTGGCCGATGCCCCAGGTCGCTACCAGCTACAAAAGCGCGAAGAACTCGGCGAGCGGGCGGTTGGGGTTGTAGATGTCGAGGAAGTCGGCGATGTGGGCGGTGGACATGTCGAGATCGCGGGCAGTCGTCCATTTCATGAAGGGGACGAGAAATGGGCGAGCGTGGGAGACCTCCATGCGGAGGAGGGTGGCGGTGACGCCGCCGTCGGCTAGGAATCCGGAGCTTTCGTAGGCGTTTAAGAAGGCTTCGCGGTCGTAGGGGATCTGGCGAAACTCGACGTGCCAGCCATCGGGCAGGCGGGTGAGGATGGCGTATTGGGCGCGCCAATCGCCGTTGAAGGGTAGGCCCACGGAGCCGACGTTGACGACCAGGCCGAGCGGCAGGTGGCGCTCCATGGTGCGGTGGGTGTGGCCGCAGATCAAGACGCTCTCGTCGACGAGCGAGAGGTGGCTCTCGAGGTCTTCGGCGGGCGTCCAGACGCCGATGCCCTCGCAATTGGAGCGGGGGCTGCCGTGGACGAGGCGAAGCTCGTCGGTGAGGGCGGAGGTCATGCTGAAGGGTAGGGCGTCGATGTAGGCGGCGCTGTCGGAGTCGAGCTCGGCGGCCATCCAGCGCGAGGCCGCCCACTCCTCGGTGGATAGCCAGCTGGCGGGCACCTCGCTGCGGCAAAAGGAGAGCAGGTAGTCCTCGTGGTTGCCGCGAACGCTTCGCCAGCCGCGCTCGCTGATGCGGCGCACGACTGCGCTGCCCTGGGGGCCGCGGCCGACCAGATCGCCGCCGACGAGCACCTCGTCGACGCCTTGGCGGTCGATGTCCTCGATGACGGCCTCGAGGGCCGGCAGATTGGCGTGGATGTCAGCGAGCACGGCGATACGCATCATGGCCTCAGCTTAGCACGCGCGCTTGGCGGCGCAAGCGCGCCGCACCTTAGAAGCAGAAGCGTGTGGCCATCAGGTCCACAGGTAGGGCTTCCAATCGTCGGGGTGGTTGTCGACCTGACCCGAGCCGCTGGAGAAGGGCCACCAGCGCGGCTCCTGCGGGTGGCTTAACAGGGGCATGCGTGCCTCGGCCGGCGTGCGGCTGCACTTTCGGCGATTGCAGGGCTGGCAGCTCGTCACGATGTTCGTCCAGATCGTCTCGCCGCCGCGGCTTCGCGGGAGCACATGATCGAAGGTCAGATCCGGGCCGGTAAACTTGTCGCCGCAATACTGGCAACGAAAGGCATCGCGGCGATAGACATTGAGCCTGGAGAAGTGCACGCGGTGGCGGGGAACACGCACGCGTCCGATCAGGCGCAACACCGATGGCAGCGCAAACGACTCGGTGGCGGCATGCACATGGCGCTCCTGCGACGAGAGCACCTCGGCCTTACCGAGCCACATCAGCGTGATCGCTTTTTTCCACGAGACAATCGTCAGTGGTTCATAGGATGCGTTCAGCAACAAGGCCGGTTTCATGCACTCAATACTCGCGGCAAGCCCCAAAAGAATCTGGGGAGTCTTAAATTATCACTGCCCTTGTGATCAAACGTATTCACCTCGCGCGAATATTTCTCCCTTTTTTTCAGGGACTTCCCAGCTTCGCTGCTCGCGCGGCCTGGTGTCTAATAGCCGATTGCGCGTGCGACGACGACGACGACCACCCGCGCATAGCCTGCCTGCCGCAGCGCCAGGGCGAGCTCGCTGGCCGTCGATCCGGTGGTCATGACGTCGTCGAAGATCACGGCGATCGCCCTGGCGGGCCGATCGGCGCGCACCCCGAAGATGTCGCGCACGTTGTTCTGGCGCTCGCCACGTGAGAGGCCAGCCTGGGCGGCGCTGGGGCGGCGCTTGAAGGCGATGTGATCGTCGATCTGCCAGCGCGACTTGTGAAGCAGCTCGCGCAGCATCAGGGAGGGGGCGTTGAAGCCGCGCCGGCGCAGGTCGCTCAGGTGCATGGGGACCGGCACGAGGCTCAAGGCGTCGGCCTCGAGGCTTAGCTGCTCGAGGATTTGGAGCAGCCAGGGGCGCATCTCGCGGGCGATGGGGGCGAGCTTGTGCAGCGCGCCGGCGTACTTGACGTGTTGCAGCGCTTCGGCGATCACGCCCTCGTATTCATAGAAGGCAAAGCTGCGCTCAAAGCCTGGTGGGAGCTCCAGACAGCTCGAACATAGCTCGTCGACGCCGGGCGAAGGGCGGCCAGGCAGATCGTTGCGAGGCAAGGCGCAGCTTGGGCAGGCCGGGCCGGAGAGCCGATAGATCGTGGGTCGGCAGGCGTCGCAGGCGAGTGTTTGGTGGGCGTCGAGGTAGCGCTCGCAGCCCAGGCAGCGCGGGGGAAAGACGAGCCTGGCTGCGGCTTCGATGCTGGCAGAAAACAGGGTTTTGAGCTGTGGCATGGCCGTCTCTTGAGAAAATGGTGATCGATCAGCAGGCGCCGATCGACGCAAAACGGCGGTGGTCATCGGCGCTCCCTTGTCTTATTTTCGCGAGATGGCGCGAAAAGTTGCCTGTGGATGTAAAATTTTTGATGGAGAGTCGCCCATGAAACTCGCAATCGTCGCCATGGGCAAGATGCGCGACGCCAACCTTCGTGCCCTGACCGACGAGTATCTGGGCCGATTACAGCACTATTTGCCGTTTGAGGAGGTCGAGCTTCGGGAGGGGCGAACGCTCCAAGACGAGGCGACCGCGATGGTGGGGGCAACGCCTGCGGGAGCGATCACCGTCGCGCTCAACGAGGATGGCAAGAGCTTGACGAGCGAGCAGTTCGCGCGCTGGATCGAGGAGTGGATGATCGGGGGCACGCGCCATGTGAGCTTTTTCATCGGCAGCGCGAGCGGGCTCGACGCCGACTTCAAGCGGGGCTGCCAGCGCCGCCTCTCGCTCTCGCCGATGACTTTTCCCCACGAGATGGCGCGCATGATGCTCGCCGAACAGCTCTACCGCGCCATGTCGATCATCCGCGGCGAGCCGTATCACAAGTGAGGGCTCAGCCGCCGAACTGTTCCATCTCGAAGTGGCCGTAGAGATCTTTGGGCTGGTTCTCGAATTCGACGCGCGGTGCTTCCAGCCACATGCGCTCGAGGTTGTAGTCGGCGCGCGCCTCACCGTTGAAGATGTGCACGATGATGTCGCCGTAGTCGAGCAGCGCCCAACGTCCGTGCTCGACGCCTTCGGTGCCAAGCGGTGGCCGGCCGGACTCGCGCATGGCCGTGTCGAGGCGACGGGCCAGGGCCTGTACGTGGCGCTCGGAGGTGCCCGTGCAGATCACGACGTAGTCGGTGTAGCTGACGATCGTGCGCAGATCGATGGCCACGGTGTTCAGACCCTTCAAATCCCAGGTCAATTCGGCCAGGCCCTTGACGACTTCAAGGAGTTCGGCGTCGATGTTTTCGTTGGCGGCGGTGTCGTTCATAGGTTTTGCGCTGTCTTTATTCATTCGTCTCCCGGTGAAAAGATCCTCGCCAGCGTGGCGTCATCGCCTGAGATGTTCGAGGATCGCGGCTTGGTGAAAAAGGCCGCCTGTTGCGTGTGGCTGCACGCTGCTTTAAAGCGCTGCGCCCAGCCGGTCAAGTGCGTATCTGTCCATCGCCGATGACGACGAACTTTGTGGCGGTCAACTCCTTGAGTCCCATCGGCCCGTAGGCGTGCATGCGCGTGGTGCTGATGCCGATCTCGGCGCCCAGGCCGAGCTGTCCGCCGTCGCTAAAGCGCGTCGAGGCGTTGATCATCACCACGGAGCTGTCGACCTGATCGACGAACTGCTGGCTGGCCGCCAGGCGCTGGGTGATCAGCGACTCGGTGTGGCGCGAGCTGTACTGATCGATATGGGCGATCGCCGCATCGAGGTCGGCGACCACACGCACGCTCAGCGCCAGGGCCAGGTACTCGGTGCGATAGTCCTCGTCGCTGGCCTCGAAGAGCAGCTCGGGCGAGATGTCGCTCTGGCGAGCGACGGCCATTGAGCGCGCGCACAGGTGCAGGCGCACGCCGTGGGCGGCGAGCTTTGTGAGCACGCGGGCCAGGTGCGCCTCGACGCCGTCGTCGGTGACGAGCAGGGTCTCGACCGTGTTGCACACGCCCGGGCGATGGGTCTTGGCGTTGATCGCGATCGCGTCGACGTCCTCGGCTCGTGCCGAGCCGTCGATCACCAGATGGCAAATGCCCTCGTCGTGCTTGATCACGGGCATGCGCGCATGGGTGCGCACAAAGTCGATCAGGGCCTTGCCGCCGCGCGGGATGATCACGTCGATGTATTGATCGAGGCCGAGCATCTCCTGGACGGCTTCGCGGCGGGTGGTATCGATAAAACCCACAGCGTCATGGCTTGCCGCTGAGAGCCGGCTCTTGGCGATGCCCTGGCGAAGCGCAGTATAGACGGCGCGATTGGAGGCAAACGCATCGCTGCCGCCCTTTAAGATCACACCGTTGCCGCTCTTGAGACACAGGCCGGCGGCGTCACTTGTGACGTTGGGCCGCGACTCATAAATGATCCCGATTACGCCGAGCGGAATGCGCTTTTTGCCAACCTGCAGGCCGTTGGGCCTGACCCACTGCTCGTCGTAGCCGCCCACCGGATCGGGCAGGCGCGTGAGTTCTTCGAGGGCGGCGGCCATCTGGGCGATCGCCGCCGGGCTGAGCGCGAGACGATCGACAAAGGCCGCGTCGAGGCCGCGCCGGTGTGCTGCCTCGAGATCAACGGTGTTGGCCGACAAGATCGCGGCCTCCTGGTCGACCAGGGCCTCGGCCATGCGCTGCAGGGCGTCGTCTTTGGCTGCTGTCTTCTCGCGGGCCAACTGGCGAGCGGCGCTTTGGACCCGGCGAGCGATGTCGGCAACTTCGGTGAGGTTCTCCAGATTGGATTCCATGCGTTAGGACTTCATCGGGGTAAACAGCCTCGTCAGGCATCATCTGCGTTGGAGCACATGGCCCTCAAGAGCCGTCTTGTCTTGATCATAGAGCGCCCAAACCTGCAGTCAACCCCCGTGCAACCTGTGCAACCTGTGCAAGCAAGAGGGGGGGCGCGCGCCGGGCGCGATCGCTTGTGTACAATACGCGCGGGAATGGCCAAGACATCATCATTCCCGCCAGGAAACAACCCTCAAAACAATTGGCGTGCGTGCTTTGTGCCCAAAGGCGCGACTCGCCGCGCAGCCGGTCGTGGAGCCCGGCCCGGGCGAGACCCGATTTGTGCCGGCGTGTGAAAAAAAGCGCTTGACTTCAAATGGCCTGTGGCTAAAGTCCCCGCCGTTAGCAGTCTCACCTGGAGAGTGCTAAGAGGCCCCAAGCTCAGTTTTTCAACTCACATCCATCAAGCGCAAAGAGGTGTTTCATGACGAAATTTCAGCCCCTGTATGACCGTGTCCTTGTTCAGCGTACCCCCGGCGAGGAGAAGACCTCCTCGGGCATCATCATCCCGGATACGGCCAAGGAAAAACCCCTTGAAGGCGTCGTTCGCGCCACCGGCAAGGGCAAGCGCCACGAGAATGGCGACCTGATCGCCCTGCAGGTCAAGGAAGGCGACCGCGTCCTCTTCGGCAAGTACTCGGGCACCGACGTCACGATCAATGGCGAGGATCACCTGATTTTGCGCGAAGACGAGATCCTGGCGATCATCGTCGGCTAAAGCGCTTGCACACAACCGAACGGCTTTGTTTTTCCCATAGAACTCTCAAGACTCGCACCACACTTTTAGGAGCACTACACCATGGCAAAAGAGATCATTTTTGATACCCGCGCTCGTCAACGCATCCTCAACGGCGTCAACATCCTGGCCAACACGGTTCGTGTCACGCTGGGACCGAAGGGCCGCAACGTCGTCATCGAGAAGAGCTTCGGCGCGCCGGTGATCACCAAGGACGGCGTCACCGTCGCCAAAGAGATCGAGCTCGACGACCGCTTTGAGAACATGGGCGCCCAGATGGTCAAGGAGGTCGCCTCCAGGACGTCCGACTCGGCCGGTGACGGCACCACGACGGCCACCGTGCTCGCTCAGGCGATCCTTCGCGAGGGCACCAAGCTCGTGACGGCCGGCCACAACCCCATGGAGATCAAGCGCGGCATCGACAAGGCGGTTGCCGTCGTCGTCGAGGAGCTGCTCGGCCTGGCGATCAAGACCAACGAGCGCGAGAAGATCGCTCAGGTCGGCACGATCTCGGCCAACAATGACGAGGCCATCGGTGAGCTGATCGCCGACGCCATGCAAAAGGTCGGCAAAGAGGGCGTGATCACCGTCGAGGAGGCCAAGGGCCTCAACGACGAGCTCGAGTTTGTCGAGGGTATGCAGTTCGACCGCGGCTACCTCAGCCCCTACTTCGTGACCGATGCCGAGCGCATGGAGGTTGCCCTTCAGAGCCCGCTGATCCTTCTGTACGACAAGAAGGTCAGCTCGATGAAGGACCTGCTGCCCCTGCTCGAGCAGGTTCACGGCCAGGGCAACCGCCCGCTGTTGATCATTGCCGAAGACGTCGAGGGCGAGGCGCTTGCCACGCTCGTCGTCAACAAGCTGCGCGGCGTGCTCAATGTCTCGGCCGTCAAGGCTCCGGGCTTTGGCGATCGCCGCAAGGCCATGCTCGAGGACATCGCGACCCTCACCGGTGGCCAGGTGATCAGCGAAGATCGCGGCATGAAGCTCGAGAACACCAAGCTCGCTGATCTCGGCACCGCCGACAGCATCACGATCAACAAGGACGCCACGACGATCGTCGCCGGCAAGGGCTCCAAAGAGGCGATCACCGCTCGCGTTGCCCAGATCAAGGCCCAGATCGAGTCGACCACCAGCGACTACGACCGTGAGAAGCTCCAGGAGCGCCTCGCCAAGCTCGTTGGCGGCGTTGCCGTAATCAAGGTCGGCGCGCAGACCGAGATTGAGATGAAAGAGAAGAAGGCCCGCGTCGAGGATGCTCTCAACGCGACCCGCGCAGCTGTCGAGGAGGGTATCGTCCCTGGCGGCGGTGTGGCTCTTCTTCGTGCCTCCAAGGCGCTCGACAACCTCGAGCTTGAGGGCGAGCAGCGCTTCGGTATCGAGATCATCCGCCGCGCCTGCCAGGAGCCGATTCGCCAGATCGTCGGCAACGCCGGCGTCGAGGGCTCGATCGTCGTCAACAACATCCTCGGTCAGAAGGGCAACTACGGCTACAACGCCCGCACCGACATCTACGAGGATCTCGTCAAGGCTGGCGTCATCGACCCGGTCAAGGTCACGCGCACCGCGCTTCAAAACGCGGCCAGCATCGCCGGTTTGATGCTCACCACCGAGGCCATGATCGCCGACAAGCCAAAGGCTGACGATGGCGGCGGCGACATGGGCGGCATGGGCGGAATGGGCGGCATGGGCGGAATGGGCATGATGTAAGCCCTGCGCACTTTGCGAGCAGCGAGGCCCTGGTTCCCCCCGACCATGTCCTCGCAAACTTGTGAAGTTGCCGCCTTCGAAGAAGGCCCGATGCCCCGAGCATCGGGCCTTTTTTGCGTCTAGCTCAAAAGCGGCATCGGTTTCTCGGCGTTGGGCGCATAAACATCGTGACGTGTTGCGCTGTTGAGTTGAAGCGCACAGCCACTCAATGCTAGATTCCATTTTGGTTTGACACACAGCAAACGCTCAGTCCGACAAAGGTACTGATGTCGATCGACAACCTGACAGCGCGGATGGAGGAGTACCTCAGCCCCGGTCATCTGTTCGAGGGCAAATACCGCATCATCGAGATGCTCGGTGAGGGCAGCTTTGCGAGCGTCGTGCATGCCCGCCATGAGATCATGGGGCGTGACGTCGCGCTGAAGTTTCTCAAGCCCGAGGTCGTCGAAAAACACCCCGAGGTCTCGGCGCGCTTTGTCAAAGAGGTGCAGATCGTCAGCCGTCTGACCAGCACGAGCACCGTGACGATCTTCGATTTTGGCGAAACCGCCGAGCGCATCTATTACATGGTGCTCGAGTACGTCGATGGCGAGACGCTGGACTGCTTCATCGCAGCTCAGGGCGCCTCGGCGGCCAAACGATGCGTCCATATCTGCGATCAGATCCTGGATAGCCTTGGCGAGGCGCACGCACACGCCATCGTGCACCGCGACCTCAAGCCGGCCAACATCATGATCAGCTCGCAAGGTGACGTGGTCAAGGTGCTCGATTTTGGCGTCGCCAAGATGCTCGAAGACCCAAGCAACATCAGTGCCACGGTCACCGGGCGCCAATCCACCCAGTTTATCGGTACGCCGATCTATATGAGCCCAGAGCAGATCTTGGGTCAGGGCGTCGGCCCGGCAAGCGATCTCTACAGTCTGGGGTTGATCCTCTACGAGCTGCTCACCGGCGAGGTCGGTGTCGACGGCAAGACCGTGGCCAACGTCGCTCGCCAGCATCTCGACGAGGCCGCCCTTCCTTTTTCCAAGATGAACACGATCGCTTTGCCGTTGCAAAAGGTCATTTTGCGCGCGACCGCGCGGCATGCCCGCGATCGCTACGCCTCGGCCCAGGAGTTTCGCGACGAGTTGACCCAGGCCGCCCGCGCGAACAGCTCGACGCCCGCGGCCCAACGCGCACCGACGCGACCGGCGCCGCCCGACACGGCTGTGGCCGCGGCAAGCTTGCCGGGCAATCCGGCGCGCGAGGATCCCGGCACGCGCGACGTCTTCTCGGGCAAGGGCTACGTCGATCTTCCCGACGAAGACTATGGCGAGGGTTTTCTCGGCGCTCAGTCGGCGCCCAGGCGCCGTGCGCCGGCACCGCTTCCGCAGCCGGGCCAGCCCCGAGCCAAAACGCAGCCTCAAGCCCAGCCCAAAGCCAAGCCAGCGCGTAGCGAGCATTTGTCGCTCGATATGGCCAGCGTTCATCGCCAGCAGCGTGAGCGCGTGCGCCCAGCGAGCGACAATATGAGCGCCTCGGGCAGGCCTCGCCACAACAGCGACCAGGCCGTCAAAAACGCGCTCCTTGGCCTCGGTTGCGCGGCGCTCGCCACCGTCGGGCTTTACACGATGTTTGTGCTGATCACCTCGACGATGATGGCCTTCGCGCCGATCATGCGTCTGGTCGCCGGTCTGTTCTTGCCTGCGGGCCTGGCGATCTTGTGGGCAGGCTTTGCCACCGTGACCGTGCAGCACAAGAGTGCCGTGCGCCGCTGGTTTGTGCCCGTAACCCGCAATGTCTGGGCGATGATGGCGGCTTTGGCTTTCTTCTTTGCCCTCTTTGGCTACAATGCGGCGGCCCAGGGGCTCAAGCGAAACAGTACCTGGTTCTTCGAGTTTCTGCCGGGCTTTTTACAAATCGACGCGCTGATGACGCTCACACAGTTCGTCGCCGTTCACAGCTCCACGATGTTTATACAGATAGGCAAGTTTCTGCCCTGGTAGCGCGTCGATCGGGCTGCTCCTTACAACACCCTGGTTTCATGGCAAGCATCTACGAATTAAACAACCGCGCGGTCAATGAGGGCGATATCCTCGAGGGACGCTATCGCATCGGCAAGGTGATCGGCGCCGGTGCCTACGGTAAGATCTTTGCCGCCATCGATGAGCAGACCGGCGAGCAGGTCGCGGTCAAGGCCATTGTGCCCGCCACCAGCGGCACGAGCCGCACGGCCGTCGGACGCTTTCAGCGCGAAATGAAGGTCATCCGCAACCTGATCCACCCCAACATCATCGCGATCTACGACTGGGGCGAGACGCTCGAGAGCGTCACCTTCATGGTGCTCGAGTACGTCGACGGCGAGACGCTCGACGTGACCGTTCGCCACAAGCCCATGACGGTCAAAGTGGCGATCGACGTCACGCGCCAGATCACCAAGGCTTTGCAGATCGCGCACAGCGCCGGCGTGATCCACCGCGATCTCAAGCCGGCCAACGTCATGCTCTCGCCCACTCCCACCGGCAGCTACCACGCCAAGGTGCTCGACTTTGGCATGGCCAAGGTGCTCTCGCGCATCGAAGACGAGTCGGTCGTCGAGCTCACCCGAGAGGGCATCGCCGTGGGCACGCCGCGCTACATTGCGCCCGAACAGGCGCGCGGCCTCACCGTCGGGCCGCCGGCCGATCTCTATGCGCTGGGTCTGCTCTTCTACGAGATGCTAACCGGCTTTCAGGCCGTCAAAGCCGACACCGTCGAGGGGGCGGTTACGGCCCATGTCTCGGCGGAGCCGCTCGAACTCAAGGAGATCGACACGATCCCCGCGCCCGTGCATCCGCTGCTCTTTAAAATGCTCGAAAAAGACGCCGGGCGCCGCTTCCAAGACGCCGGCGAGCTGCTCGCTGCGCTTGATCGCCTCGAGGTGCAGCTTCGCCCCGGTCGTGTGATCAGTGACGACGCCGTGGCCGGGCCGCCGATGGGCGACGTCACCGGTGATTTTCCAGGCGCCGTGCCGCTGGCCGTGCAACAGGCCAGCGCAGGCCCCTCGAGCGGCCAGCTCCTGGGACAGCAGCTCGTCGAGCGCGCACAACAGCGCCAGCAAGACATCTCGCTCGAGCTCGACTACAGCGCCTACGATCAGCATGCACGCCGCGAGATGGACCCGGTACGGCGCAAGCGCCTGGCTTGGACCGGACGCTGGCTGCGTCTGCCACGCACGCCTGGCGAGGGCGCCGAGACGGCGCTCGCGCTCGTGCTCATGCCAGTGGCCTTTCTCCTGATTACGGCGCACCTGCCCCACCAGGAGTCCTGGATTCGCTTGACCATCGGCGCGGTTGCCCCGTGCGCTGCCCTGATCGCCTCAGTGCTCGCTCACACCGACAACTGGCGCTTCAGCTTCTGGCGCTTTTTGTGGACCTTGAGCCTGGGCGTGATCATCATCGCCCATCTGCTCGGCCCCCAGCAGCTCGCCACCGAGCTGTTACGAAACCCAACCTGGTTTGTCTCACCGGGATCGGAGGCGCCTGGCGCCGCCCAGATCGCTGCGGTCGCCGAATGGTTTTCCAAACACTACGCGTCCTTACTCTCCCGGTTCATCGTGCCGATCTACGGCGCTCAACCGCCGGTCTGAGCGTACGATTTTGAAACGCACTTGCCACCGCCTCGACCCCCCCCTTTTCACGTGGTGGAATGCTTCCCAAACAATTGCTGTTGAGCTGTTGTCATGACTTTCGCGACTTCCGCGTTTGCGAAGGCCAATCTCAAACACTTGACCTGTGACGGCGTAGGTTGTAGGTGTTCTACGCATCTGTCCATGGATTCATCGTCACAAACGCTATTCTTCAAGGAGTTGTTCATGTTTTCAGCCCGACGTCGTTTTCTTGCCCTTGCCATTGCCGCTGCTCTTGGTGGAACCGTAGCCTGTGACTCCGCAACTCCGGAGAAGGCCCCCGAAGGCGAAGCCAAGCAAGCCGAGCAAGCGGCTGTTGTCCAGCCGTCTGCGGCTGCTGCCGCGATCAACCTCGAGGAGCTGCCGTTTTACGCCAAGGGCCCGATCGCCATCGTCGACGGTGCTGAGATCCCGGCCGATCGCTTCAACCTGATCGCGCACCGCCGCTCGCAGCAGATGCCCGGCAGCGTTCCTGGCCAGATGTTGCAGATCTACAAGAAGCAGACCATGGACATCGTCATCGACGAGTTCTTGATCGAGCGCAAGATCGCCGCCGACAAGGTTGAGGTCACCCCCGACGAGATCGTCGCCGCACTGGCCGAGTTCAAGGCGCGCTTCCCCAGCGAGGAGGTCTACGCCTCCTTCCTCGAGCACAACCAGATCACCGAGGAGATCATCCGCGAGGACATCGGCAAGGACGTCGCGCTTCGCAAGATCGTGGCCAAGACCCACAACCTCGACGTCACCGATGAGAAGGCCCGCGAGTTCTACGAGGAGCACAAGCATCGCTTCGCTCAGGAAGAGGAGGTTCAAGCGAGCCACATCCTGATCAAGCTCGAGGAGAACGCCGACGAGGCGACCGTTGCTGAGAAGAAGAAGCTCGCCGACGCGCTGGCCAAGGAGGCTCGCGCCCCCGGCGTCGACTTCCCCGAGCTTGCCCGCGCCAAGTCCGAAGGCCCCAGCGCCCCGCGCGGCGGCGAGCTGGAGTTCTTCCCGCGCAACCGCATGGTGCCCGAGTTCTCCAAGGCCGCCTTCGATCTCAAGGTCGGCGAGATCTCCGCGCCGGTGCGCACGCAGTTTGGCTTCCACATCATCAAGGTCACCGATCGTCGTGACGAGCGCCAGCTGCCCTTCGAGGAAGTGCGCGAGACCATCGACGGCCAGCTCAAGAACTCGATCATGCGCGATGCGATCACCGAGTTCTTGGCCGATCTCAAGAAGGACGTCAAGATCGAGCGCAAGGAGGACAACATCGTGGTCAACGTGCCCAAGGAAGAGCCCCAGATGGGTATGCCCGGTCTCGACCAGCTTCAGCTTCAGATGGGCAATCCTTCTGCTGGCGAAGGCCACGAAGGTCATGACCACGACGACCACGCCGGTCACAATCACTGATCATCACGGGGTCGCGGTGGTTTAGTTCAGCCATCGCCCCCGACGCTTCAATCGATCAACTGCCGTCCTGCCGCGAGATAGCTCTTAAAGCTCTCGTTGTAGCGACGGCGTTTTTGTTGGTTGAACCCGTCGAGCAACAAAAAGGGCAGGCTGGAGACGATCAGCGCGTCGTCTTCGGTGCGCAGGCGATCGAGCTGGCGCAAGGCGTCGCGGTAGTAGCGGCGCTCGGTGAGCAGGTAGGCGTAGAACAGGCCCAGCTCGCCGCTGTAGCCGTCGGCGGCGGGGCGCGCTTCGCTGTGCACGAGCATCATGGCCTGCGCGTGTGAAGCGCTTTTGAGCGTGTCGGCCACGCGCGCATGGATCGCACTCTCGGGCAGCGGCCAGGTTTGAACCATGGCCTGGGCCAAGTCCAGGCTCTCGGCGTGCAGCACCAGATGGATCTCCTCGAGCGCGTCGAAGGGCTCGTGAAGCGGGGGAAGGTCGCTGATCGTCGGCACGCCCGCATCGGTCAAGATGTCCTGGGCCAGCAGGGGCTTGCCGCCGATCCACTGGCTGCGAGCAAGCTCGCCGGTCCACTGGCGCGTCCAGCGCGCGTCGTCGGGCCAGCCGTGCAAGAAGGGACGCGGATCGCCGTAGCGCCCGGTGCGAAAATAGTGCTCGGCAAAGTAGCGATCACCCACCCAGTAGAGGATCAAGTCCTTGGGCGCGTCGAACTCGAGCAGGCCGTTGTCGTCGGTGTTGAGCTCGGCGCCTTGGGCGAACGCGCTCATCTCTTGTTGGCTCATGAACATCAGCCCGTAGAGATCGTGGATGCGCTCGATGCCCACGCGCTGCAACTCGGCGCGCGTGACTTCGAGCTCCCAGGCGCGCTGATATCCTTCGGGCGGCAGCGCGATCGGGTCGTTGCTGCCGATCAGGATCAAGTCCGTGCCCTTGGCCATCGAGCTGAAGGCGTGCACGTGTGGGAACACCGACATGAAGGTGGCAAAGACGCGTTGCACGTTCTTGGGGCTCATCTCGTAGAGCTGCACCCACTGGGCAAAGACGCCGTGGGGCTCGAGCTTGTGGCTGACCCGCTCGAAATGCTCGACGGTGAACAGCGCCGAGACTCCGGCGATCCAGGGGTTGGACGGCTCCGAGACGATCACGTCGTAGCGCTGGCGCGTGTACTCGAGGTAGTTGCGCCCGTCGCTCTCGATCAGGCGCATGCGTGGGTCTTCGAGCGGGCGGTTGTTGATGTGATCGAAGAAGCGCGAGGCCTCGACCATCGTGGCCTCGATCTCGACGACCTCGAGCGAGGCCAGCGGCCATTGCAAGCTCGCCCCGGCCGTCACACCGCTTCCAAAGCCCACCATCACCGAGCGCTCGGCGCCGATCTCCGCTGCGGGGTTGCCGCTTCGAACGATGAAGGGCAAGAGCCCCACGAGCACCTGGGTTGCCATATCGGCGCCGTCCGAGGCCTCCGGCTTGCCATTGGCCTTCAGGGTCACCAGGCCGGCGCGCTTCTCGACCGAGGTCGTGGCGGTCAGCCCGTCCTTGTAGAAGAGCAGCTCGGGGTTGTCGCGGGCCAGGCGCTCGGGCGTAAAGAGCTCGCGCGCCCAGTAGACGCGAAACATGCCGGCCGTCAGCCGGGCGCGGTCGATCGGCGGCGCCACGAAGAACATGCTCGCCGCGATCAGACCCACGCCGGCCAGGGTGATCACGCGGCGGCGCTGGCGATCTTGGGTGAGCTCGCAGACGGCAAGCGCCGAGGCGACGATCAAGTTGAGCGCGATCACGAGCGCGATGGCGTCTTGCAAGCCCAGCAGCGGCATGAGCACAAAGCCTGCCGCAAAGCTGCCGATGATCGCCCCGCTCGTGTTGAAGGCGTAGGCGCGACCCACGTCGACGCCGCTGCGCTCGCGGTCGTGAACGGCGGCGCGCACCACCAGCGGAAAGCTCATGCCCTGCAAAATCGACGGGATCAGCACGATCACGCCCACCAGCATGAAGTTGTACAGATAGACCTCGCCAAGCGAGGTGATCGTCTCGCGCATCCTCGAGAACAGCCACTGCGGCAGCCGATCGAGCACGAAAAAGCTCAAGGTTGCGCTCGCGGCCACGCCAAACTGGGTGAGGGCAAACCACGTCACCGGCCGGCGCATACGCCGCACCAGCGGCGAGATCGCCGCGCTTCCGCCCGCAAGCCCGATCAGCACGCCCGTGAGCACCAGCGTAAACGAGTAGGTCGAGCTGCCCAGCACGATCACGTAGGCGCGCGTCCACAGCACCTGGTAGCTCATCGAGATCGCGCCCGTGAGCGCAAACGCGCCCAGCGTCGCCATCAGCATCCAGCGCGGCAACGGCGCGCTGGCCTTCTCAACGCCAAGCATCGCCTCGAGCGCCGTGTCGTCCTCGCGCGTCTCCGCCGTGGTATCGGTCTCGGCCAGCTGCTTGCTCAGCGCCCGGCTCGACACCAAGACGAGCGCCATCAGCCCAAAATTGACCAGCGCAAAGATCGTGTTCGTCATCGACAGGCCCAGCGCCGGCAGCAACAAAAAGCCCGCCAACAAGCACCCCAGACACGCCCCCAGCGTGTTCGCCCCGTAGAGCAGCCCGATGCTGCCCTGAAACACCCGCTCGCGACGCGCGATCCACTGGCTCACGATCGGCAGCGTCGCCCCCATCATCGTCGTCGGGATGAACAAGACCAAAAAAACCGCGACAAAGCGCAGCAAGCTGAACACATAGAAGTTATCGATGAACTCGTTGAACACCAGCCCGTAGACGCCCGGAAAGAGCCCGAGCAGAAGCGGCACCACCAGCGCATAGGCCCCGATGCTGCCCTCAAGCAGCGCATAGACGACCAGCGGGCGCTTGATACGCCCGGCATAGCGCCCACCGATGATACTGCCCAGCGCCAGGCCCGCCATGAACGCCGTCAACAGCGTGCTGATCGCAAAGCTGGTCGTCCCAAAGACCTTCATGAGCATACGCGCCCAGATGACCTCGAAGACCAGACTGCTGAAACCGGAGAGGAAGAAGAACGCGAAGATGATGCGATACAAAACGACTCGACCTCAAACAAGGAGACGGCCACGACGAGCCGCCAGTATATTCGAGTGCTCGCCAATCGGCACCCTCTATCACGGGCATTTTGCCCTGGCGAGGTCGGGTCCCCTGAGGCCCAGGCCCCTAAGTAACCACGCCGAATTTACTCGCCAGTGTCGGATGCTGTACGCAGCGCTGATGGCCGGGAGGGGTCGTGCCTGGCGGATACTTGGCCGGGCTCGTGCGCCGTGGATCGCGGTCGTGGCTGCGGGCGCGGTAGTAACTCTTGGTGGTGTTCGCGCGGTGCTCGCGGTGCTCATCGATCTTGGATGGCTGTTGACTCAAGCAGGGCGGGCACGCACTGAACTTGGGCTCTTTGGGTCGACTAAATGGGTCGATGCCCTGCAGGCGACGAGTGCCGACGACGCGCTTGCGGCCCCGCGCATGCTTAAGCCTTTCGCAGGTCTCCTTGAGCGCCTGGGCGATCTTTGTGGCCCGCTCGCTTGTGCTCAGCTCGGCCATAGAGGGTAGCACGGCAAGCTCGAAGCTGTGGGAGGTGACGGCCTTCTCCACGTCGTAGGCTTTATTGCGTTTTCGGTTGCGCGTGAGCTTCTCCTGCTCAATCCAGCCCCCGCAAACCGGCTTGGCCTCGAGGTGGTAGGACAATGACGAGAGCCCGGGATACTGCTCGGGCTTGTCCACCAGATCGGAGGCGCAGGGATTGGCCAACACATAGATGAGCTTGTCAAAAGCCGTGGCATCGTCGAGCAGGTCGACCGACGTGTAGCGCCTCGCAAAGATCGTGCTCGTCGCCTTCAAGTGCCGCTTAAGCTTGCTCGCAAGCCAGGACTCGAAGTCGCGCATGAACTCGCCCATATTCAGCCCAGGTGCTCGAAAAATAAGGTGGAAGTGGTTTCCCATAAAAACAAAGCCGATCATCTCAATCCCATGTTTGGTCACCGCCCGCGCCAGACACCCCAAGATGATCGCGTTGACCTTCGGGCAGGGGCGCAACAAAAACATCTCGTGGGTGCAGCGATTGGTCACAAAGTAGATGAAGTCGGCTCTTTGGATGCGCAACGGGTAGGACATTTGCAATCTCTCAAGGATTCAAGAGCATTACACGCCCGCGCAGACTTCCCCGCGGCAAGAACTCGTTTTTGATTTTGTCGCTGATCGCCAGCCACCGAGCCCGCCACTCTAAACACTTGTTCAGCCGGTCAAGTCGAAACCTGAAAAAATGTTTAGATGGCCGCCGGGCCCCGTAACCACCACGAGCGCCGGAGCCTCAGGGGAGCCGACCTTACCTCCTCGGCTTGCAAAGATGAGCCGTCTGATCCAGCGTGAGGTTAGTGCAAGCATCGAGGCGTCGCTAAAACAGGGGTGAGGAGCAATCATGGGTGAAGTGTTGAATTGCGAGCATGCCGGCTGCACATTGAGCTACCGGGTCGAGGGCGACGGGGCGCCCGTGCTCTTCATTCAGGGGGTGGGCTTGCACGGCGACGGTTGGCGGCCGCAGGTCGAGGGGCTTTGCGCGCGCTATCGCTGCCTGAGCTTTGACAACCGCGGCATGGGCTTGAGCCAACCCGTCGGCGGTAGGCTGACGATCGAGCAGATGGCCGACGATGTTGGCGCACTGCTCGATGCGCAAGGCTGGGAGTCGGCACACGTCGTCGGCCACTCGATGGGCGGCTTCATCGCCCTGCAGCTCGCCCTGGCCCATCCAAAGCGCGTGCGAAGCCTCGTACTGATGTGCACGGCCTCGAGCGGTCGCGACACCACGCGCGTGAGCTGGCCGATGGTCAGCATCGGGCTTCGCGCCCAGATCGGCAGCCGGCGCATGCGCCGAAACGCTTTTCTCGAATTCGTCATGCCACCGGCCGCCCTCAAGGCGGCCGACCGCGACGCCCTCGCCAGCGAACTCGCTGTGCTCTTCGGCCACGATCTGGGCGTGCAGCCGCCCGTCGCCATGAAGCAGGTCGCTGCCATGCGTGCCTACGACGCCACGCCCCGGCTAAGCGCGTTGTCCACCATCCCCACGCTCGTCATCAGCGCCGAGCACGACGTGATCGCACCGCCCAGGTTTGGCCGGGCGATGGCCGCTGCCTTAGGGGGCGCACGCTTTATCGAGATCGCCGACGCCGCACACGGCGTGCCGATTCATCAGGCCGAGCAGATCAACGCGCTGCTCCACGAACACTTTGCCACTGTGGTTTGAGCCGGCCCTACGCCGCTCGCGCCGCCCAACTACTCGTCGGCCTGCTCATGGTTGGGCCGATGCATGCGTGAGTCGTCGTCCTGGGGGCCGCCGCCGATGTTCGGGTCGTGCACGCCCTGGCCGGGGGGCTCCTGGACGCGCAGCTCCTGCCAGGTCGCGGCAAAGAGCACGACGAGAAAGAGCGGTGTGATGATGCCGGCCAAAATGCCGCCGATCGCCAGGCCCTTGTTCGTCTCGGCCATCGCGCCGCGGCCGACGCGGCGCAACGTGATGATACCAAGCACGATCGCGGTGATCGAGCCGATGATCGGGAGCACGAAATTGAGCGGGGGGAAGATCCAGCAGGAGAAGAGGCTGACCAGTCCGGCAAAGCCTGCGAGTAGGGATAAAATGCCAAGAGAGGTTTCAGGTCGCGCGCGTCTTGGTCGGTCTTCAACTGCCATGTCGACTCCTTGCAACAGCGGTTACACCTAACGATCGCTTTCAAAGTTAGGCCCATGGGTCACGCACGCAACATGGGCCGCTGAGCCAGATGAATAGAATAGCCGGCCGGCCGGCGCTGTTTCTCTTGGGGTGACGACTGCGGCACATGCATCTATTGACGAGCAAAAGCGCCTGAGGTAGGTATTGTCGCGTAAACGAGTCGGGTTTAATGGTTAAACTTGACTGAATAGGTCAACAATAGGCTTCATGAAACCATCTTGTCGTGCAATATACGGCCTTCGCGCCGTCTTCGATCTGGCTTACCACGGCGGGGCTAAGCCCATGCAGGTGCGCGACATCGCTGAGCGCACCCAGGTTCCGGCGCGCTTTCTCGAGCAAATCTTCCAGGACTTGAAGCGCGCCGAGCTCGTCGAGAGCAAGCGCGGGCCCAAGGGCGGCTACTTGTTGGTGGTCGCGCCCGAGGATATCACGCTTGCGCGCATCTTCGAGGCGCTCGAGGATCTGCCCCAGATGCCCGACGTCAACGACGAGTGCGCGCAGCGCAGCCTGGATGCGACGCATGTCTCCGACGAGGCCTGCCGCGAGATCGTCGAGCGCACCAGTCAGATGCTCGAGGCGGTCACCGTGGCCGATTTGATGCACCGCGGCGAGGCGCAGGGAATTCAGCGCATGTGTTATGAGGGGTTCGTCTATGTCATCTAAGAGTCTGGTTCGACCCAATGACTTTGTGCCCGCGAGCGGGCCGGCGCCGGTGCTCAGCCGTATGGACGAGCTGGTAGGCAACACGCCGCTGGTACGCCTGACAAGGCTTGGCGACGCCACCAAGGCCCCGATTTACATCAAGATGGAGAACTTGAACCCGAGCGGCAGCATGCGCGATCGCTACGTGGCCGAGATCCTCGAGCGCGCCGTGCTCGCCGGCAACATCGTCGCCGGTGACAGCGTGGCGCTGGCCGGCCTTGACGACTCGGCTGTGGCCGCCGCGCTCTTTGGCAGCGTGCTCGCGATCAAGGTGCGCGTCTTTGCGCCGGCCGACTCGAGCAAGCGCCTGCTGCCGATCGTCGAGCGCTACGGTGGCGAGCTTGTCTGGACGCCGGCCGAGGCCGGCATCGAGGGTGCGATCGAGGAGGCCGCGCAGTGGACGCGCCAGGGCTACGATCGCACCTACGTCGACGGTTATCGCCGCCAGGCGGTGCGCGACGCCTATTCGGCAATCGCCAGTGAGATACTGCAAGCGCTCGAGGGCCGCGTGCTCGGCGCGTTCATCACCTCGGTGACCACGGGCGGCACCTTTCGCCATGTGGCCCGCGAGCTGCGCCAGACCTATCCCTCGTTGCAGGTGGGTGGCGCGGTGCTCATCGACGTGGACTATCCCGATCTGGTCGAGCACCAGTTTAATCTGCTGCGCCGCATCACCTTTGCCCAGACCTGGGAGATGCGCGACGAGCTCGCCCGCACCGAAGGCTTGATGCTTGGCCCCAAGGGCGCGGCCTGCGTCAAGGTTGCCCTCGATTTGCAGCAAGAACTCTCGTCCGACGAGATCATCGTCGCGCTCAACCCGGACTCCGGTCAGCGTTATCTCGGCTGGGAGAACAAACCGCTGTTTGCCACGAGCTACGTTCCACAGCAGTAATTTTTTTGAGTGACCCATCCCGAATCAAGGAGTACCGATCATGGCCGTAAACGTTCGCATTCCCACGCCCCTTCGCAAGTTCACCTCCGGCAAAGACATCATCCTCGTCGAGGGCGCCACCGTTGGCGAGGCGCTCGAGAACCTGACCTCGGCGCATCCCGAGCTTCGCACCAAGCTCTTCAGCGACAACGGCCAGGTGCGCCGCTTCGTCAACGTCTTCGCCAACGAGGAGGACATCCGCTTTTTGGAGCAACTCAACACGGCCGTGGCCGACGGCGACCAGGTCTCGATCATCCCCGCCATCGCCGGAGGACGCGCGTGACACCACACACTGCCTGGACAAAGCGCCTCGAGGCGTGCCATCCGCCCAGGCTTCACCAATCGCTGCTCGCCTTGGTGGGCAACACGCCGCTGGTGCGCCTGCAGCATATGAGCGCGCACCTGCCCAAGAGCGTCGAGGTCTGGGTCAAGCTCGAGAGCATGAACCCGGGCGGCTCGGTCAAGGATCGCCCGGCGCGCCAGATCATCACCGAGGCGATCGAGCGCGGTGACCTGGGCGACGGCAAGATCCTGATCGACGCCACCAGCGGCAACACGGGCATCGCCTATGCGATGATCGGCGCGGCGATGGGCATCGAGGTGCATTTGGTCATGCCCGGCAACGTCTCCGCCCAGCGAAAGCACATCGTCGAGACTTATGGCGCCAAGATCATCTACTCCGATCCGATGGACGGCAGCGACGGCGCGATTCGCCTCGTGCGCGACATCGTCGCCGCCGACAGCGCCAACCGCTACTACTATGCCAACCAGTATGGCAACCCCTCCAACCCGCGCGCCCACGAGCTGACCACTGCCCCCGAGATCTGGCAGCAGACGGCCGGCCGGATCACGCACTTTCTGGCCTCGACCGGCACCTCAGGCACGATCATGGGTACCGGACGCGGCCTCAAGGGCTTCAACCGCGACGTGCGTGTGATCGGCTGTCAGCCCTCCGACGCCTTCCACGGCCTCGAGGGCCTCAAGCACATGCCCACGAGCATCGTGCCGGCCATCTACAAGCAAGACGAGCTCGACGAGGTCATGTTCATCGAGACCGAGGATGGCTGGGACACCGCCGAGCGCCTCGCCAAGGAAGAGGGCATCGGCGCTGGAAACTCCGCCGGCGCCAACGTCTATGCCGCCCTAAAAATTGCGCGCACCCTCGAGAGTGGCGTGCTCGTCACCGTGATCTGCGACCACGCCGACCGTTATTTCGGAGAGTAAAATCCCATGCCCTGGAGTGCCGAAAACCTTCAAGCGATCGTCAGCTGGCTCGAGGCCGCCTACCCCGAAGAGGGCTGCGGCCTGCTCCTCCAAGACGCCAGCGGCGCTTACCGCGTGCACACCTGCGAGAACCTCGCCAACAAGTACCACGCCATGGATCCCGAATCCTACCCCCGCACCGCCCGCGACTTCTACATGCTCAACCCCATCGAGTTCGTCAAAGCCGAGGACCGCAACGAGCGCGTCGCCGCCGTCTTCCACAGCCACCCTGACGTCGGCGATTATTTCAGCGCCGAAGACATCGCCGCGGCCGTCCTGCCTCGTGACTTCGACGACGAGCCGCTCAGCCCGAGCTATCCCGGCACCGACTACCTGGTGGTCTCCGTTCGCGCCGGCAAGGCCGACCACGCCACGCTCTTTCGCTTCGACGACGCGCTGGCGAGTTTTGTCGGCGTCGAGACCTTCGAGCAATCGAGGCTAGGTCGGGTCCCCTGAGGTCACGACTTTTGGCGTCGTTGCTTGATTAGACGGCAGTTGCGGGCTCTATCGGCAATAGCCAACAACGTGCTGCTCGACGCCTTCGGCCGCCGGGGCACCCACGGCGATCTTGCCTTCGAGAAAGGCGTTGGCGACGACAGCGCCGCAGCGGGTGGGCTCGACCTGGCTCTGGCAGGTGGGGGCGGTGAAGCTGAGCAGGCCGTCGCCGGTGTCGGCGCCCTCTTTGAGGCATTCTGCCAGGGTGGGCAGCTTGATCGCGCCCTTGGTGGCGCACAGGGCGCGCGAGATGGTTTGGATGTCGGTGCGGGCCTGGCAGGGGATGGTGCGGTACTGGGAGGCCTGGTCGAGCGAGAGGGTGATCGCCGAGAGCTGTTGAGCGGTCAGGCGCGCTGTGCCCTCAAAAATGCTGGGCGAGGAGGCGCGGCGAGTGGCCTCGAGATTGGAGGCGCGCAGGCTGAGCAGGGCGTCGTGGGTGTTGCCGCGCAAGATGCCCGTCAGGGGCTGCAGGGCCCACCAGCCGTAATGGGGCACGTCGTTGATCACGACCTTTTGGGTGGGGATCAGCAATATCTGGCCGCGGCGCATGACCTGCTCGCGCAGCTCGGCCTTGGTCGTGGCATCGAGATCGAAGCCTTCGAGCACGTCGATGCTGCTCGAGTGCAAGGTGGCAAAGCGGATCTTGGAGCGCTGGGCCTGGCGAAAGAGCGCGTCGACGGTGATCGGGTTGCGAGTCGTGGTCGTCTCCAAAAAGGCGCCCTCGAGCTGGTTCTTGATGCGGCCATAGAGCGTCAAAAAGCCCGTGGCGGCGACAGGCGCAATGCCGCGCATGGGCATGGCCTCGAGCACGTCGCCCTGCATGTCGATGCTCACGTGGAAGGTGTCGCCCTGGCGCAAGATCGCCGTGGTGACGACGCGGGGGCTCTGCAGAATCGGGCGAACACCCATGGTGTCGGCAAGCTCGAAGGTTAGCCGGTCGAGGTTGCGCAAAAAAGCAAAGGGCAGGAGCGCCGAGAGATCGCTCAAGGTGGCGTGCACGCTCTTGTGCAAATCGTCGCCCACGCGCTCGCCCTTTCGCTGGCGCTCGAGCCAGCCGTCGAGCCTGCCCAGCGCATCCGAGACGCCGCGGCTGCCCACCTTGGCAACCTGATCGTTGGCCGTCCAGCCCGGGATCACCCCGATAGCGAAGTGCTGCTGATCGAAGGCGAAGATGTCGACGCCCTCGTTGCGTCGGTACAGGGTCTGCGTCCAGCGCGACTCACGGCGCCCGATTTTCATCACGTAGCGAAGCTCGAGGCGCTCGAGCGGCTCGCGTGGGATGATCTGGCCCTGGGTCGACTGACCGTCGAGCGTGATCACCGGTCGAAGCGCGTTCTTGCGCGCTGCGTCGGGCACAAAGCCAAGGGAAATCGCGCGGTAGGCATACAGGCTCAAGGGCCCCGAGACGGTCAAGACGACCGACTCCTGACCATCGGTCAGGTGCGAGACGAGCTGGATCTCCATGCTGGTCGCAAAATCCTCGGGCAACGTCTCCGAGCGCTGGTCAGCGACCGCAGGGGTCATGCCAAAGAGTGGAGAGAGCACCGGATCGGCGGCTCGAAACTGGCCGTCTTCTTCGACTTCGACCCAGACGTGGGTGTGCACGAGCTGGGTGTAGCGCGTACTGTCGGAGACATCATCGGCCCGCAGCGTTGCGGCAAGCGCCTCGTCGCCCGGCGCGATCAACGTGGCCGATCCGGCAAAGCGACGAAGCACATCGACGGCGTCATTGGCGTGCACCGTGCCCGAGACAAAGCGCGTCTTGAAGCCCGCCTCGCGAAGCATCGCCGAGAGCAAAAGCGCCTGGTCGATGCTGTTCGCCGAACCGGCCACCAAGGCACCCGATGGCCCTCGCAGCGCGCCGTTATAAGGCTCAAAATCGATCGTATCACGCACCCAGCGGTAGATGTTGGCAGGCGTTTTGGCTCCCGCCACGAGCTTGAGCGCCTCCTCGACCGTGTGCGGGCGGCTCGTCACGTTGGCACGCTCCATATCGCGCAGATCCGAGCGCAGTTGGCGCGTCAGCAGCCCGAGCGTTTTCAGCTCCTCAGCCGAAGCCTCGACGGCCGAAGGGGCACCGTCTTGGGCAAAGCTTGGCGCCGCCGCCAAGAGCAGGGCCGCATAAACTGCGAAAACAATGCCGTATCGCTCGGGGTTGAACATGGGATTTCCTCTTGTATTACAGAGTCTTGCGCATCGTTGGACATGGCGCTCAAGGATGGCCTTGAAACTAGCAATGTCTCGAATGGATCGCAAACCGGGGGTGTCTTGATCTAGAAGTGTCCGCACGGGCCCCATTATTGCCAGGAGTTGCGTGGAAGGGAAAAAAACAGCTTTCCTTCCGACCACTCGTGGCCCACGCGTCGGGCGTTGGCGCGCTGGCTCAAGCGTGGGGGATGGCCGTTGGTTGACCGCGTTTGTCCATCTCGACGCGCGCGAAGGCCCGGACGGGATCGTGGCCAAAGACCAGGATCCAGTCGTGGCGTGCGGCGTGGTACAAGATCTCGCGCTTCTCTTCGACGGTGACCAGCGGCTGCAGATCGTAGCCCATCACATAGGGGTCGCGCAGATGGCTGGTGGTCGGAATCAAGTCGGCGAGGAAGACGTAGGTGTGCTGTGCGGTGGTGATCTTTGCGATCTGCATGCCGAACGTGTGGCCGTGGCAAGGCATCACCTCGATGCCGGGCAGGATCTCGGCCAGGCCGTCGACGAGCTCGAGCTTGGGGGCATCGGCGTGGTCGAAGAAGGCGAAGTCCGCCGGGCGGTAGCTGCCGCCATCGCGTGTGCTGGGCGACTGGGCCCAGGCCCAGTTGCGCTTTTGCAGCCAGTGGCGAGCGCCAGGGAAGCTTGCGCGCGTGTGGCCGGATTCGTCGAGGTAGGAGACGCCGCCGGCGTGGTCGAAGTGGAGGTGGGTGAGCACGACCTCGTCGATGTCGTCGGGGCTCAAGCTGTGCAAAGCCAGCGCGCGCTTGAGGGCGTCGTCCTGGGCGCGGATGTTGTAGATGCCGACCTCTTTGGGGCTCCACTTGGTGCCGATGCCGACATCGATGAGCACACGCTTGTCGGCGTATTCGACGAGCAGGCAGCGGCAGGCCAGGTCGATGCGGTTTTGCTCATCGCCGGGGTTGGTGCGCTCCCACAAGGGCTGCGGGATGATGCCGAACATCGCGCCGCCGTCGAGGGCAAAGTGGGCCTCGACCAGTGGCGAGACACGAAGGGGAAGCGCTTGAGACATCGGTTGACTCCTTATTCGGGGCCTTTGAAGAGCTGGCCATACATTGAGTTGGGGGCCTCGAAGGGCAATAGCCGGGGAAGCGAGCTGTCGCTGCCTTCGATCCAGTGCAGGCCGATCGACTCGAAGAGCTCGGCGACGTTGATCGGAACCTGGCGATTGATGTGGCGATCCCAGATGCCGCCAAGTGACGAGCCCGACGGGCCGACTAGACCGAGCAGCGAGCGCTTCAGGGCGTCTTGATCGTAGTGGCCGGGGGCGTGGCGGGCCTTGAGCAGCAGGTCCATCAGCCAGTGCTTGAGGCTCAGCCGCGAGCCGCTGGCCGCGCGGATGGCGACGTCGAGCTTGAGCGCGAGGAGCATGCCCTGATCATAGGGCAGGCGCACCTGATCGATGCCGGCCGTGCTGACGCCGCGAATCGCCGGATTGCGGTTGTAGAACTGGGCGGCCTGGGCGAGCCCGGCGCGCACGGTATGCTCCTCGATCAGGCCGAGCTCGCGAAGCGTCTGCAGGGCCACATAGTGGGTAAGGCCCTCCTTGAACCAGCGCGTCTGGCGCTCGTGGACGGGCTCGGGCACGAGCTCATGGCCGTTCCACATGTGAAAGGCCTCGTGGGCGATGAGCAAGAGCGTTTGATCGTCGAGCGCCACGTCGAGCGGCAGCTCAAGCACGAAGCCACCGCGCCGGCCCATGCCGCGCATGGCGTCGGGGCCCATGCGATCGGTCGCGCCGATGAAGGCCGAGACCTCGCCCTGGGAGCCGTAGCGCGCCGAGTAGGCCGCGACGATCGCCGCGATCGCCTCGACCAGCGCGCTGCGCTGGGTAAAGCCTGGCTCAAACGCGATCGTCATGCGTTCGGTGCCGATCGCCAGATGATGGGCCTCGATCTGGCGGCCGGCGGCCACGAATGCATCGCGCAGGCTGCGCACGTCGTCGACGATGAAGCCATGCACGTTGGTTGAGGGCACCTGCTTGGAGGGGCCGACGTGTGCGCTGCGCCAGGTCGTGACCACCTCCCAGTCGGCGGGCACGCGCACCTCGACGGGAATGTCGCGAAGCAGGCGCGAGATGCCGTCGCTTGGCAAAATCAAAAACGTCGGGCCGTAGGCGAAGAAGACCTCGTCTCGCAGCCGGCTGCGGTAGCGCAGCCGCTCGGCGTCCTTGTCGTGCAGCTTGACCGTGTAGTGCAGCTCCACCCAGGCGACACCGGGCGTCTCGACGTCGATGCGGCCAAGCGAGCGTTGAATGGTCAAGGGCAGGGCGCCCATCGGCCCGCTCGCCCCGGAGATGCTGATGTCCTCGGCAAAGTCGTTCTGGCCCGCCCAGGGGCCGGGTAAAAAGAAGCTCGTCCGCGCGGCCGGCTGCAGCAGGCGCATGCGCACAGTCATCTGCTCGCTGCCCACGACAAGCTGATACCAGAGCTCGCCTGGGCGAAGCTCCACCGGCTTGGCCAGCGGCTTGTGGGCACGGCCGACGAGCTCATCGTCCTGGCCAAGCGATGCGCGCGGCGAGGAGCTGCAGGCACCGGCGAGCATCGTCGCAAAGCCCGCGAGCAACAGGTAGGCCACTGCGTGTTTTATGGCCTTTGACATCGCTTGCCGCTCAACCCAAAGCATGATTATATAGGGCCCAGTTCGACAGCCGCAAAATGGACTCCACGGTGAGTTGTGACGGCACGCCTTCTTTGCTTGAGACGGGGACCATGTACCACATTCTGATCGTCGATGAAGAGGAGCATCTGCTCTGGGCTCTGGAGAGAAATCTCTTTCCCGATCGGCAAGACATTCAAGTGCACACGGCCACCAGCGGTGAGGTGGGGCTCGAGCGGTTGGGCTCCAAGCCCATCGATTTGCTCGTCTGCGATATCAAGATGCCCGGTAGTGTCGACGGCTTCCAACTGATCCTACGCGCCAAAGAGGTCGCGCCGGATGCGCGGGTGATCATCATAACGGCCTTTGGAACCCACCGCATTCAGAATTTCGCCGAGCGCATCGGGATCACCCACTACATTGAAAAGCCCTTTAACGTCAGCGAGTTGCGCGAGGCAATCCTCGAGATCCTCGACGAGAAAGAGGGTTTTCAGGGCGTATTAAGCGATCTGGAGCTGACCGACATCATCCAGATGCTGTGTTTGGCCAAGCGCACCGCGCTCTTGCACCTCAAGCACCGCGATCATCGCGGCCGGATCGTCTTTGAGCGTGGCGAGGTGGTGCATGCCGATTTCAACGATGTCACAGGGGCCGAGGCTGTCTACCACATGCTGGTGCTTCGCCAGGGCGACATCTTCATGCAGTCGGATTTTGACGAAGATCGGCGCACGATCGACATGGGCTGGCAAGATCTGCTGCTCGAGGGCGTACGCCGCGCCGACGAGCACCGCATGGAGGCCGACGAAGCCCAACAAAAGCCTGCGGCGCAGGCGGCGTCCGCCACCGAGCGCGCCAATCGCAGCATGACGCCGCTTGGCGTCGGTGTGGCCGGCATGCTCGAAAATGAGCTGAGCAGTGCCTGGAGTGAGACCAGTGAAGCCAGCGAGGCCGCCCCCAAAACGGTGGCCATCGAGGAGGCCGAAGATCCAGGCCTGATGCTCTTCTCGGAGGCCGAGATCTTGGAGATGGCCAGCGAGGGCGAGCTCGAGGTTGCCCCGGCCCCATCGACGACCCAGACCATGGCTGCGGTCTCAGAGCGGCCGGCATCCGGCGCTTTTTCGGCGATCATTACCGCCGCCCGGCCCTTTGACAGCGGCGACTCCGAGGAGTTCGAAGCCTTTGCGGCACCGACGCTTGGCGGCGGCCGTCGCGAGGTGCCCAGCGCGGCGATGCCAAGCGCCAACGGCTTTCGCAAGGCCCTGAACTTCTTTGCCGGCAAATGTCCGGGGCTTCGCCACACGGGATTTATCTCGCCCGATGAAGGCCTCGCCGTGGAGTTCGTTCATATGCCGGCGCTCAAGCACCTCGACGAGCAGGCCGTGGCCGCCTATTTCTCCGAGATCGTCACGCGCGCGCACCAGACCGTGCGCGCCCTGCACGCAAGCGACGGCCTCCAGGAGATGCAGATTGCTCTCGACGACGAGTACATCCTGCTTCGCGCCGTTGAGAATACCCCGTATTTTCATCTGGCAATCATCGAAAAGAAAGCCAGCCTGGGCATCGCGTTGGTCTTGATGCGCCAGCTCGGCCTCGAAATCGAAACCACTCTTGCCTGAGGAAGTGATCCCGATGTCCTCGCTCTACGATTTGCTCAAGCGCATCACCCGTGAATTGCCTGGCTGTCGGCTGGCAAGCGTCGTCAACTACGAGACGGGCATGCCACTGCTCGCGCTCAGCGTCGGCGACCCGATCGACACATCCGGGGCCGACGCCTATCACAGCGATCTCTATCGCGTGGTCGCCCACGCCCTGGGGGAGCTCGATTACACGCAGAGCCCGCAGGGCTTTGTGCTGACGGGCCGCGAGGCGATCTTCGTCTCGTTGCCGCTGGCCGATACCGGCTTTTTCTGGCACATCGTCACGGAGCGAGCGACCACGATTGGCTTTACCCAGGTCGTGATGCGAAAGCATGCCGCCAACGTACAGGCCGGGGTTCAAGAGTTGCTTCAAGCCAGCTAGTCCAGCCAGGCCACGTGTTGCAAATCAGCGAAAAAGATGGGCGGCGGTGGTCACCGGCAACAAGATCGTAAAGCGCGTGCCGACGTTCGGAGTCGATTCAATCTTCCACTGGCCGCCGGCCACGCGCAGGGCCTCGCGCGCCTGCGACAGGCCCAGACCCAGGTGGCCCAGGCGCGTGGTGAAGAACGGATCTTCGGCGCGGCTTCGCACCCGATCGCTCATACCCTCGCCAAAATCTTCGATCACAATGTGGGCAAAGCCCTCGCGCACCTCAGTGATATCCACGGCGATCGTGGAGTCGCGCGGCGACGACTCGAGCGCGTTTTGGGCTACCGGCAAGATCACGCGCTCGACGCTGGAAGCAGCGATCAACGTTCCCCGATCGACGCTGTGGGTGCGACAGACCACGGCCGTGCGCTCCATGCTCCAGCTGGCCATGATCGAGGCCAGATCGGTGAGCCTGATCGGCAGATCTTGGTAGTCGCGCGGCGGATTCCAGGCATCCGAGGTCGAGGTAACCCGTCCCAGTGCGTAGTTGAGATCGCTGACTGCCGCCAACAGACGCGGCGAGATCTCGTTGGCCATCTGGGGCGAATCGCGCACCATCTCGGTGAGCACCTGGACGGCGGCAAGCCGGTTCTTGAGGTGCATCGAGAGCGAGGTCTGGATGTCGTTGAGGATATCGCGGCGCTGGCGCCGATTCGACCACTCCTGGTGCTGCAAGCTCGAGCTCTCGTCGACGATGAAAAAAGTGCTCACGGCCGGGTCGGCGTGCTCCTGGGCCAGATGCCAATAGCGAAAGCCGCGCTGGATGCCAAAGGCGCCGCGCACGGTGAGGTGAAACTCCATCGCCCCTTGCGGATGACAATAGATGCGCGACAGGCACAGATAGGGCGCCTCGCTCGCATCGAAGAGATGGTAGATCGAGGCCACCTCGCGCAGGTGCAAATTGAGCGCCTCTTGGAAAAAAATCGGCGCCTCGAGGATCGCTCCGTTGGCCTGGAGGCGAAGCAGGCCGCCGGGACGGTCGTTTGAGAGGTTCGCCTTCAACGCGGGCCTGGGGTGCGGGTGAGAGCCGAATCGGGTTCCATCAGTATTGCCACGTCATGCCGATGCTCGCAATCTGCGCGCTCGATGACCAGCTACCGTTGTTCTGCGGGTTGCCCGGTGGCGTACCACCATTGCAGGCCGCGTGATCGTAGTTGGGACCGGTGCACTCGCTCAAGGGGATCTGGTTGTAGACGCCGCCGGCGCTGACACGGCGCGATGGCGAATAGATGTGCATGTAGGCCAGATCGAGGTCGATGCTGCCCAGGTGCAGTGTCGCGCCCAGGCCAGCGCCGTAGCGCTCCCAGCTGACGAAATCGACATTGGTGAAGGCCACCGGCTGCGCGCCCGTCTCGAGAAAGCCGCCGGCATGGCCGCTCAGCCACGGCAAAAAGGCATAACCGCCGCCCAGGCGAAGGCTGTAGGTGTCCTGAAAATTCTTGGCCTGGTAGATGTCGGCCACGCCGACGATGGCGGGATTTCCCTCCTCGTCGACAAACTCATGGAGTTCGAGGTGGCCGGCGATCGCGACGTGAAAGTTTTCGACGAGCGACCAGTTCTCCCAGACCAGGTTGGCCTCGAGTTCCAGGCGCGCGCGCTCGGGCTTGCCCGGGTGCACGCCGCCCTCGTAGCCCCAGCCCAGACGAAGCGAGCCGGCATGCCAGGTGCTGAAAGTGAGCGTGTCGTCGCTCAGTGCCGCCCCCAGATCCTGAAAGGAGACGGGCAACTCGATGTTCGCCTTGCCCTTGGCCTCCCAGTGATAGGGCGGACGGTAGCTTGCGCCGAGACGAAAACCGTCGCGGGCGTAGGCAAGGCCCAGGATGCCGGTCGGCGCCCAGCCGGTCAGGCCCTCGGCGCGAAAGACCGCGTCCATCTGAGGATCTTCCTCCCAGGGCGGGACGGCGTTGGGGTCGGCCTCAAAGGTGCTGATAAAGCTCGAGCGCAGGTGGGCGGCCATCAACGTCAGGCCCACGCTGAGCTCGCCGCCCCATACATTGTTGAATTGGTAGCCCGCGCCCAGGCTGAAGTAGACGACGATCATGTTCGAGTCGACGATCATATTGCGCGCAGCGCCGCCGTTGGGCTGACATCCGTCTGCAGTCAGCTCACCAAAGCACGGTGAGCCATAGGCGCTCGGTCCAAAGACGCCGGCCGCCAGCGCGAAGTTCTCGATTCCCGCGTCCCAGCTCGTCGTAAGAAAGGGCGCCGGGAAAAAGCCGCCTTGGTTGGCCACGGCCTCAAAGTCGGTTTGGACGGTGCGATTGCCCCGATTATAGATCAGAGGATCACGCTGAAAATCGAGGTCGAGGTTGACCAGGTTTGCGTTGACGAGCAACTGATAGCCGCGCGCGCGTGGCAACAAGGCGGGGTTGAAGTACATCGCGCTCGGATCGCGCTTCATGACCACCCCGGTTCCGCCCCGGGCGACGGCCTGGGTCGTATTCTCGCCCACTTCGAAGCCGCCTGCGTGAGCTTCGCCTGGGCTGCTAACCAGGGCACCGAGGCCAACGGCCAGGCTGAACACGCCGGCTGCCAGCCGTGGGGATCTCAGAGTTTTGTGCATAACGACTCGCTCACCAATGCCGCCGTCAAACGGCATAGCTCCCTGTTAGCTCAGCCAGGACTCAGACCGGCTGATCCTCTTCCTCTTTTTTCTCGGCAGGCGCGATTTGCTCTTCGACGCTGCCGTCTTCGCCGCTCGCGCCGCTAGCCGGGCTGCTCTCGTCGATCGGAGCTTCTTCGTCTCGCACCAGGCTGGCTTCGGGTTGATCGGGGGTCGCTTCATCGGTGATCGGCGCGCGCTGCTCGTCTGCCTGCAGATCGCCAGCGAACTCGAGTTCTGGGCGCTCGAGCTTGTCAAAGACCCCGGTTTTTTCGCCGTCGAGCGTCGTCGCGCCGCTTTGATCGCCGTAGAAGTGGTGCTCCCAGCGATGGATCGTGCCAACGAGTTGCTCGATATAGCGGTCACGCTCGGCCAGCTCACGGCGCGTATCGTAGGCCAAATCTTCCATGTCCGTGCGCACTTGATGGTAGAGCACACCGACCTGATCGAGTTGGCGTTGCATATAAAGAAGCTGGTCGGCGTCGAGCTCGTAGTTGACCGATTGCTGCGCCGGCGCATACTCACGGCGCAGCGGCGCGTTCGTCGTCTCGCGAACGTCCTCCCAGTGGGTGAGCGCTCGATACTCTCCGGTCAACTCGCGCTCGTTAAAGTCCGCGGTGCTCGCGTTGTCGACAAGCTCGCCAAAACCCTCTTCCTCGCCTTGTCGCGCGCGGCTTTGCAATTCGCTGGTCATCAAATTCAGACGCTCCACGAGCGCATAGTAGGGCATGCGTATCTCGCGCACTGGCGCCGGTGGCAAGTGACTGTCACCGCAAAACAACAGCTCAACGCTGGCCTCGTCGCGGTGCGAGCAGAACTGGTTGTCCATCGAAATCCATCGATCCACGGGCCCATGGTCGGCCTCGGCTCCCTCGGCGCCAGCCTCGTTGCCGCCCCACAGCCCACTCTCGCCGCTGGCCGAGACTTTGCGCATCTCGTCGACATGTTCGCCCTCGGGATCCAGATGGCCCTTTCGCTCCGGGTTGAGATCGAAGACATAGCTCAGGTGAGGCTGTTGGACGACCGAGACCACCGTTTCGAAGAGTTTGGTCAACTCACCGATCTGGGGCACGCGCTCGCCGCGGTCGTGCACGTCGATGCTCTGCGCGGCGTCGGCGTAGCCATAGCGCGGCAAGACCGTCTCAATGCCTTTGATATTCTTGCGCTCGATGGCGCAGACATACTCGCCGCCGGCCTTGAGCACGCGGCGCATCTCCAACAGCAGGTTCGGATCGGTCACCGGAGAGCTTGGGTCGAGGCAGAGCACGATGTCGAAGGTATCCTCGGGAAAATCGAGCTCCTCCCAAAACATCACGTGAAAATCCAGGCCCTGTTTGGCGTGCTTCATCCGCGCGATCTCGAGCACGGCGGGGCGATGATCGATCGCGTCGACGCGCTCGGCGCCCATCTCCAAGAGCAGCGATGAGCCAATGCCGGTGCCGCAACCGATGTCCAAGACGCGGCGTCCTGCCACCCGGTCGGCCAGCAGCAAATAGCGAGGAAGCAGGCTGTGCCACTCGCCCTCGAGGGTGTGCAGACCAAAATATCGATTCATTGAGGTACTTCCACAAAATCAGGTGAAATGGAGAAACTGAGCTGTAACGGGGGGATTATAGAGGAGGGATTCGATCAGGCGCAACTGTCCGTCCGGCCCAGGGGCAAAGAAAATGATCCGCCACAAGTCTTGAAGCGGCTCGCGCGCGCTGAATCTTGTTGGATGGCAGCTTAGCGCATTGCAATGCGGCTATGGCCTGGGCACAACCTTAGAAGCGAAGGCCCCACTCGGCACGGTATTGGATCCAGCGGTAGGCCAACCACAGAGTAACCGGGCCGCCAGCCATCAGCAGGTAGGGCGTGAGCAATATGCTCAGAAGCAAGGTCGCCGTGGCCGCGCCCAGCGCCGTGTAGCCTTTGGACTTTGCGTTTTGTTTGGTCATTTCAGTGCGTCGCATATTTTGGCCTCGTCTGGCTGGCATTCGTGTCATGGTGCGGGTGGCTTGGTTAAAAACAACGCGCCGTCGGCCTTGATTTCATCCGACGTCACAGTGTTTGGCAGCACCCGTCACACGCTTCTAGGAAGAAAATATCCCCCCGGGCGTTAGGGGAAAGTGCGTTTGCACCAATCAATTACGACGCTTGAGCAAGTTAGCGCCCTGTTTTGGAGCGAAGGCGTTGTAAAATCGTCGTTGACGTCATGGCCCGCGCTATTGCAAATCTTGGTGCGCGACCCCGGGGCTGTCAAGCCCGGCTGCCCCAAAGCTAGAGCGCTTTGGGCCAAATTCGTTCAATGATCGCAGAAGGGTAACTCATGGTAATGGATCAAGTGAAGTTGCAGGCGCTACGACGTCTGCCCAAGAATTTCGTCAGTCGTGTTTTCGGCTCGATTTGTGACGTGGAGTTTCCCGCACCGATGCAGCGCGTCGTCAACTCGGCGTTTGCAAGCTATGCCGGCATCGACATCAGCGAAGGCGAGCGTCCTCCCGGCGAGTATTGCAGCCTCAACGCGTTCTTTACGCGCAATTTGTGCGAAGGTGCGCGCACGATCGCGTCGCAAGACGACCACGTGCTCGTTAGCCCGGTTGACGGCTGCCTTGGCGCCTTTGGCGCGATCACCGGCGAGGTGCTCTTGCAGGCCAAAGGCCGCGAGTACCGTCTCATCGATCTGGTCGACAGCGGCGAGGAGGCCAAGCGCTTTCTCAATGGCCATTATGCGACGATTTACCTCTCGCCACGCGATTACCATCGGATTCACAGCCCAAGCAGCGGGCGAATCGACAAGATAAGCTATATCCCGGGCTATCTTTTTCCGGTCAATCCGTTCGCCGTGGACAACATCGACGAGCTCTTCGCCGTCAACGAGCGCCTGATAAGCTACCTGGAGACGCCGGCTGCCGGCCGGGTCGCCGTGATCAAGGTCGGCGCGACTTGTGTTGGGCGAATCGGGCTGAGCTTTGACAAGTTCGTCACCAACACCAAGTTTCGCCGCCGTCGTGAGTTCGAGCCGGTCGAGGCGGTCGCTGTCGACCACGGCGACGAGCTCGGTGTGTTCAATTTGGGCTCGACGGTCATCGTCCTGATTTCCAACCCCGCCTTTCGCTTCAAAGACGAGCTCGAGGCCGGTCAGGTGCTGCGTTTGGGTGAGATCATAGGCAACGTCGACGTGGGTTCCTGAGCGCTGCACCAACGCATTGCCGGTCACGATTGACAAGCGAAGGGTCGCTCCCTAGTCTCGACACGAGCTTGACGAGAGCGAAGATGCCGGTGGCGCAATGGTTGATTGTGCCCACTGGCGGGCTTTGCCACCCCTTTTGACTTGTTTGTGTGATTAACCTATTTCGCTGGTCCCCATGACGAACAAATGGATGCCCTGGTCGGCCCTCGGACCTCGCCTTGTCGTTCTCTTCGCCGCAGTCCTGATCGCGGCGTGCGGCGGCACCGATGTCGAACCTAATCTGAGCGCAGTCGTCGTCGATGAACAGGGAAATCCCATCCCGCTGCCGACGATCGAGATCGTAGCCGACTCAAACCGCAACGGCGTCATCGATTTTGACGATCCAGGTGAGACGGGCTCCAAGACGGTTTGGACCGCGGCCCATGGTGCGATTTTTCTGGCTAACATCGACGACGATATGCTGCGCTGTCCAAGCCACGGCAGCGACGCCGAGCTCGCTGCCTGCAACGACGCGACCGACGAGATCGTCAATGGCGACGACGATTTGCGCGATCTGGCGCGAATCAAAACGCGCCCCTGGCCGGGGGCGCTCGCTGGCGCCGAGGGACGCGTGTCGATCGATGAAGCCGCTCGCGCTCATGTGCGCTTGTTTCGAAACACCAATGGTCAGGAGAAGGCCACGAGCTTTGTCGTCTTCGATCCAGAGAACGACGTGCTCGACGCCGACGCGCTGCGTGCAGGCGTTGAGTTCGCCATAGAAGGCAAGGACATCATTCGCGATCGTGAGGTTTGGGATGGCATGGTCGACATCACCCTCAGCGTGCGCGCGCCCGGCATTTTGGAGGAATCGTCCGATACGGTGCGACTGCGCCAGGCACCGGTGCTCCTTCGACACCACCTCGATCCGGCGGACGCGGTCTTCGCTTCGAGCTTTCCCAGGGATCCGGAGAGCCAGGCGTTCATCCGTGATTTGAAGCGCGCCATGGATCTTGCCGATGTAGCCCAACCACTACGGGCGCTGTTTGTCGACGATCAGTGGACCCAGGACTTCTTTGAAAACGGCTACATGGCGATGCCGAGCAAAGAAGGCATGCAGGCCATTCAAGTCTACTTTCGTTCAGCGAATCTGGAATATCCCGAGTCGATGAGAGATCTCTACACGTTGCTCTATCAGTACTACCGTGAACCGCTACCGGAGCCGCTTCGCGAGGCCGGCCGGGTCGTCTACACCGAGCTTCGCGGCCCCGACGTCGCCGGTGTGACGGTCTTTAGCCCGGACAAGAATCAAGATCCCTTCGATTTGGCCGGCTACGATCTCAATGACGTGATCCTCTGGTTGTACGGTGAGCGCGCCCGAGGCTCCTACCCGGAGATCGGACGCTACCTTGATGTGCACGATTCCTCCGATACTCTCGATTCCTTTGGAAATACCGAGACGATCCCGCCCTACGAGCACAACGGCGTGGCCTATCCAGCCGGGCGGGTGATTCGGGGCAAGAGTGCCAGCAACATGCCCGACGCCGCCTTTGACCGCATGCTCGTAGGCCAGAACGTGCAGGATCCCATCTACATCGACACCCTCTGGTTGCTCGTGGCCCACGTCGATGAGATCTTCAGCTACGTTAAAGCCGACAATGCGCGCGGCTGGAGTCTGCTGCTCAACGATCCGGTCATGGCTCGCCAGATGCTGATCAATCAGCGCGACGCCGGCCACGGCGAAGTACCCATGTTCGTCGGCAAGCATCAGGCGATCGACTACGATCTTTGCACGCGAGCCGGTTGCCCGCCGGGTGAATCCGCAACCGTAACCATCGCCGAGGTGCTCGACGACGCCGCGATCATGGCCGCGAGCGCCGAGGCCGCCATCAAGATTGACGAGCAATTCCTGGTCTTCAAGCAGGCCACTGGCATTGTCGAGGCCGAGATCGTGCGCATCCCGTTTTTGCACGAGAAGACCTATGGCGCCTCGATGGCCTATCAGCCGGGAACGGTCAATGGGATTTCCTTCAACGATAAGCACTTCGGATCGCCCAAGCCGCACGGACCAGTCATCGGCGGCGTCGACATATTTGAGGCCCAGATGGAAGAGGCGCTCGCTGAGCTCGACATCACCGTCCACTGGATCGAAAACTGGGATCTTTACCATCTCAACATCGGCGAGGTGCACTGTGGAAGCAATGTCGAACGTCGGATTCCCAAAGATTACCGTTGGTGGGAGCACGCACAATGAAACGCAAACTTATCATCGTGTCACTCATCAGCATCTTCGCAGGAACGTCTTTGTTGACCGGCATCAAGCCATCGATGGCCCAGTCCGGCCCGAGCGCAGACTTGGCTGAAATCGACAGACCCGAGCTTGTGCCACTGAAGGCGCAGATTGAGCGCTTGCGCGTCGAAAATCCGATGATCTTCGTGCGTCTCGATGAGCTCAAGGCCAGCGTGATCCGCGCCGATCGCAACAAGCGAGGGCGCCTGGCGCCGGTCAGTGGGCTGTTCAAGGCTCTGGGGCCCGAGGCGCTCTTGCCGATGTTGAGCGCCATCGCCACCGAAAGCCCGATCGCCAGTGGCATGCGCCTGAGCGCATGGACGGTTTACCGCGCCGCGATGATCGAGGCCGTCGGCGATCTGCGCGATCCACGCGCCTTCGGGGTGCTCCAGGCCGTGCTCAAAGGCAACGAGCACAATGTGGTCGTGCTGAGCGCGGCCAGCGAAGCGCTCGGCAAGCTCGACGACGACGCATCGATTGCGGCGCTGCTCGAGATCGCCACCAGAGCGGGGTCGAAACAAGACGCGATCATCGCCGGCCTGGCCTCGGCACGACGGCCCGACGTGGCAACCTTCTTGGCCCAACACCTGTTGCAGACGACCAACCCCGACAGCAAGATCGTGGCCATGGGCGCGCTGAGCAGTGTGGCCAACAGCTGGGCCTGGCAGACCACACGCCTTGCCAACAGCCAACAAGGCGATCGCACGCGCCAGATTGCCGCCGAAGCCCTCTTTGCGATTTTTGTCAGCGGTGACGCCAGGCTGCGCGCCGAGGCCACGCGGGCCCTCTTGCTCGTCGATCACCCCAGCACAGCCTTGCTGATAGCCGACGCGCGGCCGTCTACTGATCGGGAATTGGCCGACGCACTCGACGGTCTGAACACTCGACTGGCCAATAATCCACTCAATCGCAAGTAGCGCTTCAGTGCGCTGCTTGAGGCGCGCTCCCGCCCCTTGCATCGTGCTGCGAAAGAGTGCGTCAGCCCACGGCATACACGCTTGTTAGAGTCGAACTCCTGGGGTACACTCGAGCGGCGTGAGCATGGCTTGGAAAAACTGGTGTTCGAGTGAACATCGGGCCTGCCCCATGCCCGAAACCGGCCATGCCGACTGGAATTCAAGTTGGCTATTCCAGTCAGGACTGAGGAGTTCGAATCAGTGCCAAATTCTGCTGACAAAACCGCAGGCTTGGATCGTGCGATGGATGAAGATAGCGATGTCATCGAATTGACCGAAGAGGTGGGGTCAACCACGCAACCACCCAGGGAAATGGTCGACGACATCGACACGTTGGGCTTTGAGATGCCGACCTTTCGTGTTCCTGACGAGGCTGGTGTGGGAAGCACCGAAGTGCCCGCCGCAGCGATCATTGCTCGACGACGTACGGGAGCCACTCGAAAGGTTGACGGCGACAGCGAGTTCGACGAAGCCACCCATGTGGGTGCGCCCGAAGCGGTCGAATACGACCGGCAATCGATGGTCAAGACCATTCAGATGCAGGCCGTCGATCGACACCAACTCGACCAATACCTGAGCCGCCGATCCGCGGAAGTCAGTGTTTCCACGCTGCTGCTCGACCAGCGCCTGGCGCCGGAGATTATCATCTTGCCGCCGCGCGTGCTCATCAAGCGTTGGCAGGAAGGCCCTCCCAAAGCAGCGCGCGATATCGCACGCCAGCGCGCTCGGGCCAGCGCCGAGTTGGCAGCACCTGTCGAGCAGGCGCCTGCTCCCGCGCGCAGCCAGGCCCCGGCCTTGCCCGAGATTCAACCCGAGCCCATTGAGCTCGACAGCGACGCTCTCGAGATCGACGAGGCGTTCTTAACCAAGCCCCCGCCCAAGCCACGTGCTGCGCCTAGCGCCGCACCGCCAGCTGCAGCAGCTGCTCCGGCCGCCGCAGCAGCTCCGGCAGCTCCGGCCGCAGCGGCCAGCGCTCCGGCTCGCAGCCCGGGCAAAGAAGACCCGGAGATGCGTGGCCTGGTTCAAGAACTGCTCGAAGAGCAAAAGGCCGCCCAAAAGGTCACCGAGCGTCCCAAGAAGTCGCGCCCGCGCGATATCTGGTTTCAGGAAGCGTTTAGCGAGGAGTTTCTTCGCACACTGCCCAATGACCTCAGCCATCAGACCGATCGCGATGTCGAGTTCATCGTCCAGAGCTTGAACCTCAAGAAGGAGTCGCGCATCCTCGATCTGGCCTGCGGTTTCGGGCGCCATTCGATCGAGTTGAGCCAGCGTGGCTACGAGATGGTCGGCCTGGATCTCTCCATGCCGATGTTGCAAAAAGCGTTGAATGACTCGAAAAAACGATCTCAGTCGATCAAGTTCATTCACGGCGACATGCGTGAGCTGGGCTTTCAGGAGATCTTCGATGGCTGCTTTATCTGGCAGACCTCGCTTGGCTACTTTGACGACCGCACCAACCTCAAGGTCGTACAAGGCGTTCACCGCGCCTTGAAGCCTGGAGGACGCTTTCTCATCGATGTCGTCAATCGTGATTACATCGTCAGTCAGATGCCCGCGCGTACCTGGTGGGAGGGCAACAACTGCATCTTCCTCGAGGAGGTCGAGTTCGACTACAACTTGAGCGTCATGCACGCCAAGCGCTCGTTCATCTATGAGGACGGCTCACCGCCGCTCGAGCAACACAGCTATGTGCGCCTTTACTCGCTCCATGAGCTGCGCCAGATGCTCAACCTGTCAGGCTTTGCCGTGCTCGAAGTCAGCGGCGAGCGTCATCACCGCGGCTATTTCCTCGGCCCGGCCAGCAGCCGCCTGCTCGTGCTTGCTGAAAAGAAGAGCAAGGGCTGAGACGGTAGAGCGTTCTTAACGACCATAAAAAAGCGTGCCCTCCACAGGTGGTGGGCACGCTTTTTTATGGTCGTTTTGATTGAAGCTCAGCGGTTTACTTCTGGGCGATTACTTCGTGCTCGCCGACTGCGTCGAGCAAAAGCAAGCCGTCCTCGGATGCCACAAAGCCCTGAGCGACCTTTTGATAGACGCCGCGAAAGAGATGTTTGTCGCCGACCTTGAGCTTGGCCTTTTTGACGAACTCTTCTTTGTAGCCGACCACGAGCAATTGTTTTTCAGCATCGCGGTTGTCCTTGATGACCAAGTGGGGCTCCTGGCACTCCGTGTTCGCCAACTTGGCCTTCTTGGGGTCGCAGTCGGCCGAGAGCGAGACGATCTCGGCGGAAATCTCGACCGACTGGCCAAGATGCTTGGTCTGATTGCTGATCAGGCCAGCGACGCGCAGTGAGCCATCGGAGTTCGTCTCGAGAATAACGTAGGCCGATGCGGGCGGGGCAGGGGGCAGATCGACCACGGCCGGCGGCAGTGACGGATCGACGACGATCTCGTCGATCGGGGTCGCGGCCTCTTGCTCACAGCCGACAACGGTGAACATCAGCGCCGCTAAGAATACGAGAACGATCCTGGAGTGAGCGAGCAATTGCCGATGGCGCATGGAATTTCTCCGCGAAGATTGGACTCACCTGGGAGCCCGTCGACTACGATATGGCAGCAGGTGCTGCTCCTACTTTCTGGCCGGTTGAGCCGTCAGCGTGGCGCCTTCCCACTCTTGCTGATGGAGCGCGGCGATGATGTCGTGGAAGTAGTCGCGTCGCACCTGCACGTAGCTGTAGGTGTTCTCGAGCGTAACCTCCCCGATATCCTCCGGATCCACGCCGGCCATGAAACATATCATATCGATAATGGAGATCGCATCGCCCAATCGCTCCTTCCCGACGTTGAGATACATTTTTCGCATCACGCTGCTCGAAACGCTCTCATCTTCACCTTCAACGGCCTCGGCCGGCGCGTCTTCGGTCTGGCTCGCGGTGACGCGAGCCGGCGCTTCGGGAGCCGCCTGGACAGCCTCGCCAGGCGATGTAGCGTCTGTCGCGCTGTTCGCGAGGTGTGCTCTGCGGGTACGAACGCGTTTGGGGCGTTCATGATCGACGATTGGCTCGGCGGGAGCAGCCGGTGCGACCTGCGCTTGAGCGAGCGGCTCGACCTCGACCTCGACGGCAGCCTCGGCTTCGACGGCAACGGCAGGCTCGGCCTGGAGGCGCTCGGCTGCCGGGGCAGGGCGTGTTTCCTCCTGTCTGCGGGAAGCGCCGCGACGCGGGCGCTCCTGGATTTCCTTGACGGGGGCCTCGACAACAGGCGCAAGGGGCGCTGCCTCTTCGAGCTGAACTGGCTCGCTCGCTGCCTCGACAGGAGCTGGCGAGGCTGGCGTTTGATGAGCAGGCTCAGGCTCAGGAGCAACAGGGCTGACGGCGCTCTTTTTTGCGTCGGCGTTGGGTGCGACGCTCAACGGCTCGCCCTTGAGCACCCGATCGGCCAGCGCGAGAAGCCGTGCGACGAGCTTGATCTGGTGGAGCTGTGCGGGCTCGCCATTGCTTGGGAGGCTGCCCAGCAATTGCTCCGCCATGCCGAGCTTGCCGCCGTAAGGCAGCTTGCCAAGTTGTCCGAGTTGATCGCCCAGGCGTCCCAGCGCGCGGCCCTGTTTGGCCGTGACGATGTCCTCGGTGGTCGGCAACTCGCGCTTTTGCATCTTGACGTCGTAGAGTTTGGTGACCTGAAAAAAGGTCGTTACTTCGGTGGGCGCGATCAAACTGATTGCGATGCCCTTTTTGCCCGCGCGACCGGTGCGGCCGGTGCGGTGAATGTAGACTTCGGCCGACTCCGGCAGCGCGTAATTGATGACATGGCTCAAGTCGGAGATGTCGATGCCGCGCGCGGCCACGTCGGTGGCGACGATGAAGTCGATTCGGCCGGCACGCAGCGCGGCCAGCGTCTTCTCGCGCTCGGCCTGGGGAAGATCGCCGTTGAGCACGTCGGCGCGGTAGCCGTGGCGCTTGAGAAACGAGGTCACCGTGAAGGTGTCGTCCTTGGTGTTGCAAAAAATGATCGCGCTGTCCGGCTCCTCGAATTCGAGCACCTTGATCAGGTCACGGGGACGACCGACGCCGCGCACGTTGTAATAGTAATGGGTGACATCGGCCGTGGCTACCGAGTCGGTCGAGAGCGCGATGAACTCCGGATAAAAGAGAATCCGGTTGGCAAGCGCCTTGATGTCCTCGGTGATCGTGGCCGAGAAGAGCAGACTCTGGCGCTCCTCGGGCAGGTGCCTGATCACAGCTTCGATGTCGTCGCGAAAGCCCATCGAGAGCATCTCGTCGGCTTCGTCCAGGCAGAGAACGCGCAACTGGCTCAGGTCGATGGTGCCACGATTGAGGTGATCGATCAGGCGCCCGGGCGTGGCACAGACAATTTGTGCGGTCTGCAAGGCGGCGAACTGAGGCTCGTAGGAGGTACCACCGTAGATCGCCGTTGCCGAGAGATCCTTGTAGGCGCCCAGGCGCTCGAACTCTTCGCAAACTTGCTTGGCAAGCTCACGGGTCGGAACGATGACGAGAACCTCGACCTTGCCCGGATGATGCTCGAGCATTTCGATCACGGGAATGGCGAAGGCCGCCGTTTTTCCCGAACCGGTCTGGGCCTGCACGATGATGTCGATGCCGGCCATGATCAAGGGGATGGATGCTACCTGTGCAGGAGTCGGCGCGTGGTAGGCCACGGCGCGCAGTGCGCGGAGCATCTCATCGCTGAGATAAAATGAATCGAAGGTCTTGTGGGAGGTTTCCAACATGGGTTGTGGGGCTCGCCTGTTTCTACAACGTAAGAATTGAAGTCACGGCCGGTCATCTTCGATGGGGCCGAGAGCGACCTGATCTCCACGCGAAGGCGTGGACGCTAGCCTGAGGGACACCGGCTCATAGGACGGGGCTCATGGTCTGTGGCCACCGAGCCGGGGCTCGATTGCGCCAGACCGGTTCAAACTGAACGCCAGCCCCTGTTTCCATATCGAAATCGCGACTGGTGCGCAAGGTGTAGTTCGCACATTCGCTTGGATTGAGCCTTCATGCTCCACGATCATCCGGGGGGCGGCTGGCCAGCGTGCGCACGCGCTGGCCGATGCGCAGCAGACATGCGCGGGTGTCCTCGTCGAGACGCTCCAAATCCGTGAGCAGCGCCGCTGAAAGCTCTTGTGCGCGGATCGAAGGGCTCAAATCGACGCCGCGCTCATCGCTTACAACGGCCAGGGCTACGTGAAACTTCCGCGTGCGAGGCGCCAGCGCCAGGGTGATGTCCGTCAGAGGCCAGGGCAAAAGCGCTGCGATGCGCGCTCGAAGCACGGGGCGCTGGCGCTCAAACTCCACGAGCAAGCTCGCTGTTTTCACTTCGAGATCGAGCACGCCCGCTCGCCAGCCCACCGGATGCGTGCAGCGCGCGAGCTCCTCACCGACCAGGGTTGGCCACACCTGCTGAAGCATGGCGGGCGTGGGCGCGGCGCGCGCGCTCACCGTGGCGCTGTGATCCAAAATGTCTTTGAGCAATGATTTGAGCATCGACCTTGCGTGTTTTAGCGTTGGGCTCGGGTGGAGCCAAATTTATGGTCCGTGGGCATAGTTTAGCAGAGCCTCACGTTGATCGAAAGCTCGGCGTCCCTTGTGATGCGTGCGGTGTTTTGCAAAAACAAGTTGACAGTCCCAGTGGGCATTGTTAAATCCCAACCGTGCTTGAACAGCACGAAATCGCGTCGAGATTGCCACGGCGCGCCAAAGGCACGTAGCTCAGCGGGAGAGCGCTACCCTGACACGGTAGATGTCGGCGGTTCAATCCCGCCCGTGCCTATTTGGACAAGTTCCATAAATGTAGTATTAATGAAGTGCAGGGGCTTTCGAGCCCTGTATTTTTTGGATGGCAACGCCTTTGGTTCGGATGTTTTGAACGCGTTGTGTAGATTTTCTGTGGGCTGGCCCAGTCGCCTTCCCCATCACAGAGTGTGTAACGAGGTTCATGGCCGACAAAGACCCCAGAATAAACCGGCGAATTCGCGCTCCTGAAGTACGCGTCATCGATCCGGAAGGCGAGCAACTTGGCGTCATGACCGTAGAGGACGCACTCGAGCGTGCGGAGCGATTTGGGCTGGATCTTGTAGAAGTTGCGCCGGCGGCCAAGCCCCCGGTAGTCCGGATCATGGACTATGGCAAGTACAAGTATCAGCAGAAGAAGCGCACGGCCGAAGCACGTAAGAAGTCGACGCGTGTCGAGCTCAAGGAAGTCAAGCTTCGCCCCAAGACCGACGACCACGACTTTCAAACCAAACTTCGTCGAGCCCGCGGATTCCTCGAGGAGAACAACAAGGTAAAGATCACGGTCATGTTTCGCGGCCGCGAGATTACCCATCCCGAGATCGCCCGTGACATGCTCGACCGTGCCGCCGAGATTCTCGCTGACGCGGCTCAAATTGAGCAGAGTGCACGAATGGAAGGTAGGAACATGACCATGTTTCTTGCCCCCAAGGCGAGCTCAAAGTAAGAGGGTTGACTCCCCAAAGGCGATTGAGACGTTGGAAAACACTCGCCCTGGCGAGTGTTTTTTTTCGCGGTTTGACTTACCGCAAGGATCCGGCAAAGAATGCCGTTGCATCGGGCGTTTCAGTCGTGTACAAGTGCCACCCCGCTCGCGCCTGACTTTGGGTTCGATGACCTCTAGGGTCGCGAGATGGACTAGAATGAACCAACTGCTTCTCCGGCTGTAGCCGGTCGTGATCAGAGGAGAGAGAACATGGCAAACGGGATGAAAACCCATCGTGGCGCCGCCAAGCGCTTCAAGCTTACCAAGAGCGGTCGAATCAAGCATCGCCGCAGCTTTCGCGCTCACATTCTGACGAAGAAGAGCTCCAAGCGTAAGCGCCAGCTTCGTGCCAACGGCTACGTGCATCCGACCAACGAGCATCAGGTCAAGCGTCAGCTTGGCCTCGAGTAACGAGCCCCGGCCTGTGAGCCACCGTGTCCTGGGATCCGCGCGCAGCTTTTGTATGGCCGCGCGCCGCGTCCTGAACGGTCGGCTTTTGGCCGATACGATTTTCGTGACCTGAACAGTCTGCTATTTGAGGAACTACCCATGCCCCGCGTCAAACGAGGATTCAAAGCGCGTCGCCGACGCAACAAGATTTTGAAAGCCGCCAAGGGTTTCTACGGTGGCCGTCGCCGGCTCTTTCGTGCGGCCAAGGAGACGGTCCACCGCTCCTGGGTTTATGCCTACCGCGATCGCCGCCAAAAGAAGCGCCAGTTTCGCCGTCTCTGGATTGCGCGCATCAACGCTGCGACCCGCCAGCACGATTTGAGCTACAGCCGCTTTATCAACGGGTTGTCCGTTGCTGGCGTCGAGCTCGATCGCAAGGTCTTGGCAGACATGGCAGTCTTCGATCCGGCCGGCTTCGCAAAAGTCGTTCAGGTCGCCAAGAAAGCCATCGCCTGAGCCAAAGTCTGGCACGTCGATTTTGTCCCACGGGCGCCCCGTAAAACTCATCGTCATCGATGAATTACGGGGCGTTTTTGTTTCTTGCTCTCTCCAAAGATCACCTGCGAGGTCAGGCAGTATGAATGTTTCGGAACTGGAAGTACGGCTCGGCGAGCTCGCCGACCAGGCCGTGGCGGAGTTGGCACAGGTTGCGCGCAAAGAGGACGCCATTCAGGTCAAGAACCGCTACCTGGGCAAAAAGGGCGTGGTGCAAGAACTCATGCAGGTGCTTCCCTCGCTGGCTCATGAGGACAAGCGCATCGCCGGCCAGGCCTCCAATCAGTGCAAGAGTGCCATCGAGCAGGCCTACGAGGGCCAGCTTGCGCGCCTCGAGCGTGACGAGCTCGCTCGGCGCATGGAGAGCGAGCGCATCGACGTGACCTTGCCCGCGCGTCGGCCGCCGGTGCGCAGTGGCCATCCACTTCGCCAGGTTGAGGAGGAGCTGATCGACATCTTTGCCGAGATGGGTTTCGACGTCGCCGAGGGACCGGAGATCGAGTCGGACTTCTACAACTTCGAGGCCTTGAACTTTCCGCCCGATCACCCGGCGCGCGACATGCAGGATACCTTTATGCTCGATGATGGGCGGCTCTTGCGCACCCATACGAGTCCGGTGCAGATACGCACCATGCTTGGTTATGCGCCGCCGCTGCGCGTGATCTCGCCGGGGCGCGTCTATCGCGTCGACAGCGACATCACCCACAGCCCGGTCTTCCACCAGATCGAGGGCCTGCTCGTCGACACCAACGTCACCTTTGCGGACTTGAAGGGCACGCTCGCGCATTTTGCCGAGCGCTGCTTTGGTCCTGGCACGCCCGTGCGCTTTCGGCCGAGCTTCTTTCCCTTCACCGAGCCCAGCGCCGAGGTCGACATTGGTTGTATCTTTTGCGCGTGTAAGGGCTGTCGCGTCTGCAGCAACACGGGCTGGCTCGAGGTGCTTGGCTCGGGCATGGTCGATCCCAACGTCTTCGATGCGGTCGGCATTGACTCCAAAAAGTACACCGGCTTTGCCTTTGGGCTCGGTGTGGAGCGTATCGCCATGCTCAAGCTTGGTATCAACGACATTCGCCTCTTCTTTGAGAACGATCTGCGCTTCTTGCGCCAGTTCTGATCGCCTTGCGACACCCAGAATAATCAACGTGATGACGAGAATCGCATGAAGATCAGTTTAAATTGGCTCAATGATTGGATCGACGTAAGTGATCTGGCGGTCAGCGAGCTCGAGCGGGCGCTGACGATGGCTGGACTCGAGGTCGAAGCCGTCGAGCATTTGGGTCAGAGCCTGGACATCGTCGTTGGGCGCATCGAGCGCATCGAAGAACACCCGAAGGCCGACCGCCTCGTCGTCTGCACGGTGGACACCGGCCTGGCGTCGCCTCTGCAGATCGTGTGCGGGGCCAAGAACATGAAGGCTGGCGACCGTGTGCCCGTGGCGCTTGCGGGCAGCCAGCCGCCGGCGATTGATTTTGCAATCGTCGAGCGAAAGGTCATGAGCGTGCTCTCGCAGGGCATGCTTTGTAGCGAGCAGGAGCTTGGGCTGGCCAAGGAGAGCGAGGGTCTGTTAATTTTGGCCGAAGATCTCACGATTGGTCAGCCGGTGTTTGAGGCGCTCGGTCTTCGAGACACGCTCTTGCACATCGGCTTGACGCCCAATCGGGCGGACTGTTTGAGCCATCTGGGCATCGCGCGCGAGGTGTCCGCGATCTTCAAACGCCCGCTGCGCGCGGCGCGTAGCGCGCTGCCAACGGCTTTGTGGGCGCAGGGCCGGGCCGGGCGCATCGAGGAGGCAGCGACGCTTCGTGTAGAGGATCGTGACGGATGCCCAAGCTATGCCCTTGCCGTGCTCGAAGAGGTCACCGTCGGCCCAAGTCCGATGTGGCTTCGACAACGCCTGACCTCGCTGGGCATGCGTAGCATCAACAATCTGGTCGACGTGACCAATTTCGTGATGATGGATGTCGGTCAACCCCTGCACGCCTTCGATCTCGACAAGCTCTCGGGTCAGACGATCGTGGTGCGCCGCGCGCGCGCCGGAGAGAAGATCATCGGCATCGACCACCGCGAATACACGCTCAGCGTCGATGATCTGGTGATCGCCGATCAGGAGCGACCCGTGGCCATTGCCGGGGTCATGGGAGGCGTCGGCACCGAGGTTAGCGAGCAGACTCGTCGCATCCTGGTCGAGTGCGCCTATTTCGATCCGAAGAGCGTGCGCCGTTCTGCGCGTCGCCATACGATGCACACCGAGTCGAGCCATCGCTTTGAGCGCGGCGTCGATCCGGGGGCGATTTTGGAGAACCTTCAGCGCGCGATCGCCTGGTTTGAACAGGCAAGCCCTGGTAAGGCTGCAGCCCCCGCGGTTCGCCAGGGTGTGATCCATGTCGAGGCCGACGCAGCGCGCCTCCCACATCAGATCAGCCTCGAGAAGGACCACGCGAATCGTCTACTTGGCACGCGTATTGGCCAGGAGCAGGCCGCTGGTTTTTTGACATCGCTTGGTTTGACGTTGGATGAAGCATCCGAGACCGCGTGGCGTGTCGGCGTTCCGAGCTGGCGCGGTGATCTCGAACGCGATGTCGATTTGGTCGAAGAGATTGCCAGGCTTTATGGCTACGACCACGTCCCAAGTGCGCTACCAAGCGGCCAGCTGGGCTATGTGCACAGCCGACGCCCCGAGAGCGAAGAGCGCGCAACGATCATCTCGCGCAGTGATCGCGATCTGTTGCGCTGGATGCGCAGCTGCCTGCTCGACCATGGGCTCTATGAGGCGGTCAATTACAGTTTCATGAGCGAGCAGCAACTCGACGAGCTGCTGCTCGCGGACAACGATTGCCGGCGCCTTGCACCACGCATCTCCAACCCGTTGGTCAAGGGACACTCCTTGATGCGCACGACGCTGGTGGCGAGCCTGTTGGAGAACCTTCGCACCAATCGAGCACAACGAATCGACGAGATTGCGCTGTTCGAGTCCGGTCGACGCTACTTTCAGGCGCGTGAGTCGCGCACGATCGCCTTTTTGCTCAGCGGGCGCACGGCACCCCATTGGAGCAAGAGTCGTGCGTGGGACTTCTTCGATGCCAAAGGCTTGATCGAGGCGTTGGCAACACCCTTCGAAACCTCGGTGGCTAGCTGGGCGCCGGGGGCCGTGCTGGAGTCGTATTTGCATCCGGGTGTGCAGGCTTGCTGGACAGTTGACGGTCGGCTGGTTGCTAGCGCCGGGCAGATCCACCCGGAGATCGCACAGCGCGAGGGTTTCGACGCTCCCGTGTTCGTTGCCGAGATCGACCTTGAGGTTTTGCTCGGTTTGACGCGCCACCAGCCAAAATTGAAAGCCCTGCCGCGCCATCCAGCGAGCGCACGCGACTTTGCGCTGCTCTACGATCGGGACGCGCCCTACAGCCAGTTGCGCAAGGCCATCGATACGCTGGCACGACAAGAGGAGGCCTTCGGCCAGATCCTGGAGTCGGTCGAGCTCTTCGATCTCTACCAGGGCGAGCAGATTCCTGCAGGCAAGCGCAGCCTGGCATTGTCGATCATCTACCGAGCGGCCGATCGCACGTTGACCGAGGGCGAGGTCGAGCGCGCCAACAGCTTGTTGATCGCCTGGCTGGCCGAAACGGTCGGCGCACAGCTTCGTTGAGGTTTTTCTCGCGACTAATCTCAAATCACGAAAATGGCGGCTTTGCCGAAGGCGTTGGATGTTTTACACTGCCCTCAGAGCGGTCTTCACACAGAGCAGTTCGCTGGTCTCAAGCTGGGGTTCAAGACGACTTTAGCGCTAAAGATTGTTTTTTTGCGTTCATTGCGAGGATTTACTTGAATGAATCCAAGCGGATAGCTACAAGGCTTTTGCTGCCCTCGATGAGCTGGCAGGAGTGATGAATGTGTGCCAATTTGTGTTTGAGGAGAACGAGAAGATGACCATGACGAAAGCCAGTATCGTCGACAGTGTGTATGCACGTGTTGGAATCACCAAGAAGGAAGCAACAGACTACGTCGACGCGGTGTTCGAGGCGATCAAAGAGACCCTCGAAGCCGGCGACGAGCTTAAGGTCAGTGGTTTTGGCAAATTTGAGGTCCGCAAGAAAGGCGAGCGCGTCGGGCGCAACCCGCGCACGGGCGTTGAGATCATGATCCCGGAGCGCAAAGTGTTGCGCTTCAAGGTCAGCCAGGTTCTCAAGGATCAGCTCAATGGAAAGCGGGAGTAGTCGCGTCATCGATGCTCTGATGCGAGTCGACGCAAAGCCACCACAATAGCCTCCTGAAGCGGGAGCCCGGACGAGACGCTATGGAGATTCCTGAGAAAACGTTTTTCAAGATTGGCGAAGTTGCCAAACTCCTCGATGTTGAGCCCTACGTGCTACGCTATTGGGAGAGCGAGTTCGATCTGCTCGCGCCAGAGAAGACCAAGAGCGGCCAGCGTGTGTACCAGCGTGAGGATATTGAGTTGTTGGCGACCATACGCGATCTGCTCTACAGCGAGATGTACACCATCGCTGGAGCGAGACGGCAACTCGAGCGCAACGCTTCGGGCTCGGAGGAGGCTGAGGCTCAGCCCCAGCAAGATCTATTTGCCGGCCAAGTCGAAGCCGCACTCAGCGCGATGCGCGCCGAGAACCGGCAGCTGCAAGAAGATCTGGCCGTGATCTGTGCAAGCTCTGAGGAAACACGTCAAGCCTTTGAGACGGCCTGCGATGAGCGCGATGTCGCGCTGGCTCAGCTCAGCGCCGCCGAGCAGGCGATTGAATCACTGCATTGCAGCGTTGTTCAACCCGTGGCGGCGGCCAGCGACGAAGCCCTTCTTGAGGCGCTTGGACGCCAAGAGATCGAGCTGCGCGAAGCCCATCGGGTGATCGACGAGCTGCGCCACCAACAAAGCCAGAGCGCGTCAATGCAAGACGAGCGCCGGCGCAGTATGCTGCGTGCGATGCGCCTTGAAGTCGAGCACTTGGTCGTACTCTCTGAAGGTCGCGCCTAGAATTTCCGCGTCGCGCCTTTTGCGCCCACTCAGGACTGTTTTCTGGCGCTTGAGCCATAACTGTGGTGGGCTGAGCCTGTATTCGGGAAGAATACCACCCAACTTGGCGTTACTTGTTGGAAGACGTCAAGTCACCATAGTCCAAAGCGTTGGAGTGGTCTTACACCATCATCGTGACCCTTGAACCCCAACATCATCCGGGCGCATCGGTATCGAGCCGCCAGGCCCTGGGAACACAAAAATTGCGTGTCGCGTGACAAAAATGTCGCATTCGTGCAGGATCGGCGTCACGGCACCCCAATCGATGGTGTGTGAAAGTTGTTGAAATTCCACGGCATTGGGTGCGATGTTTGTTGTCTGGCTGAGCTTCTGACCGTGGCATGAAACATGCATTTAGATAAATCAGTCGCAACACCAGTAACGATAAGGCTTAGTTTGACGAAATCCAAAACCAATTTCCAGTCATTTGAGTGAGTAATTTGTCACGTTTTAAGATTAGCGCCGTGCAAGTTGCCAAAGGGCCTCGGCTCAGAGTTCAATTCAACCTTGATTCACAGGGCTGTAATTATGACGAAACGCTCCCAGACTTCGCACGGGTTGGACATGGATGATGATGACGGCCTGGATCAGGAGGATGAGAATTTTCGGGAATCGCCCAAGCGCAGCCGTGCGGTAAAGCGCAAGGCTGAACCGCGTGTGGACGAATGGCGCGAGGGCCTCGATCCGGTCAAGATGTATCTTCGAGGTATCGGCCAGGTCAGCCTGCTGACACGCGAGGGAGAAGTCCGCGTGGCCAAGGAGATCGAGGCCGGCCGTGAGCTGATCTTTGATGTGATCGTCAATTGCCGCGCTGGAATTGATATGGTGCTTGCGGTTCCCGATCGGCTGCGGGTTGGCACGGCGCGCGCCCGCGAGATTTTCGACGAATATGAGCCCAGCGGTGACGACAGCGACATGCCTGTGGCGCCGGAGGTCTTCGAGCGCTTCGAGCGGGTCAAGCGCTATGAACGCAATTTGCGCAAGCGCCAAGATGAGCTTTGCCGGGCCCAGGCCAGCGCAGGGTTTGATGCTGATGAGCTCGACAAGCTCGAGAAGAGTGAGCTTCGCGTGCGAAAGAAGTTGATCAAGGCCGTGCGCGAGTGCTGTCTCTCGCAGCGCTTCATCAACGAGATCGTCAACTGCTTCAAGGAAGCTTTGGAGAACGTCGACCGCTGCTACAAGCGCGTGGAGCGCTACGGCGAGCGCGCGCGGGTCAACCATGAAGTGTCTGGTGGCTGGCTCGTCAGTCAGCGCGCCGGCAAGAAGCCGGACTTGACCAAGTACCCGCACCTCGATCGCCAACTCGCCGATGAGCTTACCGACGTGCTGGGTCAAACCGTCGCGATCATGGATGCCATGGAGCGTGAGCTGCACTTGACGGTCGACGCGCTTCGTCAGGTCGTGCAGTGCATCAACGAAGGCGAGCGGCGTGCGGAGAAGGGCAAAAGCGAGATGATCCGCGCGAACTTGCGTCTGGTCGTCTCAATCGCCAAGAAGTACGTCAATCGCGGCATGCACTTTCTCGATCTGATTCAGGAAGGCAACATCGGTTTGATGCGTGCGGTCGAAAAGTTCGAGTACCAGCGTGGCCATAAATTCTCGACCTACGCCACCTGGTGGATTCGCCAGGCGATCACGCGCGCGATCGCCGACCAGGCGCGCACGATACGAATTCCGGTCCATCTCATCGAGACGATCAACCGGATCATTCGCACGTCGCGCCAACTCGAGCAGGAGCTTGGGCGCGAGCCCGAGCCCGAAGAGGTCGCGCGAAAGCTGGATATGTCGGCCGATGCCGTGCGTCGTGCGCTGCGCATCTCACGCCAACCGATCAGTCTGGAGACGCCTGTTGGCGACGACGAGGACAGCCAGTTGGCCGACTTCATCGAGGACATCAATTCTCCAAGTCCGATGGAAGAGGCCGTCAGCCAGAATCTGCGCCAACAGACCCAGGATCTGCTCTCGACGTTGACTCCGCGTGAGGAAAAGATCTTGCGCATGCGCTTTGGCATCGGTGAGAAAACCGACCACACCCTCGAGGAGGTTGGCCAGGACTTCAACCTGACGCGCGAGCGCATCCGCCAGATCGAGGCCAAAGCACTCGAGAAGTTGCGTCTTCCCAACAAGTGCGATGTGCTTCGTCCCTTCCACGACAACTAGAAGCGCATTTCCCGCGCTGATTTTTTGACAGCCGCCCAGGCTTTGCGAACATGAGTGCTCAAAGACGCTGAGTCGCTTCAGGATGAAGCGGGCGTCGAGACCATGGAGGGTCGCATGTCATCAAGTCAAATTCGTCGGCAACCAGATCGGAGCGAAAAGCCGTTGGCAACCTTGCGCTACGGCGACCGGATCGGTCCCTATGTGATCAACGGTTTCGCCGGCACGGGCGCGACGAGCTACGTCTACCGCGCCAGGCGCATCGACAACTTCGATTCGGTGGCGATCAAGGTGCTGCATCCGCATCTGGTCGCCGATCCGATTAATCGGCTCAAATTCTATCGTGAAGCTCGGGTGATGATGCGCATGAACCACCCGAATGTGGTGCGCTTCAATGAGATATTAGAGAGTGAGGGGAGCCTTGCCTTCGTCATGGAGTTCGTCGATGGTTTCACGCTCGAAGAATGGCGTGAGCATCACGGCGAAGAGATCGACGAGATGACACTTGCCTGTGTGTTCGTCGATATCCTTCGTGGGCTGGCCAGCGCGCATCGCCAGGGCGTGGTGCACCGCGATCTCAAGCCGGCCAATGTCTTGATCACCCATGTCGAAGGTCGCTACGTGGCCAAGATCATCGATTTTGGGGTGGCCCGCTTTGTCGCTGAGCCGATGACCGACCACGAGCGCAGCAAGATCGTTGGCACGGCCGCCTACATCTCGCCCGAGGAGGTCTGTGATCCGGAATTGGTCTGTGCCGCAAGCGATCTGTACAGCATCGGGGTGATGCTCTACGAGGCAGCTTGTGGCAAGCGTCCCTTCGACAACATGGCCGTGCAAGATTTGATGCAGGCCCATGCCGCAGTTGATCCGCAAAGGCCCAGCCACGTCAATCCAAGCCTGTCGCCAGCGATGGAGTCGGTGATCATGCGCACGTTGAGCAAGACGCCGGATGCGCGCTTTGCGTCAGCGCCGGAGATGATCAACGCACTCGAGCTTGCCATCCAAGGCGCGATGGCTGCGCCGGCAGAGACATGGGAGGCCGTGATCGAGGAGCCCGTGGCGACCACGCAGTGGCATCGCACCGTCACGCAGGCCCACACACAGCCCAGTCCGCCGCCGGTGCTGAGTTTTTTGCGTCGCTGTATCGACGCGGCCTTCGTGATGCTCGCCTCGACGGGCCGCACGGGTAATGCCTCCGATCCGCACTTTCTCAATCGCCATCACGACATCAACTTCCCTCTCTCTTAAAAGTCGAGCTCGACGGCCTTGCGCCTTGCGCAAGAGCCGCGCTTGACACAAGTTGGGGATTGGGTAGAGTCACTCAAACGTTCGGGTGGCGGTCAGATTCATGTTTAACGCATGCGTTCTTTCGCCTCCCACCCGTCCTCGACGCTCGCTCCTGAGTGAGTGTCCATTTTTTTGGCGTGTTACGCGGGTCCATCCCCATCGGGATGGAGTCATTATTTTGAGAGAAGCATTCGACGCGAAGCAGTGACGCTTAATCTTTGATGTGCGTGCTGCGACGATGTTGGGAGCCAGAGCCCGGAAGGTAGAGAGACATGTTGAGCACGAGAGAAGGCGTCAAAAAATTGGCCAGACTGGCGAGTTGTTGTTTTGCAATCCTTGCGATCGCGATGTTGGTGATTGCTTGCGGATCGGACAATGAAAATTCATGCGGTGACGGCGAAATCGCTGCCAGCGCGCGTGGTGTCAAGGGTTGCTACAAGAAATGCGAAACGAAGGCTGATTGTGCTGCGACCCAAGAGTGCACGGGCGATGCGCCGAACAGCATCTGTTTGGACGCTGCGGGCAACAACGAAGACCCCGACGTCGGTGGCGACGACACCGATGATAACAACGCCAACAATGGCGGCCCCAGCGAAGAAGATCGCCAGCTCTGCCAGGACTATTGTCATCTGATCTACGGCTGCATCGAGGATACCTGTGATACGTCGGGACTTATAAGCATCGCCGCAATCGAGATGGAGTGTGTCAGCGGCGACCCCCTGGTCGCGAGCGACAATGGCTGCTATGGCGACATGACGGGGCCGCAGGCCGCTCAGTACCGTGCCGACCGCAAGAGCTTCGTTTACTCCGATGGAGTCAAGCTGACTTGCGCTGACACGGAGTGGTTGCGCTGTGGAATCATCGCTGGCTTGAAGGGACCTTGTGGTTGCGAAGCGCCAAGCAACCTGGGTGCCGCCTGTACCGACGACTCACAGTGCGAGGGTGGCAGCCTTTTCCCCTTTTGTATTCCAGAGACGGCCACGCAAAATGGTCAGACTCAGCAGACCGGATACATCGGTGGTTACTGTGTTGCTGAGCCGTGTCCGCTGATCCAAAACGCTGAGGTTGGCGAAGTCAACAGAAATACGCAGACCAACCCCTGTGGTGCCAACTCCGGTTGCTTCTACGCTCAAGGTCCCCAGGGTAATCCTTCGGGCCAGTGTCGCCCGACCTGTACGTCACACGATAGTTGTCGTGACGGCTATTCCTGCCAGATCATGGGCGGCGAGAAGGCACCGGCCGTTGGCGGCGCTGATCCCGTGATCACTCCCGTGCGTAGTTGCTTGCCCGAGTGCAGTGCAACGCGCGCTTGCCCGGCTGAGAGCCGCTGCAACGAGGCAACCAACGGATGTGAGTTCAAGTGCACCACGGAAGCATCGCGTGGTCTTTGTACCCGTGCTGGTGGAACGTGCACCGCCGGCACGTCGGGAGTCTTCGGACACCATGACGGCGATGCCGGTCATGCCGATGCCGGCGAGCCCGATGTTGGCGGTGGCGAGCCCGATGTTGGTGGCGGCGAGCCCGATGTGGGGGCCGACACTGGCGACACCGGCACTGAGCCTACGGGTGATGAGTGGTGCGTCTTTACCTGAGCGCTGAATAGCTCAAAGTGATGTAAAAAACCCGGTTGCCTTCAGGCAGCCGGGTTTTTTTTCGTTTGTTTGCATTTAGTAGGCAACTTTTGGTGCCCTCGCTTCGATAACAGATCTAGGAGGTTTCGCTTACGGGTTCTCCATCAACGGGTTTCGACGCGAAAAAGGGACGCCATGCACACGCTGCTGCGCGGTGGAATGCGCACTTTTATCAGCCGCTACAGCGATATTGCGCTTGCGGCGATGGTCATCGGCATCATCGGCATGCTGATCATCCCGCTGCCGACCTTTGTGCTCGATCTTCTGCTGACGCTGAATATCACGCTCGCTGTAACCTTGTTGATGGTCAGCCTGTATATCCCGAGCGCGCTGAAGATCGCGGCATTTCCGTCGATCTTGCTGATCACGACGTTGTTTCGTCTGGCGCTCAACGTCTCCTCGACGCGGCTGATCTTGTTGCAGGCCGACGCGGGTCAGGTGATCGAGTCCTTCGGCAATTTTGTCGTTCAGGGCAACTACATCGTCGGCGCGGTAATTTTCTTGATCCTGACGTTGATTCAGTTTCTCGTGATCGCCAAGGGTTCGGAGCGTGTCTCGGAGGTGGCGGCGCGCTTTACGCTCGATGCGATGCCGGGCAAGCAGATGTCGATCGATGCCGATTTGCGCGCGGGAGCCTTTGATCTGAGCGAGGCGCGCCGCCGGCGCGCCCTGGTCCAAAAGGAGAGCCAGCTTTACGGAGCAATGGACGGGGCGATGAAATTCGTCAAAGGCGACGCGATTGCCGGCATCATCATGACGGCGATCAACATCGTTGCCGGCATCGTGATCGGTGTGGTTCAAATGGAGATGGGCGCCGGCGAGGCGGCCAAGACCTATACACTGCTGACGATTGGCGACGGTTTGGTCAGCCAGATTCCGGCGATCCTGATTGCGACGACCTCCGGAATCATCGTGACGCGTGTGGCCTCCGAGGAGGAGTCCGATCACCTGGGCGCTGACATCTTCGCCCAACTCATGGCGCAGCCAAAGGCTATCGCAATCGCGGCAACGCTGGTCACGTTGTTGGCCTTGGTACCTGGTCTGCCGACGGTGCCCTTCTTGACGATGGGAGCCATCGTCGGTCTGCTGGCGTTCGGACTGTTCAAATCCGATGCCGCCGGCTCAACGTTGACGCCGGCTGAGGCTCAGCAGGTGCAATCAGTGCATGACGAGGCTCGCGAGGGCGCGCGACAGGCGCGGGTGATGATCCCGGCGTTGACGCCGCTGTCGGTAGACATTGGTATTGGCCTGTCGGCTTCGCTTGAGGGGGAGGGCGAGAAGTGGCTTCGGGAGATGATTCCGTCGATGCGTGAGGGGATCTTCTTCGAGCGTGGGGTCAAGGTGCCTGGCATCCGGGTACGAACGGAATCGGTGGCCTGCGCGCCGCGCGAGTTCGTGATCAGCATCGACGAGGTGCCCATCGATACAGGCCAGGTGCCGGCTGAGCGTGTGCTCGTCAACGAGCAACCTTCGGGGCTTGCGGTCTTCAAGGTCGAGGCCAGCGCGACGACGCATCCGGTGAGCGGCCAGCCGGCCAGTTGGGTTGAGAAGAGCGAGGCGGCCGCTCTCGAGGAGGCGGGCTATTCGACGTGGGACGAGGCGGGCTACATACTGCTTCGTCTGACGGCGGCGCTGCGTAAGCACGCGCACGGCTTCGTGGAATTGCAGATGGTCCAGAGCATGCTCGAGCAGCTCGAGGGGCCCTATCCAGCCGCCGTCCAGGAGGTGGTGCCCCGGCTGATTGGTTTGCAGGATTTGACCGAGATATTGCGGCGACTTGCCGCCGAGGGGATTTCGCTTCGAAACTTGCCGCGCGTGCTCCAGATTCTGGCCGAGCGGGCCAGGAAGAACAAGGACGCTGTGTTGCTAACCGAAGATGTGCGCGAAGGGCTGCGTCGCTACATCACACACAAATATGCAGGAAAAGACGGAAGCGTGATCGTCTATTTGATGGATCGGGAGGTCGAGGAGGCGATTTTAGGTGCGATACGAACCACCGAAGCCGGCAGCTTTTTGGCGATGGCGCCGGATATGACACGCGCGATACTTCAGTGCGTAAGCCAGCAAGTGCAGCGTGATGTCGAGGCCGGGCGAGCTCCCATTCTGCTCACCGACCAGCGCATCCGACGCTTTCTCAAGCGTCTGATCGCACTCGAGGTGCCCAACGCGGTGGTCCTGGCCTACCAAGAGCTCGATCCAGCGCTCAAGATTCAGCCGCTAGGGCGCATTGGATTCAAGGAGGGCTCAAGGTGAGCTGGTTGCCGATTGCTGTTCAGGGTGCGCGTCGGAGGATGGGGGCAGCAGTTGGTGCAAACCGGCCTTGCTTCCCAGAGTCAGGTCGACGGTTGTGACGATCGTCTCCGATGAGAGCGCCTCGTCTAAGATCCCGGTATGGACCTCGCGCATCGATCGGTTAAACCACATGGTCTGAGCCGAGGGTGCGTCGACGAGCTTTGCCTGGAAATGGCTTACGATACAGGGCCGGGGCAGCGTGTCTGGCGCATCCGCCATCACCGTGGTCTTTGCATAGTCGGTGAAGCGTCGGGCATCGACGCGGCAGATGCCTTCGCTGTGATAGAGCACTTCACCGAAGAGCAGGTTGGTCGCGGGCAACTTGTTGTCAGCAGCCATTTCCTTGAGGGTTACGACCTCGATCGAGGCGGTCTGATGGGCGCCGCGGCGCTCGAAATAGCCGGCCAGGGAGTTTCGCAGGCTCACGCCGTCGCTGAAAGCCTGCCAGAGGCCAAGTTCGGTCAAGTGATGTCGAAACGCACGTGAGCCGATGACGTCGAAGCCGACTCGCTCGAGCCATAGCTGGGTCGCCGACTCGTAGTGGGCGATCAGCCGATCGAAGGGCTGCGCGTCCAGACTGAAATTGCTCTGAGCGTAAAAGGGAACGATCGCGATTTGAGTCACGCGAGCGCCCTGATAGACGGGGCGCACGCCGGTGGCGACCGTCTGGCTCGCACAAGCACTGAGGAGCAAGGCAAGGGTCAGCACTGCAGGCAGCGCGCGCCAGGCAAAGCGATCGGTGGAGTCTCTCACGCCGGGGCCTTGGACAGGGGGAGTAGGATGCGAGCGAGCTTCGAGTCGTTGAATGGCGAGCTGGAGGAACTCGCAAAACCGATCATCGACACCGGCTCGGCATTGGCTATCGGCGGGTTACAAAAACGCCTTGAATACCCGCAGTATCCCCTGATCCCAGGCGATGCGGTGGGTAACACCGGTTCCTTGTTGAATGTGATGCTTGTTGTCGATGTACCATTGATAGGAGCGAATCAGGGCATCGGCGTTGCTGTACTGCGGTTGCCAGCCCAATTGCTCGCGTGCTTTGTCGACCGAGACGAAGGAGTCTTTGTCGGCCGTGCCGTAAACCCACTCGTAGAGCGGCGAGAGGCCGACGCGCTCGAAGGCGCGAAGCGCGGCCTTGATCGGTGCAGCCGGCGTACCCAGAGGGCTTGCCCCCGTGCCGGCATAGGCGCAAACGGCACCCACGTCCTCGCGTACGGTGTTGAAGTCCGTCGCGCCGATGTTGAAGGTGTCATTGACGGCGTCGTCGTCAAGCGAGGATGCCAGCCAGATCGACTCGGCCAGATCCTCGACTTCGAGCAGTTGGTAGCGGTTGTTGCCGTCGCCGATGATTGGAATGCGTTTTCCGTTCTCGATCCAATCGTAGAGGATCTGAAAGACCCCGAGGCGCTCGACGCCAATGAAGGTCTTTGGGCGGATAATGGGCACAATCAAACCGTGCTTGCGAAAGGTTTCGCAGAGCAGTTCGCCCTCGATCTTGGTCTCGCCGTAGGGTCCGACACCGATCATCGGATCATCCTCAAAGAGCGGGTGTTTGTCAGGCACACCGTAGACGGCCGTCGACGAGATGAAGACGACTCGTTTGATGCCTGCGCGCTCGGCGGCCGTGAGCACGTTGAGCGTGCCGCGCACGTTGATGTCATAGATGTCGTGAGGCTTCCAAAGCGGAAGCGCCGCGGCACCATGGACAATGACGTCAGGCTTGTGGCTGGCGAGCAGCGCGTCCATCAACTCGACATCGCGAACGTCACCGTCAACAAAGACGCAACCCTCAGGATACTCGTCTTCGTGGTAGGGGGCGATGTCGAGCAGGACGAGCTTGTGATTGGCCTTGGATGCAAATTTTCTGGCGACGTGCAGGCCGAGAAAGCCGGCAGCGCCGGTGATCAGAAATGTCTTAGGCTTATCTTTTTTGGCGCGGGTCGGCGTGGCTGTCTTTTGAGTGGCTTTTGCCATGTTCACACCTCAATTGAATTGGTTTGTCGGTCCGGCGGTGGTCAGGGCATTCATCAGGAAACGCACCAGATTCCGAGCCTGTCGTGTAGACCAGCCGTGACTGAATGTCAATTCAGTTTGGGGTCGATGAATGGCTGAGCTTGCACGATGGACCGATAATTGTTAGGAGGGAAGCGACGTGGTGGTTTGAATATGAGCCGGCGAGGCTGGCTTCTCCCATGGAGAATGCGACGTGATCATCTGTAAAAATTGTGGCCGTGAGAATGAGGATGCCTACAGGTTTTGCCTGGGCTGTGGATCGGCGATCTCCAAGCCGGCTGCGCCAGTGGCCGAAGTCGCCAAGCCTCATGCGACCGATTGTCCGCACTGCGGAACCCACGTGCCCAGCAATTTCAAGTTTTGCGGTGCCTGCGGCGGGGCGATCAACACGGCCGCACCCGCAGCCGCGGTGGCAAGAGCGCCCGAGATCGAAGCGCCAGTCTATGTCAAACCGCCTCGAACACCGATGCCGTCGCCGTCACCGGTTGTGGACGAGCGACCGGCGGGCAAGCTGACCGTCATTCGTCCCGACGGCACCGAGGGTGCAACGATCGCGTTGACGCGTGGTGAGGTCGTGTTGGGTCGCTCGAGCACCTATGAGACGCTCTCCACCGATCCTTTTTTGTCGCCCAAGCACGCCACGATCACCTATGACAACGGCGGATTTCTCGTGCGCGACGAGGGTAGCCTCAACGGCGTATTCCTTCGGATTCGCGACGAAGTCGAGCTCAACGATGGTGATTGTCTTAGAATCGGCCAGGAGTTGCTCAAGTTCAACTTCATGGAGAGCGTCGAAGCGCTGGCCGGCTCCGCCGATTCAAAAGCAAAGCGCCATGGCAGCCCCGATCCGGGTTATTGGGGCCGGCTTGCACTTGTGGCCGGCCCAGATCTGGTGAGCAAGGCGTTCATGCTTCATACCGAAGACGTCACGATCGGGCGCGAGATGGGCTCGATTCTCTTTCGCGACGACGGCTTCGTATCGGGCAAACACGCACGTTTGACACGGGTCAATGGCAAGGCGATGCTGCGAGACCTGGGCAGCAGCAACGGTACCTACATACGCCTTCAAAAGGAGCGTCGCATTGAGCGCGGCGACCTGATTTTGATGGGCCAGCAGCTGTTTCGCCTGGAGATTTGAGAGGCTTTCAGATCGATTCGATCGCCAGCGGTACGCGCGGCGGCAGCAGCGCGTGTTGTACGAGAAATTTCTCGATGGCCGCGTTGACCAGATCGGGCAGCTCGAGCGGCGCGACGTGCGTGCCGCTGGGCACGATCACGAGCTCACTGGCCTCGATGAGTTCGGCCATCTCGACCGAACGGAACATCGGCGTGAAGGTATCGTGCTCGCCGGCGACGATCAGCGTGGGCACGGCGATCTTTGGCAGCACATGCTCGGCGGAGTGCGTCGCCAGGCTGCCAATGATGCGCAAAAACACCGTCAAATCCATGTGGGAGGCGTGCTCGAGATAGGGCAGGAAGTCTTTTTGTCGAAGCAGCCGACCGTTGACCTCGGCCGAGCGCACGGCAACGCTGTACCACAACTTGCTCGGCAGCAGGGTCTTCCAGACGGTCTGAATGGCTTCCGGAGCCAGGTTGAGCGCGCGGTTGAGGTAGGGTAGGGCCCGGCGCAAGTGGTCGGTGTTGTGGAAGGTATCCAAGGGATATTTGTAGCTTCCGCAAAGCGGGATCAGGGCGCGGACCTGATCGGGATACAGATCATAGTATTGCAAGATGACTTGGACGCCCATCGAGTGGCCGACGAGCACGACCTCCTCGAGGCCGAGGGCCTCGAGGACGCCGTGCAGATCACGGCAGAAGTCGATCACCGAGGTATTCTTGGCGACTTTGGGGTTTTCACTGACGCCATGGCCGCGGTAGTGCCAGCGAACCATGGTGAAGTCGTCGCAAAAGTCGTCAATCAGGTAGGGCCAGATAAAGCCGTCACATGCCAGGCCGTCACACAAGACCATGGCCGGGCCACGGCCCACGGTGCCGTACCAGATTCGGGTGCCGTCTTCGGCGATGTGGAAATGGCTCTCTTGCACGGTCTGGTCGCTCTAGAGAAGGTCTTGCAGTAAAAAAAGGCTGTGGAGGCGTACGCCGGCCTCAGCGAGCGCCTGCTCGCCGCCGGATTGGCGGTCAACCACGCACAGTGCGTCCTCGACAACAAAGCCGGCCTCGCGAAGGCGCGCGATCGCTTCGAGCGTGGAGCCGGCCGTGGTGATGACGTCATCGATCGCCACGACGCGCTGGCCCGGTAATAATTCGCCGGGCATCTCAAGGGCCTGGCGTGTGCCATGCTCCTTGGTGGCCTTTCGCACGATGATCGAGTCGAGCTGGTTGCCGTCTTGATGGGCGGCGATCGCCATGGCGGTGAGGAGCGGATCGGCGCCCAGGGTCAGACCACCGGCGGCGACCACCTGAGGAGCGACTTGTTGGCAAAGGTCCCACAGGCCGAGGCCGATGAGTTGGGCGCCCTCGCCGGTGAGGCTGGTCTTTTTGACGTCGACATAGACCGAGCTGGTTTGGCCGGAGGCCAGGCGAAACTCCCCGACTTTGACGGAGCGCTCTTTGAGCAGGCTTGCCAGTCGGCGGCGGTCAGGATCGCGAAATGTCATGGCAATAGTGCCTGAGGGAGAAAGTGGGGGGCTCGGGAAAACGATGAGCGCCGTGAGAGCCGACGTGCATCGCTCTTGAAACCGAGCGCTAGACTTATCATTCCGGGCTTTCGGCCTCGGCGTGAAGTAAGCGCTCGATAAGCTCGGCCTTGGAGCCTGCGACCGGCAGGTCGCGGCGGCGAAGCTCTTCGCGAAGCTCTTTGACGGTATAGTCCTCGTCGAGCTCCTGGAAGCTGGCCGTCTCGATTTCGGCGGCAGCCACCGAGACGCTGGCCTCAAGCTCTCCTTGTTGAGCAGGCTCCTCTTCGACGGTGACGGTGGCAACGGCCACGGGAGCGCGTGCGCTTGCCGCCGCTGCTGCTG
>JACCWM010000124.1 GCA_013697635.1 Lujinxingiaceae bacterium | reverse complement strand
GTGTTCGCATCGCTCGAAAATTGATCCACTCAGCGCTCAAAAAGTGATCCACCCCTAACCACTTCTTCGGTATCTCTTGTGTCGCCAAAACGACAAGAGCACCGGAGGTCATGGAGATGTTAAGGATGGATCAAATTCACGCTATACGTCACAAGCTGCACGTCGAGAAAAAGAGCGTGCGACAGGTCGCCCGCGAGGTGGGCCAGAGCCGCAATACGGTCAAAAAGTACCTCACTCAGCCCGAGCCCGTGCGCCAGCAGAAAGCCCCGCGCCCACGGCCCAAACGCGAGCAGGTCGAGCAGCCCATCGAGCAGATCTTCGAGCAGTGGGAGAAAGAGACGACCCGAAAGCAGCGCATCACGGCCACGGCCGTTCATGCCGAGCTGGTCGCACGGGGCTTTGCGGTCGGGCAGACGCTCGTGCGCGACTATGTGCGAGCGCGCCGCTTGAAGCAAAAGGAGGTCTTTTTGCCGCTCGTGCACTACCCGGGTGATGAGGCCCAGGTCGACTTCTTCGAGGTCGACGTTGAGCTCGAGGGTGCAGGGCGTAGCCGGGCGCACATGTTCGTCATGCGCCTGATGTACTCGGGGCGCGACTTCGTCTGGCTCTACCCGCGCCAGGACCAGCTGTGCTTTCTCGACGGCCATGTGCGCGCCTTCGAGCATTTCGGCGGCGTTCCCCAGCGCATCGTCTACGACAATCTCAAGGCCGCCGTTCAAAAGATCGTGCGGGGCGAGCGCGATTTGAGCGAGCGCTTCGAGAGGCTGAGCCAGCACTATCTCTTCGAGCCCTGCTTTGCCCGCCCGTACACCGGCCACGACAAGGGCGGCGTCGAAGCCCGTGGCAAGGGCATTCGCCTGGCGCACATGGTGCCGATTCCCAAAGGGAGTGATTTGGCGACGCTTTCCCAGGCGTTGCTTGGACGTATCGAGCACAGCGCCGAAACAAAGCGCCGCCGGGGTGAGGACAAGAGCGTGCTCGAGCTCTTCGAAGAGGAGCGCAAACACTTCATCGAGCTTACCAGCCCCGCGTTCGAGGCCCGGCGCTACCTGTCGGTTTCGGTCAGCTCGCGCTCGATGGTGCGCGTCGAGGGCGCTTGGTACTCGGTGCCTGCGCGCTGGGCCCGGCGGCGCATCGAGCTGTGGGTGGGCGTCGAGAAGGTGGAAATGGCGTGCGATGGGGAGCGGGTTGTGTGCCCGCGCGCGGCCTTTGGAGGGCGGGTGGTCCGCTACGTCGACGATTATCTAAGCGAGCTTCGAAAAAAGCCCCAGGCCGTGCGCCAGCTCATGCCCGAGCTGCTCGGTGAGCTGGGCGAGCCGTACGCCACGCTGTGGCGGCTTTGGGTCGAGTGCTATGGGCCCAAAGCAGCGGCGCGCCGCTTTGCCGCGCTGCTTGGGCGCGTCGAGCAGCATGGTCGCGTCGAGATCGGCGAGCAGATTGCCCGGGCGCTTGCCAACGATTGCCTCGACGCCTGGTGGTCAGAGCTTGGTGGGCCTGCGCCTTTGCCCGTTGAGGTCACCGTACCGCTGGCCTTACAAGGCTTTGAAATCGAATCGGCAACGGCGGCAAGTTTCGACATCCTGCTCGAGCAAGGAGGCGATCATGAGTGAGAGCATCCGTGATGCGCTCGTAGGCGAGCACCTGGCCGAGCTCAAACTGCCGTCTGTGCGTCGCGAGTTTGCCAAGCTGTGTCAGCAGGCGCGCGACGAGCGATGGGACTACGAGGATTTGCTCTACCAGCTTTTGGAGGCCGAGGTGCTCGCGCGACGCGACGGCGCAGTGGCGCGCCGGCTCAAGGAGGCGCGCTTTCCCGAGCTCAAGAGCTTTGAGCAGCTCGACTGGTCGGCGCTCGAGGGCATCCACAAGCCCAAGATGATGGAGCTTGCGCGCTGCGAGTACATCGAGCGCGCCGACGCGGTGGTGCTCGCCGGCCCCATCGGTACGGGCAAGACGCACCTGGCGATCGCGCTGGGAATCGAGGCGGCCAAGAGGCGCCACCGTGTGGTCTTTGCCCGTGCGGCCGATCTGGTACGCGAGCTCGTCGAGGCGCGTGATGAGCGCACGCTGGGAAAGCTGCACGCCCGGCTGCTTGGCGCCTCGCTGCTGATCGTCGACGAGCTTGGTTTCGTGCCCTTTAGTCGCCAGGAGGGCGAGCTACTTTTTAATCTGCTGGCCGAGCGCTACGAGCGCGTCTCGACGATCATCACGACGAATCTGGCCTTTGGTGAATGGGTCCAGGTCTTTGGC
>JACCWM010000122.1 GCA_013697635.1 Lujinxingiaceae bacterium | reverse complement strand
GAGTTTGGACCACCTCGAGCGCCTGGCGATAGTTCGAGACCGCCTCGTCGATGACCACACCCTCGCCAAGATGCAAACGGCGCGGCTTGCAGGCGCCGTCGAGCACGAAGGCGTCGTAGCGGGGCTTTATATTTAATTTTTGCTCAATGCTGACGGCATGATCGTAGTGCACGAAGCTCACCAGCGCGCTTTTCTGAGCCTTGAGTGCGCGACAAATGGGGGCCATCTCGGGTCTTGCCACCTGGCGCAGCAGGGCAAAGCGCGGCAGCTGCTTTGTAAGCGTCTGCTCGACGCCTCGCTTCTGCTTTCGCAGCGCGGCAAGCCGCTTGTCGAGGGCCTGGCGCTCGCTCTTGGACGTCGTCTCCTGATTGACCAGCGCCAGCTCCCGGGTTGCGAACGAACGCAAGCTCTCGAGGTGTTTTCGCTGGCCCTCGGGTGCAGCTTCATAGAGGCGTCTCATATCGCGCACATAGAGCTCGGAGCGGGTGGCAAGCCCCTGCCAGACCAGCACCTTGGCCAGCAGATCGTTGCCTCCTCGCGCCGATGGGGCGACTGAGAGAACAGCATCGAAACGGTAGCGAACCGTGGCTAAAAAGCGCATCAGTTCGACATCACTGGCCGAGGCATGCAGGTTGGCAAGGAAGTGGCGCTCGGAGATGTCGAGCGCGCGCCCAAAGTAGGCCAGAGCCTTAATCGGTTCGCTCTGCCCCAGATAAACAAGTCCGATGTTGCTCAGGCCTGAGGCGACTAAGGGATGGTCTGGGCCCAGTGCCCGCTCCCAAATCGCAAGCGAGCGCTCATGGAAGACGAGCGCCTTCACATAGGAGCCGAGGCGATAGTCTGCATGGCCGAGGTTGTTCAGGCTCAAAGCGACCAAGGGATGGTCTGGGCCCAGTGCCCGCTCGCGAATTGCAAGCGCGCGATCATGGGCAACGAGCGCCTTCTCATAGGAGCCGAGACGGCTTTGTGCGACGCCGATGTTGTTCAGGCTTGTCGCGACATCAGGATGCTCTGGGCCCAGTGCCCGCTTCCAGATCGCAAGCGCGCGCTCATAGAAGACGAGCGCTTTCTCGTAGGAGCCGAGATTATCGTGTTCGTTGCCAATGTTGTTCAAGCTTGTGGCGACATCGGGATGATCCGAGCCAAGCACGCGCTCCTCGATCGGCAGTGCGCGCTCGAAGTGGGCCAGCGCCTCTTTGGGCTGCCCTGCGTCAGCTAATCTTGTCCCATCCAGAGATAGCTGCGCCGCCGTCGCCAATTCTGCCCCCTCCGCTTCGCTTCGCGGTATCTTGGCCGTCGTGTAGACATCGAGGAAGAGGCGGAAGTAGCGCGCGTCATCGACCGAGATCTTGCCCACCCAAGCCAACTGCTCCGGTGAGATGCTTAAATCTTCGACCACTGCATTCAGGAGCTCGATCGCAACGGCGCCATAGCGAAGCGCGAGATAACAGCCCCACTCGATCGGTCGGTTTTCGCAAGTCGCCCGACAAACGGTCTCGTCTCTGCCGCCCTTGTTCGCGCACAGCTCATCGGCGACGCTGCGCTCGATCGGGTCTGCCTGTACTTGCTTTTGTTGAGCATCACCTGGCAGCGGCAAGGTAATCACGATGCACACCACGGTCGCGAGCATCAGTGCTTTGGCCAGACGGCTACGATCTCGTTTCGTGTTCATCGGCGCTCACCAGTGTCTGCGCACAATGTCGATGCGATGGACGTGGGTCTCGTCGGCGTAGACGATGACATCCTTGAGCGCTCCGCAGGTGCCGGCCAGCACGCGGTGTCCGCTCTCGGTGACGAACGATTGTTCGAGCGCTTCACAGGCGGGCTCGAGGCTGGCGAGCAAGACGGGCGCGCCAGGATGCCATCGCAGCACGTCGATGCGCGTGTCGTGGGGCGTGCGGCTCGAATATACGGCGCGAACGAGCAACTCAGATCCGGTTGAGGCCGGGCGCTGGCAAAAGAAGATCGCGTTGTCTGATGCGGCATCGGAGTTGGCCAGCGTGAGCTTGCCTGCCTCGGCGAGTGGGGCTGCACACCCCTCGATGCCGGCGAGCTGTTCAAAGTCGGGCAGCACAAGTTTAAAGGGCAACGCGGCCAACGCCGCTCGGGGTGGTGCTTGCTTGCTCGGTGGAGCCGTTGGCGGGCTCAATAAGTCGGCGACGAATTCGGCCAGCGCGCCTACGCGCAAGACGTCAGCGTGCTTGGCAAGCGAGCGTTGCCACGTCTCGACCTCGGAGACCTCGCTCGGCCGGGGATGCTCGTGCATGTAGAGCTGCAGCGCGATCAGGGCCCAATTGAACTCGAGTGTCTCGAGCACGGTTTTGGATAGGCCGCCGTGCGAGGCGGCGCCCTGGCGAGCACGGTCGATGTGATCGAGCGCTTTGGCTGGCTCGGCGCTGTAGAAGGCCGCGCAGGCTCGAATCGGCAATACCTGCAATGGCGAGGCCCCAAGGGCCGTGGCATCGTCGAGCAGCCGGTCGGCCTTTTTCAAATATGTCAGCGCCCGCTGGCGCGCCTGCGCCACGGTCTCGCCAGCGCCCATCGTCGCCGCGCCGTCGATCGTCTCGTCGGCCAGCATCGTCTGGCCCGGAAGCAGTGCCTGGCAGCGCAAGAGCGCGGCCGACGGGATTGCCGATCCGAGGTTGTCCATCCACGGTGCGTGGGCGGCGGCGATCTTCATCAGCACGATCGAGTGCACGAGCTTGACCTCGACGAGCGCGATCTGTTCCGCGTCGAGTGCCGCGTCAAGGCCCTCGATGATGCGCGCCACGAGCTCGGCCTCAGCGAGCGGCGTCGAGCTCAAGGTCAGCGCGAGCTGGTAGGCGTGCTCGAACTGCGAGAACTTGTTCAAGGCCGAGACGAGCTCCTCGCGTCGCTGGTTGCGATGCGCCGTGGAGCTGTCGCTCTGTTGAACGAAGACTTCATTGGCCAAAAAGACATCGACCACGTCTTGCGCGGCCAGATCACGCGTCGAGTAGCCGGCCAGCGTGGTCAGAAATGCCGCGCGACGGTCGGCCAGCGCCTCACGGGCATCGTTTGACTCCAAGACGGCGAAGCTCTCTCCGTCCTCGGTCAGGTGGCTGAGGCGGTGACCGAGCTCGTGGCCCAGCACAAAGGCCATGAAACTTTCAGGATAGCTGCGCTCGCCAAAAACCTTCTCGGCCAGCGTGTAGGTGACGTAGATCGTCGGTGGGGAACCCGGGCAGGTGTGGGCCATCGGCGCGAGCGGCTGCCCAGAGCTCTCACGCTCGTCGGGGCCCAGCACGGCAAAGAGCACACCACGGCTGTGAAAACTTCGAAACCGCGAGTAGATCTGCTGCCAGACCTCGAAAGTTTGCCGATACAGCACATCATTTTTGTCGGCTGTCGCTCGCTCTGCCAGCCGCGTGCACCCCCGGCTGCTCCGGTTGCTCGTGCTGCTCGTGGTGCTTGTGCTGGTCTGGGACACCGGGATTGCTTCTGCCGGCGCTTCGGGGGAGGCCGCGCATCCCCATGAGATCGCCGCCGTGACCAGCAATAATGCGATTGCGTACCCTGGACCAGCGTTCATCGGGCGCCTCCTCTAAAGCTTTACTCGCCGAAATTCTCGTTCATCCGACATCATGCGCCAGAGCGCGCTTTGGGTCACGCGTGATTCTGGCAGGCCGCGCGAATGCCGGCGATCTGGCAGCCGGTCTATGCGCCGTTCGTTGAAAATAATTGCTAGTCACAGGGAGTGGGGAGGAGTAGATCCAATATCTGTATGCAGAGTCGGGAGTCAAAACCCCAAAATGGCAGCTTCGTCGCGCACGAGCGCGCGGCAAATGACAGGAGATTGTATGCAACAGCGTGGTAAATTTCAGTTGGGCCGGGGCGCCATCCATGGCGCCATATTCGTCTTGTTGGTTCTGTTCGCTTCGGCGTGCGCGAGCAGTGCCGACACCTGGCGCGAGAAGTCTCTTTCGCTTAATGTCGAGGGCTTCAGTCTGGAGGGTGATGAGATGACCGCGGCTTCCTGGCAAGGAAGTGGTGTGTTGATTGGTCCAGGAATCGCGGCGACCAATGCCCACGTGGCCGTGCGGGGTCTGGCCGTCGAGGGCCGCGACGACCATGGCAAGGTCTACACCTTCACCCGTGTTCTCGCGATCGACATGGAGAACGATCTGGCGATCATCGCCTCCGATGATACCGACACGCCCTACGTCAGGCTGCTCGACGCGCGTCCCAATGATCCGCGCGATCTGCGTACGCATAAGATCTTCGCAGTGGGAAACACCGGCGGCTTGGGGCTGAGCACGTACAATGGTGAGATTATCAACGTCATCCAAGAGGGAAACCGCGACGTGATCATGCACAACGCCAACACGGCGGGCGGCTCGAGCGGCGGCCCGGTTTGGGCGCCCAACCAGGACCGTCTGCTCGGCGTGAACTTCGGCTCGAGCCCCGGGCTGAACGCTTCACTGGCGATCCCGGCATGGGTCGTTCAGGGTTGGCTGACGCGCACCAAGAACGTGCCGGGCTATGCCTTTAACCAGGCCTACGATCTTAGCCGCGCCGACCATATCCCGCTGCACACCATGTTGAACAAGGCCTACTGCCTCGAGCCCGGCCAGATGGCCAAGATTCCGGTGGCGATGACCAACGCGGTGGATTTTGCCTACTCCGTGGTGCCCAAATCGAACGTGGTTCTGTTTGCCGTCGTGCTCTACGGTGAGCACGTGATCGATCAGGTCATCGTTAATGACGAGGTTCTGCGCGCATTTACCACGCCGGTGGCCGGCTACTACACCCTGGTTTTGGTCAATCCGACCCAGAATACCTCACCTGGTTGCGCCGAGATCGTCGCCGGTGAGATCGACTGGGGCACGCTGGTCAACCCGCGCTGAAGTAGGCTTTGAGAGTTGCATTGAATTTAAGCGAATGAATCCATCTATGGAGATAGTAATGAAGATCAAACAAATCATCGCCGGCGCTTTTGGCGTCGCACTGCTGGCCGGCTCGCTGCCGGTTTCGGCCGAGGAACCCCTGGATTTCTCGCAGTACAAGGTCGTCGCCGTGCAGCCCGTGCTCTTTGGCAGCAAAGCCGAGTCGCGCTACGTTCAGGGCACGGCCCACGCCGCCTCGAGCGCCTCGGCCGAGCGCGTGCGGGCCGTAGCTGCTTCGGCACCCTCTCTTGCTCAGGAAGAGGGCCTTGGTTTTGGCGGCTCCTCGACCTCGTCCGATATCGAGAGCATGGGCCTGGGCTACATCGTCGGCATCCTGCCGTTGTTGATGGCTGACGCCGAAACGCTCAACGAGATCCTGACCTCGCTCGAGTCGACGCCTCTCGTTCAGGGCTATCACGCCAACGTGCAGCAAAACCTCACGGCGCTGGTCTCCTCGGCCCGAAGGGACCAACTCGACACCCTCGCCTACTTGGAGTTCATCCGCTCGGCTGTTGGCGGCATGGCCGGCTCCGAGGATCCCGCGGTCCAGCGCTTTCACGGCTATCTGCTCGTCGGCTACTGGGCTGGTCTGGCGCTGGTCGCCTCCGAGGTTGGCGATCTGCGCCCGGTGCTCGTCAACAGCGGTAAGTCGCTGATCACCCTGCTCGTCGAAGACGCCTCCTATGGCGGCTCCGACCGCAAGCTCGCCGCCCTCGTCGCAGAGGTCGTCTCCAAGCTCGAAGCCGGCACGGCCAACAAGGACTCCGTGCTCAAGGCCGCCCAGGCCATGCTCGCCGTGCAGCCTGATCAAGAGCCCTAAGTGACTGGTTTTAAAGGGCTGTTTGAGTCGGCGGCCTGAGCAAGCAGCGCAAACGGCTTGCTCAGGTCGCATCGCGGCGATAGGATGCGCTTTCTCGTCGGTCGTGCAGTTGGTCCGAACCGCATCAAGTCAGTGAGCAGTCAAAGTGAGCGTTGTTGTTTCCCGGTTTATGTCGGTCTTGATCGTTTTGAGCATGGCGCTGTCGGCTCCCGCCCTGGTTTGGGCGCAAGAGGACTATGACAGCGACGAGGAAGAACTCGACGAGTCCGACGAGTCCGACGATCAGGTCCCCGCCTCGCCGCCGCCCTGGACGCGCAAGGCTCCCAGCCGCCAGGCTGAGCGCGAGGATCGCCGCGAGGAGCCAGAGGCTGCAGCGTCCCAGTCGAGCTCGCCGGACGCGGGCAAGCGCGCTAGGGCCAATCCAGAAGCTTCATCCAGGCGCGTGGTCGGGCGCGAGGCGCGCTTTGATGCCTTTAGCTGCCCGGGCAATGATCCGCTCTACCGGGACTACTACGTCATCTGCGTTGACGCCTACGAAGACCGCATCGAGCATACGGCCATGTTTCGCGACCAGGGACGCATGGTCAGCCCGAATCGCCCCTATGTGATCATCGCCTTGCACCACCCCAATCAGCGCATCGAGGTCGCCTCGATCGGAACGACCGGTATCTACAAGCCGGGCATCGCCGGTGTGGCCGAGTTGCTGGGCGAGGCAGAAGCGCAGGGTTTTGGCTTTGGCGGTGACGATGTCGCCTGGCAAAAGACCGTGCTGACGCTGCCTGCCCAGCTTCCGGGCAAAGGCGGCGTGGCGATTCGTCTGGTCGCTTCTGGCTCCCAGCGCGCAGTGCACGAGGTCAACGTCGATTTCGCCGTGCAGACCACCTATGCCGGCGCGATTCGCCTCGGCGTGGCCACCTTGTTCGGCGGCGCGATCGATGGCGCCTATGCCGTGCGCCAGCAACCGGGAAGCCAGCAAGCTGAAGTCGTCGCCCAGGTGCCCGATCCCTTCAACCTCGAGCTGACCCTGGGCTATGCAGCCTTTCTCGATCGCCATGGCCGCCCCGACACCGGTTGCGCCTCGAGCCCGTGGTGTTTTGCGCCCTACATCGGCGTCGGCGTGCTCGCCCAGGGCCCTGAGGACAACCTCAAGTTTCTAAACGCGTTGCACGTGGGCGTAGAGTGGGAGCCGGTGCACAATTTTTCGATCGGCTTTACGCTGGTTGGGCGCCGCGTCAGCCGCCTTGGCGCCGGCTACGTGGTCGGTGGACCGGCCGATCCGCGCGCCGATTTGACGACCAACCGCTATGCGGCGGGTTTTGGGGTGGTGTTCAACGTCTCACCATCGTTTTTTAAGATAGCCGCGCAAGGCGCGAGCAAAACGTTGGGCAATTGATACCATGAAGACTGGTGCAGCAGCTTCGATCTCTCTTTTTGCCGTTGTTTGCGCTCTGGCCGGCTGTGCGGCCTTCGACGTGCCAGGCCACGAGCCTGAGTGCGTCGTGCCCATCGGCCAGGAGTCGCGCATCGTCGGCGAGGCCACCGCCGAAGGGTTGCAAGCGCGGGCGTGGAACGGGCCGCTTCGCGTCGTAGGCACCGCGCGCCACCGCGACGATCTGGCCATTCGCCAGGTCTATGTCGCCGGTGTGCCGGCGACGCTGCGCGAGGGCGCCTTCAACTTCAGCTGGTGGGAGGCCGAGATTTCCTACGAGGTCTTGGAGAGCCTGCGCGCAGCCGGCTCCAGAGACATCGCGCTGCAGATCACGGCCACTGACGCCTGCGCCTTCACCCACCGGGTGTATTCGGTGCCCTTCGTGCTCGAGGATCAGGTCGAGGTGATCGTCGACGCCCTTGAGCTCGAGCTCGTACTGCCGCCGGGGCGAGACTATCTACCGGTCACGCAGAGCGCGCCAGCGAGCGTGCAGGTCAGCGCCTCGGCCCAGGCGGTGGGCGCCGAGGTGGTGCTTCGCGCGACGAGCGGCTCGTTTTCGCCCTCGGACAGCGGCGAGATCACCCTGACGCTTTCTGCGTCGCCGTCTGGGCGAGCGACGGCCAGCGCGCTCTTTTATGGTGACCGGCCGGGGACGGTGCTGGTGACCGCGAGCGCCCAGAGCGTCGTTGCCACGGCCACGGTCACGGTCGCCGGGCCGCCCGTATTGGCGCCTTCGGGCGGCGATCTGCGGGCCGGCGAGTCGATTCGCGTCGAAATCTTGACCGAGGGCGGCCTTCGCAGCCTGGGCCCGTGTCTTGCCTCGCCGGTGTCGGGTGTCGATGTGAGATCGAGCGGTGATTTGATGGCCGGCGGCGCCGTGGTCGACACCAACGGCGACGGCCGCCCGGACTTTACGGTCAGCGTCGACGCCGATCTCGAGCAAAACGTCTCAGTGCTCGTGACCTGCGTCGACGATTACGGGCAGTCGACGAGCGCGACGTTTCGCGCGCTGGCCCTCTGAACCATCTGAGCGCGGGAAGCTGTTCAGCGGTGACGAATGGGGTTATAACGGGTGTCTTGTTGTAGAGGTAGATGCTCGATAGCAGCCTTGGCAGGTCGTTGATGGACGCAAGTCAGATTCTCGAAAAACTGAGCGAGGCCTCGCAGGCGATCTTTCAAAAAGGATCGCGTTATCAGGCTGAGAAGATCGCGATTGTGGTCGCCTTCATCTTGAATGTGATCATCGTCGGCACGGTAGCGCTGGCCGTCGGTGGCAGCGATCCGAGCCGCAATGCGTTGGGGGCGGACTTCGGTCGTACGCGTCTTGGACAGCTCGATCAGCAGATATTTTTTGTTGAGAACACGGGGCGAGGAGCCTGGACGAAGGTGCGCGTCGTAATCAACCAGAAGTATCTGTACACCGCCGATAAGCTGCCCGGGCGCCAGCGCATCATGCTCAAGCCCGAGGATATGGAGTATTTCTACTATATTCCGCGTCCGTGGGGCCGAAACGACTGGGAAGACCTGGTCACAGAGCCCAAGCCGGAGGCAACGGCCGCGGAGTCGATGCGCCCATTGCTCGTGCAGATTCGCGCCTCCGAGGGGCGTGTTGACATCGATCCCATCAAGAAAGAGCAATAGAGCGCCTTGGGTAGCCTAACGCAACCGCATGCAAGCTTCACCTAAACAGCGCCGCGATCAGCGCGCCGGGGTCTACATCCACGTGCCATTTTGTGCGCGCCTGTGTCCCTATTGCGACTTTGCGGTGAGCATCAAGGCTGAGATCCCGCATCGTGCCTATGCTGAGGCGCTGCTCGCCGAGTTTGCAATGCGCGCGCAAGAGCTCGAGGGTCGCGACGTGCGAACGATTTATGTCGGCGGGGGCACGCCGTCGCTGTGGGATCGGGGTGAGCTGTCGCGGGTGCTCGACGTGGTGCGAGAACGCCTTGGCGTGGCAGAGGATGTGGAGGTCACCTTGGAGACCAATCCCAACCAGGTCGACGAGGCGGCGCTTCGAGAGTGGAAGGCTGCCGGGATCAATCGGTTGAGCATCGGTTGTCAGAGCTTTCAGCCGCGCATGTTGCAGGCGTTGCGGCGAAACCACAGCGCCGAGGTTGCAATCGAGGCCGTGGAGCGGGCGCTGTCGAGCATCGGCAATGTCTCGCTCGATGTGATGTATGGGGGGCCAGACCAGGGCCTCGAGGAGTGGGAGCGCGACCTGGATCAGCTGGCCCGCTTTGAGGGGCTGGGGCATGTGAGCGCATACAATTTGACGGTCGAGCCAAACACGGCTTTTTGGACGAGGCGAAAGCGCGGCAGCTTACGTGTCACCGACGAAGATACGTGCGCGATGATGATGGAGCTGCTCGTCGAGCGCTGCACGGCGCTGGGGATCGAGCAATACGAGGTCTCGAGCTTTGCCCGAGAAGGCGCACGCAGCCAGCATAACAGCAACTATTGGGTGGGCGGGGAGTATCTGGGGCTGGGTATGGGGGCGCATGGTCTTCAGATCGACGCGGTGCGCGGGGTTTTGCGGCGAAACAACGCGCGCAAGCTCGCGCACTACATGCGGGTGCCCCTTGAGGCCGCTGAAATCGAGGAGGTTTCAGCGCATGCGCATTTGCTCGAGCGCCTCTTTCTGGGCGTTCGTACCGGCGTTGGATTGGATTTTGACGAGGTGTGCCATCAGTTCGAGCATGCCGTCGATGCGGCGCTGCTCGAGGGCGCCGCGAAGGTGCTCGAGGTGATGGTGGCCGAGGAGTTATTGGTCTTTGACGGGGTCTATCGTCCCACCGCTGCTGGCTTCCAGCTAGCCGACAGCCTGGCCGAACGAATCTACGATGCGTTGGGCTAAAAGCCATGCCTGACAGCAGGTTGGGTCAGGGTAAACAAAAATTCTGCGCAACGATAATAAGTCCTATTTCGAGGGGGCACGTTCGTAGTAGCCTGGGATCACTGCGTCTCAGTGGTTTGTCGTTCATTTCGGAGTTTGACCGATGTCGTCTGTAAAGCGCGTGCTGTTGTGGGGAGTGCTGCTGGTTGCTGCGATATCGTGGAGCTGCGGCCCAAGTGGGGTCAAGCATGCGGAACCTGTCCACAGCGATGCGTCGATGCAGCCCAGAGCTGGCCAGGAGACTCGAATCGATCAGAGCCAGCTCGACCAGCTTTTTGCGCGACTGCCGAATCTGGTGGCCGAGGCAGATGACGCGGTTGATTTGAGTATGCGGGCAGGCACCATGGCGGCGCCCCGAACGGGCGAGGTGATCGCGACATCGTTTCCGCCGCCCGTGGATCGAGGTGCGATTGACGACGTACCCAGAGGAGCGCTCGAAGTGCTGCGTTTTCAGCCCGATGGGGAGGTGGAGCGCCCGCCCAGGTTGAGCGTGACTTTCTCCCAGCCGATGGTGGCCGTGACCTCGCACGCTGATACGATCAAAGGCGCTGTGCCGGTGACGCTGACGCCGGCACCGCCCGGCCAGTGGCGCTGGATTGGGACCAAGACCTTGATTTTTGAGCCCACTGAGCCCTTTGCGATGGCGACCGATTACCAGGTAGCTGTGGAAAAGGGTACGCCTTCGGCGCTGGGGTTTGCGCTTGAAAAGGGGTTCAATGGTGGGTTTTCGACGCCGCCGCTGGAGTTGGTGCGCGTCTTTCCTGAGGACGGGCCGCAGCGCTTGCAGCCGGTGATCTTTCTGAGTTTTAACCAGCGTATCGATGCCAAGGCGATGCTCGAGCATATTGAGATTTCGACGCGCTCGGGGCGCTCCTCGTTTCGTATCGCCACGCCCGATGAGATTCAGGCCGACGAGGTTGTGCGCGTGATGGCTGATCCGTTAAAGGCCGATACGTGGTTGGCGATCCGGGCCGACAAGGCGTTTTCGCTGGCGACCGAGGTCAATGTCACGCTTAAGCGCGGCGCGCCGTCGGCCGAGGGGCCCAAGCGCAGCGTCGAGAGTCAGACGCGCACGCTTGAAACCCACGGGGCATTCAGGCTGGTGCAATCGGGCTGCGCTTGGAGTGACGAATGCCGGCCCGACTCGGCGTGGAGTCTCGAGTTTTCCAATCCGCCGGCGGCAGGCATCGAGCTCTCTGACTTTATCAGGGTTGAGCCGGCCGTCGAGGAGTTGGTCGTTCAACCGAGCGGGAAAAACGTCTATCTGAGCGGTCGCTTTCAGGGGCGAACGACCTACAAGGTGAGCATCGATGCGGCCTTGAACGATGTGTTCGGACAAAAGCTCGGGGTAAAGCGCGAGGTGCAGCTCAAGGTGGACGCGGCCTTCCAGTCGCTTGGAATCGGCAACCATCCCATGGTCGTGCTCGATCCGAGTGGCAAGCGCGAGTTCGCGGTCTATTCGGTCAATCACAAGCGTTTCAGGGCTCGGCTTCACCGTGTAGGGCCCCAGGATTGGCAGCGGTATAGCCAGGGCATACGCGATTCGAACGTGGCGATGCCTGGCACCCTGGTGAGCGACATGGTGATCGAGCTCAACGGTGATCCCGATCGGCAAACTAAAACGGCCATCAGTCTCGCCCCGGCTTTGGGAGTCGATGGCCTGGGTCACGTCGTGCTCGAGATCGAGCCAAGCCCTGCGCCGCTTTATGTTCATGGGAGGCCGGCTCGGGTGTGGCTGCAGTCGACGCGTATGGGTCTGGACGCGACGGTCGATCCGAGCGCGCTACGCGTCTGGGCTTCGTCACTCGACGATGGCAAGGCGCTCGAAGGCGTGCAAATCTCATTTGAGGGGGGGGGCGTGCAGGCGACGACAGGGGCCGATGGCATGGCGCAGCTGCTCATGGATCAGAAGAGGCGCGAGGGTAGTTTTTGGGTCGCAAGGCTAGGCTCAGATAGCGCCATTTTGCTCGAGAAGGCCAATTCCTACTACGACAACACGCGCTGGAGTGTGCCGTTGAGCACTGACGCCGTGCGCTGGCTTGTGATCGACGATCGCCAAATGTACAAGCCAGGCGAAGAGGCGCGGATCAAGGGCTGGGCGCGCTTGATCGAGGGTGGTACGGCGGGTGGAATTGGGATTGCCGGGGCCGGCAAGAGGTTGGACTACGAGGTCTTTGAGTCGAGGGGCAATTCGATCGCCAAGGGTACGCTGGCCATGAGCGCGACGGGTGGCTTCGATCTGCGCTTTGGCGTACCGGAGGGCACCAATCTTGGCCGCGCCGAGGTTCGCTTTTCTATCGAGGGGATTGACACCCCAGAGGGAGCTCAGCACACGCATGTAATCCAGATTCAAGAGTTTCGACGGCCCGAGTTCGAGGTCACGGCAGGCGCCGCTGCGGGGCCGCACTTTGCCGGTGGCGAGGCCGAAGTCTGGGTCAAGGCGTCCTACTTTGCCGGTGGCGCGCTCACCGATACCATGACCCAGTGGTCGGTCACCCAGCGAGCGGGCAGCTTTACGCCGCCCAACCGCAGCGAGTTTTCGTTTGGCACGTGGCAGCCCTGGTGGCAGGCGCACAAGGCAAGTGGCGCCACGATCCCGCCGACGCGTCCAATCGGCAAGACCGACATGGCGGGCGAGCACCGCCTTGTGCTGCCATTGGCAACGTTCTCGCCGCCGCGCGCGTCCACGGTTTCGGCCATTGTCAGCGTGACCGACGTCAATCGCCAGACCTGGCAGGCGAGCACGAATCTGCTGGTGCACCCGGCCGCGGAGTACGTCGGGCTTCGTTCGGCGCGCCTCTTTGTCGAGCGCGGCGATCCGCTCGAAATCGATGCGATCGTCACCGATCTCGAGGGTGTCGCCGTTGCGGGCCGCGCGATCACGATGCTCGCGCACCGGCTGCGATGGACATTTACCCGCGGCCAGTGGACCGAGGAGGCGGCCGATGAGCAAAAGTGCGCGCTCGCCTCACAGAGCGAGGCTGTGCGTTGCACGTTCAAGACGGACCAGGGCGGCCAGTACCGGATCGTGGCCTCAATTGAAGACGCCAAGGGCCGCGCAAACCAGAGTCAGTTGACGCGCTGGGTCTCCGGTGGCCAACCAAAACCCACGCGTCAGATCGAGGAGGAGGTCGTTGTCCTGATTCCCGACAAGCAGGAGTACGCCGTGGGTGATGTGGCCGAGATCCTCATCCAGGCGCCCTTTGCCGGGGCCGAGGGCCTGGTCACGCTCTCGCGCCAGGGCGTGGTAAGCCAGGAGCGCATCAGCCTCACGGGTACAAGCCACACGCTTCGCATTCCAATGGCCGAGGCCTATCTGCCAAACCTTCACGTCAAGGTCGAGCTCAACGGTGCCAGCGGTCGACTCAACGCCAGCGGCGAATTGGACTCCAAGCTGCCCAAGCGCCCGGCCTTTGCCAGCGGACAGCTCAACCTGGCAATGTCCAAGAGCACGCGCACGCTCTCGGTGAGGGTGACGCCGGCAAAAGCCGGGGCCGAGCCGGGCTCGACGGCTGAGGTGGAGATCGTCGTGCTCGACACGGCGGGCCGGGCCGTGGCGAACAGCGACGTGCTGCTGTTCGCGGTCGATGAGGCCGTACTCGCTTTGTCGAGCTACCAGTTGGCTGACCCGATCAGCATCTTTTATGCTCACCGCGCCTCGATCACCAGCGCGCATCGCAGCCGCAAGGCGATTTTGCTCGTCGACCCCAACGCGATCCCCGACGAGGCCGAGCAGGGGATTAGTTCCGCGTCGGGTTCCCTGGGCGAAGTGTTTCGCACTGAGCGTGCCCGCCGGCCATCTTCGGTGTCGCGAACGGCTGCGAGCCGCGAGTCGGATTCCAAACCAAGAGACACCACCGGCGTCGCACAGGCGCCGATCGCGTTGCGTGAGAATTTCGATGCGCTGGCGGCCTTTGAGCCCACCCTTGTCACCGGTGCCGACGGGCGCGCGCGCGCAAGCTTCAAGCTGCCGGATAACCTGACGCGCTACCGGCTGATGTCCGTGGCGGTAAGCGGGCCGCATCATTTTGGCACGGGCGAGTCTCAGATCACGGCGCGATTGCCGCTGATGGTGCGCCCCTCGGCGCCGCGTTTCTTGAATTTCGGGGACACGTTCGAGCTGCCGGTGGTTTTGCAAAATCAGACCGATGAGGCCATGGAGGTGTTCGTGGGCGCGCGCGCCACCAACGTCACCTTCGCTGAGGTGCCCGGCTACTCGGTGAGCATCGCGGCCAACGACCGCGTCGAGGTGCGCTTTGCGGCCACGACCGTCAAGGCCGGTCGTGCACGCTTTCAGGTGGGTGCGAGCACCAAGACCGGCGCGGGCGACTGGGCCGACGCGGCCTACTTCGATCTGCCGGTGTGGACGCCGGCAACGACCGAGGCCTTTGCCACCTACGGCACGATCGATTCGGGCTCGGTCTTTCAGCCCGTCAAGTTGCCCGACGACGTTTTTGTCGAGTTTGGCGGCCTGGAGCTGACGACCTCGTCAACCGAGCTGCAAGCGCTCACCGACGCCTTCATTTACCTGTCCAACTATCCGTATGAGTGCGCCGAGCAGATCAGCTCGCGCATTTTGGCGGTCGCCGCGCTTCGCGACGTGCTCTCGGCGTTTCAGGCCGAGGGCATGCCGTCCACAGAGGCGATTGAGGCGGCGATGACGCGTGACATCGAACGCCTCGACCAATTGCAAAACCCCGACGGTGGCTTTGGCTTTTGGCGGCGCGGCGAAGCCTCCTGGCCGTATACGAGCCTGCACGTCGCGCATGCGCTTCGGCGCGCTCAACAAAAAGGGTACACGGTGCCCGCGCACTTGATTTCGCGCACGGAGAGCTACCTGCAGAGCATCGAGAATCGCGTGCCGGCATTTTACGGCGTGCACGCAAAATATGCTTTGATGGCCTACGCGCTCTACGTGCGAAACGTGGGCGAGCAGCGCGACGTGGCCAGTGCCCGGGCGCTGTTCACTCGCGCCGGCGTGGGTGGCCTCTCGCTCGAGGCGCTGGGCTGGCTGCTCTCGGTGTTTGCTCAAGACGCCTCGGCGTCAAGAGAGCGTGACGCCATCCTCAAGCACTTGAACAACCGGGTGCAGGAGAGCGCGGCCACCGCCCAGTTCGCCAGCGACTATGGCGACTCGAACTACCTGATGTTGAGCTCGTCGCGGCGCACTGACGGCGTGCTGCTCGAGGCGTTGATCGCCGCCGAGCCAACGAGCGACTTGATTCCCAAGCTCGTTCGCGGGTTGATGGGCCATCGAAAGAAGGGCCAGTGGGGTAGCACCCAGGACAACGTCTTTGTGCTGCTCGCCCTGGATCGCTACTTCAACGTGTTCGAAAAAGAGACGCCGAATTTCGTGGGCCGCGCCTGGCTGGGCGATCAGTTTGTCGGCGAGCATACGTTCAAGGGGCGCACCACCGAGCGCCACCATGTCGATGTGCCGATGGCCTATCTGGCCAAGAGTAGCGAAGCCCAGACGTTCGCCATTCAAAAGGACGGCACAGGCCGCATGTACTACCGCCTGGGCATGCGCTATGCGCCCAAGAGCCTCATGCTCGAGCCGGTTGACCACGGTTTTGCCGTCGAGCGCGCCTACGAGCCGGTCGACGACGACAACGACGTCAAGCGCCGCGCTGACGGCGGCTGGGAGATTCGCGCCGGTGCGCGCGTCAAGGTGGTGTTGACCATGTCGGCGTCGGCCCGGCGCTTCCATGTGGCGCTGGTCGATCCGCTGCCGGCCGGGCTCGAGGCGCTCAACCCGGCGCTGGCCACGACGACGCTGCCCGCCGATGCCAACATGAGCAGTAGCACGAACATCGGTACCGGACGACGCAGCTTTCGGTCGTGGTGGGGCCCGTGGTACGAGCACCAGAACATGCGCGATGAGCGCGTCGAGGCGTTCAGCTCGCTGTTGTGGGAAGGCGTGCACACGTATAGCTATTTTGCGCGGGCGACGACGCCTGGCGAGTTCAACGTGCCGCCAGCAAGGGCCGAAGAGATGTACCACCCGGAGACGTTTGGTCGAAGCGGCACGGACCGCGTGGTGGTGAAGTAAACACAGCGTTTTGTTCCAGGAGTAGGGCGATGGTGTCAGTTAAGAGGGTCGTAGGTTTTGGCGTGCTTTTGGCGTGTTTTCTGACGTTGGGATGCCGCCCGGACGATGTCAAATTCGGCGAAAACGGCGTGAGCGATGCGACCAGGCGAGGGCAGCATATGATGGATGAGGGCAAGAGCACGGTCATCGAACTCAGCGATGCCGCCAGTCAAGGCGACGCCCCGGCTGCGAGGCCGCCTGTGGCCAAGGCAACGGCGCTTGTTAAGGCCCAAATCGATGCGCTCTATGCGCGACTGCCGACTCTGGCGGCCGAGGCCGACGATCAGAGCGACTTCGCGCGCCGCGTCGGCTCCAAGGCTCGCCCGCGCACGGGCGATACGGTTTTGACCAGCTTTCCGCCGCCTGGCGAGCGGGAATTGGTCGAGCAGGTGCCCAGCGGCCCGCTCGAAGTGCTGCGTTTTCAGCCCGAGGGGGAGGTGCCCGCGCCGCCGAGGCTCAGCGTGACCTTCTCGCAGCCGATGCTGGCCATGACCTCGCATGCTGACTCGATCAAAGACGGCGTGCCTGTGCGGCTGACGCCTTCGCTCGAGGGCAATTGGCGCTGGATCGGCACCAAGACTCTGATCTTTGAGCCCAGCGAGGCGTTTCCGATGGCGACCGAATACACCGTCAACGTCGATGCCGGCACACCCTCGGCGCTCGGAACGCGGCTCGCGAGCGCGTTTTCGGCGAGCTTTGCGACCAACCCCGTGGAGTTGACCAACTTCTATCCAGAATATGGCCCCCAGCGTTTGCACCCGGTGATTTTTCTGGCCTTCAACCAGCGCGTCAATGCGGCCGAGATCCTCGAGCACATCACGGTGACAGCGGGCGGCAGGCAACACAGCATTCGCCTGGCGACGCCTGACGAGATCCAGGCTGACGCAGTGGTCAGCATGCTGGCCGATCCGCTCACAGCGCGGAGCTGGGTGGCGATCAGGGCCGACGAGGCGTTTGGGACATTGAAGACGGTCAACGTCACGCTCAAGAGCGGCGCGCCCTCGGCCGAGGGGCCGAGGCGAACCAGCGTTGACCAGAGCAAGGCCTTTGATACCCACGGGCCCCTGGAGCTCACCGGGCATCGTTGTGGTTGGGGTGACGAGTGCCGCCCGGGCCAGGGTTGGTCGCTCGAGTTCACCAATCCGATCGACGAGAGCGTCGATCTCAGCGAGATCATCAAGGTCAATCCACCCGTGGCCGATCTCACGTTCAGCGCCTCGGATCGCTACGTCTCGATTTCCGGGCGCACGCAGGGGCGAACGAGCTATACGGTCAACATCAATACCGGGCTCAAGGACACGTTTGGCCAACGCCTGAGCAAGGCGCGCAGCGTCAAGTTCCAGGTCGGCAGCGCTCATCCCTACCTGGGCGGCGCCGAAAAACCGATCGTGATCCTCGATCCGGCCGGCAACAAGACCTACTCGATATTCTCGGTCAACCAGAAGCGGGTTAAGGTCACAGGCTACCGCGTCACGCCACAGCAGTGGCCCGAGTACGTGCGCTACATTCACAGCAACGAGACAGGCAAAATGCCTGGCACCAAGGTGATCGACACGGTCGTGACACCGCGTGGCGAGACCGACCGGCTCACGGAGACCGCGATCGACTTGACCCCGGCGCTTGGAAAAGACGGGCTGGGGCATGTGGTGCTCGAATTCATCCAGGATCCCAATCCCCATAAGTGGTCTGAGCCCACGCGCGTCTGGATTCAATCGACGCAGATCGGTATCGACACCTTTGTTGACCCGACACAGATGAGCGTCTGGGCGTCGTCTTTGAGCGATGGCAGGCCGCTCAAAGACGTCGAGGTCGTCGTCGGCGACACGAATGTTCACGCCAAGACCGCTGCCAACGGCATGGCCACCGTCGCAAACGACACCTGGCGTCTGGGCGGCGTCCTGAACTATCTCATCGCCACCCGCGGTTCGGACAGCGCGCTGCACTTCGAGCACTCCCATTACTACCTGCATCTTGGCCAATGGAATGTGCCCGACAGCTACGACCAGGTGCGCTGGTTCGTCGTCGACGATCGCCAGATGTACAAGCCCGGCGAGCAGGTGCGCATCAAGGGTTGGACGCGCTTGCTCGAGAAGGGCGTTCGCGGCGGCGTGGCCATGACCGCAGGCGCGCGCTCGGTGAGCTATGAGGTGTACGAGTCGCGCGGCAACTCGATCGCCAAGGGCCGGGCGGCGGTCAGCGAGCAGGGCGGCTTCGATCTGGGATTTGCGATCCCCGACGGCACCAACCTTGGCCACGCCCATGTGCGCTTGAAGCTCGACGGCGTCGGTGTCGCCGGTGGCGAACACCAACACCCCTTTCAAATCCAGGAGTTTCGCCGCCCGGAGTTCGAGGTCAAAGCCAACTCCGATGGCGGCCCGATCTTTGTTGGCGATGAGGCCGCGGCCTGGGTGACGGCGGCCTATTATGCAGGCGGCGCGCTCAGCGAAACCGAGGTCAACTGGACCGTGACCCATTCGCCCGGCCACTATACGCCGCCGGGGCGCGACGACTTTGTTTTCGGCTTCTGGACGCCGTGGTGGCACTACGGCCACGACTCGGGCGAGGACACGCAGTACATGCATTTTTCGGGCATGACCGATACGGCCGGTGAGCACCGCGTGCAGTTGGCGTTCAAATCGCTGGCCAAACCGCGTCCGTTGGCGGTCTTGGCCGTGGCCAGCGTGATCGACGTCAACCGTCAGGCCTGGGAGGCCACCACGCATCTGCTCGTGCACCCGGCCAACGAGTATGTCGGGCTTCGCTCCGAGCGCCTCTTTGTCGAGCGCGGCACGCCACTCGAGGTCGAGGCGATCGTCGCCGATCTCGAGGGTGCGCTCATCGTCGATCGGGAGATCACGATGGTCTCCCACCGGCTCAAGTGGACGTACAGCAAAGGGAGCTGGGTCGAGGAGGCGGTCGACCAGCAGGTCTGCACGGTGAAATCCAAAGGAGACGCCGTTCGCTGCGCGTTCCAGACGCCCGAGGGCGGCCAGTACCGCATCATGGCCACGGTCAAGGACACCAGCGGCCGGGCAAACCAGACTCAGGTCATGCGTTGGGTCTCGGGTGGCCAGCAACAGCCCAAGCGCGACATCGAAGAGGAGGAGGTCACCCTGATCCCGGACAAGCAGGAGTATGCGATCGGCGATGTGGCCGAGATCCTCGTGCAGGCGCCGTTTTACCCCTCCGAGGGCGTGGTCACCTTTGGGCGCGAGGGCATCGTCAAACAGGAGCGCATCACGCTCGACGGGCCAAGCCACACGATCCGCGTGCCGATGGAGGAGGGCTTCTTGCCCAATCTCTTCGTCCAGGTCGATCTCAACGGTGCAACCGGGCGGCTCAACGCAAAGGGCGAGCTCGACGCTAAGCTGCCCAAGCGCCCGGCCTTTGCCACCGGCCAACTCACGCTCTCGATGAGCAAGGAGTCGCGCCGCCTCGCCGTTGTGGTTACGCCGGCGCGCGCGGCGACCGAGCCCGGGGCGACCTCGAACATCGAGGTCGAGGTGCGCGACAGCGCGGGCAAGCCCGTGGCAGGCAGTGAGGTTCTGCTCTTCGTCGTCGACGAGGCCGTGCTCGCTTTGTCGAATTACACGCTGGCCGACCCCCTCGAGCTCTTCTATGCGCACCGGGCGATGGCGGTGAACACGCATAAAAATCGTGGCTTTATCTTACTCGTCGACCCGAGGGCGATCGAGGCCGAAGCCGCCCGTGAGTTGCCGAAGATGGAGGAGGACTCCATGATGTTGCGCAGTGCGCCGATGCCGTCGGCGGCGCCGGTGGAGATGGCTGCTGAGGGGGGCATGGACAAAGGCGGTGGCGGGGGCGCGGACGCGCCGATCGCGCTTCGCGAGAACTTCGATGCGCTTGCGGCATTTGAGCCCACGCTTCGCACCGACGCGGCGGGAAAAGCGCGAATCAGCTTCAAGCTGCCCGACAACCTGACGCGCTACCGCGTGATGGCCGTGGCCTTCTCGGGGCCCCGCCACTATGGCACGGGCGAGTCGCAGATCACGGCGCGCCTGCCTTTGATGGTGCGCCCCTCGGCGCCACGATTCTTGAACTTTGGCGACCAGTTCGAGATGCCGGTGGTGCTGCAAAATCAGACCAACGAGCCCATGCAGGTGCAGGCAGCGATTCGGGGCACGAACGTCAATTTCACCGAGTCCGCCGGCTATATGGTGACCGTTCCGGCCAATGACCGCGTCGAGGTGCGCTTTGCGGCCACGACCGTCAAGGCCGGCCGTGCGCGCTTTCAGGTTGGGGCGAGCACGACAAATGGCGCCCAGACCTGGTCGGACGCGGCCTACTTCGATTTGCCGATTTGGACGCCGGCGACCACCGAGGCTTTTGCCACTTATGGCACGATCGACGCCGGCGTCGTCGTGCAGCCCGTCAAGATGCCTGACGACGTCTTCGCCCAGTTTGGCGGCCTGGAGCTGACGACCTCGTCGACCGAGTTGCAGGCGCTCACCGATGCGTTCATCTATCTGTCCAACTATCCCTTTGAGTGCTCCGAGCAGATCAGCTCACGCATTTTGGCTGTCGCCGCACTGCGCGACGTGCTCAGCGCCTTTGAGGCTGAGGGCATGCCTTCACTGGCCGAGATCGAAGCCGCGATGAAGCGCGACATCGAGCGCCTCGAGCGCCTGCAGAACTACGACGGCGGCTTTGGTTTCTGGAAGCGCACGGAGAGCTCCTGGCCGTATGCGAGCTTGCACGTCGCTCACGCGCTTCGCCGGGCTCAGCAAAAGGGCTACAGCGTGCCGGCAGCCATGATGCAGCGCTCCGAGCAGTACCTCGAGAATATCGAGCGCCATATTCCGAGCATCTATGGCGAGCATGCTCGCTACGCTCTGATGGCCTACGCGCTGTATGTGCGAAACGTCGGCGGCAATCGCGATCTGGCCGGCGCCAAGAATCTGTTCAAGCGCGCGGGCTTTGACAAGCTCTCGCTCGAGGCGGTCGGCTGGCTGCTCTCGCTCTTTGCTCAGGACGCCGCGGTGGCAAGCGAGCGCGAAGCGATCCGCAAGCACTTGAACAACCGCGTTCAGGAGACCGCAGCCACAGCCCAGTTCGCCAGTGACTACGGTGAGTCGAACTACCTGATGCTGAACACCTCGCGGCGCACCGACGGCGTGATCTTGGAGGCTTTGATCGCCGCCGAGCCGGCCAACGATTTGATCCCCAAGCTCGTGCGCGGGCTGATGGGTCATCGCTCCAAGGGCCAGTGGGGCAGCACCCAGGACAACGTCTTCGTGCTGCTCGCGCTGGATCGCTACTTCAATGTGTTCGAGAAGCAAACGCCCAATTTTGTGGCGCGCGCCTGGCTGGGCGAGCAGTTTGTGGGCGAGCACGCTTTCAGGGGGCGCACCACCGAGCGCCACCACGTCGATGTGCCGATGGCCTACCTGGCCAAGGGTGGCAAAGCGGCGCAAGACTTCACCATCCAAAAGGATGGCACGGGGCGGATGTACTATCGCCTGGGCATGCGCTATGCGCCCAGAAGCCTCAAGCTCGAGCCGGCCGACCACGGCTTTGCCGTCGAGCGCGCCTATGAGCCGGTCGATGACGACAACGACGTCAAACGCCGCGACGATGGTAGCTGGGAGGTGCGTGCCGGCGCGCGCGTCAAGGTGGTGTTGACCATGTCGGTGCCGGCCCGGCGCTATCATGTGGCGCTGGTCGATCCGCTGCCGGCAGGCTTTGAGGCGCTCAACGCCGCGCTGGCAACGACCAGCCTTCCGCCCGACGACAACGCCAACTCCGCCAGCGTCGGCGGCCGCGGCGGCTACTGGTGGTGGTGGGGGCCCTGGTATGAGCACCAGAACATGCGCGATGAGCGTGTCGAGGCGTTCACCTCGCTGTTGTGGGGAGGCGTCTACACCTACACCTATTATGCGCGGGCGACGACGCCCGGTGTGTTCGTGGCACCGCCGACCAAGGCCGAAGAGATGTACCACCCGGAGACCTTTGGTCGAAGCGGCAGCGACCGCGTTATTGTGAAGTAGAGTGTCTTCTGGAGTGTGCCTGATGCTGTCTTTTGAACGTGTGATGCTCTCTGTGGCTTTGTTGAGTGCTTCGCTTGTGTGGGGTTGTGGTCCCACAGGGCTCATGCCCGCGGATACGTCGCCGCTGCCCGGCGCCGGAGAGGAGGTTGAGATGGCGCAGGCTGACGGTGGCGTGGTGCGTATGAAGCGCCTGGAGCAAGGCCAACTCGAGGGCATCTACGGGCGGCTTCCCGAGTTGGCGGCCGAGGCAGACGACAGCGCGAACTTTCAAAAGCGCGCGAGCACCAAGCCGATGCCGCGAACCGGTGAGACGATCGAGGCGAGCTTTCCGCCGTCGGCTGGCCACCACCTGCCTGACGCCGCACCCACGGGAGTGCTCGAGGTGTTGCGCTTTCAGCCCGAAGGGGAAGTGGCGCGCCCGGCGCAGGTGAGCGTGACCTTCTCGCAGCCGATGGTGGCTTTGAGCGGCCACGAAGACAGCGTGATCGACGGTGTGCCGGTGGTGATTAACCCCTCGCCGCCGGGCAATTGGCGCTGGGTCGGCACCCAAACCTTGCTCTTCGATCCCAGCACACCCTTTGCCATGGCTACCGACTACGTCATCGAGGTCGCCAAAGGCACGACCACCGCGCTTGGGATCTCGCTCGAGCAGGGCTTCAAGGCCGCCTTTGCGACGCCGCCGGTGGGCTTGACGCAGCTGTATCCGCAGGGAGGCCCTCATCCGGTCAATCCGGTGATTTTCTTGGGTTTTGATCAGCGTATCGACCGTGAGGCACTGATCAAGCACATCGAGGTGAGCTCGCCGGGCGGCCGCCATGCGGTTCGTCTGGCAACGCCAGACGAGATTCAAGCCGACGACGCCATTCGCTCGCTCGCCAATCCGCTCACCGCCGAGACTTGGATTGCAGTGCGCACGACCAAGGCGTTTCCCATGGCGAGCGAGATCTCCGTCAAGCTGACCCGGGGCGCGCCGTCGGCCGAGGGCCCCAGGCGTAGCGAGCGCGATCAGGTCTACACCTTTCAAACGCATGGGCCGCTCACTCTGGTCAACGCGAGCTGTGGCTGGGGTGGCGAGTGCTTGCCCTCGATGGGATTTCGACTCGCATTCTCCAACCCGCTCGCCCCCGCCGGGGAGCTCACCGACTTTATCAAAGTCTCGCCGGCCATCGCCGAGATGACCATCAACAACTATGGCAATGGCGACTACGTCCAGATCGAGGGCAAGACGCTAGCGCGCACCACCTACACGGTGACGATCAGCCCGACCTTAACCGACCGCTTCGGCCAAAAGCTCGGTACCCGGCAGGTCAAGCAGTTCACAATGAGCGGCGCGCGTGAGTCGTTGAGCATCGGCAACAAGCGCATGGTGGTCTTGGACCCGGCGGCCAAGCCGGTGTTCTCGATGTTCTCGGTCAACCACGCGCAGGTCGGCGTGCGCCTTTATCGCGTGGTGCCCACCGATTGGCGCGCGTTTGTCGACGGGGCCTCGGGCGATGCGACGCAAACCATGCCGGGCACGCGGATAAGCGATCGCGTGGTTACTGTTCAAGGCGAGTCGGATCGGCTCAATGAGACCGCGATCGATTTGTCGCCGGCGCTGGGAAAGGGAGGGTTGGGCCATGTGATACTCGAGGTCGTGGCGCTCAGTGCCGCGGAGCACGAGCACCGGCCGCTGCGTGTCTGGGTGCAGTCCACGCGAATCGGGCTCGATGCCATGGTCGATCCGAGCGGCTTTGGCGTATGGGCCTCCTCGCTCGGGGATGGCAAGCCTTTGGGCGGCGTCGAAGTCTCTTTTGGTGGTGGCAAAGTGCGCGCGACGACCGCCGCGAATGGCATGGCCAAGGTCTTGTCGATGAACAACAGCGGCGAGGGCGGCTATTTGGTGGGCAAGCGCGGCGACGATACGGCGATCTTGCTCCAGAACAACGACACCTACTCGGTGGGCGATTCGTGGACCACGCACGGCTACAGTGATGCGGTGCGCTGGTTGGTGATCGACGATCGCCAGATGTACAAGCCCGGTGAGACGGTGCGCATCAAGGGCTGGGCGCGCGTGTTCGAGGGTGGGTTGGGCGGCGCCCTGGGCATACCGGAGGCGGGCAACAACATCTTCTATGAGGTCTACGACCCGCGCGGCAATTCGATGACCAGCGGCCACACCAAGACCAACGCCCTCGGTGGCTTCGATCTGAGCTTTGCGCTGGCCGAGGGGACCAACCTCGGGGGCGCCTACGTCAACTTGCAGCTCACGGACACCGAACTCAGCGGGGAGACCCACTACCATCACTTTCAAATCCAAGAGTTTCGCCGCCCGGAGTTCGAGGTCACGGCCCAGGGCGACGCCGGGCCGCATTTTGCCGGTGGTGAGGCAGGCGCAGTGGTCAAGGCGGCGTATTATGCCGGCGGCGCGCTCTCCGAGGCCACGACCCATTGGACGGTGACCCAGTCGCCGGGCAACTTTGCGCCGCCCAACCGCGGTGACTTCGTTTTTGGTGTCTGGCAGCCCTGGTGGATCCACCATCGTGAGTACTTTGACCAGCAGACCAGTGGCCACTCCGGCACGACCGGCGCCGATGGCCAGCACCGTGTCACCTTTGCTCTTCGCACGATGGTGCCGCCTCGCCCGGTCGTGGTCACGGCCACAGCCAGCGTGGCCGACGTCAATCGCCAGGCCTGGGAGGCCGCTGCTCACTTGCTCGTGCATCCGGCCAGTGAGTACGTCGGCCTTCGCTCCAAGCGCCTTTTTGTCGAGCGCGGCCAGCCGCTCGAGCTCGAGGCGATCGTCAGCGATCTCGAAGGCGTGCTCGTCGCCGGGCGCACGATCACGATCCAGGCCACGCGAATCTCGTGGAGAACCGGCAACAGCGCCGACCCCCAGGTCTGCACGGTCGTCTCCAAGGCCGAAGCGGTCAAATGCAGCTTCAAGACCGAGGAGGGCGGCGAGTACCAGATCGTGGCCGCGATCGAAGACGCCAAGGGGCGTGGCAACCAGACCCAGGTCACGCGCTGGGTTTCAGGCGGCCTGCAGCCTCCCAGCCGCACGCTCGTGCAGGAGGACGTGACCTTGATCCCCGACGGCCAAGAGTACGCGATCGGCGATGTGGCCGAGATCCTGATTCAAGCACCGTTTTTTCCCTCCGAGGGCGTGGTCACGCTCTCGCGACAGGGCGTGATCAGCCAGCAGCGCATCACGCTCGATGGTTCAAGCCATACGCTGCGCATCCCGCTGCTCGAGGCCTATCTGCCCAATGTGCACGTGTGGGTCGAGCTCAACGGCGCGAGCACGCGTCTGGATGCAAACGGCGAGCTCGATGCCAGCCTGCCCAAGCGCCCGGCCTTTGCCTCGGGCGAGATCACGCTGTCGATGTCCAAGAGCACCCGCACGCTCGCCTTGGAGGTGGTGCCCGTCAAGGCGTTTACGGCGCCGGGCACGCTCGCTGAGGTCGACGTGCTCGTGCGCGATAGCGCCGGCAAACCCGTGGCCAACAGCGAGGTGCTGCTCTTCGCGGTCGATGAGGCCGTGCTCGCCCTTTCGAGCTACCAGCTCAAGGATCCGATCGCGATCTTCTATGCTCACCGCGACGCGGTGATCAGTTCGCATCGCAGCCGCGAGAATATCCTGCTCGTCAATCCCGACGATGCCGACGCGCTCGCGCAGCCCGACGAATCGGGCGTTGAAGACGAGAGCAGGCCCAGGCCTTCCAAGGTGGCGTCCAGAATGAAAAAAGAGTCGGACGACAGTGGAGGCTCGCAGCCCTCGATCGCGCTGCGCCAGAACTTCGATGCCCTGGCGGCCTTTGAGCCGACGCTTCGAACCGACGCGAAGGGGCGCGTGCGCGTCACGTTCAAGTTGCCCGATAACCTGACGCGCTACCGGGTGATGGCCGTGGCCGTCTCGGGCGCGCACCACTTTGGTGCTGGCGAGTCCCAGATCACGGCGCGCCTGCCGCTGATGGTGCGCCCCTCACCGCCGCGCTTCTTGAACTTTGGCGACCAGTTCGAGCTGCCCGTGGTGCTGCAAAATCAGACCGACGAGCCCATGCAGGTGCAGGTCGGTATCCGCGGCACCAACGTGCGCTTTGACCGTCTGCCGGGCTATGCACTCACCCTTGGGGCCAACGAGCGCGTCGAGGTGCGCTTTGCGGCCACCACCGTCAAGGCCGGGCGTGCGCGCTTTCAAGTAGGCGCGAGCGCGCAGGGCGGCGCCGTTTCGGATGCCGCCTACTTCGATCTGCCCGTGTGGACGCCTGCGACCACCGAGGCCTTTGCAACCTACGGCACCATCGATGACGGAGCGGTCTTTCAAGCGGTCAAGATGCCCGAGGGCGTCTTCGAGGAGTTCGGCGGCCTGGAGCTGACGACCTCGTCGACCGAGCTGCAAGCGCTCACCGATGCTTTCATCTATCTGTCCAACTATCCCTACGATTGTGCCGAGCAGATAAGCTCGCGCATATTGGCGATCGCCGCACTTCGCGACGTGCTCTCGGCGTTTCAGGCCGAGGGCATGCCCTCGCTTGAGGCGATCGAGGCCTCGATGAAGCGTGACATCGAGCGCCTCGGCGGCATGCAAAACGGCGACGGTGGATTTGGGTTTTGGAAGCGCGGCGAGCAATCGTGGCCGTATACGAGCCTGCACGTCGCCCACGCGCTGAATCGTGCAAAGAAAAAGGGCTACGCCGTGCCCGCTGAGATGCTCGAGCGAGCCGACGCGTATCTGGTCGCAATCGAGAAGAGTATCCCACCGATGTATGGCGAGCATGCCAAGTATGCTCTGATGGCCTACGCGCTCTATGTGCGAGACGTCGGCGGCAAGCGCGACCTGGCAGGCGCCAAAGCACTTTTCAAGCGCGCCGGGCTTGGCAAGCTCTCGCTCGAGGCGGTGGGCTGGCTGCTCTCGGTGTTTGCTCAGGACGCCTCGGTGGCAAGCGAGCGCGACGCGATCCGCAAGCACTTGAACAACCGCGTTCAGGAGACCGCGGCCACGGCCCAGTTTGCCAGCGACTATGGCGACTCGAACTACCTGATGCTGAGCACCTCGCGGCGCACCGACGGCGTGATCTTGGAGGCGTTGATCGCCGCCGAGCCAAAGAGCGACTTGGTCCCCAAGTTGGTACGCGGGCTGATGGGTCATCGTCAAAAGGGCCAGTGGGGCAGCACCCAGGACAATGTCTTCGTGCTGCTCGCCCTGGATCGCTACTTCAGCGTATTCGAGAAGCAAACGCCCAACTTCGTGGCGCGCGCCTGGCTTGGCGAGCAATTCGTCGGCGAGCACGCCTTCAAGGGGCGAAGCACCGAGCGCCACCACATCGACGTGCCGATGGCCTACCTGGCCAAGGCTGACAAGGCCGCCCAGAGCTTCGCTTTGCAAAAGGACGGCACAGGGCGGCTGTACTACCGTCTGGCCATGCGCTATGCGCCGACCAACCTCGTGCTCGAGTCGGCAAACCACGGCTTTGGCGTGGTTCGCGCCTATGAGCCGGTCGACGCTGACGACGACGTCAAGCGTCGTGACGATGGTAGCTGGGAGGTGCGTGCCGGCGCGCGCGTCAAGGTGGTGCTGACCATGTCGGTGCCGGCCCGGCGCTACCACGTGGCGCTGGTCGATTCACTGCCCGCAGGCTTTGAGCCGCTCAACGCCGCGCTCGCCACGACCAGCCTGCCGCCAGAAGCCAACTCGGGCGCAAGTAAGTACGGCCGACACTGGTGGCGAGGCGTCTGGTACGAGCATCAAAACATGCGCGATGAGCGTGTCGAGGCCTTCACCTCGCTCTTGTGGGGAGGCGTCTACACGTACAGCTTCTACGCACGCGCGACGACGCCCGGTGTGTTCAACGCGCCGCCGGCCAGAGCCGAAGAGATGTACCATCCCGAGACCTTTGGTCGAAGCGGCAGCGACCGCGTGGTTGTGAAGTAAACAGGCGCTTTTGGTCTTGGAGTCGAGCGATGTGGTCTTTTGAGAGAGCTTTGTGTCTTGGCGTTGTGCTGACGACTTGTTTTGCTTTTTCTTGCCGCCCGGACACGGGCAAGCTGGGCGAACACGGTGTCGGTGATCCGTCGGAGACCATAACGGGAGGTGAGGTGATGGCAGACCAGGCGGGCGCGGCGACGGTGATCTTGTTGAGCGAGGCAGGGTTGGCCGACGATGCGCCGTCCTCGGGGCCGCGCGTGGTCGATGCGAAGCCGCTGGCAGCGGGCCAGATCGAGGCGATTTACGCGCGACTGCCCCAGCTTGTTGGCGAAGCAGGGGACACGAGCGACTTCGCGCGCCGGCTGGGATCGATGCCACCGCCGCGCACCGGCGAGTCCGTCCAGACCTCCTTTCCGCCGCCTGGCGATCGCGGCGCTATCGATGACGTGCCAGCCGGCGCGCTCGAGGTGCTGCGTTTTCAGCCCGAAGGGGAGGTGCCCGCGCCGCCCAGGCTCAGCATAACGTTCTCTCAGCCGATGGTCGCCGTGAGCTCACACGCCGACACGATCAAAGACGGCGTACCGGTCAAATTGACGCCCGCGGCCGAGGGTAACTGGCGCTGGATCGGGACCAAGACCTTGCTCTTTGAGCCCAACGACCCGTTTGCGATGGCGACCGATTACACGATCGCGGTGGCGGCCTCGACGCCTTCGGCGCTTGGCATCAGGCTTGAGGGCGCGTTTGAAGCGAGCTTTTCTACGCCGCCCGTCGAGATCACGCATTTTTTTCCCGATTCCGGCCCCCAGCGCCTGCAGCCGGTCATGTTCTTGGCCTTCAATCAGCGCATCAACCCGGCGGAGATCCTCGCGCATATCGAGGTGAGCGCCGGCGCCAGGCGCCACGGCGTTCGCCTGGCAACGCCCGAGGAGATCCAGGCCGATGCGGTCGTCAAGCACCTGGCTGATCCGCTCACGGCCCAGCGCTGGGTCGCGCTCATGAGCGATCAAGCCTTCGATACCTCGACGCATGTGAGCGTCACGCTCAAGAGCGGTGCGCCGTCGGCCGAGGGCCCCAGGCGAAGCGGTGTCGACCAGACCAGGGACTTTTCGACCCACGGGCCGATGAGCTTTAGCACCCACCGCTGCGGCTGGGGCGACGAGTGCCGCCCGCATCAAGGCTGGATCCTCGAGTTCACCAATCCGATCGATGAGCTCGCCGATTTGAACAAGATTGTCAGCGTCGAGCCGGCCGTTGCCGACATGGCGATGCGCGCCGCGGATCGCTTCATCTACATCGACGGTCGCACGCAGGGCCGAACGCGCTACACGGTCAACGTGTCCACCGCGCTGACCGACGTCTTTGGTCAGCGCCTCGACAAGGCACAAAGCATCAAAATTCAGGTCGGCAGCGCTCATCCTTACCTGGCCGGGGCGAACAAGCCGATCGTCGTGCTCGATCCGGCCGGCGCCAAGAGCTACTCGGTGTTCTCGGTCAACCACAAGCAGGTCAAGGTCACAGGCTACCGAGTCTCTCCGGAGCAGTGGCCAGAGTACCTGGCCTATACGCGCGATCCGAAGAACGCAAAAATGCCGGGCACGAAGGTGATCGATAAGAACCTCTCGCCGCGTGGTGAGGACGATCGGCTCACCGAGACGGCGATCGATTTGAGCCCGGCCTTTGGCAAAGATGGCCTGGGCCATGTGGCCCTCGAGATCGAGCAGGTCCCGCGGCCAAGCGATTGGTATCAGCCCACGCGCGTCTGGATCCAGTCGACGCTCATCGGCCTGGACACCTACATCGATCCGACCCAGGCCAGCGTGTGGGCCTCGTCTTTGATCGACGGCAAGCCGCTCAAAGACGTCGAGATCATCGCCGGCACCCACGGCGCGCTCAAGACGGGTACAACCGGCATGGCCACCTTCGACGTGCAAGCGCTTCGCAGCGGTCGCGACTACATCGTGGCCCGCCAGGGCTCGGACAGCGCGCTCTACGCAGAGAATGGTCGCTACTATTCGTCGGAGTGGAGCGTGCCCGAGAGTAATGACACGGTGAGTTGGTTCGTCGTCGACGATCGCCAGATGTACAAACCCGGAGAGCGAGCGCGCATCAAAGGGTGGACGCGCCTCATCGAGAAGGGCGTTCGCGGCGGCGTGGCCTTGAGCAGCCGTGCGAGCACCGTAAATTTTGAGGTGTTTGAGGCGCGCGGCAACTCGATCGCCAAGGGAAGTGCCACGGTCAGCGCGCAGGGCGGCTTCGACTTTGACTTTGCAATCCCCGAGGGCACAAATCTTGGCCACGCCCACGCCTACCTCAAGATCGACGGCGGCTACTACCATGGCAATGACCATCGCCACGCCTTTCAGATCCAGGAGTTTCGCCGGCCCGAGTTCGAGGTCAAAGCCAACTCCGAGGCCGGCCCGCACCTGGTCGGTGGCGAGGCTGCTGCCTGGGTGACGGCGTCGTATTTTGCCGGCGGCGCGCTCACCGAGACCGAGGTCAACTGGACGGTGACACACACCCTTGGCTACTTCTCGCCGCCTGGGCGCCAGGCGTATTCCTTTGGCACCTGGATCCCCTGGTGGCATGCGCCCAATCCAAGCGTCGTCAACGCGACGCTTCACTTCGCCGGCAAGACCGACACCGCCGGCGAGCATCGCCTGCAGATGAAGTTTGAGTCGATCGCCACGCCGAGGCCTTTGTCGGTCAGCGCTGTTGCCAGCGTGATCGACGTCAATCGCCAGGCCTGGGAGTCGACCACGCGCCTGCTCGTGCATCCAGCCCTCGAGTATGTCGGGCTTCGCTCCGAGCGATTGTTTGTCGAGCGAGGAGAGCCCCTGGAGATCGAGGCGATCGTCGCCGATCTCGAAGGAGCGCTGGTCGAGGGCCGCGCGATAGCGATCGTCGCCCACCGACTCAAGTGGGGTTATCGCCAGGGAAGCTGGATCGAGGAGGCGGTTGACCCCCAGAGCTGCACGGTGGAGTCGAAAAAAGAGGGCGTGCGTTGCACTTTCCAGACGCTCGAAGGTGGGCAATACCGCATCGTGGCCACGATCGCCGACGCCCAGGGGCGGGCAAACCAGAGCCAGCTCACGCGCTGGGTTTCCGGTGGTCAGCAAAAGCCTCAGCGCGATTTGCTCGAGGAGGCCGTCACCCTGATCCCGGACAAGCAGGAGTACGCGATCGGCGATGTGGCCGAGATCCTCGTGCAGGCGCCGTTTTACCCGTCCGAGTGCGTGGTCACCTTTGGGCGCCAGGGCATCGTCAAACAGGAGCGCATCACGCTCGACGGGCCAAGCCACACGATCCGCGTGCCGATGGAGGAGGGCTACATGCCCAATCTCTTCGTCAAGGTCGACCTCAATGGCGCCGCCCCAAGGCTCAACACCAAGGGCGAGCTCGATGACACGTTGCCCAGGCGCCCGGCCTTTGCCAGCGGACAGCTTACTTTGTCGATGAGCAAGGAGAGCCGCAAACTTGCGGTCAGCGTCAAGCCGGTGCGCGAGGCCACCGAGCCCGGCGCCAGCTCGATTGTCGACGTGGAGGTGCGCGACAGCGCGGGAAAACCCGTGGCCGGCAGCGAGGTGCTCCTGTTCGTGGTGGACGAGGCCGTGCTCGCCCTGTCCAGCTATACACTGGCCGATCCGATCGGGCTGTTCTACGAGCAGCGGGCGTTCTCGGTGAACACGCACCGCAATCGCGGCTATGTGCTGCTCGTCGATCCGGCAGCGATCGAGGCTAGCGCAGCCAGCGCCGAGCCACCTATGGAGAGATCGCGCTCGGCCACTGGCCGTGCAGGTGGTGCGCCGCTCCCACCGCCCGCAGCGCCGGTCATGGCGATAAAGCGGGCCGAGGCTGAGGAGTCCTCCCAGGGTGGGGACGGCGGTGCAGCCGCGCCGATCGCGATGCGTGAGAACTTCGATGCGCTGGCGGCCTTTGAGCCGACGCTTCGCACCGACGAGGCGGGAAGGGCGCGCATCAGCTTCAAGTTGCCTGACAACTTGACGCGCTACCGTGTGATGGCCGTGGCCTTCTCTGGGGTCCACCACTTCGGCACCGGCGAGTCGCAGATTACGGCGCGCTTGCCCTTGATGGTGCGCCCCTCGCCGCCGCGATTCTTGAACTTCGGCGACCAGTTCGAGATGCCGGTCGTGCTGCAAAATCAGACCGACGAGCCCATGCAGGTCCACGTCGCCATCCGCGGCACCAACGTGAGCTTTCTCCAGTCAGCTGGACTTGTGGTGAGCGTGCCGGCCAACGACCGCGTCGAGGTACGCTTTGCGGCAACGACCGTCAAAGCGGGCAAGGCGCGCTTCCAAGTCGGCGCGAGCGCTGCTGTAGCGGCGGGCAACTGGTCGGATGCTGCCTACTTCGATCTGCCGATTTGGACGCCTGCGACCACGGAGGCCTTTGCCACCTATGGCACGATCGATGCGGGCGCGGTCTTGCAGCCGGTCAAGATGCCCGACGCGGTCTTTACCGAGTTCGGCGGCCTCGAGCTGACGACCTCCTCGACCGAGCTGCAGGCACTCACCGATGCATTCATCTACCTGTCCAACTATCCGTTCGAATGTGCCGAGCAGATCAGCTCGCGCATGCTTGCGATCGCCGCGCTTCGCGACGTGCTCAGCGCCTTTCAGGCCGAAGGTATGCCGTCCAAAGAGGCGCTCGAAGCCTCGATGAAGCGCGATATCGAGCGCCTCGAGCGCCTGCAAAACCACGACGGCGGCTTTGGTTTTTGGCGGCGCGGCGAGAGTTCCTGGCCCTATACGAGCTTGCACGTCGCTCATGCCCTGCGTCGCGCCCAGCAAAAGGGCTACAGCGTGCCCGCAAGCCTGTTGCAGCGCTCGGAGCAATATATGGTGCGCATCGAGAGTTACATCCCAAGCTTTTATGGCGCGCAGGCGCGCAATGCGCTGCTGGCCTATACGCTGTATGTGCGAAACGTCGGCGGCCAAAGCGATCTGGCGGGCGCCCAAAAGTTGTATCGCGATGTCGGCCTGCAAAATCTCTCGCTCGAGGCCGTGGGTTGGCTGCTCTCGGTGTTTGCTCAAGACGCCTCGGCGAAGAGCGAGCGCGAAGCCATTCGCAAGCACCTCAACAATCGCGTCGAGGAGACCGCGGCCACGGCCCAGTTTGCCAGCGACTATGGTGATTCGAACTACCTGATGCTGAGCACCTCGCGGCGCACCGACGGCGTGATCTTGGAGGCGTTGATCGCCGCCGATCCGGGCAACGACTTGATCCCCAAGCTCGTTCGTGGGCTGATGGGCCATCGCAAGAAGGGCCAGTGGGGCAGCACCCAGGACAACGTCTTCGTGCTGCTAGCCCTGGATCGATACTTCAACGTCTTCGAGAAGCAAACGCCAGATTTTGTGTCCCGCGCCTGGCTTGGCGACCAGTTTGTGGGCGAGCACAGGTTCAAGGGTCGCACCACCGAGCGCCACCATGTCGAGGTGCCCATGGCTTATCTGGCCAAGAGCAGCGCGGCCCAGACCTTCGCCATTCAAAAGGACGGCACAGGCCGCATGTATTATCGCCTCGGCATGCGCTATGCGCCCAAGAGCCTCAAGCTCGAGCCGGCCGATCACGGCTTTGCCGTACTGCGCGCCTATGAGCCGGTCGACGACGACAACGACGTCAAACGCCGCGACGATGGCAGCTGGGAGGTCAAAGCCGGCGCCCGCGTCAAGGTGGTGCTCACCATGTCGGCGCCGGCCAGGCGCTACCACGTCGCCCTGGTCGATTCGCTGCCCGCCGGCTTTGAGCCGCTCAACGCCGCGCTGGCCACAACGACGATTCCGCCCGGCGCGGGCACCAGCGCCGCGTCCGGGGTTAGCGGACGTGGTTACGGCTGGTGGTGGGGCCCCTGGTACGAGCACCAGAACATGCGCGATGAGCGCGTCGAGGCCTTCACCTCGCTCTTGTGGGGAGGCGTCCACACCTACACCTACTATGCGCGGGCGACGACCCCTGGCGAGTTTGTCGCGCCACCGGCTAAAGCCGAGGAGATGTACCACCCGGAGACCTTTGGTCGAAGCGGCAGCGACCGAGTTATCGTGCGATAGACCGTACCCGCAACACAGGATGACGACTGGTGGCAGACGAAAATGACGGACCAGAAAAGCGTGCGCAGGCGCTCGAGATGGTGCGAAGGCTGCACCGGGCGGTTGATTTGATGGTGGCGCCGCTTGAGGCCCGACACCGCGAGCGGCTGCAGTGCCGCATGGGGTGCAGCGCCTGTTGTGTGGACGATTTGAGCGTCTTCGAGGTCGAAGCCGCACGAATTCAAGCCGAGCACGCCGAGCTGCTCGAGCAGGCAAGGGGGCGCGAGCGCGGAGGCTGCGCGTTTCTCGACGAGGGCGGGGCGTGTCGCATCTATGAGAGTCGGCCCTATGTGTGTCGCACCCAGGGGCTGCCGCTGCGCTGGCTCGAGCTTGGCGACGGCGTGGACGAGGTCGTCGAGTTTCGCGACATCTGTGCGCTCAACGAGACCAGCGAGCCTATCGAATCGCTCGAGGACCAAGAATGCTGGACGATCGGGCTGGTCGAACAAAAGCTCAGCGAGCTTCAGCAAGCCTTGGGCAGCGAGCCCGAGCGCCGGGTCGCGCTTCGCAGTTTGTTTCGGCGTGGTTGCTGAAGCTCAAAGGGTGGGCACCTTCATTGTCTACGACTGAAAAGGGCACACTGGATACAATGGCAACGCGTCGCTATGCTGTGGCGGTTGCGGCTGGCTCGACGACTTGAGATGTCGTCGTCGACGGTGCCCGCGACAAGGAGAGCAAGCATGCAGCACAAGAGACGATGGTTGAGCCTGGTGGTGGGCATAGGGCTGGGCCTGATGGCCAGTGGCGTGATCGCCGAGGGTGAGAGTGAGCGCGCGCGCGTCGTTCATGACACGCGCGCCGTACACAAAACCGACGAAGACGGGCAGGTGCGCGCGGTCTTGTTGGCCCAGGGAAACAACGCCTTTATGGGCAAATTCATCTTGCAGCCCAACGCCCAGATCGCGCCGCGGCGTAACACGACCGAAGAATACATCTACGTGATCGAGGGCAGCAGCGTGATCACGATCAACGGCCAGAGCTACATCGTCGGCCCGAACATGGCGGTCTACATCCCGGCCGATGGCGAGGTCAGCTTCATCAACGGCAGCGAGCCGCTCGTCGCCATTCAGGTATTTGCTGGCCCCGAGCCGGCAGCGCAGTACCAGGATTGGAAGACGCGCGATGCCACCCAGTCCAATACGCCGCGCAAGCGCGCTCCAAAGACACGCGTGCGCCAATCGTCGATCCAGAATCTGGAATTGGCGCGCTAGTGCGCCCGGCGCCCGGATTGCGATTTTGCATTCGGTGCCCACACTTGCACAGTCAACTTGCGCCGCGCTTGCCATGGCCGGCGCACCCGCGTGCAAGGAGAATGGCCTTGAAAACCAACCGCGATCCCGTGCTCTTAACCGGAGCCACAGGCTTTGTCGGCTCGAACCTCTATCCCGTGCTGCGCCGTGCCGGCTACGACGTGCGCTGTGCAACGCGCTCGGTGGAGCGAGCCAGGGCGCGCGCACCCGAGCGCCAGTGGGCCCACCTGGACATCAACGACAGAGAAACCCTCGAGGGTGCCTTGAGCGGCTGTAGCGCCGCCTTCTACCTGGTGCACAGCGTGGGAACCGGCGCCGATTACGAAGAGCGCGAGGCGCGCGCCGCGCTCAACTTCGCTGACGCCGCAGCCCGGGCAGGCCTTGAGCGCATCGTCTATCTGGGCGGCGTCAAGCCGCGCACGGAAGCCTCGCGCCATCTGAGAAGCCGGCTGGTCACGGGCGCGCTGCTGCGCGGCGGCGAGGTGGCTGCCGTGGAGCTTCGCGCGTCGATGATCTTGGGCCAGGGCAGCGCGAGCTGGCAGATCTTGCGCGACATCGCCGTGCGACTGCCCGTGATGCTCAGCCCCTCGTGGCTGCGAAATCGCACCGAGCCTGTGGGCATCGACGACGTCACCGTCGCCTTGTTGAGCGCGCTCGAGCTGCCGATCACCACCAGCGTCTGCTACGACATCCCCGGCCCCGAGATCTTGAGCTTTGAGGAGTGCATCCGCCGCGTCGCTCGCCAGGTCGGCAGCGATCCCAAGATCTTTCGCGTGCCGCTGCTCACCCCCAGGCTCTCCAGCCAGTGGCTGCGCCTTGTCACAAGCGTCGACTATAACCTGGCCCGCGAGCTCGTCGAGGGCATGCGCGCCGACCTGCTCGCGCGCGATCACAGCTTCTGGACGCTGATCGACCACCCGGATCTGATCGCGTTCGACGAGGCCGTGCGGCGCGCGCTCTTGGCCACGCCTGCCCCCGCCAATCGCATCGAGAAGCTCGTGGGCAATCTCTACCGTGAGCCCGATGTCGCGCCTCGTTAAGCACGATTCTTGACACATTAATCCTTGCCACCGGACCGGGCTTCGGGGAGAGTCTGTGGCGCAAGTGAGGCCGAAGACGACGAAGACAAGAGAAGATGAGGAAAAGAACATGGGTGCCTACGAAGAGCTCGAGAGCCATTTTGGTCGGCTGACACGCATTGAAGAGGCCATCGGCATGTTGCACTGGGATGCGGCCACGATGATGCCCGCCGGCGGCGCCGAGGCCCGCTCCGAGCAGCTCGCGACGCTGCGCGTGATCGCCCACGAGATGCTCACCGATCCCAAGCTCGCCGAGCTCATCGCCGCCTCCCATGAAAACAGCGAGCTCGATGCCTGGCAGGTGGCCAACCTCAAAGAGATGGGCCGGTTGTGGCTGCATTCGACCACGGTGCCGGCTGAACTGGTCGACAAGCTCAGTCGCAAGGGCTCGGCCTGTGAGATGGTCTGGCGTGCGGCGCGCCCCGACAACGACTTCAAGCGGCTTCAACCCTATCTCAAAGCGGTGCTCGAACTGACGCGCGAGGTCGCCGTGATCAAGGGTGAGGCGTTCAAATGCTCGCCCTACGACGCGCTGCTCGATCAGTACGAGCCCGGCGGTGCCTCTGTGCGCATCGATGCGATCTTCGACGACCTGGCCGAGTTTCTGCCGGGCTTTCTCGAGGCCGTGCTCGAGCGCCAGGCGGCGCGTCCACCGGCTTTGGCGCTCGATGGCCCGTTCGCGATCGAGGCGCAGCGCTCGCTGGCCATTCGGTTGATGACCAAGCTGGGCTTCGACTTCAATTATGGACGCCTCGACGTAAGCGTTCATCCATTTTGCGGCGGCGTGCCCGATGACGTGCGCATCACCACCGCCTACAACACCTCGGACTTTCTTCGCGGCATGATGGGCGTTTTGCACGAGACCGGCCATGCGCTCTACGAGCGTGGTCTACCCGCAAAGTGGCGCTACCAACCGGTGGGTCGTGCCCGCGGCATGAGCCTGCACGAGAGCCAGTCCTTGCTCGTCGAGATGCAAGCATGCCGCAGCGAGCAGTTCGTCTCGTACGTCGCACCGCTCGCTGGCGAGGCCTTTGGCAAGAGCGGTGCGCCCTGGCAGGCCGACAACCTCTACCGCCACGTCACCCGCGTCTCACGCGGGCTGATTCGTGTGCACGCCGACGAGGTCACCTATCCGGCCCACGTAATCTTGCGCTACCGCCTGGAGAAGGCCATGGTCGCAGGCGATCTGCAAATCGCCGAGCTGCCTGGTGCCTGGGCCGAGGGCATGGCGGCGCTGCTCGGGGCCACACCGCCCGACGATCGCGACGGCTGCATGCAGGACATCCACTGGATGGACGGCGCCTTTGGCTACTTTCCCACCTACACGCTGGGCGCGATGACCGCAGCCCAGCTCTTTCAAAGCGCGCAAGCAAGCGATCCCGACGTGCTCGATGGCCTCGGGCGCGGCGATTTTTCGCCCTTGATGAGTTGGATGGGCGAGCATGTGCATGCCAAGGGCTCATTGCTCTCAACCGACGAGTTGTTGACCGAGGCCACCGGCCAGCCGCTCGACGCCTCGTTTTTCAAGGCGCACCTCAAGAATCGTTACCTTCCCTGAGCGAGCGTCGCAGTGAGTGCTCCGATCCTCTCGCAAGATTTTTTCGAACACATCGACCACCAGCTCGAGCTGCTCAAAGCCAAGGACGAGGCTTTCTTGCGCCGCCTCGAGGCGCTGCGCGAGAGCTTCGGCGGCGGCGACCGGCTCGCAGGCGAGCTCAGCATGCTCGAGAGCGAGAACCGAGCGTTTGCACAACGCGTGCGCGACCATGACTGGCAAGGCTATGCGGCAGGTTTGAGAGTCGAGCTCACCGGCGCCTTTGCGGCCCAGGCGCCTGCGGTCGACGACGCCAATACGCTGGCATTTTACTGGAATGGTGAGCTCGCCGAGGTCTGCGCGCGCGGGCCAATCGCGCGCGCGCGCCAGTTCAAGCGGCAAAATGCCGTGCTGGGCTTTGATGCGCTCTTCGATGCCTTGTGCACGGCCCGGTCGAGCTCATCGAGCGCCTATCCGATAATTTTCAGCCACGACGCCGAGCGAAATCGGCGCGCCGTGCTGGCCGCCATCGGCGCAACGCTGGCCCAGTATGTTATCGCAAGTGCGCTCAAAGAGCTGGGTTGTGAGGGCGTGGCCGTGCGCTTCGCGCTCTCGACCAAGGGTGAGCAGCGCGTGGTCTATGAGCCGAGCACGGGCAGGCTTGATGCCTGGCTAATCGACGCTCGGGCGTTGGGCTTTGAATCCGAGCGTGAGATCGAGCGCCAGCTCGAGGCCTTTGTCGAGCTCGATGGGCAGGCAAACTTCAATCACTACCTTGCGAGCCGGATGCATGGCGTGCTCGAGCAGCGTGACTTGGTCGAGCCCACCGGGCGCACCTGGCGCGCGCAGCTCGAGCGCAGCGAGCATCGCATCGTCTTGCTCTCGCGCGAGCGCCCGATCATGACGCGAAAGCGCGCGAACCGCTTTGTCGACAGCTCGCCAGTCGTGCGCGAGGAAATTTGTTTCGCAAGCGAATCCGAAGCGGAGCAGGCCCATGATCGACTCATTCGAGACCAGATTGAGCGTGGCTTTCGCATCGTCTTCGAGTCGGTCCTCGACAAAAACGGTGGCAAGCGGCACCGGGGCGACGCACCCCTGAGCTGGCAAGACGATCGTTCACAGTGATCGCAGCGCCGCAAAGGTCAACGCAGCAATCACGAGGATGATGCCAATCAGCACGACCGCAAGAGTCAGTTGGCGATAACGTTCCATAGATGGGGCTCGGTCAGACCAGGTTGAAGAGCTCGGCGTGAATGTGTGTCTGGGGCACGTGCACCGTGCGAAGCGCCAACTCGACGTTGACCAGCATCGGCAGCGGCCCGCAAAGAAAGTATTGACGGCGGTTGCGATGCTCGGGCAAGTGTCGCTCGAGCACCTCGGCGTCGACAAAGCCCTGCTCGCCGCTCCAGTCCTCGGGCGTCTCCTCGAGCACGTGCACGATCGCGAGGTTGGGCCACTTTTGCTCGAGTTCCTCGAGCTCTTCGCGAAAGGTGACGTCCTCAAAGCACTTGTTCGCATAGATCAGCAGTAGGGGCCGCGTGTCTTGGTAGTCGACCAGCGTCCTGAGCATGCTCATGATCGGGGTGATGCCTACGCCCCCGGCAATGAAGACAAAGCCGGGCGCTTCGTAGCGCTCGTTGGTGAACGCGCCGAAGGGCCCATCGATGTAGGCGATGTCGCCCTCTTTGAGCGCGCCGATCTTGCCGGTGAAATCGCCCAGCGCCTTGATCGTCACCTCGACCGTGTCGGTCTGCAGGGCACTCGAAGAAAACGAGAAGGGGTGCTCCTCGATGGCAAATGGCGAGGTGAACAAGGTGATCCAGCCAAACTGGCCGGGCTCGAAGCGAAAGCCTGCGTGATCGATCGGGCGAAAGGTGATCGTCCAGGAGTTGCCCCGCTCGGCCTTCACGCGCTCGACGCGCCAGGGGGCGTGTAGCATGCGCCAGGGCTTGAAGACGCGAACGTGGAGCAAGAGGATCACGCTCATCGCGGCCATGGCGATCCACAGTGCCTGCTTCCAGGGCATCGCGATGTAGTGTCCCACGCCGATGACATGGCCCAGGGCCATGGCGAGCGCGGCGATCGCCAGGCTGCCATGGGCGATGCGCCAGGTCTCGTAGGGGATGCGCAGGCGCACGCGCCAGATCGAGGTCACGATCACCGCGATCAGCGCGAGCAGCGAGAAGACGCCAAACCACACCCTGGGCGGCTGGGCGGGCAGATTGAGAATGTGCAGGGATTGGTCGCGCCAGAGGATCAACAGCGGGTGGGCGAGCACGATGCCAAAGGCGGCGATCGAGATCTCGCGGTGAAAGCGCAAGATGATGTCGAGCCCATAGGGCGCCGCGACGCGGCGAAAGCGCGCCGTGATCACGAACTGCAAGCCGATCATGGCCAGGCCCACAAATCCCAGTGCTACCGAGAACTCGGTGAGAAAGTCACGCCTGGGCGGATGGGGGCCCACCATCGCCAGCAACAGCGGTGAGAGCGAGACGAGCACATACATGCCCAGCCATAGACTACCCTGCAGGTATCTCTTCATGGTTGCCTGAGCCTGGGTCAAGTTGCCTGCTGTCCCACGAACTTGCCCCCGCGCTCGCGCCAGTCAAGCGAAGCAATTGACCCCCCAGGCGTTGAAATCTCCCGGCTCGATGCTAACTTCGGGGACACACACACACCATCAGCACTTACGATACGCAAACGTGCGAAAGCACAGCCTTGGGTTTGAGCGTGGCCGACCAGAGCGACGAGAGGCAGATTACGATGCCGGCGATCAAGCACGGCGGCATGGACGCGTCGCGGGGCACTTTTGTCTGGCGCGTGCTGGTCGTGGTCTTTACGACCGTGGTGATCGTCGGGCTGCTGCTCTTTACCTGGCGCATCTTCCACATCTTGATGCTGACCTTTGCCTCGGTGTTGATCGCCGTTTTTTTGCGTGGGCTTGCCAACCAGCTCAGCGATCGCAGCAAGCTCAAGCCGGGTTGGTCGCTGCTGCTCGTGACGCTTGTCCTGTTGGCCGCCTTCACCGCCATGATCTGGCTGCTCGCGCCCCAGGTCAGCGCACAGGTGGGCGAGCTCTCGGCGGACATCCCGGTGGCGATCGAGCGGCTTCGTGAGTCGATCGCCTCGTATGCCTGGGGTGAGTTCTTGCTGGCACAGCTACCCGATACCCCGGGCGACGCGCGGACCGACGAGCTCGAGCTGCTCGGGCGTGTGGGCGGCATCATCTCGACGACGGTGGGCGGGCTAGTCGACGTGCTCTTTGTGGTCTTTGTGGGCATCTACCTGGCGATCAACCCGGGCCTCTACATCGGGGGCGCGGTGCGCCTGATGCCGCTCGACAAGCGCGCGCGCGCCGAGGAGGTGATTCACGCCGTGGGCAAGCAGCTGCAGTGGTGGCTCGTGGCCCGCTTTGTGACGATGATCCTCGTCGGCATCATGACGGGCATCGGCCTGTGGCTGCTCGGTGTGCCGATGGTGCTCACTCTGGCGCTGCTGATCACCTTTCTCGAATTTGTGCCCGTGGTCGGCCCCGTGCTGGCGAGCATCCCGGCGATTTTGCTGGCCGTGCTGATCTCGCCGCGCCTGGCGATCTATACGGCGCTGTTCTACTGGCTGGTTCAAAGCGTCGAAAGCTACCTGCTCACCCCAATCCTGCAGCACCGAATCGTGCATCTACCCCCTGCGCTGGTGATCATTGCGGAGCTCGTCATGGCCGTGGTCTTGGGCTTCATCGGACTGATCCTGGCCACGCCCTTGCTGGTGGTGATCGTGGTCGTGATCAAGCACGTCTACATCGAAGACGTGCTTGGTGAGCGAGCAATGGAGCCAGATGGCCAAGGTGACCAGGAGCCTGCCGATGCCTCGAGTTGACCCTTCAGGTGCACACGACACAGGCGCACCAGCGCCGTCGTGTAGGTTTGTGTGGCAGGGTCGCTGCTTGACTTTCGTCCGGGCCTTGGTTAACCACAATACGACCAGTTCGGCCTTTGGACGTGGCATTAACAGACCGTACCCATCAATTGACGCGTTGAAAGTGAGGGCGTCAAAGCCAATGGGTGAAGTGGAGGTATGCGTGGCAAAATGGCAACGATCGAAACTGATGATGGCTGCAAGTTTGATGTTGGCTGGAATGGTGGTGAGCACGCCGGCCAGCAGCGAGAACAAACCCCAAGACGATCTTTTGTATTACACGGTCAGCCCGGAGGACACTCTGGGGGCCATAGCCTTGCGCTTCAAAGTAGGCATCAACGACCTCTTGGGCTGGAACAAGCTCGATTCGATCGCGATCGTAGCGGACACAACGCTGATCGTTCGCTCGGCCGAGGTGATCAAGCCCCCCGCGCCGGTGAGCAAGACCATGGCCGTGGTGCACACCGTGCGCGCCGGTGACACCTTCGAGGCGATCGCCAAACGCCACCGCGTCAGCGTGCAGCAGATTCAGCAGTGGAACCGCCGGGTCAACCCGCGACGCTTACAGATTGGCCAGCAAGTGCGCCTGCAAGTTCCCAACGTGACCACCACCGACGGCAGGAGCACCTCGTGGGGCGCGGCCAACGGCGGCCGCCTCTACAATGGCGTCGCCCTGCAGGACAGCCCGGGGCTGCGTGTTCGCAACCAGGCGCGCGCCTTTGGCACCAAGCGCACGATCAACCTGCTCGAGGGTGCCGGCGCCGACATCAAGGCGCGCTGGCCTGACGCACCGGACATGGTCGTGGGCAGCTTGAGCCAGCAAAACGGCGGTCGCATGCGCCCCCACAAGAGCCATCAATCCGGGCGCGACGTCGATCTGGCCTTCTATCACCGCGGCAACATCGAGTTGCCCGACTTTCGAAACATGACGCCAGAGACCTTCGACGCGGTCAAGAATTGGCATTTGCTCAAGATCTTGATCGACACCAGCGAGGTGGAGTACGTCTTCATCGACTACCGTTTGCAAAAGGTGCTCCACGAGTACGGCCTCTCGATCGGCTACAGCGCCGAGGAGCTCGAGCCGTTGATCCAGTACCCCCACGGCCAAAACGCCAGCAACGGCCTCATCCGCCACGCACGTGGGCATCTCAACCATGCCCATATCCGCTTTCGCTGTGGGCCTGAAGACAGCAACTGCCGATAATCCCAACGATTATCGTCTCACCGGAGCACCCCCAAGCATGGCCTGGATCGAGGGTACCGAAAAACAGTCACTGGTGATCAACGCCCCGCTCGAGCAGGTCGTTGACTTCTTTGGTGATCCTAAAAAGCTGCAGGTGTGTTTTACCCAGCTCGAGCGCGCCGAGGAGATCGAGCCTGGCCTGTGGAAGTGGGTGCTGCGCGAGAAAAACGAGAAGGGCGTCAAGTTCCAGGGCACCTACAGCGTGCGCTACGAGCGCGAAGGCGACGATCGCGTGGTCTGGAATACCGTCGGTGAGGGCAACATGCGCTCCAAGGGCACCGTGCGCTGTCGCAAGCTCGGCCAAAAGACCGAGGTCGACTACGAGGAGACGATCGCCACCGACCTTCCCATCCCAAAGCTTGCCGCCAAGGTGTTCAACGGCATCGTCGCGCGCGAGATTCGCAAGGGCGTTGGCGGCTATCTCGAGCTGGTCAAGAGCCACCTCGAGAAAGCCCACGCCGGTGCCTCGCGCTGATGTCGACCACAAACGAGCGGCTTTTGCCGGGCCGATTCGGACGCTTTGGCGGGCGCTACGTCGCCGAGTCCCTCTGGACGCCGCTCCAGGAGATCGCCGATGCCTTCGACGAGGCCGTCGATGACCCCAAGTTCGTCACTACCATGGAGCGCTGGCTCGATCATCGCATCGGCCGGCCCACGCCCGTCAGCCACCTGGGCGCGCTCTCCGAGCGCGTCGGCGGTGCCCAGATCTGGGTCAAGCGTGAAGACCTCTGCCAGGGCGGCTCCTTTAGCATCAACACGGCCGTCTTGCAGGTCTTGCTCGCGCGCCGCCTTGGACGCCGCTCGGTGATCGGCGAGACGGGCACCGGGGATTTTGGCGTGGCGCTGGGCTCGATCGCAGCAGCCATGGGGCTCGAGGCGCGCATCTTCATGGGCCGCGAAGACCTCGAAAACGAGACACTCAACGTCCAGCGCATGCTCGAGCTCGGTGTGGTCATCGAGACCGTCGACACCGGCACGCGCGGGCGAAAGCGCGCCTGCTCCGAGGCGCTGCGCTTTTGGGCCACCCACTCCAACCAGGCCCACTACTGCGCCAGCTCGCTTGCCATGCCCGATCCCTTCCCGCGCATCTTGGCCTACGCGCTGGGCGTCATCGGCGCCGAGACCCGCGTGCAGCTCAAGCGCCGCGGCTGTGACCCGGAATACATCATCGCCCCGATCGGCAGCGGTGCTTTTGGTGTCGGCCTCTTCTCCGAGTTCGCCAAGCACACCGACATCCAATTGGTGGGCGTGCAAGGCGGTGGCGACGGCCACGGCGCGCGCACCTCGGCAAGCCTCGTCGTCGGAAGCCCCGGCGTCTTTATGGGCACCCACTCCTATCTGCTCCAAGACGACAACGGACAGGTGCTCGTTCCACACTCGATAGCCGGCGGCCTGTGCGTGCCCAACGTCGGCCCCCAGCATGCGCGCTGGGCTGCCGAGGGTCGCGTGCACTATGTCGCCGTGAGCGACGACGATGCCTGCCTGGCCGTGCGCACCCTGGCCCGCACCGAGGGTCTTCTCGTCTGCCTGGAGTCCGGCCACGCCCTCTCCTACGCGATCAAGATCGCGGCGACCCTGGGCAGCGAACAGCACGTCGTCGTGGGCATCACCGGCAGCGGACTGCGCGATCTCGAGCGCCTCGACCAATTCGCCCACAGCCGGCAGACACCATGAGCCAGCGGCTGGAAAAACTCGAGTCGGACTTCGCCGCAGACGGCCGGCCCCTGCTCATGGGCGCCCTGGTTGCGGGCGATCCCCACGTCGAAGCGACCTTGAAGTACATGAGCATTCTGGCCGAGCAGGGCGTCGACATCATCGAGCTCATCGTGCCTTTCTCCGATCCGACCTACCACGGCCCGGTGATTCAGCGCGCCTGCGCGCGCGCCATCCACGAGGACGTCGGCTGGTCAGACATCTGCGAGCTGGCCGCGCGTTTTCGCGAGCGCTTCGAGACGCCGATCGTCGCTTCGAGCTACTTCAACCGATTCTTGGCCATGGGCCTGGAAAACTGCGCGCGCCAGATGTCCGCGGCCGGTGTCGACGCCGTCATGATCGCCGACCTGCCCTGGGACGAATCCCAGGGCGTCGAGCAGAGCTTTGCCGCTCACGGCATCGCCATCATTCGCAGCGTGGCGCCCACCACGTCCACCGAGCGCTTTCAGAGCATGGCCGAGGGCGCGCGCGGCTTCATCGTCTGGACGGGCCACTCCGGCGGTGAGGTGACCATCTCAACCGAGAGCTTCAAGGCCGCCATGGCCGGCTTTCACCAGCACACGCAGCTGCCGATCATCGCCTCGATGAAGGTCTCAACCGGCGAGGAGGCCGCCGAGGTCGGCGAGTTCGCCGATGGCGTGCTCGTCGGCTCAGCGCTGGTCTGGCTGATCGAGGGCCGCGGGGCCGACCTCTCCGAGCGCATCCGCCGCTTCGTCGACGACCTGCGCCGGCACCTGCGGCCCTAAAAGACCTGCGTCGAGGCTTTCCTCGATCTTTTCCTCGTGCTTGTCTGCGGGCTTGTCTTCGGGCTTGTCTTCGGGCTTTTTCTCGGGCTTGTCCTGGGGCTTACTCATTGCCATCAAGCCCTCGGGCCCAAGCTCGCTTGATTTGAGGTGCAGATCGTGCTGAGAGAAGGGGATCTCGATGCCAGCGGCCGCGAGCGCATCCCAGATCAGAAAGTTGAGCTGGCCGCGCAGCCGTCGCTCGCTGATGTGGCGACAATCGAAATGGATCAGCAGCGAGAAGTTGATCGCGCTGTCGCCAAAGCTCGTCAACCAGACCTCACAGGCAGGCTCTTCCAAGATCTTGGGGTGCAGCTTGGCCGTCGCGAGCAACACCTTCTCGACCTCGCGCGGATTGCTCTTGTAGCTGACGCCCACGGGAACCTGCACGCGCACGACGCTGTCACGGTAGGTCCAGTTGATGATCTGGCCGCTGACGATCTCCTTGCTCGGGATGAGCATGTCGTAGTTGTCCGGGGTGCGAACCACCACGCTGCGCGCGCCGACGGCCTCGACCTGTCCGTAGACGCTGTTGACCGTGATGAAGTCGCCCTTTTTGACCGAGCGGCCAAACAAGATGATGAAGCCCGAGATCAGGTTCTCGGTCAGCGTCTGCAGACCAAAACCGATGCCCACGCCCAAACTGGCCAGAACGACGACCACCGCCGAGAGGTGCACGCCCAGCGCAAAGAGCGACATGAAGAAGGCGATCACCACCAGCGCGTAGTTGATCAGGGTGTTGAAGGCGTAGGCAACGCCAATGTCGACGTTGAACGCCGGGAATATCTTGGTGTTGAGTATGGCCTTCAAGACCTTGGTCGCGATCACCGCCGCAGTGACAATCACGACCACGTTGAGCAGATGAAACAGCGAGATCGCGACGCTACCGACGCTCAGAAAGGGGATCTTGAGCATCGCGATCAGCGCGTCATAAATGGCCAACAAGCGCAAGACGACCACGCCCAGGATTGCAGCACCAGCGAGCAGCAAAAGCTGCTCGAGGCTCTCCAGGAGCAGGGCGGCGTCGTCGTCTTCGGCGCGCTCGTGCAAGTAGCGACGAAAGCGCTGCGCGATCGCAAAGGAGACGGTCACCAGCACGAGGATCGTGTAGCCGCGCACCAAGATGAAGCTCGCGGCATGGGTGAAGCCGGCGGCGTTCAAAAAGAGCAGGGCGATCGTGATGCCCAAAAACCAATTGTAATGGCGCTCAATCGTCTGGCGAAAGGCCAGATACAGCGGCGATCCGTCCTCGGCCGGCAGCAGCGCGAGCACCGAGCGACGCATCACGAACAAATAGACCGGCGCGGTCGCCATCACCAGCTTGAAGCCGAACAAGACGACGGCCAGCACGTCGCCGCGATAGCCAAATGCCTCGATCGTCGACAGCGCCAGCCAGAAGCCAAACGTCGCCCGCGCAAACCAGACCCCAAAACGCTCCAGGCGCTGCGCGTGCACCTCGGGGATGCTCAAGAGCTGCCCGCTAAACGCCACCAAGATCAGTCCATGGCATGCGCGATAGGCCAGCAGCAGCCACAGCATCTCGGTGAACAGCACCGACCACGGCGCGCGATCAAAGAGCGCCTGGATAGGAAAGTAGCTCGGAAAGATCAGCAAGGCCGCCGGCAGGCAGCGGCCAGCCACCAGGACCAAGGCCCGTGCCAGCCGCGTCAGCACGCGCGAGAGATCGAAGTGAATGCGCGATTGCCAGCGCTGGCTGAGCCGGCCGAACTGTCGATCGAGCACCAGGAACAGGCCGAACAACAGGGCTAGCAAAAACAGTGGCAAAATCCACTGCACAACCTTCAGCGGCGCCACGCTGTCGACCTCGCGGCGCATGTCGTCGAGGCGATGGACAAGAGCGAGCGTGTCAATTGCCACGTGTTCGAAGAGAAACCAATCAAAACCCAGCGGCTCGCGCTGCAAAAAGGCGTCGAAGTGGGTCTCGAGAATTAAGGCGGCCTGCTCGATCCCCGGCTCGATGGTGTTATGCAACGTGAGTGGCCCTTCGCTCGCCTCTGCAGCGGGAGCCTCGGCACCAGACTCCGCCGACGCCTCTGCGGGCGCTTCTTCTGCGGGCGCTTCTTCGGCAGGCCCGACAATACCGGGCAACAAACTGCTCGGCGACGGCAAGCACGACGCCAGAAAAAGGCAGGACAGAAGGCACCCGGCCAACCAGACCACTACGACAAGACGACTCATGCAAACCTTGGCAAAAACGGGGGCCAGGCGAAGCTGGCGCAGGCTTGCTTGTTTAGCACTCTCGGCGCTTTGTTGCAAAGCACTGGCCTCAAGGCAGGCGGCCTTTCAAGGCGCCGCCCTCCTCAAAACACCCCCTCCACCCCCATTCCCACCAGCCTCGCCACCTCCAAACACACCTTTAGGTCCACATCAAGACGTCTAAGTTGCCATTCTGATCCGAGGCTGTTATAAAACCATGGCTTGATGGTGGAGATTTGCACAGAAACGTCTGTCAGCGTCAAATTTTAGGAGATACAGCATGAGAATCGCTCGCTTCGTATTTGCTTTACTGCTTACGCTTGCGATGTCGTCGGTCGCCGTCGCCCAGGATGCCAAGCCGATCGACAACGAAGAATTCGGTGTCACGATTACGCCCCCGGCGAAGTGGGAAGTTACCCAGGGTAACGAGAAGGCCGTCGCCAACTTCAAGCATCGCGGCTCGCAGAGCCAGATCGAGGTCGTCGGCACCAAGCTCATGGCCCAGGACGTCTCGGACGTCTTCTTCAGCACCTTCCACAAGACCTTGACCGAGTCGAACTTCGAGCAGGTCAAGCAGGAAGAGGCCACGATCGGCTCGCAAAAGGGCACGGAGACGACCTACAAGTTCACGCATTCCGGTGTCACCCTCGAAGTGGTGATCTTCCAGTTTTTGCGTGAGAGCACCGCGTGGCTCGTCGTCGGCTACATGCAAGACGTCGAAAAAGAGAAGTACGTCGAAGACTTCAAGTCGGTGGTCAAGAACATGAAGTTCAAGGGCTAAAGCCCTTGTGGGCTTCGCGCTCTTAAACGCTGCTTGGTTGCATCCCCGGCCCGCACCCTGAACCCCTCAGGCTTGTGGGCCGAGTCGTTTTTGGCGTTGGACCGCCCGAGCAGCGTGTCAAAGATTGCACCTGGCGCTTGCCTACAAGTGCTGCCACCCGCGGATTGCGCCATGCGCTTGAACTCCACAATACTGCTAGCCAGCACGCTGCTGGCTCTGGTGCTGGTTGCACCTCCGGCCGCGGCGCAAGCCCCGATCGTCTTTGAGCCTATCGAGGAGGCCGAGCAGCCGGGTACGTGGTCGGGCACGCCGACAGGCACACAGGCGACTCAAACCGCGGACAACCAGGTGGTCGTCAACGAGCAATACGGCGTTCGCATACCCAGGCCGGGCGGCTGGCTGCTCGGGCAGGCGCCGCAAGGGGCGATCGCGCTCTTTCGGGCAGCCGGTGACGGTCAGGCCCAGATCGAGGTGCGCGTCAGCCGCAAGCTGGGCCCCAAACAAGTCGAGCACTTCTACTCGGCCTTTCACAACAATCTGAGGCGCACAGGTTTTACCCAGATCGCGCGCCGGCCAGCGACGGTCTACGGCGAGCTCAGCGGCGACGAGATCGAGTACCAGGTGATCTCGAGCGGGCGCGAATACCATCTGGTCGTCTGGCAACACTATCGCAATGGCGAGGCCTGGATCTTCACGGGCTTTTTTCCCACGCGCCGGCGCGATGCCTACTATCGAAGCTTTGAGCGGATGTTGAGCGGCGTGCAATTTACCAATTGAGCCGGCGCCGGCGTCGGACAACGAGCAAGGCCGCCGCGAGCCCCAAAGCGAGCACGCCGCCGCCCAGGCTCAGGCTAGCAGGGCGCGCCACGGCCACCGCACAACCGCGCGAAGGCTGCTCAAAACCCACACCCGTCAGCTTGCACAAACTCTTTTCGCCGGCCACCTCGCAGCCGAAGTAACTCGGGCACTGGGACTGCTCGCTGCACGGGGTCGTGCAGTAGCCGGTGCCGGTGGCCGACGAGCTCATCAGGCAGGTGCCAGGGCAGTGCAGCAGATCGAGCGCGCAGTGATCGCCAACGCGTCCCTGGGGCTTCTGGCAAACGCGAAAGGTCTCGTCGCTCACGCAGCGCCCACCGTCGCCACACTGGGCGTCGCGCTGGCACTCGTCGATCGAGGGAGTGCTTGGATACAGATGGCAAAGCCCGAACTTGTCGTCGGCCGCAAGGCGCGACTGGCCGCCGTCTCGCAGATACGATGCGACCATGGTCGCCGTGTTGTCGTCGAGGGTGTGCTCCAGGCCCAAGACGTGGCCGAGCTCATGGGTGAGCGCGCTTTGTAGGTCGATGCGCGACTTCAGGCCGGCATCGCGTTCGTGAAACTTGTAGTAGGGCTGCGGCGAGGATTGCCAGTCAAAGGTTTCGCCGTTGAGCGCGATGTGGGTGCCCAGGTGGGCCGAGGCGATCGGCGGCTTGGGCCACGACGACCACAGCGACGCGTCGGCAAAAAACACCGAGATCTCGCCCTCGCCGATCGTATCGAGACGCTCGCGTCGGCCGGCATAATGGAGCGCCGCATAGGAGCATGCGACATCGTTCCACGCCTCGATCGATGCGCTCAAGGCTGCGACAACCTCGGCCTCGCTCAGGCTATCGGGCGGTGCGCCGACGAAGACCACCTGAAGCGGAAAGCGCGCGGCGTCGAGGCCGTGCGGATCCCAGTGCTCCCAGGCCAGGTGCGTGTAAGAGGAGGGCGCAGGGCCGGGCCCGTCGTGCAGCTCGCTTGCCGCCGGCCTACTCGCGAGCAGGCCGGCCAAAAACAGGCCGGATGCGAACAGGGAGACGGCGAGCCTGGAACCCACGATGCTGCCCGCTCTTTGCATGGCGCTATCTCTTCTCGGAGACGATCGAGGCGTAGCGAATCGAGGCCTGCTCGCGCAGCTCGCCGACCAGGCGGCGGCGATTCTCGTCGACGCGTCCCTGGGCGGCGCGCTCGCGCAGCACATGCTCGACCTCGTCGAAGTGGCGCATGCCGGCGGCGCGCTTCTGGTGGACCCAGAACACCTCGAAGCCCACCGCCGTGGCCACGGGTGCGCTGGGCTTGCCGGCCGTGGTGCCAAAGATGACCAGATCAGCGGCAGGACTCAAGGTGTTGCGCTCGATCCAACCCACGTAGCCACCCTCGCGAGCGGTTGGGCCCTGGCTCATCTTGCCAGCGAGCGCGGCGAACTGCTCGCGATCTTTGGCCGTGGCCACGGCCTTCTCGGTGGCTTGCATGATGCGCTTTCGAATCACCTCGCTGCTGCCCGGCGGCACGCGCACAAGGATCACCGAGGCCTCGACGCGCTCGCGCGCCGGCCGGCGATTGGCGATGCGCTCGTAGAGCTCGCGGATCTCGGCCTCGGTCGTGGCCTGGCCGGCGGCTTCGGCCTCCAAGATGATGTTGACGGCGAGCTCGTGGCGAAGGCGCGAGCGAAACTCCTGGATGCTCGTGTCCTGGTCGGCCAGATAGCGGTTGAGCGCGTCGAGGTTGCCAAAGACCGTATCGACGCGGCGGCGAAACTCCGCGTCGACGTCCTCATCGGGGATCGTAACCTCGTGTTTTTGCACATGCTGGCGAAGCAGCTCTTTGTCGATCAGGCCATCGATGACGTGCGCGCGCTTTTTCTCGCGCACGGAGACGTCAAAGGGCCGCTTGGTGTGGCGGTAGAGGCGCTGCAGATGATCGAGGCGCCGATCGATGTCGGCCTCGTGGATGGGCGCATCGTTGACCCAGACGGCCACGCCGCGCGGCGCTTGCACGGCCGCCGAGGTGACGGCTTCGCGTGCCTCGACGGCTTTGGCCGGCTCTACGCTCTCCTCGCCGCGCTGCTGACAGCCCAAAAGGGCGGCGAAGAGGCTGGCAAAGATACCGAGTGCATGGAGCAGGGTTTGTGGGCTAGGATTGACCATTAATGGCAAGACTCAATTCAACAAATGTGAGGGCACGAGTTGCGCTCTCATCGACATCCACAAGAAGCACCTTTGAACGATAATCCATTCCCAGGGTGGCTTGCCGCGCCAAGTATACACCAGTGCCAGACGAGCGTCACACCTTTCCCTGGGTATCTGCGTCGCGCCCGGCGTTTGGGCTGTGCGCGACGACGACGAAAAACGTTTCCTGTTTTTTTAGATCCATGCGGACTCGGCCTCGTTGGTAGTGATCAGTTGGAGAGTTCGTCCTCGCAAACCACCACAGCTTGTCTGCATGCAATCAGGAGCTTGAGCCATGAAACATCTCGGTCCAATCATCGTCGTCGTTGTTCTTCTGTTGTGTGCAGCCTTTTACTACAGCCACCAGCAAGCAACCCACGGCCCCGAGCAGACGCCGCCGAGCGATACCGGCGCGGTCAGCACGCCGCCGATCTTTACTCACGATGCCACCCCTCAGCCCGAAGCGCTCTCGGCGGGCACGCTCACCCTCAAGAGCTCGCTCTCCCACGGATACATGGCCCAGGGCGCGCGCAGTGAGTCCTTTGCCGCGATCGATATTACGGCGGTGGACACACACGGTGGCAAGCGTCTACCGCTCAACGTGGCCCTGGTGATCGACCGCTCCGGCTCGATGCACGGTGCGCCCATGGAGTATGCGCGCCAGGCGGCCATGCAGTTCGTCGATCAGCTTCGCGACGGTGACCGATTGGCCATTGTCAGTTTCAGCCGTGACGTCAGCGTCGATTTTCCCTCCAGCCCGATCACCCTGGCCCGTCGCCAGGAGATGAAGAACGCCATCGCGCGCATCCAAGACGGCGGCGCGACCAATATCAGCGACGGCTACATCGCGGGCTTTGCCGAGGTGCGCCGCTGGAAGACCGCCCAGACCATCGATCGTGTCATCCTGCTCACCGACGGCATTCCCAACGTTGGCATGACCGACACCCGTGATCTCGTCGGCCTGGCGAGCAGCTACCAGGCTCAGGGTATCTCGCTGACCACAATGGGTTTCGGGCTCGACTACAATGAAGACTTGATGGCTGCCATGGCCGATGCCGGCGCGGGCAACTACTATTTCATCGCCAACCACTACGTGATCGCCGGCATCTTCGAGCGCGAGTTTCAAGGCCTCGACCGCACCGTGGCGCGCGGCGCGACGGTGAGCATCGACGTAGCACCTGGTGTCGAAGTCGAGAAGGTCTACGGCTTTCCCTTTCAACAAAACGGCAGCCGCCTGCACATCAGCCTGGCCGAGTTCGCCGCCGGCCAGAACAAGAATATCCTGATGAAGCTTCGCACCCAGGCCGCACAAACCGGAAGCCAGCCCGTGCTCGACGTGCAACTGAGCTACGACGATTTGCTCGCGGACCGCGCCGTCACTCAGCGCACCGCCGTGAGCGCCGTGGTCACCTCCGATGCACGCAAGGCCGAGACGATGGTCAACACCGACGTGATCGCCCGCGTCCAAGACGTCGAGATCGCCTCGAGCATGAACGAGGCCATGGATTACTACCAGATGGGCAACGCTGCGCGCGCCCAGGAGGTGATCTCCAAGCAGGTCGAGTCCACCCGCGGCGCTCAAAAGCGCTTCGCGCTGCCCGAAGCGCGCTTCGAAAAGGCCGAAAAGTTCATGAATGCCAACTCGCAGGTGATTGAGCAAGCACCGGCCTCGGCGCCGGCCGGGCGAAAGGCCGTCATGGAGAGCAAAGAGAAGAGCCGCAACATCCAGCTCGACTCCCTGGAATCGTTTTAAGCAGCCGCTCACTCGCCAACGAGTCCCATCGCCTCCTCAGCCGTACAAACCCGACTGAGGAGGCCCCTTTTCCCTGGAAGACGCGCCATGAGTTTGAACGCAAGCATCGCAGACGAACGTGCCCTCTCACGAGAACTGTTTGTGCTCATCGCCGGCGGAGTCACGGCCGGCATCGTCACCAGCGGCCTCAATATCATCGCCGGCCAGGCGATCCCTCAGTTGATGGTGCTGGCCTTTGGCGCAATCATCGGCCTTTTTGCCAATCTGAGCGACTCCAAGAGCGAGACCTCGACGTTGCGCCTGGTGCTCGCGCTGCTCGGCGGCATCACCTGGGCGCTGCTCGTGCCCTTCTCGCTGCTGGGCGCAGCCGCTGCCGGCGGCCTGTTGATCGGCATGGCGATGAGCCTTGGCTACGGGGCCAATCTGGTCGAGCGCGCCATGCTCTGGGGATTTTATGGGCTGGCCATGGGCGCGGCCGTCTTCACCAGCGAGACCTTGTTCAACGTCGGATTTTTGGGCGCCTTCAATGGTCCGGTGATCGGTGACGCGATCACCGGCGGGCTGTGGGGTTTGTTTTTGTGCGTGGCCACCGGCCTCAAGCACATGCGCTTTGAGCGCGACCTGGTCGACGAGGAGTTTCAGGACGCGATTCGCGACGTCGGCGCGCTCGAGCGCCCGCTGCTCGAATCGGCCTCGCTGGTCTACGGCCACATTCTGCGTGAGCTCGAGCGCGCCGATCAGCGCGATGTCGCAGAGCACGCGCGCAACATCGCCACGGAGACCTCGCGCAGCCTCGTGGCGCTGGCAAGGCGCACCGACGAGCTTCGCCGGGCCATGGCGCACACCGCGCGCGTTGCGCTGGACAAGCGCATCGAACAGCTCGACAAACGCATCGCCGACGCCGAAGATGCCACCGTCAAGCGTGAGCTTCGCGCCGCGCGAGAAGAGCTCGCTGACCAACTCAGCGCCAGAAAGCGCATCGACGTGGCCTGCGCGCGCCTCGAGGCACGCCAGCAACGCTGCATGACCGCGCTCGAGCGCCTGCACGTGGTGCTGATCCAGAACAGCTCGATTGGGCCCGACCATGTCGGCCTACAGGACGCGCTGGAGAGTCTGCAAATGCTCAGCGACGATATTCGCTGGAAGGACCTCTCGGCGGAGTCGCTGGGCATCGAGCTCGAATCTGAGCGCGCCCTTGACGAAGTAGCCGATGATGATCACCTTGTTGAGACCACTCACCTCATAGATCCTGTCGACGCCAGTTTGCGCGACCCGGTGGAAGACGTCTCTCTCAAGGAGCCCTTGCATGTCGAAGAACACTCAGACGCCCAATCTCATCGCTGAGATCCACACTCACTCCACCGTCAGCGACGGCGCTCTGTCCCCCCAACGCCTGGCCGAACTCATGCAACGCTGCGGGGTGGGCCTATGGGCGCTCACCGATCACGACACCAGCGAGGGGTGCATAGAGGCCGCCGCGGCTGCAAAAGAGCGCGGCATTCGCTTTATCAGCGGGATCGAAATCAGCGCGAAGTCGCGCGGCCAATCGATTCACGTGCTGGGCTACGGATTTGACCCCAACCACCGTGCCATGATCGCCTACAGCGAGCATATGAACGCCGCTCGCGCCGATCGCATGGAAGCCATGCGCCGTCGCATCTGCGAGCTGGGCTTTGAGATCCACCCCGAGGAGGTTACCTCCTTTTCGGAGCGCGGCAATCTGGGCCGGCCCCACATCGCGCGCGCCATGCACGCGCGCGGCTATGTGGACAGCGTTCAACAGGCCTTCGATCTCTACCTGGCCGACGGCCGCCCGGCTTACGTCGGCATGGACTGGATTGGCGTCGACGACGCCATCGATCTGCTCCACGATGCCGGCGGCATCGTCATCTTGGCCCACCCGGCGCGCTACGACATCGGCGGCCAGCTCGCTGGCTGGGTCGAGCGCGGCTTGGAGGGCCTCGAGGTGCGCCACCCCGCCCACGAGCTGCTCGACGAGGCGCGTCTGATCGCGCGCTGCGACCGCTTCGGCCTGCTCAAGACCGCGAGCAGCGATTTTCACGGCACCGAGGCCCCGCTCGAGGAGCTACCCGGCATCTGCGGGCGCGTCAACTTCCCCGTCGCATGGCAAGAGGCCTTTTTGGCGGCGCTCAGATATTGAGTGGCTGTGCGTAGCCAAGGTAGGCTTTTTCGATTTTAGGCAGGTGGGTGCGCACCAGGGAGTTGGCGCGCGCCTGGGAGCCGGCGCCGTAGTGCGGGCGCATGGCGTCGGCCAGGTGAGTGTTGATCTCGTCGAGCGTGGCCGCGGCGTTGCGCCCGAGCTTGTTGTAGACGGCGTTGGCCACGGCCGGCCCGGAGTTGTAGCCGATGTACATCAAGAAGAGGTTGCCGCCGTAGGCCTCATCGAGTCGGTCGACGTAGAGCTTGCCGGCGCGGATACTCTTGATGGCGTTGAAGCGGGCGTCGGTGAGCTCGCAGGGAAAGGCCGCGCTGCGCGAGCTGATCTGCTCGAGGCGGCCGCTCTCGAGGCTTCGCCGCGTCTCGGCGCCAATGCGGCATTGGCCCTCGCATTTGCAGACGTAGATCTGGCCAGTCCCAAAGACGTTTCGGTAGGGATTGCCCCGCGCCGTGCCGGCGCAAAATTGCATCAGACCGGAGCAGCCCGTGGTGCTTACGGCAAACTGCTGGCCGCCCGATTCCACCCACATGAAGGCTTTGACCATCGCAAACTTGCGCGGATCGTCGCCGGTTTCAGCCCAGATGTGCGGATCCCAGCGGTCCATCATCGGCTGGCGGCCGGTGGTGATCGGGGGGACGAACGGCACGAGCGGGCCGTCGACCGCGTCGGGGTCTTCGAGCCAGGTCTGGATGTCATTGGCTTCGTCGGGACTCAGCGAATCCTCGATCACGGGCTCGGCGACGAGGCGTCGGTAAAAACCCACGACCGAATCGCACAGCGCCAGGCTGGCCGTGCCGTCGAGCAAGTTCGCGCTGCGCTCGAGAAAGCTCTGCTTGCCAAAGCCCGCCACCAGGGTGGGCTGGACCACAAAGGGCACGAGCATCACCGTGACGACCAGCGTAAAGAGCACACCCAGCGCAAACTTTGGCCAGGCCCAGCGCCCGATCGTGCGATCGATGGCCCAGTTGATTTTGTCGAAGCACGCCTCGAGCAGGCGCTGCAGGACGCCAATTTGAGCGCGAAGCGCCCAGATGATCGCCACATGCAGCAGGCCGAAGACGACCACGCGCAACCAGAGCACGTCGATCGAAAACCAGTAAGAAATACGAGGGAGCAGGCTTGCCAGCCAGACCACGAAAGCCAGATCGGCGCCAAGCTTGCCGATCAGGGCAAAGGCTGCGGCGATGCTCGCAAACAACAAGATCCAACCCAGCAGATATGTCGCCAGGATGTCGTAGATTCCCTTGCTGACTCGAAGCAGAGCGCGTGTTCTTCGCATCGTTGACCAGGGCGTTTGAGAGTTCGTCAGTGAATATTCTTCACCTTTGAACGTAGCGTTGCGCCTTTGGACCTAAGAAAGTTGAAGGTGTCGGGCTCAGCGCTCGAAGACCACCGTCCAATGCTCACCAGGCTGCAAGATGATCCCTGTGCCCGAAGGCCCGCGCTTTCTGGCGGGCTCGGAGCGATGCAATTTGACGTCTTCGCTGCCCATCGAGGCGACCTCGGTGGCCACGTTGTCGGGGCCAGCCAAGAGCCGCACGTGCACGGTGCGCGTGCTGCCGGGCTCCATTTGGGCAAGCGTGTAGCGAATGAACGCGGCGGCCGAGACCTCACCCTTGGGGCCGACCTGAAAGCGCAGCTCGGGTGGCTGCGCGCCCGGTCTCTCATTGGCGACTTCAAACTGCAGTCCAGCCAGCATGCGAGCGCCCATCTCGCGACTGGCGAGCTCGGCCTCCTCGCCCTCGATGCGTCCGTCGCCGTTGAGATCGTAGCGCGCGCGCAGCAAGGTCGAGCGCGGCCCGGGGGCCTCGACGTACACCAACATGATCGAGACTGCGTCCTCGCTGACCTGCAAGACGACGCTGCGCTGGGCGGCGGCATCATGGGCGCTGGCCTGGGTGGCGATGCCAAGCAGCAAGACGAGCGCGACGGCGGCGAGCCGGATGGGGCAGGGTAGGGCGCTGCGCTTCGTGTTCAATGGCCGTGGCCTCCCCACACCTCGAAGAGCAGGCGCAGATCGCGCGTCTCGCCCTTGGTGCGGTCGATGATCGAGTCCTTGTGGGTGTGCACGGGTATGTTGACCGCGTCGAGGCGCTGGCCGAGATGCTCAAAGACTTGGGGGTCGACCAGGGCGCCGGGCTGATAGGTGCCGTTTCGACAGCGTGCGGCCGGTGGCTGGGCGGGCTCGAACTGCTTGCGCGTGCCGGCCGAGTCGCGGATCACCCAGATCGGGTTGGTGAACGCGAAAGGTGTGACGTGGAAGGTGTCGTCGGGCTCGAGCCCGGCGATGCCGCCGCCCAGGCCAAAGGAATCGGCCAGCGAGCCGACAGCGGCATCAATGCTGGCGCGGCCCTGGTCGTCGGGCATGATGATCGGAAAGAGGTTGTTGTCGCCCTCGACCTCGAGGACAAACCAGGTGTCGCCCGTGATCGTGATCGCCAGCGTGTCTTCCCAGCGCCCGTCCTTCAAGCTCACCGCGCCCTCACGCACGAGCTCACCATTGGCGATCAGGCGGTAGCGCTCGGCGCCGACCCAGTCGGCGGCTTGCACGCTGAGCGTGACCGCAACGGTCGACTCCTTGGTCGTGTTCACCGAACCCACCGGGTTGTTGTTGACCGTCATGTTGATGAAGGGGCCGTTGGTCACGATCATGTGGCGCGCCAAGACGGCCTCGGTGAAAGTGGCGTCGGTGAGGCGCTCGACGTCGTTGTGGCCGACAAAAAAGTAGTTTCGGGGGTAGCCCGGCTCGGAGTCGCCCGGCGAGCCGGCGTGGTGGCTGTCCGAGTTTCCGGTGGCCGAGTACATCCGGTAGCTGCCGTCGGGGCGCGGATAGTTGAGCAGATTGTACCAGTCGTCGAGGCCGCCCGGATAGGCCACCTTGTTCTTGTCGCACAGGATCGTGCCCTTGGGGGGCAGCGCGGCGATCTCTTCGTCGCTGAGCTGCTCGCGGATGTGCTCGGGCAGCGCGTCTGGCTCATAGGGCATGCGGTAGTGGCGCAAGAGCTCCATGCGCTTGCCGTTGAACACCTCGATCGCGTCGAAATCCCAGCTAAAGGTGCTGCAGAACTTGGCCGGGTTGTCCTCGCAGGCCTTGATGAAGGCCGGACCGCTGGGCGTCGAGAGCGTAGCGGTGAGCACCTCGTTGCCCGGGACGTTGTTGAACTTCAGATCGACCTTGGTCGTGAAAGCATCCATGTTGTGTTGGGAGAAATAGCCCAGAATCGAGTCGCGCGGATGGTTGACCTGGATAATCGTCTTGTCCGCACCCAGGCTGCCGGCGCTTCGCAGCGCGTTGAAGATGTGCTCGGGCGTCTTGTCCTGCCAGCCCATCGAGCCGCGGTTCATCTGGTCGATCTCTCGCTTCAGCGGGAAGGCGTTGAAGTGGCCGCCCTCAAAGGTGGTCAACTCCAGGCCGATCACCGACTTGAGCCAGGGGCTGAGGTCGTTTCTCACGATGTAGGGCGCATAGTCCGAGATGTAGTTGTGGTCCGAGGAGACCACCAGATCGACGCCCTCGGCGGCGATGCTGATCACGCGCTCGTTGTAGTCGAGGCCCGAGTCGATCGAGCCCATCGCGTGCATGTGGAAGTCGCCGCTCATGTAGCCTTCGGGAACGATCACGCGGCGAAGACGCGCGCTGGCACGGGCCACGCCACCGGCGACGACCTCGATCTCACTTTTCTCCAGCTCGTACTCGGTGCCACGGCTGAAGTAGGCGGTGTACTTGCCCGGCGGCACGTTGGCGTGGACGCGACCGTCGGCGCCGGCAAAGGCGACCGTCTCGATGAAGGGGCGCACGGCCACATCGGTGTCCGTATAGCTTGCCTGCTCGCTGGTACGCCAGGTCTCGCCGGCGCCCAGATCGAAGAGGTACTTGCGAGGCGCCACGCCGGCCTTGGGGGTGTAGGTGCCAACGATGGTCATCTTCGCGGGCAGGGGCCGGCCGCTGACGTCAACGATGGTAGCCTCGATTCGCCCGCCGGAGCGCGCGATCGGGCGAATGCTCAGAGCCTTGGCTTCGACGGTCATGGCCACCAGATCGCCCAGGGGGCGACCGCTGCCGCGCACACGGTGGCAGTACTTGCCCGGCTCGATGCGAAACTCAAAGTGGCCCGTCGCGCTGGTCAAGCTTTGGCTGAACACGCCGAGCGGCGCGGCGTCGGTGGCCGTGTCACAAGCCCCGTTGGCCCCGGCTTTGTAGATCAAGACGTTGATCGGCTCGGTAACCGGCGAGCCGCTGAACTCGTCGTAGACGCGCCCGTGAACGCTGTAGGCAAGCTGCTTCTCGGCGGGCTTTTCTTGGATGCGGTAGTGCTCGTCGCGGATGCTGGCGACGTCGCCGTTACCCAGGATGAAGTAGTTGGTGAAGGTGTAGCTCGAGGGCAGGCCGGCCTCGAGGGCGACCAGACAGGCCGGGTAGCCGGCCGTGCAGCGCGTGCGCTCGGCCGTGCAGTCGAGCGGCACCGAGCAGCGCGGCTGTGACGGGTCGTCGGACTCCACGCACTCGGCCGCAGCGGAGCACTGCGCCTCGATCTCCTCACAGCGCACCTCGGCGCTCTTATCGGCCTGACAAAAGGCCGGCGCCAGACGCTTGGGCGTGTGCGAGGTGTAGACGGCGCCAAAGCCGCTCGCATAAAAGAGCAGCAGCATGTCGTCGGGGCGCACGTGCTCGCCGTAGTGCTCCTTTTTGTTGAAGACGAAGTTCGACTCCGGATCGGGGGCGGTGGCAAAGCCGTAGCTCAAGCCGTGCGAGCCCGTGGTGGCGAGCAGGTTGGTGACGTGGCCGGGCATGGCCGGCAGCTCGATGCCCTTCTCATAGGCCGCGTCGAGCCCGAAGCGCAGATCGAAGCCGATGTCGGTCGCAAACAGCTTGTTCAACGCGCCAAAGCCAATCACATGGCCGGTGGGCACCCGAAATTGCGAGAAGTCGATGCCCGTCGCCAGGCGAAGCGCCGTGCCGATCTGGGCGTTGGGAAAGTCCAGCGCGCCGTAGGTGTTGTTGGTCAGGCTGCTCTCGATGCGCACGTGGCGCGCGCCCGGCTCGAGGATGTAGCGCGTGCTGAAGGTCACAAGCGGCTTGGTGTCGCTCGTCGCAGGCTTGCCACGAACGGCGTCGCTGAGGTTGGCCTCGTAGCTGTTGACCATCGCCTGGTTGAAGAAGCGCAGCATCGTAATAAACTCGCCGCCGCGGCCCTGGACCTCGATGATCGCGGCCTTGCCATCGGAGCCGTCATTGACGATCACGATCGCCTCCGGGTCGATCATTTCCAGGAAAAACGCCGGGAAGAGCTCGCCGAAGGAGTCGCGGCCGTTGCCGCCCATGGCATTGCCCTTGCCGTCGGCGCGCACCAGATCGGCATCGATCAGCGAGCCGCCAAAGAGCCCGGCGCCGCGGTTGAAGCTGCGATCTTGGATCACCAGGCGGATCTGGTCGTTTTCAAGCAAAAAGTCGCCGACCTCGCCGAGGGCTGTGGGGCCGCCGATGAGCTGGCTGCGGCTGGTGACACGTTGGGCCGTGGCGCGCGCTTCGCGCTCCTCGGTGCCGCACGCGGCAAAGAAGATCATGCCGAGCAAGATGGCCAGCGCGACGAGGGCGGCCATGCCAAAGCGGCGTCGCTCGCGAGCAAAGACATGTGGCGAGATTGAACGGGGCGATTCAAACACGGGCTACCTCTTGAACTTGCGCGGTGTTACCAGACGAGCTGCAACAGGATATCGAAGCGATCGTTGTCGAGCTGACGCTGATCTTGCTCCATCGTAAACGTGTAGTTGGCCATCAAACGCACCGGATAGTTCGGCGCATTATAGTTCAAACCAAGCGTATGATAGGTGAGCGCATCGCTCTCGAACAGGTCGAGCTGATCGGGCGCGGTGTAGTTTGAGGTCGGATCGAGGTAAGCCAGGCGGTAGGCGGGCTGAAACCCGAAGAAGGGCTCCTCATAGGCGATCTGCACCTGGTAGGCCATCGACGTGATGTCGGCCTCCTGGGGCAGATCAGGGGTCGACTCGGTGCGCTGGATCACATTGGCCAAGAGCGAAGCGCCAAAGGCGCTGACGAGCACGTCGGCCGACCAGCCGCGCAACGAGCGATCGATGCGGTTGGGCGCCTCGCCAAAGGTGTCGTCGTTGTGAAAGTAGGCCGCGCCCAGGCTGACGTTGGTGCCCCAATGCAGGCCGGCGCGCGCGTAGTAGGCCAGGCGATCGTTCTGGTTGATCGATCGGTTGGCGTCCTGTCCATTGGTGAGCGCGAGCGCGTAGCTGAGGCCGGGGCCTTCCAGATCGTCGCCCTCGGCAAAGAGAAAGTAGTTGCCGCGAAGCTGCAATCCGAGCTCGCGGCTGACGCTGATCCCATCGATGGCGCGCCCTTCAACAGGAAGCACGCCGCGGTTTCCCACCGAACGATGCACAAAGAGCAGATCGGAGTTGGGGAGCAGCTCTTCGAGATCGAAGGGGGCCTTGAACTGGCCCAGATTGAACTCCAAGAAGCGATACGGCCGATAGATCGTGAAGGCATCGGTGATCCGCACTGCGAGCGGGCGCGCCGGCGAGTCGGCGCTGGCTTGGCCAAGCGGCGCGGCTCCGTCGAGCTCAAAGACAAAGCCCAGCCCGTTGTCCATGCGTCCCTCGAGCGAGAGACGTGCATCGAGCATGACGAAGCCGTCGTTTCTGCCGATAAGCTCGAGCGCCGGGTCGTCTTGAATCCAGCTGTAGGCGGTGCGCAGATAGCCACCCAGGGTGAGCTGCCAGCGGCCCACGCTCGCGCCCTGATTGCCGCGAACGGTCAGGCCAGGCGTCTGAGCGGCAAGCGCTGGCGCCACCGCAAAGACACCGATCGGTCGATCGTCTTCGCCCGTATCCTCGTGCTTGGGCGCGACTTGCACGGGCTTGGGCTCGGGCGGCTCATCGGCGGGTTGTTCGAGAGTGGGCGGCGTAACGGGCTCGTCCTCGTCGATCTCCTGGGCAACGGCCACAGAGCTGAGCAACAACGAGAGAGCAATCGTCAAGTGCCAGGGGCGACAGCGCAAAAACATACTTCCCTCAGCGGTCTGCAAATATCTAATAAGAATCGAAATATCCAAGTCCAGCGCACCGTTTCACAGGGTGCGAAACGCCACAACTTCCCTTTACACCATGCGCGCGGTGGGCGTCTAGGCCAAGGAAGTGAGTTGGTTTGTACCATGAGCGTGACCGACGGCGTTTTCTACTTGACGATGCGTTTTGGATAGGTATTCTCCACTCCCCCAACACGGGAGTCTTTCGAGACGACCTACCCGCGATTGGAGGAGTGGCCGAGCGGTTGAAGGCACCGGTCTTGAAAACCGGCAAGCGAAAGCTTCGTGGGTTCGAATCCCACCTCCTCCGCTGAGAAACAGCGGCGGGAGGCAGTGCTTGCCGGCTGTTGGACGACGCGTCAAGCGTTGATGGAGAGGTGGCCGAGAGGCTGAAGGCGCTCCCCTGCTAAGGGAGTATACGTCAAAAGCGTATCGAGGGTTCGAATCCCTCCCTCTCCGCTGAAGTTTGGGCTTGCAAGGCCCAAAATCTGGTGGTACTAACCGCCACGAAGTTTGCCGGTCAAGAATTTTGAGGCCGGTAGCTGCACCTGTAGCTCAATTGGATAGAGCAATGGTCTACGGAACCATAGGTTGGAGGTTCGAACCCTTCCAGGTGCACTAGAAACGCTCGAAAGAGCGTTTCTTTTTTGTTGGACGTCGTAGCAGAGGCAGTAACCGTGAAAGGTGACAAAGCCTTCATGGCATTGGCCCTCGAGGAAGCACGCAACGCCCAGGCGTTGGGTGAGGTCCCCGTAGGTGCCGTGGTCGTACACCGGGGTCAAGTCATCGCAAGCGGCTTCAATCGCCGTGAGAGTTGGCAAGACCCTACAGCGCACGCCGAGCTGATCGCCGTCAAACGGGCGGCCGAAGTTCTGGGTAGCTGGCGGTTGGACGATTGTACCGTCTTCGTCACGCTGGAACCCTGTCCGATGTGTGCGGGTATGCTGGTCAATGCGCGCGTTCCCCGAGTTGTTTACGGTGCACGCGACCCCAAGGCCGGCGCGATACGCTCCTTGTACGCCATCGGCGAGGACCCCCGACTCAATCACCGCATCGAGGTCGTCGAAGGATGCCTTGGCACAGCGTGCGGTGAGATTTTGACTGACTTCTTTCGCTCGATTCGTCAGGCCCAAAAGGCCCAACGAAGCGGCGAAGAGGATCCTTCGACGTGTTCGAAGGATGACGTTCTTTGACATGGGGCTCTCGTTTTTGGGGAGGGGTGGCCGAGTGGTTGAAGGCGCTTGATTCGAAATCAAGTTTACTCTAACTGGGTAACGTGGGTTCGAATCCCACCCCCTCTGCTCAATCCTTACGAGAGTCCCAAGTCATCGAGCGTTAGGAGAGGTGGCCGAGTGGTTGAAGGCGCACGCTTGGAAAGCGTGTATACGTTAATTCGTATCGAGGGTTCGAATCCCTCTCTCTCCGCTAGAAATTGGCAGCTTTAGCTGCTATGAACAAGCTTAAGGCTCGACACCTGAGCGGTCGGCGCGACTACTGGCCTGGCACCCCGTCAGACCCGGGAGGGAGCAGCGGACCAGATACAGGGTGTGCGTCGACCGCTGAGAGGTCGAGCCCAAAAAAAAGCCCGCGACAATCGTCGCGGGCTTTTTTGCGTTTGCGCTGCGGCTTGCGCCCTTGCAGGCAAAAGTGGTTAGCTTGGGCACCAACAGGTTTGGACCCTGGAGCGAGGCAAGGCATGACGCGCAGTTGGCGCAACTTGGGATTGGGGCTTTGGCTGGCCTTGGCCGCCTGCGCGAGTTCCCAACCGTCGGTCTTGCTCGACGAGGGCCCTGGTGAGCCGATTGGCGAGCAGGCCCCGGTTGTGCCGACGCGCTTTGTGATCGTCGATCCCACAACCCGGCTCTACATGCGCGCCGATGAGGGGGCGGCATTCTTGCAGCTTCGAAGCGTCGAGGAGCTCGAGGCCGACGTGGCCCAGCGCCAGGCCACCCAGGCCGAGCGCAAAAACCTCACCGAGCGCGACGAAAAAGCCTGGCGAGAGCGCGAGCAAAAGCGCTTCGATCGCGATCTCAAGCGCGCACGCACCGCCAAGCAGCGCAGCGCGGCGCGAGAAGCCCGCCAGAGCCGTTTGCAGAGCCGTCGCGATCACAATGCAACGCGCATTCTCCAGTCGGCGCGAGCCGATGCGCGACGCTATCTTTGGGAGCAACCATCGAAGAGGGCGTTTGTCTTCGTGCTCGTCGAGCAGCAGGGGCAGTGGGCACGTGTCGAGACGATCTCGCCAGATGATCGCGGCGGCCACTGCTATTGGGCCGGCTACGGGGAGCTTGCCGCCTTTCGAATGCAATTCTTCGTGCGAAGCAGCGATTTGATGGCCGTGACCAACGAGCGGGTGCGCGTTGGCTTCGATCGCGAGGCGGGCGTCACGCTGTCTGCGGGCGTGGCCCTTCGCCCCGCAGCCGCCAAGGGCCGCTATCAGGCGATCGTCGACGGCTTCGAGATCGAGGTCGGCCTCGAGGATCGTCAGGTTGCCCGAAGCTATCAGCCCGGCGACCACTTCGAAATGATCACCACCGACACGGTCTTCTCCGATCGCGCCCAGGCACAGGGCAATCTGCGCCTCGACCGCAGGACCGCGCTGGCGTTCAATCCCTACTATCTCTTGTATGTCACCGAGACGCGCAAGGTGGGCAGGACCACCTTTGCCACGACCCAGACGCCTTGCGCCCAGTATGTCGTGGGCGTTCGCGACGACGATATGACCGGCGCGCCGCCCAATTCGATGCGCTTCGATCTGCGAGGGCGCGATGCTGAGGCAAAGAAGCCTTTTGCGCGTGCCGGCGCCGATCTCTACGCGCCCGGCGGCGAGCTGCTCGGCCAGGCTGCGATCGACGCCCATCTGGGAGTGCCCACGGAGAACATCGAGGGCCGGCGTTGCTTTCGTAAGGCCCTCAGCGAAGCAGCCCAAAGTGAGGCTTCGCCGCTCGATGTGTGTGTGCAGGCCGAAGACGTGGTTGCCCACGAGCTTCAGGTGTTTTGAGCGAGCCTCAGCTCGAGAAATTGAACGGATAGCGCACCTTGACGATGCCGCCGCCCTTGGGCTCGGGGAACACCCAGCGGCGAATGCGCTCGGTCAGGCAGCGCTCGACGGCCGGTGATTTGAGCGAGGAGTCGTCGATCATCGCCGAGACCACCGAGCCGTTTGGCGAAACCACGAAGCTCACCGTGATGCGCCCGGCCAGTGTGCGATCCTTTTGCAGCTCGCTCTCGTAGCAGTAGGTGATCTCGCGGCGATGCTGGCGCACGACGCGTTGGATGATCTCGCGATCGAGCGAGCCTTCGAAGACTGGCGGCCCGGGCACGAAGGTCGGCTCACGGGTTTGGCGCTCAAGATTGGCCTTTGGGCCGCCGGGTCGCCGGCCGCTGCCGGTGGGGCGAACGTCGGCGATGCCGATGCTCACGTCCGAGTCGCCCGGGCCGCCGCGCCCGGTGCCGCGAATACCCAGGCCATCGGCGCCGCCGGAGGCGCCCGGCTCGCCGGGGCCCATGATGCCCAGCGCGTGCAAGGCGTCGCTGCCCACCGAACTCTCGCTCGTGCCAAAGAGGCTGCTCATCTGGTTATCTCTGAAGATCGCCACGGCGCCGCTGCTCTCGACGATCGCCCGGTCGTAGTCCTTGCGAAGCTCGATGCGCTCGTTGTCGGCCGGGCCCTCAATGGCCAGTGACTTGTCCGTGATCTCTTTGTCCCGCTCGCCGGCTGCACCCTCGTCGCCCTTGTGTCCGGCGCTGTGTTTTTCGTCGTTGGACTCGAGCCAATCGGCGGCCACAGGCTGGTCCTCTTGCAGCGGGGCGACCAAAAGCTGCACGAAGCGATCGTTGGACTCAAAACCGTCGAGGCTCAACGAGCTGGCGCCAGCGGGCATCGTCATGGCGAGCAACACGAACAAGACGTGCCCAATCGCGCTCGCTGACAGGTAGGGCACCGACGTGCGATCGAACTGCATGCCGGCGGCAACCACCGCAGGTTGATCGATGAAGCGTATCAGCACACTGATCGGGCCAAGCTCGATGCGCGCGCGCGTCGTGCGCCCGAGCGCCACCATGCGCGCACCGGCGATCTCGGGGTGCTGCTCGCTGCTGGCCGCAATGAGCTCGTCGAGATGGTAGCCGGCGTCGTCGATGTAAACCAGGCCGCTCATCTTCGGAACGACCACGAGCTGATAGCCGCCGTCTTGATACGTGAGCAGCGGGAAACTCGGATGGAGCAGGTCTTCGTGCTCGCACACAAAATCATTGCCCGCGCCTGCGCCCACGGTCAGCGTGCGAGGGCGAGCGTAGCTGTTGACCTTGAGCACGTGGCCGGCCCACAAGAAGGCGACCTCCAGGGTGTCGCCGCCGCCCTCGGCCAAAAAATCGTCGACGTAGGGCTCATCAGACTCATAAGTCTCGACAAGCTCAATGCACTCCAGGTCTTCGTAGTTCTGGCTCATGGTCGCCTCCTCGCGGCTGTTTGACGTCGTTTTGCATTTGCACGTACCGGTCTGACAACGTCTCGGGCAGGGAGTTCCAAGGGAGGCAGCATTTGACCATTTCCGCACTTAATGGTAGCTCCAGCTATGGGCCAGACCGGTCGATACTTGAGGAGACTTCACATGCAGCTTTCAAATTCCCCGATGATCCTTCGTTTGTTGTGTGCTTGCTTGCTGGTTACGTTCGTCGCGCTGAGCGGCGCCTGCGGTGACGAGGAGCCCAAACGCTCCAACAATGCCGGCGGCGACGATGTCGGCAAAACAACCGAGGATGTCGAGGACGAGGACGACGAGCGCACCATCGCGATCGTTGGGACGTGGAAGACCAACTACAACTCGACCGAGACAATCACGGCTTCGCGTTGGGGCCTCGAGGATATCGTCGAGTTCAAGAATGCCGAGCGTTGGGTGATCACGGTGAACACCGCGGCGACCGAGAGCGCGAATCAGGGCACCGAGGGCCGCTACAACAAGATCGTCTGGACGCAGCCGCGCCACGGCAGTTTCCACTACTGCTGGACTGAGATTGGCCGCCTCACCCTCGATCAGGTCAAGGCCGGCAATAAAGAGGTCGATGAGTCCAACCTGGCGACCGGCTGCCTTGGCGAAAATTGGAAGAAGTTGGAAGCCCTGTAAAACGCGCGTTTGACGCGTGCGCCCCACAGTGGTAATCCCAACCGCGTGACGAAGCAGGAAGTTCGGTGAGACACCGACGCTGCCCCCGCAACTGTAATCGGCGATGAGCCTGATCGAGACCACTGGTGAGCATTGCATTCACCGGGAAGGGATCAGGCAAAGAAGACCCGAGAGCCAGGATATTGCCTCGTCACGGATGGAACACCAATCGCTTCGGGTCGGAGGTGAGTGGGGTTGTCGGTTGGCGATTTTCCACTCTTTTCGTTTCGCGAGAGTTGCCCACTCCCTCCCTGCCATAAATCTCCTGCCTGGTCCAAGAGTCGTAACCAGAGGAGATCGACACATGCGTCTGCAAAAATCCCCCACTCGCCCCAATCCAATCGTTCTTTGCTTGCTGATCGCCCTGATGGCGATGAGTTATGCCTGTGGCGAGGACGGCACGCACGATATTGCCAAAGAGATGATCGAGGTGAGCGGCACCTGGACGACGAGCTTTGGTGGCACGGAGATCATCACCGCCGAGCGCTGGGACTTGACCGACATCGTCACCTTCGACAACACCGCCCGCTGGGCCGTGACCCAAAACGACGCTGACGCCGAGTTCTCCCCGGGCAAGTTCAACCGTTTTGTCTGGACTCCACTGGTCAACGACAGCTTCTATTATTGCTGGGCCGACTTTGCGCTCGACAGCGCCGAGCTGGCCGAAAGCAGCGACGCTGAGGTCGACGCGACCAACCCCGACGAAGACGGCTGCGGCGGCTTCTCCTGGACCAAGATGACGCGCCAGTGATGCGCGCCCTTGGCCTCATGGTCATCGTTGTGGGCCTCGCCACGCCAGCCTGCGTTGACGAAGTCGTCGACGAGGGCCCCGCGGCGGCGCCGCCGCTTCCTTACGCGAGCGAGGTTGTCTCTTTTTCGCCTGGCGAGGGCGCAGGCTATGGGCAGGACCGCCTGCCTGACGTCGTGCTTGGTCCCCCGAGCGGGAAGGGCGTACGGGCGGCCTCACTTGATGTCTTGAGCCTTGGAAAAGGCGGCGAGATCATCCTGGGCTTTGGTGAGCGCAGCATCGTCGACGGCCCCGGGCCCGACTTCATCGTCTTCGAGAACGCTTTTTGGCCGCGCGGCGAGCCTCAAGACGTCTTTGCCGAGCTTGGCGAGGTGTCGGTAAGCGAGGACGGCGTGGCATGGACCGTGTTTGCCTGCGAGACCGACGCCGCCCAACCCGGCCGCTGGCCCGGCTGTGCCGGCTGGTCGCCCACGCTTGTCTACGAGCCTTACGTGTTGTTGGTGCTAGACACCGCCCTGACCGGCGGCGACGTCTTCGACCTGTCCGACGTTGGCCTCGAGCGCGCCCGCTTCGTGCGCATCCGCGACCTCTCGTTTAACGGCAGCGCCCCCAGCGCCGGCTTCGATCTCGACGCTGTGGGCCTGATTAACTGGCACCTCCCCACGCGTGGGGAGGTGGTGCGAAGCGCCGGTGGGGTGGTCTTTTAGTAGCCGCGCTCGACCATGTCGTCGCCGATCTCGTCATCGTCGGACGTGGCGGCAGCGAGCTTGGTGACCTCGATCTTGACGTCGAGAGTGCGGTTTCGAATCTTGTCGAGGATCTCGTCCTTGATCACCTCGAGGGCGTGCGTGCCACGCTGGCCGTCGGCGTAGGTGCGAAGGGCCACCGTGCTTTCTTCGGCCTCGCGGGCGCCGACGACAAGGATGTAGGGGATCTTGCGGGTGATCGCGTCGCGGGTCTTGAAGCCCATCTTTTCGCTGCGATCGTCGACCTCGACGCGGATGCCAGCCTTTTTGAGGGCGTCGCCGACCTGCCAGGCGTAGTCGTTTTGTTCGTCGGTGATCGTGACGACGACGGCCTGCACAGGGCTGAGCCAGGTGGGGAAGACGCCGGCCAGATGCTCGACGAGGATGGCAAAGAAGCGCTCCAGGCTGCCGGCGATCGCGCGGTGAATGACGATCGGGGTCTTCTCGGAGTTGTCGCTGGCGGTGTAGGTGAGCTCAAAGCGGCGCGGAAGCTGGAAGTCGAGTTGGATGGTGGCGCATTGCCAGGAGCGGCCCAGGCAATCGCGCACCTGAAAGTCGATCTTGGGGCCGTAAAAAGCGCCGTCGCCCTCGTTGATCTTGTAGGTCTTGCCGCTGTCCTCGAGCGCCTTCTTGAGCGCGATCTCGGCCTCGTCCCAGAGCGCACGCTCACCCATGAAGTCGTCGGGGCGAGTGGAGAGCTCGATGTCGTACTCCATGTCGAACATGCCATAGGTCGAGTCGACCATCTGCAGCAGGCTGGCAATCTCGCCGCCCAGAGTCTCCTCGGTGGCAAAGATGTGGGCGTCGTCTTGCATCATCTGGCGCACGCGGGTGGCGCCAGCGAGCGCGCCGGGCAGCTCGTTTCGGTGGAGCACGCCGAACTCGGCCACGCGAAGTGGCAGCTCGCGATAAGAGCGCTTCTTGCTCTTAAAGTAGAGCATGGTGTCGGGGCAATTCATCGGCTTGAGACAGAAAACCTGGCCGTGGGACTCGAGCTGGAACATGTGCTCTTTGTAGTGATCCCAGTGGCCGCTCTGCTCGAAGAGCTCCTTGTTGTAGATCAGCGGGTTGCTGATCTCCTCATAGCCCTGGGCGGCCTCGATCTCACGAAAATAAGCCTGCAGCTCGCGGTATGAGGTCCAGCCCTTGGGTCGCCAGAAGACGCAACCCGGCGAGAGCCTGTTGAAGTCGAAGAGCTCAAGCTCGCGGCCGAGCTTGCGATGGTCGCGCCGCTTGGCCTCCTCGAGCATGTGCAGGTGGTTCTCCAGCTCTTCTTTGGTGGGAAAAGCGGTGCCATAGATGCGCTGGAGCATGGGCTGGTTCTCGTCGCCTTTCCAATAGGCGCCGGCGACCTTCATCAATTTGAAGTTCTTGCACTGCTTGGAGTAGCGAACGTGCGGCCCGGCGCAAAGATCGATCAGCGGCCCGCTCTTGTAGGTCGACACCGTCTCGCCGTCGACGCGATCGATGAGCTCGAGCTTGTAGGGCTGATCCTTGAAGAACTCGCGCGCCTTGTCCTTGGGCCACTCCTCCTGGATGAACTGCACGTTCTGCTTGACCAGCGCGCGCATGTTCGCCTCGATCGCCTCGAAGTCGTCCGGCGTCAGCGGCCGCGGCACCTCGAAGTCGTAGTAAAAGCCGTCCTTGATCGGCGGCCCGATGGCGAGCTTCGCGTCGGCAAAGATCTCGAGCAGCGCGGCGGCCATCAGATGCGAGGTCGAGTGGCGCAGGCGATACAAAACGTCCGCACGGTTGGGGGCGACGTTCTCCGGTTCTTGAGCGGCTTGATCAGCCATGGGTGTTACTCCTTGCATTGTGGTGCTTCGAAAATCGGGTGACGACCAGGCGCTCAGTCATAAAACGAAACGCCGCCCGGCGTAAAGATGGATTCAATCGGGGGATCGATCAGCGCACAACTCAGCAAGAAGGATCCTCGCCGACCGGCTATTCCGCGGCGATCTCGGGGACCGCAAGCATTAGAATCAGTATCGGGAGGCCTTCGAGGAGGCCCGGATCACGAAGCGCGATGCTGCCTGCGTGTTGGCACGTGATCCGGGCCGACCGCAAGTGGTTTCGCAACTTGCGCGATCAGCGGATCGTTGAAGGTGGGGGAGGGGAGGTCGCCCAAGCGACAGGATTATTTCTTGGTGTCGAGCTTGATTTCGACATTATTGAGCTCGATTCCGGCGCCGTCTTTATTGATATTGATTGTGGCTCCTGACTCAACCTTTGCCGGCTGTTCCACAGGCTTAGGCGGCGCCTCCTTGGCCGGCACCTCCACAACCACAACCGTGGGTGCTGCTGCTGCGGCTGGTGCTGGTGCCGGTGCTGCCGGTGCTGCCGGTGCTGCGGGCGCTGCCGGTTTTTCACATCCTGCGGCAAAGAACAGGCCTGCACACAAAATGACGCCAGCGATCAGGGGGAATTTATTGAGTTTGGTGTTCATGGTTTACCTCTTTGCTGATGATGTAGCGTAGAAAAACAAGGTGTTCGGTGGTGCTGGGTGTGCGCGGTTTCGTGCCGGCCTAAGAACGCCCGGTTCTTTCCGGCCACGATCGCACGCAAGCCGCCTTTAATCCTTTGTATGGATTAACGGCGCATCCTAGACGATCGCTTCGACAAACGCCAATTCTCAAGGTTCTCGGGGCTGTGGCTCAACCAGGTGAGTCCTGATGTGACTTGACGTGCTTTGTGTGATGGCATTGAATAGCCGCGCCCTGGCCGTTGTTTGGCAAAAAGCCACCGGTCGGGGTGTTTATCCCTTTTGTGCAATTCCTCATCAGAGTGTCGAATGTATCAGAACCGTATGAAGTCCAGGTTGTTTTTCGCGATGTTGGCGCTTTGCATTTCCTTTGCCGCGCTGGCTTGCAAGGACGCCTCGAGCGAGGCGGCCGAGCGCGGCAAGCCCGGTGCAGGGGAGGTGGCCAAGGCCGTGGAGGCCAAGACCGATCCGGTTGCGGACAAAAAGGGCGCGGCCGCAGGCGCGGCTGACACCGATAAGGGCGACGCGAATGCACCGTCGGTCGACATCTACCCGGATTTCAACTTCGGCCTGCTGTCGGCGAGCGAGCGCACGAACTTCGTCAAGATTGCCGAAGCCGAGCTGTGCCCCTGCCCCGGGGCGACCAACAGCTTGCACGAGTGCCTGCAAAAACCAGATCGCTGCGGCTTGTCCACTCAGATCGCCGGCGTGGTCGGTATGTCGATCAAAGAGGGCCTGGGCCAGACGGACACGCTCGACCGTGTGGCACGCTTTGTCGAGGCTTCCAAGCGCAGCTACGTCTTTGGCCTCGAGGGCGTGCCCGTCAAGGGCGGCAAGAATGCCAAGGTCGTGATCGTCGAGTTCGCTGACTTTCAGTGCCCGCATTGCCGCGACGCCGGCAAGATGCTCGACGAGATCAACAAGAAATACGGCGATCAGGTCGCGATCTACTTCAAGCAGTTCCCGCTTGGGCGCGCCGAGGGCCAGCTCGCCGCCCAGGCCTCGCTCGCTGCCCACAAGCAGGGCAAGTTCTGGCCGATGCACGACATCCTCTTTCAAAACCAGCACGTGCTCAGCCGCGAGCGCATCGAGCGCTTCGCCCAGCAGCTCGGCCTCAACTTCGAGCGCTTCAAGAAGGATATGAACAGCCCGGAGATCGTCGCCCAGGTCACCCGTGAACGCAAAGAGGGCGAGGCTGCAAACCTCAGCGGCACGCCGGCGATCTTCATCAACGGGCGCAGCTACCTCGACGATAAGACCACCAGTCGCCTGATCGATGCGATCGACGCTGAGCTTGCGGCTGCGGCTCAGCAAGAGAAAGCGGCGCAGGAATAACCGCCCCATGGCCCCGGCGCCTTGGCCTAGTCGGATCTCGCGCCGAAGCGAATCCAGCTCTCCACGAGCTGCAGCTCCTCGCGCGAGAGCGGGTCATTGTCCGGCGCCCAGGGCGGCGGCTGCACGGTGAAGCGGCGAAGCGGATAGTCGGGCAAAATTTTGTGCATCAAATAAGAGGCGGGGGCATCATAGGGGCGCACCACGAGGTGCTCGCTCTGTGCCGAGCGCTTGCCAACGAGGCTCTCGAAGGTGAGCGGATTGAGCTGCCACTGCGGGTCGCGATGACACGATGCGCAGCGCGCCTCGAAGATCGCCTCGACCTGGGCCCAGCGGCCTTCAGGGCGCGTCGGGTGTGGCGTTGGGTTCAGCGTCTCGTCGACGACATAGCGCGGCGAATCGGGGCTCAAGAGCAGCGGTGAGGCGGTGACGCTGCGCACGTCTTCGGCGGCGAGCAGCACGGTGTAATGAAAGCCCGGCTCGAGGGCGCGCCGGGGTGTCCAGCGCACGGTCTTGGTCGACATGATGTATTCAGCGTCGCCGCGCGCGACGATTCCTCCCGATTGCAGGGCAACCAGATTGAAGCTCAAATAGGTGTCGGGGTTGAGGTAGTCGGTGAATTCGAGCTCGAGCATCGGCTGGGCGCTGATCGCGCCTGCCCCAGGCGTCATACGCCGTATCTGAAGCCAGGTCTCGTAAGCGCCGGGCAGCGCGATGGGCTCGCCGTCGGCGTCGACCGGGCCTTCGGGTTCGATCGAGCCGCCGCAGCCCAAGGCAAAAAACATCGCAACTGCCGCTGTGATCAATCGCATCCAAATCCCGTATGCCGCGGCGCTAGAGGCGCTCAGACCTCGATGGACTTCCAGCCGCCACTCCAAAACTTCCAGGCCATGATCATCGCCAGCGCCGTGATGTAGACCATCGCCGAGATCCACACGCCCATGTAGCCCCAGTTAAGCACGACGGCCAGGATGAAGGCCAGCGGCGCAAGGCAGACGCCGTGCAAAATCAGCTCGACCCACATCACGAACTTAGTGTCGCCGGCGCCAAAGAGCGCCTGAATCAGGATCAGGCTCATGGCGATGAACATCAAGGTCGAGGCCATCAGACGAAGGCCCGGGATGGCGGCCTCGATCACCATCACGTCGTCGCTCAAGATATCGAGAAAGTACTCGGGAAAGACAATCACGACCACGCCCAGCGCACCGAAGAAGTACATGCCCAACTTGACCGACTCCCAGCCGTAGTTCTCGGCGAGCTTGAAGTCATTCTTGCCCATGGCCTGAGAGACGAGCGTGGCGGTGGCCTGGCCAAAGGCGATGCAGGTGACGAATCCGATGCTGAGCAGATCAATGATCAGCTTGGCGGCCGTCATGAATATCGGCGGCCTGCTCCACAGCACGGTGTGAGCCCAGTCGTCGGCAAAGACGCGCCCGGGCAGGTCGGCGCGCACCATCAAGGCGGCATGCAGGGCGCTGGCCTTCTCGGCAAAGGAGGTGCCGTAATAGTTGGTCTGGGCCATGGCCTCGAGCACGACTTGATCGTCGATCATGTCGATGATCTTCATGAACAGCAGCACGCCGCTCATCACAAAGATCTGGGTGGCCATGCTGGGAAGGCTCAGCTTGGAGATCTCCCACATCACGCGCGGCTTGAGGTTTCGCAGCCGGTAGTAGCCAAAGGGCTTGGCGTACTTGCCGCGCACGCTCCACAGGATCATGATCGCCAGGCCGACATAGGTCGAGATCAGACTCGAGATCGCCGCGCCCGTCACAAAGTAGGCCGGGATCGAGCCAAAGCCAAAGATGAAGACGTAATTGAGCGGGATGTTGACCGCGTTCATGATCAAACAGGCGTACATGTGCACGCGCGTTGCCCCGACGCCGTCAAAAAATCCCTTGTAGCTGGTCGAGGCGACCATCGAGAGCACGCCCAGCACGCGGATCTGGGCGTAGGGCGTGCCCAGCGCGGCCACGGCCTCATTGGACGTCAGGTAGTGAAAGAAGACGGGGATCAGGTGCCAGCCGAGGTAGGTGAAGATGATCGAGCTGACCACGGCGATCACCAGGCTGTTGAACAGCACCGTGCCGGCATCGAAGGGGCGACCGCCACCGTAGCGGCGCGCGGTCATGGCCTGGGTGCCCACACCCACCGCGGAGAGCGAACCGCCGATGATCCACAGCATCGGCAAACTCAAGCCCAGCGCCGCCTGGCCGGGGATGCTAAAGCTCGCATCGAGCTTGCCGATGAAGATGGTGTCGACGACGTTGATGAAGGTCTGGGTGAGCATGGCGATCATGATCGGCCCGGCCAAAAATACGATCGTCTTGCCCCGCGCTGCGTCAATGCCAAGAGCCATGGCTAACTACCTGAAAAGAAAACAAATTAACGTGGAGTGTCTTGGTGAACCACGGCGCATGTGTAAGCCTCGATTCTTGGAGCATGGGGCGACCACTCGGGAGTAGGTTGGGCCCAAGAACAAACGAACTCGAACATTTATGCGGGTCAGCGGTCAAGTACTGACTTGCTTTTAGTGCGTACCAAAGTATGCGTTGGCATTGTCGTTGCACAAACGTTCGGTATTGCTTGACAGAATGTAGGTGTGCCAGTAATTTCCGAATCGAATCGAGCGGAACCCGCGCGCTTCCCGACTAACACGGGGCAATAAAACAACGAGTCGTTGCTGAGGAGTATAAATCCATGTTTCTGCGTCAAACCTACTGGGCACTGTGCCTGCTTTTGATCACCGTTATGGGACTCACTGCTTGTGGTCCTGACTATCCCAAATGCGACAAGGACGACCATTGCCAGAAGAGCGACAAGGGCAAGGCTGAGGGTCGTCTGTACTGTGTTAATGGCCTTTGCCAGCAGTGCCGTGCCGACGCCGACTGCGGTGATCCCTCGCTTGAGTGCAGCGCCGGTGTTTGCGAGCGCATTCCTGGCTACTGCGTTGGCAGCAACGATTGCCCGGGCAACCAGCAGTGCCGTGACAACCGCTGCGGCCCCGAGTGCCTGAGCGAGAACGATTGCCAGGACGGATTCACCTGCCAGGGTGGAAGCTGCGTTCAAAAGCCCGAGTGCAGTGGCGACGGCGATTGCAGCGACGGCAACATCTGCCGCAGTGGCCGATGCGTTCCGCCGCCGGAGCCGCAGGGCTGTCAGCTTGAGAAGGTGTTCTTCGCCTACGACAGCGCCAACATCGACGACGAGGCACGCCGCACCCTGCAGGCCAACGCCAAGTGCATGAAGGAGCGTGAGCTTAGCGCGCAGATCGTCGGTCACTGCGACGAGCGCGGCACCGGCGAGTACAACCTCGCTCTTGGTGAGCGTCGTGCCCGCGCCGTGCGCAACTTCATGACCTCGCTGGGTATCTCCGGCAAGCGCATCTCCACGCTCTCCTACGGTGAGGAGCAATTGGTTCGCCAGTGTGGCGAGGACGGCCCCGATAGCTGCCACCGCGGCAACCGTCGCGCCGAGTTCATCTCAAAGTAAGTGATTGATTGGTGAGTTTTCAAAGGCCCGGTGCTCTATGGCAGCGGGCCTTTGGAGTTTTTGGATCCCGATCATACGAAATAGATCGACGAGCGCGCGCGGTTGCATCGGCTGGACTGTGCGCGCTCGAATGACTTTTCCCACCCCCCCAAATTCAGATCATGCCTTTGCAAACCACCGAGAAATTCATCGTCTTATGCTTGCTGGCAGCGCTCGTTGGCTCTGGCTGCACACCGATGTGGACCGGAAATCGGATGCAAGACGACCTGGAGACCGTCAAGGCCCAGCAAAATGCCATGATGGAGAGCTACCAGGCTGAGAAGGTCGAGCTGACCCAGATGATCGCCAACGGGCGTGCGGACGTCGCCGAGTTGCAAAGCGTTTTGCAAGAAGCGCGCGATCTCTTGCAGCGAAACAACGCCAATCTTGGCGTCGAGATCCAACAGACACGCGAGGAGGTCGAGCGGCTTCGTGGCAAGTCCGAGGAGCTGGAGTTTCGCTTCTTGCGCCTCGACCAGGGGCTCAAGCTGTTTCGAGAGGATGTCGATCTTCGCTTCAGCGGCGCCGCTCAGACGGCCATGCCCCAAGACCCCGATGCGCTCTTCGAGTTCGCCTCCAACCGCCTCGAGATCAAAGACTTTCGCGTCGCTCGCCAGGCGTTCGATGCCTTCTTGAGCAAACACGCGCGCCATGCCAAGGCCGACGAGGCCACCTACTTGCTCGGGGAGACCTATTTTCTCGAAGGTCAGTGGGTCAGCGCCATCTTCGAGTATCAAAAGGTCTTGCAAAATCACAGCCGTTCCACGCGCCGGGCGGGGGCGACCTATCGCATCGGTGAGGCCTTCGCCAAGATGGGCAAATGCCAGGAAGCCGGCATCTTTTTCGAGACCGTGGTCAACGAGCATCCCGGCTCGCGCCAGGTGCGTGACGCACGCGATTACTTGCAAAAGATCAAGTCTGGAAGCTGCAGCTAAGTATCCCACCTACCAACACGGTTGTAGCGATGAGCAAGATGAGAGTACTCCCAGGGCTGGAGCGCGCATTTTTGTTTTTTGGTGCGTTGGCGCTCGTTTGCGCGGCGGGCTGTGACTCGAAGACCAAGAGCGAAACCAAGCTCGAGCCCGCGATCAGCGAGAGCGCACCGCCAGCGGGCATGGCGCTTGCCACGCTCGAGGCGCGAAGCGCCATGTTGGGCGCGCACAAGCGCGGCTTTGATACAGCGTTTCGACGCATCGAGGCCCAACTTCATCACGCGCGTCAGGGACGCCACGCCACTCGCCCGGCCCCCGAAGACTCCCAGATCCTGAGCCTGGTCTTCAGCGCCAACGTGCAAGGCGAGCTCGAGGAGAGCGGTTCATCGGCCAATCCGATGGGTGGTTTCAGCCGCCGTCACACGCTGATTGGACTTCATGCCAAGCCCTCGACCGACGAGGCCCAGAAATGGTGGGGTCGTGGCATGCCCACGACGACGACGAGCTTTGTTGTCGACGCCGGTGATCTGCTCTTTGGCAGCTCGACGTTGGACAGGCAGGCCGCCGAGGAGCAAAAAGCCGGCGAAATTGGCGCTCAGGCCGTGATCGCGGCCTTGAACCGCCAACCGCTCGACGCATTCAACGTGGGCGAGCTCGATCTGGTGCTCGGCCTGGAGCGTGTGCAGGCGCTGCGAAAGACGGCGAAGTTTCCCTTCATCTCGGCCAACCTTCGCCACGTCGACGGCAGCCAACCCTTTGCAGGCCACGTTGTCGTCAAGCGCGGCAAGCACAAGGTGGCTTTCATCGGTCTGACCAAGGATAAGCCGCGCCAAAGCGAGTACTACGCCAATCGCAGCCTCAAGGTGCTGCCCGCGCTCGAGTCCTATCAAGAGGAGCTCTTGAAGTTGCCCGCCGACGTCAGTGTGGTCGTGCTCTTGAGCAATCTGGGGATGAGCCCAACGCGCGAGCTCGTCGAGCAGCTCAATGCCCAGTCCTTGGCCGTCAACGCCGTGGTCGTCTCCAACTCCAACCGACTGACCACCTCGCCAAGCTGGGTGGGTTCGGTGCCGATCGTCGAGCCCTTGAGCCGGGGAAAGTACCTTGGAAAGCTCGACCTGTACCTGACGGGCACAAAGGAGGGACCGCGCTCGATAGCCTACGCCAACGCCTTCAAAGACCCTACCGAGCGCGTGCGGGCCTACCGGCGCGCCTGGTCGGGCTATTTCAAGGCGCGTGAAGGCCACGACGCGCTGCTGCGCGAGCTCGAGACGCTTCGTATGACGCCTGGCGGCACCAGTGAGAAGGGCGCGCGCATGGAGGCGCTCGAGGCGCAGGTGGCGATCACACAGCAGGCGCTGGACGTGACCTCGGGCGTGGTCGGTGAGGCTGCGATGCAGGTCGGCACGCTCGAGTCGATGATCGAGTTTGGCGAGGGCGCGGATTGGGCTGAGCTGCGCGTGATTCAGGTCAAGCGCGGCATCGATGAGGACACCGGTGTGCGCAAAGTGCTGGACCAGTGGGCCGCAAAGCGATAACAAGATGGTGCCCTAAACCTCACAAACACATGGAATAGCCACTCATGCAGACGTCCAAGAATCTCGATCTCCAGCTCGAAGCCGCCCGCCTGCTCATCGACGCCGGCAGCCAGAATTTGCGCCAGGCCAATGTCCTGGCCGCAAGCGATGCCATGGAGGAGGCCAGCGCGATCCTCGACATGGCCGAAGAGAGCACCGAAGAGGTGCTCAAGCTGCGCGCCCGCGTGCTTAACGAGCTCGGTGTGGTCAGCCAGCGAAAGAACCAGCTCGATCAGGCGCGCGATTACCACCGCGAGGCCTCCAAGATGTGCGACGAACTCAACGCGCGCGGCATCGACTTTCGGGGTAACGGGGCGGCAACCCACCTTAACTTGTCGAGCATCCTGGTCGCCAGCGGCGAGCTCGACGAGGCGCTCGAGGCCGGCAAAAAGGCGATCGTCTTGATCGAGGCGCTACGCGCCGACGGCCAGCAGGGCGCCGAAGGCCTGGCCCTGGGCGCGCACCAGAACATGGCGTTGATCCTCGCGCGAAAAGGAGAGCTCGACAGCGCCGACGCCGAGATGACCAACGCGATCGAGCTCGCCAAGAAGCTTGGTGAGCAGGGCGCGCCCAATATCAGCGTGCAGGCCGCCCAGGGCTGCCAGCAGCTCAGCGTCGCCATGTTCGAGGCGCAAAAGTTCGATCGCGCGCTGAGCTGGGGCCGTGTGGCCGCCGAACTCTCCGAGAAGGCCTATGAGGCCCACGGACAGCCCGTGCTGGGCGTCTACATCGTCAGCCAGATCAACCTGATCTCCTATCATGAACGCCTCGGTCAGTTCGCCGAGGCCGAGGACGGCCTCTGGAAGGCGCTCGAGGTTGCGGGCAACGACGCCCAGATCATGCGCCGCGGCCTGGCCTTCTACGAGGCATGCCGCAAGCAGGCCGACGTGCGACTCGAGGCCGGCAATCTGCCGCGTGAAGAGGTCGACGAGGGCTATGAGGAAATCAAGGCGCGCATCGAGGCCATCGGTGGTCTGCCGGCGCTGCCTGAGAGCACGCCGCAGGCCTGAGCGTCGGCTTTTAGTCCAGTTCGCGGTAGGCGGACTTGAGCCAGACCTTGAACTCCGCGTCGCCAAAGCGCACGGAGTCGCCGTGGCGAAGCTGGCGCGGGCTGCGGATGCGCTTGCCGTTGACAAAGGTGCCGTTGGTGCTCGCTGAGTCCTGGAGCAAGATGCGCTCGTTGCGGCAGATGAACAGCGCGTGATTCCACGAGACGGCCGAGCGATCGATGATGATGTCGTTGTTGTTGCCGGCACCGAGCTTGGTATCGCCAAAGAGCAGTCGGTGTTGGTTGGGATCGGACTTGAGCTCGTAGAGGTAGCCGAAGATCGCCTCGTTGTCGTCCGCGTTGAGGATCTGATCGATGTCGACGATGATCTTGGGCTCGGAGAGACCGTTGGTCAGCGTCGGCATCGAGCTCAAAGAGGGCGCTGCGACCACGCGTCCATTGGCCGGGCCTCGCACCGTCGCGCTCTCGAGCGGCGTTCCGCAGGTGCCACAAAAGCAGGCGTCGTCATCGCCAAAGAGCCGCGCGCACTGCGGACACGAGCGCAGCGTGATCCCGCAATAGGCGCAAAAGCGCGCATCCTCGGGCAGCTTGGACTGGCAACTGGGACAACTCATGGTCGCGTTTCACCCAAAAACGTACAGGCGGATAATCAAGGGCAATCGGGCAATGTGGTCAGGCCGAGCTCCTCACCCAGGGTGAAGTTCGTCGAGCTGCGCTCGTTGCCGCCGTCAATAATGGTGATGCGAACCCGATAGGGCCTTCCAAGTTCGAAAGCAACCGTCGAATTGTCGATCACTCTGCCACATCCCAGGTCCCAGCGAAAGACGTGTCCGACATCGGTGCGTGCCGGCCGCGTGGGAAGGTTGGTCGTGGTGTGGCCGCCGTGATTTCCGCGCGGATCGGGCTCGCCGCAGCGCTCTCCGGGCGCCTCGCAGATCTCGATGATCACGTCCTGATCGTCTCCCTCGTCGTCGCGAAGCGCGTAGGCGATGGCCAGGCGGCCGTCGTCATCGATCGCGATGGGGCCGATCGCGGTGATCTCGGCCGTCAAGTTGCCGACTTCGACCCTGTCGGCGCAGCCCGGGGTCAAGACCAGCGCCAGAATCAGTAGGCTCGCGCCCATTTGCGGTGTGCACTTCATCGAGCCATCTCTCAAGCTGAGGGGGTGAGGATTCGAAGCATCGCTTCGTGAATCTTCGTGTTCGTGGCGAGCATGCTGGGCTCGTGGGCGGTGTAGGGCGATCCGCTCAAGTCGGTGACGAGGCCGCCGGCCTCGTTGACCATCAGATAACCCGCGGCGGTGTCCCAGGCGTTGAGGCCGTACTCCCAGAAGCCGTCGAGGCGCCCGCTGGCGACGTAGGCCAAATCGATCGCGGCCGATCCCAGTCGGCGCACGCCGCGGCTCTCGCGTGTCAGGGTTGCAAACTGCTCGAGGGTGCGATCGAACTCCTCGGTGCGCTGGGCCGGAAAACCGGTGACCAATACCGCGTCACACAGCGCGGGCTGCTCGCTGACCTCGATGGGCTGGCCGTTGAGCCAGGCGCCGTGTCCCAGGCGCGCGCTGAAAAGCTCGTCGCGCGAGGGCTCGTAGATCACGCCCACACAGGTCTGACCATCGATCTGCAGCGCGATCGAGACGCAGTAGAGCGGCACGCCGGTGGCAAAGTTGAGCGTGCCGTCGATCGGATCGACAAACCAGGTGCGCGTCGTCTTGGCCTCGGACGGCCCATCCTCACCATGCTCCTCGCCAACGACGTAGTCGCCGGGAAAGAGGGCGTGGAGCTGAGCGCGGATAAAGGTCTCGATGCTGCGGTCGACGTTGGTGACCAGATCGTTTTTGCCCTTGAGCGAGATTGAGAAGCCAGCACGTCGCTCGCTCTCAATGCGTTTTCCAGCCTCGCGGGCGATCGACTCGGTGCAGCGTAGTTCCGTTAGATATTGCGACATGAATGCCTTCCGAACAGGGTCGGCGCCTCAGCGGTTCAGGCGCGCTCAATTGATAGTCTCGGGGCGGCCAAAGCGTCAAATGCAAAACGACGGAGCCGGAGCCAGGATGGCCTCATGAAAGGCGATGCGCAAAGCCTTGATCCGCTCGTTTTGGCGGGTGGGATAGACGCGGTTGGTCAGCAAGACGGCGATCGTGGCGCTGTCGCGCTCGATCCACAAGGAGCTGCCGGTAAAGCCCAGGTGGCCGACGCTTCGCCCGGCGCTAAAGCCGCGCCCGGCGCTGCTCGAAGCGCCGCTCGGTGTATCCCAGCCGCCCAGGTGGCTGCCATCGGCGCCGCGCGCAGCCTCGGACCAGCAAAAGGCCAGCGTCTCGGCGCTGACCAGCGCACGCTCGGGCCGCTCGCCATGGTCGATGGCGAGCAGATGGGTGGCAAAGCGCAGCAGGTCCTGTGCCGTGCTGAAGACCCCGGCGTGGCCTGCGACTCCACCCTGGATGTTGGTGTTCTCGTCGTGCACGGTGCCAACGATCAGCCGGCCACGCAGGGCACAGCGCTCGGTTGCAGCAGCCCCGAGCAGCGCTCGGTCGCCGGCCAGCGTCGAGACAAAGCCGCTTTGAGCCATGCCCAGCGGTGAGAAGATGCGCGCGCGGGCGAGCCGGTCGAGCGGGGCTGAGAAGACCTGCTCGAGGATGTGGCCAAGCAGAATATAGCCCAGATCGGAGTAGGCATAGTGCTGGCCGGGGGCGGCCACAAGCGGCGTGGCCGCGATCTCGGCGATCACCGCAGCGTGCGTGGCCCGCGCCCCTTCGGCGTCGGGGTCGAGTGGGAAGCGCTCGTAGAACTTCACCCAAGCCGGTAGCCCCGAGCTGTGATTGAGCAGGTGCAAGAGCGTTGCGCTGGCGGCGCGAGCATCGCCCGGCTGCCAGCGCTCCACGAGGCGCGAGAGCGGCGTATCCCAGTCCACCAGGCCCTCGTCGACGGCCTGCATCGCGAGCGTTGCGGTGACCAGCGCCTTGGTGACGCTGGCGATGTCCATCGGTGTGCTGGCCGTGATCAGCGCGGCGCTCGGGCTGCTCAAATCGATGTGGCCCAGCGCCTCGTCAAAGACGAGCGTGCCGCGCTGCCAGACGATGGCCTGCGCAGCCGAGCAGCACGCGCGGGCGCCGATCTGATCAAGCTCGGAGGCGATCTCGGCGGCCAGGATGTCGTGCAATGTCGTTTTGTCCATAGAGAGCGCTTCTACACGGGCGCGTGTGTGGCGTCACGCGCAAAGCTGACGCGGCCGCGGTCGGCATCGACCTCGACCTCGACGCCCATGGGCACGGCCAGGTTTCGTGGGCCGTGGCCGCTTGGAAAGTTCGCCACCACGGGGCAGTCGAACTCGGCGCCCAGAGCGTCGACAAAGGCCTCGAGATCGGCGTCGTTGACATAGGTGCCGCTGCATTCGGTGAAGTCGCCCAGGATCAGCGCGGCCAGCCCATGGGCTTTTGTGGCCAGGCGAAGCGTGGTGAACAGGCGGTCAAGCCGGTAGTCCACCTCGCAGATCTCCTCGAGCAACAAGACGGCGCCCTTTAGATCCGGGCAATAGTCGGTGGCCAGCATGCTGGTCAAGACGCTCAGGTTGCCGCCGAGCAGGCGCCCGCGCCCCCGGCCTGGCTTGACGCTTCGAAGGCCATCGATCTCGAGCGGGCAGGCGCGTTGGCCAAAGAGCGCGCGCTCGAGGTGCTCGAGGCTGGCGTGGCCGTCTTGTTCATGGAGCGCCAGGCTCTTGACGACCGGGCCGTGCAGCGTGACCAGGTCGAGCAGGCCGGCAAAATAGGTGTGCAGCGCGGTGATGTCGCTAAAGCCGACCACCAGCTTGGGGTTGGAGACGACTATCTCGGGGTTGATGTAGGGCAGGATGCGCATGGCGCCGTAGCCGCCGCGGCTGCAAATGATCGCGGCCACCGTCGGGTCCAAAAAGGCCTCGTGCAAAGCCTCGACGCGCGAGGCGTCGTCGCCGGCCAGGTAATCGGCGCGCGGGCGGCGCGCGTAGACGGCGTCGGCGACCACAGGCTTGAGGCCCCAGGAGCGCAGCCTGAAGAGGCCTTGCTCGAGCAAAGCGGGCGTGATCGGGCCGGACGGGCTGACAATGGCGACGCGATCACCGCGTTTGAGCGCGCGCGGGTGATTCATGGCTTGCTGTTCGCCGGTTTGTACTTGATCAAGACGGCCTCGCCGATGCCCAGCAGCGTGTTGATGCTGACCTTGATCGGCAGGTGATTCTCGTCGCGGCTGAGCCAGAGGCTGCCGGTGTGTTTGGCCGCCTGGCGCAGCTCGAGGATCGGCTCGACCGGGGCCTTGTCGCCGCGCTTTCTTTGACCGGCGCGCGAGCGCAATACCTCGCGGGAGAAGTCGATCTTCCAGGCCTTGAACCAGCCCATGGGCGTATAGACGTCCTCGCGGGCCACGACGATCAAGTCCAGGCGGCTGAGCAACCAGCCATCGTAGAGATAGACGCTGAGCTTTTGGCCGATCTCGAGCTTTTCGTGATCGCGCATCTCGTACATCCAGGTCAGCATGTCGTGCGTGGTGTCGGGAATCGGCGCGCTGAAGCGCATCGAGCCGTCATCACGGATGCGCTCGATGCGTGCCACGAATTTGTCGTGCAGATAATCGACGTTATAGGTGCGCTGTTGGCCCTTTTCGTCGAAGAATTTCTCCGAACGCCAGGGCCGATAGGTCGACGGATCGAAAAAAGTGTTTGCGCGGTCGTCCAGGGGATATATGGAGTGAAAGAATCCCGTCGACTGGGCGGTTCCAGAGATGGGAACATACGGGCGTTCATTGTGGTAGCGAACCTGTCCGACGCGGATTCCGGCGCGCATGGCCTCGGCGCCGTTGATGCGCACGGAGTAGTAAAATTCTTCGCCGGGCCAGCGAAAGCTCACCGGTTGGCGCGCAGCCGTGGTATCTGGACTGCTCGGCGCTTCGCTGGCTAGTGCGGCGTTGGCCTCTTCGGGGTCGATGTCTTCGTCGTAGGTGTCTTGATCGTGGTTAACTTCCGCGCCGGCAGGCGTGGGCTTGGACGAGGAGGATTCGGACGTTTTGGACTCTGCGCTGGCCAAGAGCGGGGCAACCAGCAGGCCGAGCAGACACACCAGGCTGCGGCCAACGAGTGCGTGGCACGTGCGAGCGTATAGATTCATGAACCAGTCCGTTCGAGTAGGGAAACGCCTACCGCAGCGTAAGCTGTATAATATGACGACGGTGGCGGAAATTTCTTCAATATTGTCAAATATCCTGCGGGCCAATGCGGTTGTAGGATGCGCCCGCGTCCCCTAAAGCTCCTCAATGGAGCGTGCCCTCGCGAAGTCGTCGCCGATCATACCATTTATTTCGCATGTGCAAGGCGATGACTTCCCTGCAGGTTAGAGAATGACCCAAGATCCCCTCAATCACCGTCGCCACTTCTCGGCCCTTGTAGAATATCTGGACGAGTTCAGTGAACGCCAGCGACAACTCATGGCCACGGCCTACGGGGCGCCGAGCGCGTTTGCCGTCGATATCGCCCAGACCTGGTTTGCCGATCCGGAGGCTTTTTTGGCCGTCGTGGACAAGAAGATCGGCAGCACCCAGGCCTGGCGCCTGCTCGAGGAGATGGCCTTTGAGCACGATCTGCCCGTCGAGGTCGACTGGATCGCCAAGCGCTTTCGCACGCGTCTGGCCGATCTGGGCCTGCTCAACGCCCAGCGCGCCGACAACAAGGTGCTCGAGGGCTACGTGCCGGCCGTAATCGCGGCCTTGCTCGCGCCCAAGCTGCGCGGTGTTCGCCCCAGCCTGCCGATTTTGCTCGGGCGAAAGTCTCACGCGGAGCTGCTCGAGCTCGCCCGCGCCAACGATGTGAGCACCTCGGGCTCCAAGCTCGACGTGGTCATGGCACTCTCCGAGCATTTTGCCCTGCCCGAGACGGTCGACGCTTTGATGAACCGGCTGCCCGATCCGGAGTGGATCGCGGCGGCCATGATGGTGCTCGAGCTCGGCGGCATCTGCTACTGGCAGGAGATCTTCGGCTACGATCTCGATACGAACATCGGCGAGGAACGAAAGGTCGTGCCCTTGATGCGCTCGCACGAGCGCGACGAAGAGCGCCACATCGCCGAGACGCTCGTCGAGATCGGCATCCTCTACCGCGTCGAGGACGAGGATTCTCCCTATCCGATGGTCGCCGTGCCCGAGGAGCTTTGGACGGGCCTTTGGAGGCTTGGCCGGGGCTGGCTGCTCGAGTGGACGGCGAACACCTTCTATGCGCTCAGCGATCAGGCCATGCGAAAGGTCGTCGCCGTCGAGCCCGAAGATTTGCAGGCCGCGCTCAAGCTTGTGATCGTCGAGGCCGAGCACCAAAAGCTCGCCCTCGACGAGGACGAGCCCTCGGCTGCGATGCTCGCTCATTTTGAAGCGATCAGCGATCGCGCTGCCGCCTACTGGGAGCCCGTGCTCAGCATCGGCCTCGAGATGCGCGTGCTCGACGACGATCCGCACCAAAACCTGCTGCCCGGCGTCGAGCACCGCACGCTGCTCGACATGAACCGCGCAGCCTTCATCCGCCAGGCGCTCATGGAGTGGTGCACGGGCTTTGCCGCGAGCAAGGCCGACGAGCACTTGGGCGTGGCCATTGGCCTCGACGACAGCTGGCGCGAGCGCGTCTTGGCCCTGCTCATCGAGCGCGAGGAGTTCGTCCCGCTGTGGATGCACTACGAGGGCGTTCCCAGCAACACCACCGGCGCGGGTTGCCTGCGCAACATCGAGGACGGCGTCGACGAGATGCTGCTCATGGAGATGGGCCTGACCAACGGCTTTGTCTGGAGCATCAAGCTCATCTGGCTCGACTTGCTCTCGATGATCGAGGCCGAGCGCTGGTACACGATCGGCGCGCTCACCGAGATGTTCCAACTCACGGCCTGCATGGCGATGTTCTCCCAGCTGATCCACCTGCTTGAGCACCCCCACTTCTCCTTCTACCTGCCCCTGCAGCGCGCGAGCTTCTTTACCGACGCCTACCATGGTGAGCAGTTCCAGAGCTGGGTCTACGACGTGCTGCGCAACCTGTTCATCCCCCTGGGCCTGGCCGTGCTCTCCGAGGACGAGGAGTCGGTCTGGATCGACAGCAAGAATCTGCGCATCGAGAGCCCCACGGGCTGGCCCGACGAGCAACGCATCGAGCTCCTGCGCGAGCTGCTCGACGACGACAAGCTCGACTTTCGCATCCCCAGCGCCACGCGCCCTGGCCTTCGTTCGGTCTCCAACGCCCTCGAGAAACCCGAAAAGGGCGTCAACTTGAGCGAGCCCATCGACGTGGTGCGAAAGCAGCTCAAGGGCAAAAAGGTCGTGCGCTTCGACGGGCACAAGGCGTTTTTCGCGTAGATCAAACCTTGGATCGATCAGTCGAGCTGCCGCGTTCGGACATTTTGAATTCGCGGGGGATTGAATAATGTCCCCCAAGCGTTTATCATTGGACTTCGGTGAGGAGTGAATGGGCAAGGTAGATTCATTTGCGATTCCCGGTTTGGAGTTGCTCTTTTATTCGTCCGACCATCCACCCCCACATTTTCACGTCCGAAAGCCAGGCGAATGGGAGATCCGGGTCTAGTTCCTCACGTCGACCGAAGACGAGCTACACTATGACGTAAAGTGGCCCCGTGCATTTCGAGGTCCTGCTGCCAAAATTCGCGATCTGATCCTTGAGAGAGTCTTGGTTTGTAGAGACGGTCTGCTCAAGGAATGGGAAGAAAAGGTCGACTTTTAAGAGGCGTCCATGGCAACGACGACGGGTATCAGCCTTCTGACGGATCGAGAAAACCAGAAGCGCTTCAAAGATTCGGGGATGCGGGTCATCGACCATTTGAGTGTGGAAGAGGCCAAAACGACCAAGAAGCTCTTTGTCCTGTGCAAATCGCTCGCTCTACCCCAGATCGCGGACGTGATTACGGCAGCGAACGGCGCAAAACACTTGCTTGGCCTGCTCGTCGAGCAGGATCGTGATCTCGGGTGGATTACGATCATGCTGGACCGGGCAAACCTGCGAATGCTTCGAAACACGTTCGTACATGATGATATGCAGGTCTTTGAGCGCGTACTGAATGCCTGGCGCATCGGCGCACAGGGCGAACTGATAGCCGATGCGACCATCCAGGGCACGTTGCTCTTTGTGAGGAGCGCTTCGCTCGACACGTTGGAGGTCGACGTTCGTAGCTTGAAGGCGTTGAAAGCCGCGGCACACGAGGATCTCGTGGCGTTCGAGGTTGCCAGGGATGGTTCGCATATCCATTGGCCCAGCCTCGATGTTCATCTCGATCTAGAGTCACTGCGCGTGGCGCTCGATCCTCAGCTGCAGACGAAATTCAAGGCTGAACGGCTAAAACACGACGAACTATTGGGGCAGGCGATCAAGTGGTTGCGCGGCGAACTTGGCCTAAGTCAAAGCGAGATTGAGGGCGTGTCGGCCCGGCAGGTGCGTCGCATCGAGCAGGGGGCGCAGCCAAGGTCCGAGACTCTCGAACTCATGGCCCATGCTCACGGCCTGACACTCAATGCGTACTTGAACAAGCTGAGTCAGCGTATCGCCGCCATTGCCCGCTAGGTCCGGTCACTCTCTGGCCAGACGACGTGGCGACGCTGGCTTGTTGGTGTGAATTATGGAAATAAGAGGCCCTTGGTTTCCAAGGCGGTGCAAAACGTTCGCCTTGGACGCTGGAGCGTGCCAAGGGCACGCAAAATCTTCGCCTGGCTGCTCCCCCCACTGAAACAGCTCTGGAACCACGGCTTGCTGCTCGCTGGCGAGTGAAACACGCTAGAGATCCAGGTCGGGGCGCAAGCTGGCGTGTCAAGGATGGCTTAAACCGCGCTTGGGAGCGTGCTCGTGATCCAAGCGTGCTCCCGATCTGGGTTGGGAGGGTGCTTGGGTCGGCGGGTGGTGGCTGGAGCCAGATTGCAGATGTTTAGACCCGAATCGCTCGCTTGCGACGAAGATTTCGGCGCTCCTGGTCCGAATTGCTCGGTCGCGGGCTGGATTTGAGAGGATGGGTTCGGGCGGGCGCGCGTGCGCAGGGAATTGGACGCGCGCCCCCGATTGTTAGGCGTCTTCGAGGGCGGGCAGGGCAGGGTTGGCCGGGGTGGTGGTGTCGTTTTCGCCGAATTCCAGGTCGCTTGGCTCGGGCAGACCGGCGCGGCGACGATTGGTCAGGCGCACGCGCTCGGCCAGGTCGTCGCGGCTGATCAGGCGAAAGAGTCCCTCGACGCAGGTGGTCAGGGCCTGGTAGGTGCGCCAGGAGTCTTCGCGCGCTTTGTCGCGTTTGGCGCGGGCGAGCTGATCCTCGCGCGTCTCACGGCCCACGGCGGCCAGGGCGACATCGAGCGCTTTGGACATGGTGCGGATGTCGACGGCGATCGACTCGATGTCAAACACGGGCATGCCCGGGCGAGGAGCCTCGACCAGGGGGCGTTTTTCCATGCGCATGGCGACATTGTCGGCGTAGGGCACCAGACGGTGGGGGACATTGGGCACGGGCTCACCCATGCCATAGGTCGTGAGCAACGCGTCTCCATAGGAGGCTTGCAGGCCCCTTCGGTAAGCGCGCATGCGCTCGGTCTTGGTGCCAAAGGCCTCGTCACGAAGGGCGCGGGCCTCGTTGGTTTCGTGCTCATCGAGGGCGTGCTCCATGTCGGCCTGGCGCGCGGCAGCCATTTTGCGGGTGATCGTAAAGCCAATGGACGAGAGGAACTCGGCCACGCTCACGTCCTGGGCGGGCTTTTGCGGGCAGATTGTACCGACCACCTCATCGGCCATCGGTATCAGGTGGTGCTCGACGGCATCCACGACGTTTTTGGTGATGCGCTCGCGATCGACGGTCGTCTTTGAAATACTGGTCATGACAGGCTCCTTTTCAAGTGCCACGCACGCGTATAGGCGCACGCAACTTGCGTTGACCAGAGATGCCTCCAACTGCCCGGGCCCTCCGAGTTATTGTACCTTGATGGAGAAGATTAATGGGTGCATCGGACGCAGGCAAGCGCTTTTTTTTTCGGTCCTCGCATCTGGGCGAGGCTCAGAGCAGGGCTTCGGGGACGTCTTCGTAGTGGACGGGGTAGTGGGGCTCGATTTGGACCAGGATGTCGAGCAGCTCGGGGAAGCGCTCGTGGAGGCGGCTTTTGACGAGCAGGAGGAGCTCGCCGGCTTCGGCCAGGCGCATCTGGGGGTCGAGGGTGATGTGCAAATCGAGGTGGACGTGGCCGGGCATGCCGCGGCTTCGTACGTAATGGCAGGAGCGCACCTGGGGCAGGGCCTCGACGACGTTGCGCACGGCCTCGGCGTCGAGCAGGGAGGCGTCGACGATCACGCCCAGGCCCTCGCGCAGCACGCGAAAGGCCGTGGCGCCGATGAAGATCATCACGGCCAACGCCGCCAGGATGTCGCCGACGGGAAAGCCGATGTGGACTAGATACATGCCGGCCAAGACGGCGACGCCGGCCAAAGCGTCGGTGAAGGTGTGGGCGGCGTCGGTGGTCAAGATCATGGAGTTGTAGCGCTTGCCGGCGCGGCGCTCGTACCAGCTGACGGTCAGGCTCACGCAGATCGTGAAGATCACCACGCCGTAGGAGGCCGGGTTGATCGTGGGCACGGTGCCGCCGGCTGCGGCGTGCCAGATGCCGCGGCCGACCTCGATGAAGCCCAGCACGATCATCATGCCAATGGCCAGGCTCGCGGCGACCTCGAGCTTTTGGTGGCCGTAGGGGTGTTCGCGATCGGGGGGATGCATCGCGATGCTCAGGGCGACCAGGCCGATCACGTTGGAAAGCGCGTCAAAGATCGTGTGAAAGCCGTCGGCTTGCAGGCTGACGATGTTGGCGTGGTAGCCGTAAGCCAGCTTGATCACGGCCACCATGATGTTCAAGGCGAGCGTCAACCAGAGCACGCGGCGAACGGCGACGTGATTGGAGTGCTGGGGGTTGGCTGTGATCGAATCGTTCACGTCGGGCGCGCTCTCTACAAGACGTCGTCTCGGCCCTGGGCTTTGAGCAAATCAACGAGCGCGCGCACATCCTGGGCGCGATCCTTGGCGATGATCAAGAGCGCGTCGGGCGTGTCGACGATCACGAGGTTGTCGACGCCGGCCACGGCGATCACTCGTTTGCTGCCTTCGCTGTAGATCACGGAGTTGGTGACCTCGAAGAGCGCGGCGTCGGCCTCGACGACGTTGTTGTTCGCATCGGTGCCGGTGACGTCGCCAATGGCCGCCCAGTGGCCGACATCGGACCAGCGAAAGGCCGCCGGAATCACGACCACCTGCCGGGCACCCTCCATGATCGCGTAGTCGATCGAGACCCGCTCGACGCTCTCAAAGCGCTCGCGGACCACACGTTGCTCGTCGGGCGTGCCAATCGCTTGGGCGATCGCCATCATCGCCTCGTGCATCGCGGGGCGCTGGCGGGCCATCTCATCGAGCAGAACCGAGGGCTTGAAGACGAACATCCCGGAGTTCCACACGTAGTTGCCGGCGTCGAGATAGGCCTGGGCGTGCTCGCGGTCGGGCTTTTCGACGAAGGCCTGCACGGGAAAGGCGGGGTGGTCGCCTGCGCCCAGCCCTGCGCCCAGCCCTGCGCCCAGCCCTGCGCCCAGCGCGGCCTCGGCGTCGTAGGCGATGTAGCCGTAGCCGGTCTCAGGCGCGGTGGGCGTAATGCCCATGGTGACGATCGCGCCGCGCTCGGCCTCGGCGCTTGCGGCGATCAAACAGGCGTCAAAGGCCTGAAGCTCTTCGATATAGTGATCGGAGGGAAAGATGCCCATGACCTCGTCGCCAAAGGCCGCGAGCGCGTACACGGCGGCCAGGCCGATGGCCGGCGCCGTGTTGCGCGCGAAGGGCTCGGCGATGAAGTTGGCCTCGCCAAGCGCCGGCAGCGCCTCGCGCGTCTCCGCGAGCAGGGGCTCGCCGCAGACGACCAGGACGCGCTCGGCGCGCGTCACACCGGCCAAGCGCTGCACGGTCTGGGCGATCAAGGTGGCCTCGCCGTAGAGGCGAATGAGCTGTTTGGGGCGCGCGGCCCGGCTCAGCGGCCAAAAACGCGTTCCCGATCCACCTGCCAACACCACTGCAATCATCTCTCACCTGCCTTTGGGTCAAGGTCGATAACCGGCGAGCAGGGTACACCTGGAGGCGCAGAAAGCAAGGCTGGCCGAAGCGCGTGCCTGCTTGCCTGTTAGCCAACCTCGGGTTCGGGTGTGCCGGCTTTGGCGGCCTTGCCGTCGAGGGCCTCAAGATCGATCTCGCACAGCCAGCCCTCATCGGCCAGCGCGTGGAAGCGGAAACCCGGCGTGGGGGTGGGCGCGCCAGAGGCGACAAGCTCGGCGGCCTGGCTCAGGTAGACGTCCTGGGGGGTCGCGTCGAGATCGAGCGCGGCGCGGTTGGAGGCGATGAGCTTGCCGGCGCAGTCGTAGACTAGCGTAGGAGTGGGGGCACGGTCGATCATGTGCAAGAGCGCGCTGCGATCGAGGCCCTGGATGGTCGGGCCGCCGCCCTGTGATCGGCGCACCTGGTATTCGTCGAGCAAGGTGTTGAGCACGCGGGCGACCTCCTCGAACTCGAGGGGAAACGCGCCAGTGCGGCTGCGCCGGTAGAGATCGCCGCGCTGAAAGCCGGTGACCGTGGCGTGCAGCTCGCGAAAGGGCGCGACGACGCGGCGCGTGAGGCGAACGACGATCACCACGCTCAAGGCAAAGCCGCCAAAGCCCAGAAAGACTGCGGCCCAGGCGCCGGCAATGCCCAGGGCCTTGGCCTGCTCATCGCGGCGAATCATCGTCTGGCGGTTGATATGGGCGAGCTGGCGAAGCGCGTCGATGGTGGTCAAGAGGGCTTCACTCTCGCCGCCAAGCGCCGGGCGGTAGGAGGCGCTGATCACCTCGATGACGAGCGGCTCGGCGGGCTCGGTGACGTTGGCGCGCGTGCGCTCGAGGGCAGCCTCGAAGTCTTTCCAGTCTTCGTGTTCGGGCTCAAAGGGGCCGCGGATCCTGACCGTGGCCAGGATCACGAGCATATCCTCTGCAGCATCGATCGAGTAGACGTTCTCCTCGAGGATCTCCTCGATCGCCGGCGCCATGCGCGAGAGCAGGGCGATGGCGCCAAAGGAGGTGATGATCTGCACGAGCAAGAGCGCGCCGATCGCCGCCTGGATTTCGGTTTTGATGCGCATCGACTACATCCGCTCGGTGAGGCGCTGGGTTGCGCCGGGGCGAGCAACCACGACGAGAATGTCGTCGGACTGCAAGGGCGCGTGCGGGTCGGGCTGGATGACGGTGCCATGGTCTTCGACGACGCGGCGAATCGCCACGACGGTGATCCCGTACTTGTGGGGCAGCTTGAGCTCGATCAAGTTGCGCCCGAGCATCGCCGGCGGGGGGGCAAGCTCGGTGATCACCAGATCGTCGCCCAAAGGGATCTCCTCGATGATGCCCTGGTACAAGAGCCGGGTGGCCAGACGCTCTCCAAAGGCGCGCTCGGGGTTGAAGACCTCGTGGGCGCCGACGAGCTGCAAGATGCGCTCGAGCAGATCGTCGGTGGCTCGGGCCACGATGCGCGGCGCGCCCATCTTGCGAAGCAGGGCGGTGACCACGATCGCCCCCTCGCGCGACTCGTCTCCGATGGCGCAGACGCAGAGATCGCGCCGATTGGGCACGGCGCGTCCCAGGGCTTCCTCGTCCATCGCGTTGAAGCAGGCCGCCTCGGAAGCGAAGTGGCTCGCCAGATTGACGAGCTCGGGCTTGGAGTCAACGGCGAGCACGTCGACGCCGCGCTGGGCCAGAGACTTGGCCAGGGCCATACCAAACTGGCCCAAACCGATGACCATTGCTTGAGTTCGCAAAGCGCTACTCCTTTGTTATCCCACGTTGACGCGCTGTTCGGGGCGCTGCCAATCGGTGTGGGTCTTTTGCGTTGCCAGCAGCAAGAAGAGCGTCAGGGGACCGACGCGCCCGGCGAACATGCCGATGATAATGATGGTTTTGCCGACGTTGTCGAGAACTTCGGTGCCGCCGATCGACAAGCCCACCGTGGCGATCGCCGAGATCGCCTCGAAGACGGCCAGATCGAAGCTCATGCGCTGGGTCATCAAAAGGGCGATGATCACCACGAGCACCGAGGCCATGGCCATGGTGGCCACGGCGGCCGCCTTGAAGATCGAGCGCATGGGAATGTGGTAGCCCAGCGCGCTGACCTGCTCGCGACCGCGCAGGGCGGCGACGACGACGAGAAACAAGAGCGCGATGGTCGTTGTCTTGATGCCGCCTGCGGTAGAGCCGGGGCTGCCGCCGATGAACATCAAGATCATCATGACCACCAGGGTGGCCGGGCGCACCTGGGCGATGTCGACCGAATTAAAGCCGGCCGTTCGCAGGGTCACCGACTGAAACCAGCCGTTGCTCAGCCGATCGATGATCCCCATGCCGCCAAGGGTGTTGGACCACTCGATCAGGGTGATGTAGATGGCGGGCAAGACCAGCAGCGTGGCGCTCGCGATCAGCACGATCGCGGCCTGCAGGCCGACGCGACGCCGATTGACGAACATCGGAATCGAGGCGACGACGGCCGGGCTCAAGCCGCCGATGATGATCACCAGAGCGATCACGTGGAGCACGCCCGTGTTGGTCTGATAGCCGATCAGGCTGTCGGATTGCAGGGCAAAGCCGGCATTGCAAAAGGCCGAGATCGCGGTGAAAACGCCGCGCCACAACGCCTCGCCGATCGAGTCGCCCTGGGCGAAAAAGAGCAGTGTGAGCGCGCTGGCAGCGAGCCCCTCGGTGATGATGGTCACGGCCAGAATGTGGCGAAGGGCGCGGTGGATCTCGCCGCGATCTTGGTCGCTCATCAGCTGGGCGATCGTCGACTCGTGGCGCAGGCTCATGCGCCGGCCGAACAGGGCCAAAGCCGCCGTCGAGAAGGTCATGATGCCCAGGCCACCGATCTGGATGAGCAACAAGATGACGAACTGGCCGGCTGGGGTAAACGCCGTGGGCGTATCGAGCACGATCAGGCCGGTGACGCAGGTGGCGCTAAAGGCCGTAAAGAAGGCATCGATCAGCGCCAGTCCACCGGGTTGGGTGGAGAAGGCCGGCAGGGCCAAAATAAAGCCGCCAAGCGTTGCGGTGCCCATAAAGGTGACGACGAGCAAGCGTGCCGGGTCGTCGAAGATGGGCTCCCACCACATCTCTTCGAGGCGCTGGGCCTTTCGCTGGGCCATCCAGGCGCCGATCGCCATGGCGATCGGCAAGAGCGCAACGGCGGTCATCGCGAGGATCAGCCAGGGGCCGGCGAAGACGGCGGCGGTCATGGCGATGGCCAACCCCAGGACCAGGGCAGCGGCGCGAACCGGATGGCCCTCGCGGCTTCGAAATGCCCAGAGACCTCCAAACGCGGAGGCCACTGCGCTCGAGGCCAACAGAGCGAGCCAGCCGAGTTGCTCGTGAGCCAGATTGACCGGGATGGCCAGAAACCACATGGCGAACAGGCCCAGGCCGGCGCCTTGCAACCAGTTGGCGCTAAGGTTCGCCGCGTCGAGCGCCTCGGCAGCGCTCTTGGAGGTGGTCCAAAGCCAGACGAGCAGGCTGCCGCAGGTCAACAAGAAGACGAGCGCAAGCGTCGGCGATGCCATCGCCGGTGAGGCCATGATTCCAAAGCCGATCAGCGCCGTGGTGATGGTGGCGCGCCCGGTGCGGCGAAGCCTGCCCATCAGTGCTGCGCCGACCATTTGCAAGGTCGTCAGGGCAACAGCAATCGGTGCCAGCAGGGGCTCAATGGATGTCCAGACGCCTTCGCCGTGCAACCAGGAGAGCACCAGCGCGATGGCCGGTGCTGTGGCGGCGAAGAAGCCCTGTTGGAAAGATGGACGGCTCACGGCAAGTCCTCGAGCTTTGTCTCTTAGAGCTCGTGGACGATGGGAATGACCATGGGCTTGCGGTCCATGTGGCGGCGAAAGTAGCGCCGGATGGTGGCGCGAATGGCTTCGCTGACCTCGCTGACGTCGCGTCGAGCATCGGCCGGAAGGCCCTTGACGGCGTCCCAGGCGGCCTTGGCCGCTTCGTTGAGCATCTCTTCGCTCTCGTTAGGGCCGACGACGCCGCGCTGAAGCAGGTCGGGCGGGGCGCTCATCTCGCCTGTGTCGCGGTCGATTACGGCCACGGCGACCAGGATGCCGGCCGTGGCGAGCATGCGCCGGTCGCGAAGCTGGAAGTCGTCGGGATCACCGACATTCTTGCCGTCGACGAGCAGGCGTCCGCTGTGCACGTGGCCGATGACCTGGGCGCCGGAGGCGGTAATCTCGAGGATGTCGCCGTTCTCGATCAGGCGCGTGTGGGGCACGCCCACCTCGACGCCGAGCTCGGCGTGTCGCTTTCGCATGCGGTACTCGCCGTGCACGGGCACCAGGTAGGTCGGGCGCGTCAGGGTGAGCATCAGCTTGAGCTCGTCTTGCTGGGCGTGGCCGGAGCCGTGGATCTCGCCGTCGTTGGCGGTGATGATCTTGGCGCCGCGCTTGGCCAGATTGTTGAGCATGAAGTTGATGTAGTACTCGTTGCCCGGGATCTGGCGCGCGCTCAAGACGATCGTGTCGGTGGGGCCGATCTTGACGTCGTTGTGGTCGCCGTAGGCCATGCGCGTCAAGGCCGAGCGCGGCTCGGCCTGGCTGCCGGTGGTGATGATCACGATCTCGTCGTCGGGATAATCACGCACGTTTTGCATGTTGATCAGCACCTTGTCGTCGGGCAGGGTCACCAGACCCAGCTCGCGGGCGATGCCGAAGTTCTTGACCATGCTGTGGCCGCTGAGCGCGACCTTTCGCCCGTAGCGGCTGGCCAGGTCGATGACGCCGGACATGCGGTGCAGGTTGCTGGAGAACTGGGCGATGATGATGCGCCCCGGCACGCTCTCGAAGAGCTCGGAGAGGCCGCGCTTGACGGCGCGCTCGCTGGTGGTGAAGCCGGGGGTGTGGGCGTTGGTGCTGTCGGCAAAGATCGCCAGCAGGCCCTCGCGGCCAAACTCGGCCAGGCGCAGCAGATCGGTGGGCGCCTCGTAGAGTGGCGTCTGATCGATGCGCCAGTCGCCGGTAAAGAGCACGCGGCCAAGCGGCGTCTCCAGCGCGATCGCCATTGCGTCGGGGATCGAGTGGTTGACGTGGACGAACTCGACGACAAAGGGCCCGATCTCGAGCCTGTCGCCGGCCTCGACGGGGTAAAGCTCGACCTCGCCTTCGAGTTCGGTCGATTGTAGCTTCTTGCGCAGCATGCCCAGCGCGAGGCGCCCGGCGTAGACGGGCACGTCGACTTCGCGAAGGAAGAAGGGCAGCGCGCCGATGTGATCCTCGTGGCCGTGGGTGATCAGGATGCCGTCGAGGCGGTCGAGGTTGTCGAGCACATAGGCCCAGTCGGGCAGGATGATGTCGATACCAAAGCTGTCGGTCTCGGGAAAGGTGATCCCGCAATCGACGAGCAGCATCGCGCCGTTGCACTCGATGAGCGAGCAGTTCATGCCGACCTCGTCGAGGCCGCCCAGCGGGATGAATCGAACGTAGTCTTCTTCGGGACGGCCGTCGCTGGTGCGGGCCACGTGCTTGTTCTTGTTCTTGGACTTAGACATGTCAGTCTTTTATTTAAAAGCAGTTGAATGAGCCGCCCCTGTTTTTTGGCAAGGCCGACCGCCGTGTGCTCACGCTGAGCACTACAGCTACAAATTTTAGGGGGTGATGCGTTGAACTTTGGAGGGTATCAAGAGTGCCAGCGTCAGGCGCTGGGGCTCGTCGTCAATTCGTCTTCTTTCAGGCAAGGAGAGGGCATTTCTTCGGGCAGGACGTGATCGGGGTTGAGCCACAGACGGGGCTCTTCGTCAGTGTCCTGGCAATTGAGCGGTTGCACGTTTTGAGGAGGCTTGCACCACAGGCATTGGTCGGGCTGCTCGAGCACGCGCACCGGGACCTCGCTGGTGGCGGCGCTTCGGCCCCCATCAACAAGCGCTCGTGGCGTCAGAATCAGGGCCATGGCAAAAGCCATGACGGTGACCATGTAGCGCAACCCACTGTAGTGAAGATACTTCATCATTGTCATGCTCAATGCGGTCATCCCAGGTAAGGACGCGGGCAGCCTAACACAACCTTGTCGGTTATTAAAAGGGCAGACGCCACCAACCTCTTTACATGATAGTAATACGATGAGTTAATAGAAAGGATTTATTTTCAGCGATATCGGCCCAGCTCCAAAGGAAATCAGCATGATTGGTTCGCACAGCAAGCGGCGTTATTTTCAGTTTCTCTTTGCAATGGCCTGGAGCGACGGCGAGTTTCAGACGACGGAGCGCGTCTTCTTGGAGCGTCTGCTGGCCGCCACCGAACTGAGCGAAGACGAGGCTCGTGTCATCGCGGTGTGGTTCGACCAGGCGCCCGATGAGCCGGACTGGGATGCGCTCACGGGCGACTTCGCCTATCGCGAGCGCCTGATGCGCCAGTTGCTCGTGCTCGCTGCCAGCGATCGCACGATGGCGCTCAAGGAGATGGCGTTACTAGGGCGTCTTCGCCAGTCTCTACAGTTTAGCGATGAAGAGTATTTCCAGATGGTTGACGACGTCGAGCAGCTGTTGGCCACGTCGAGCGGATCTCCTTGATTGTTTTGCACCTACAAAGTATCAAGGTGGGTAAATGAAGGACGAAGGGCTGAGGGTCATAGACACGCGATGGTATGCACGCTCTGCTCCTCGGCCAGAGGATTTTCCAACCAACCGATAAGGCGTAAGGTCAGCACAACATGCTTCTTGGTGCCTACATCTTTTCACTGATCGTCGGGGGCGTCTTCGTCATCCTCTCGGTGTTCTCCGGTCTCAATGGCGCCGATGTCGACGCCGACGTCGATGTCGACGTCGACGTCGACGTCGACGT
>JACCWM010000111.1 GCA_013697635.1 Lujinxingiaceae bacterium | reverse complement strand
GGCCTACATGGACCGCTATGGCTATCGCTCGCGCCACTCGTCGTACGTGTTGGGCTTTTGGGCGTGGGCGCACATGCGCCTCGGGCAGTGGAGCGAGGCCGTTGGCGTCTGGGAGCAGCTGCGTCGCTATGGCAATATGCTCGTCGAGGGCAAGGCGTTGTACTGGCAGGCCTATGCGCTGGAGAAACTTGGCGAGCAGAAACAAGCCCAGGCCAAGTTGGCTGTGCTGCGAAGCCGTTACGGGGTGACCTACTACGGCATGCTCGGCGAGCAGCTTTTGGCGCGGATCAATGGCCGTGATGCTCGGGCCTCGCAGGTTTGGTGGCCCGAGGGCAGCGGCACGGCCAACGACCAGCCCCGCAAGAGCATCGACCAGTTTCCGGCCGCCCGGCTCAACGCCGCGCAGCGCAAGAGCTGGGAGCGCGTCAAGTTGCTCGTCGCGCTCGACGAACGCGAGCACGCCCGCGACGCGCTCAATCCCATCTACAACACGCTGATCGCGCTGGTGCCGCCCGCTGATCGCGACGCCTGGATTCACGCGCTGGGCTATTATGTGGGTGATTACAACCGCATGTGGCAGGTGGCCACGGGCGGCAGCATCTCGGCGATGCCGTCCGTGCCCGACCCCAAAGCGCTGCGCACGGCCATGGCCTATCCGCGCGCCTACAAAGAGATCGTCTTGGAGACCACGGCCGAGTTTGAGCTGCCCCCGGAGCTGATGTGGTCGATCATGCGCCAGGAGAGCCGCTACAAGCCGGGCGCGATCTCGGCGACCGATGCCGTCGGAGCCTTGCAGATGATTCCAGCCACGGCGAGGCTTGTCGCAGCCGATCTGGGGATTAGCTACGACGTGCGCACGTTTTTTCGCCCGGAGGTGGGTTTTCGCTACAGCGCGTTTTACATGCGCAAGCTGCTCGACACCTATTCGGGGCTGTTCGTGCCGATGGCGAGCTCGTACAACACGGGGCCGGGGCCGATCGCGCGCTGGTTCAAGAAGAACCCGGACGCGGAGTTTGCCTGGCTGATCGAGGAGTTCGAGTACAACGAGGGGCGCAACTACGGGCGTAAGATCGCCGAGCACATGCTGCGCTACCTGTATTTGTACGAGGCCGATGCGGTGCGGCGCGGGGCGCTGCTCGACCAGATGTTTCCGCTCAGCCGAGATATCGAGATCGCGTCGGACGTGGGTTACTGAAAACCGGATCGTCATGAAATTGACGGAGGGGCTTGGCAGGTTCAAGGTGGTTGGAGCGAATCGGTGATATGCGCGTAAGCGGAGCAAAAAGCGGGCCCTTGGGTCCCCAAATTCGGGATGAAACTTGAAGGATTGGGCATGGGTTTGGGTGATTTGCGCGGTGATCGTGTGGCCGGGCGTCGCGGATGCGAAGAACAAGGGCCTGGCGCCCACCGTGGCGGCCAAGCGCTATCTGGAGGCGCGCGATGCGGTCGAGTCGACGCCACAGAAGGGCTACGAGCTGGCGCGAAAGCTCGAGGCGGTCGGCCCGATCGAGGACGTGCGCTTTAAGCTGCTCGCCCGCGCCGCGCTCGACGCCGGCAAGCTCGCCGAGGCGGCCAGCGCCTTTGAGAGTCTGGCGAAGGTTTCGCCGTCGGCCACGGAGCGTCAATGGGCCGAGCTCGAGCGCGCCGAGGTGTTGTGGCGCCTCGAGCGCACCGAGGAGGCTGCGGCTGTGGTCGGCGCTCTGAGCGGCCAGAAGCTGGCGATGCGGGCCACCGATCGACGCTTTTTTCAGGCGCGACTTGCCCGCCTCGATCACGATCTGTTGATCGCGGGCGTCAAAAAAGACCCGACGAAAAAAGCCCAGGCCCGTGCTCGGGCGCTCGAGTTGCTGACCCAGTATCCCGTCGAGCAGGCTACGCTTCGCCCGGGGCTGATGTTGAGCGTCGAGGAGCTCAGCGTGGCCGAGCGTTTTGAGCGCGCCAAGGGCCTGTTTGGCTCCTGGGACTATCAGAGCGCGCGAGCGGAGTTCGAGCGCCTGGTCGAGCATGAACAATACGCCAACGAGGCGCGCTGGCACCTGGCCGACATCGCGCTCAATAAGCTTCGCGATCGACCAAGTGAGGCTGAGAAGCTCTTCGAGGGGCTGGCAAAGAGCGGCCCTAAACCGGAGGATTCGCTCTACATGCTGGCACGCGCTCAAATGCGCCAGGAGCGCTACGACGACGCGCTCAAGACCATGGAGCGCTATGTCGCGGCCTACCCCAAGGGCCAGCATGTCGATGCCGTGCACTACTATCAGGGTTGGCTGCCCTACGATCACCGGGAGAACGAGCGGGCGATCGTGGGCTTCAAGGCTTATGTCGAGCGCTACGGCAAGCGGGGCAAGCACTCGTCGGTGGTTTACGGCTTCTGGGCGTGGGCGCACATGCGCCTTGGGCAGTGGGAGGAGGCGATCGCCGTCTACGATCAGATGGGCTCGTTTGGAAACAGTTTGACCGAGGGCAAGGCGCTGTATTGGAAGGCGCACGCCTATGAGCAGTTGAAGGAGAAGAAGCAGGCGCTGGCAACCCTCGATCAGCTGCGCGAGCGTTATTCATTGACCTACTACGGCGTGTTGGGCGAGCAGCTTCGGGGGCGAATCGGGGGCAAGACTGTGGCGGCCTCCAAGGTGTGGTGGCCAAGCGGCGGTGGCAAGGCCAGCGATGCGCCGCGAAAAAAGATCGAGGACTTGCCGACCAAAAAGCTCAAGGCCGCCGAGCAAAAGGCCTGGGAGCGCGTCAAGCTGCTGGTGCTCTTTGACGAGCGCGAGCGCGCGCGTGAGACGCTCGAGCCGATCTACGACAAGCTGCTGGCCGGCGTCCCCAAGGCCGATCAAGACGTCTGGGTGCACGCGATCGGCCACTTTGTCGGCGACTACCACCGCATGTGGCGCGTGGCGTCCAACGGCAGCATCTCGGCAAACCCCAGCGCTCCCGATCCCGCGCACCTGCACTCGGTGATGGCCTATCCGCGCGCCTACAGCAGCGTGGTGCGCGAGACCACTGGCGAGTTCGATCTGCCCCCGGAGCTGATGTGGTCGATCATGCGCCAGGAGAGCCGCTACAAGCCCGGCGCCGTCTCGCACACCGATGCCGTGGGGGCGTTGCAGATGATCCCGTCGACGGCGCGCCTGGTGGCAGACGAGCTCAAGATCACCTACGACGTACGCACCTTTTTTAGGCCCGAGGTGGGCTTTCGCTACAGCGCGTTCTACATGCGCAAGCTGCTGAACACCTTCGATGGACTGTATGTGCCGATGGCTGCGGCCTACAACACGGGGCCGGGGCCGATCGCGCGCTGGTTTCGAAAGAATCCTGAGGCCTCCTATGCGTGGTTGCTCGAGGAGTTCGAGTACAACGAGGGGCGCAACTACTGTCGCAAGGTCGCCGAGCACATGCTGCGCTACCTGTATTTGTACGAGCCGGACGTCAAACGCCGCTCGGCGTTGCTCGACCAGATGTTTCCGCTCAGCCGAGACATCGCGCTGGCAGAAGACGTGGGCTATTGATTGATCGATGGGTGGGCGCTGTTTTTTTGTGATGGAGTGATCGATGAAGGCATTTGTGGCAGGTGCGACGGGCTTTACCGGGCGCGAGGTGGTGCGCTTGTGGGCCGAAGAGGGCGGCGAGGCGCTGGCGCATGTGCGCCCGGATTCGAGCCGCCTGGAGGAGTGGACAACGACCTTTTCGGCCATGGGGGCGGCGGTCGATACGACCGCATGGGAGCCGCAGGCGTTGGCGAAGAGTTTTGAGCGCTTGAAGCCCGACGTGATTTTTTGTCTGATCGGGACGACCAAGAAGCGCATGAAGGAGTTCGACAAGGACCAGGCAAGCTACGAGGCGGTCGACTACGGGCTGACCGCGATGTTGCTCGAGGCGGCGTGCCTGGCCGAGCTTAAGGCGCGTTTTGTGTACCTGTCGTCGAGCGGCGTCGGGCCAAACTCGGCGCTGGGCTACTTTCAGGCCCGATGGAAGGCCGAGCAGGCCGTGGTGGCAAGCGGGTTGGAGTATGTGATCGCGCGCCCGGGCATCATCACCGGTGAGCGCGACGAGAGCCGGCCGATGGAGCGCATCGCCGGCGAGGTAGGCGACAAACTGTTGGGGATGGCGGCCATGCTCGGGGCCAAGGGGCTCGAGGAGCGCTACCGTTCGACGAGCAGCGTTGAGCTTGCCGGGCGGCTCGTCGCGCTTTCGCGCGATGCGAGCGCGGCAGGCCGGGTCTTTGAGTCCCAGGAATTGAATCGTATGGGGTAGTTTCGGGCGCTGTGGTCGCCCTCAGCCCTTGAGCCGGCGCGTCAGCCGGGCGCAACCAACCATCAGTCCAACCAACAACAAGCCCGGGATCTGGCCGCGACCGCCGGTCGCGCTGCAGCCTGTGGGCTCGGCGCTCTCTTCGGCTGCACTATCGAGGTGGCGCGTGTCCAGCGTCGGCACGCCGCCCTGGGCGGGCTCGTCGAGCGGTGGTGCAGGCTCGGGGGTCGGCTGGGCTGCGTCGTCAGGCAATGGGCGATGCGCAGTGTCGACCGGGGCCGGCGAGGGCTGGGCGACGAGCTCGGGCTCGCCGACGTGGGTCAGGCGCAGGCCGTCGTAGACCAGACGGCGGGCGTCGGGCAACTCGCCGGTGTTGGCGGGCAGCTCGATGGTGGCCGCATCGGCCGGCAGATCGAAGACACCCAGTGGAGTCCAGCCCGTGGAAGCGCTCTGATCGATCGTGGCCACGGCCAGCATGACGCCGTCGGCGCCTCGGATGTAGTAGCGCGCCTGGGTGGCCTCGGCGCCGGCCGGGATGTGGGCCTCGATCTGGTAGCGTCCGGCCTGGGCGATGTCGAGGTGCCAGGTACCGATCGCTGGCGCCTTGTCCTCGGCGCCCGTCGTCAGCGTCAGGTCGAAGCGTGCGCCGTTGTCGCCGGGCTCCTCCCACCAGGAGCCGGGCGTGCGCCGGTAGCATTCGTCACGCTCGTCGACACGCTGGGGGCCGCTCGCCTCGACGAGGCAGCTTGCGCTCGAGGGGCAATTATTGGAGGCCAGGGTGATGCCGCGATCGGGATCGCCGGCCTCGGTGAAGCTCGCCGGGATCGAGGGGCACCACCAGGACGAACAGGTCTTTTGGAACTGAAAATGCAGGTGCGTGCCGCAGACCCAGCCGGAGTTTCCGACCTCGGCCAGGGGCTCGCCACGTCGCACGGACTGGCCGGGCGTGACGCGCGCCGTGCCGGCCTTCATGTGCAAGAAGAGCGCCTCGGTGCCGTCGCCAAAGTCGACGATGACGTAGTTGGCATCCCAGGCGTAGGCCGAGCCGCAGCCGTGGCGCGTGGAGTCGTCGCGGACCATGCGGATCGTGCCGTCGGCGGGGGCCGTGACGAGCTCACCTTCGCGCAGGTTGAAGTCCCAGGCCCAGGCACCGTTGCCGGTATGCGAGCCGGTGTTGTGGCCCTGGCTGACACGAAAGGACTGTTCACAGCTCCAGGGCAACTCCATCTGGGGTGAGGAGGCTTGGGCCGAGGCCGTGGCGATGGTTGCGATAAAGAAAATTACAGCGGTGCTAGAAAGCACAGCGAGACGCGGGCACGACAATACAATTGCGGCAGCGATAAACACCTCTCGTGTCGCCAAAAATACCGGAGCTGAAGCCCGGTAAACAGTGCCGGGCTTGTGTGCAAGTCGTTGATAACAAAAATGTTTTGGTTTTTGCAACCGGTTTTTTTAGCGGCGTCGGCGCCACAAGAGCGCAAGCGCGGGTAGGGCGAGCAACCAGGCCAGATGGGCGCCGGGTGCTGCGGCGCGGGCGGCGCCGACGCAGGAGGTGACGCCGCCGCCGTAGGGCAGCGGATTGGTAGGCGTTGCGGCGGCGGCCGGCTCGCGCTGGGAGCGCAGCGGGCCGATCATGGCCGGTTGGGGAACGGTCCAGTCGCGTGCGGATTGGGCGAGCACAGTCATCGGGTCGAGCTCGAGGCTGACGGCGGCGACGGCGCTGGGGTGAAAGACCGGCGTGATGCGAATGGCGTCGAAGGCGATGCGGCGCGTGCTCGGATCGCCGGTGTTGGTGGGCAAGCGAACGCTCGCTGGCTTGCCGGCGGTGAGACCAAAGTTGCCAAGGCTGACCCAGCCCGCGTGTGCGCTCTGGTCAAGCGGTGGTGGGCTGTAGGTGCGCTGGCCGATGTCGACAAAGTAGCGGGCCTGGCGCGCATCGGCGCCAGGCGGCACAAAGACGGCGATCTCGTAGCGCCCGGAGAGCTCGACCTCGAAGTGCCAGGAGGCCTCGGAGGTGGGCTCGCCGGTGGCCGTGGCAAAGGTGTAGTCGAAGCGCTCCTCGTAGCCGCCGGGCTGCTCCCACCAGCGGCTGGCCAGGTTGCGACGAAAACACGGATCGCGCTCGTCGACGATGCGCTCGCTGCCGGCGGCGACCAGGCATGTCGCCCGGGTCACGCAGTTCTTGGAGACGAGGCGCTGCCCTTTGGTCGGATCGCCGGCGTCAAAGAAGGTCGCCGGCACCGAGGGGCACCACCAGGAGCGACAGCTCTGCTGGAGTTGAAAGTGCAAGTGGGTGCCGCAGACCCAGCCGGAGTTTCCGACCTCGCCCAGCGGCTCGCCACGGCGCACGGATTGGCCAGCGATCACGCGCGCGCTGCCCGCGCGAAGGTGCAAGAAGAGCGCGTCGAGGCCGGCGCCCAGATCGAGCACGACGTAGTTTGCGTCCCAGGCGAACTCGGAGGCGCAACCATGGCTGGTGGAGTCGTCGCGCACCATGCGCACGACGCCGTCGGCCGGCGCGGTGACGAGCGTGCCCTCGCCGATGTCGAAGTCCCAGGCCCAGGCGCCAAAGCCTGTGTGGGTGCCGCTCTCGTGGCCCTGACTGACGCGGTAAGCCTGATGGCAGCTCCAGGGCAGCTCGAGCTCGTGCTCGGACGCGAGGGCGACCGCAGGCATCAGCGATGCCAGTGTCAGGGCGGTGATCAGGAGCGCAAAGAGGCTGTGGCGCAGATGCATCGTTCTCGACGCGCTTTGGAGAAGAAGTGGGGTGGTGTTTGTCAAAGGGCCCAGCGGGCGACGAGCTGCTCGCGGTCGGCGCCGACCTCGTCGAAGTCCTCGAGCAGGCGCTCGGCATAGCCGCGTTTGGTCTGGGCGATGCGGCGAAGCGGCTCGAGGAAGACCGACTCCGAGGGATGGCCGGCCTGCAGCGCGAGCGCGTCGAGCCCGTCGCCGGCTATCTGCAAGAGGGCCTGGGCCAGCTCCTGCATCGATTGAGCGCGAAGCTTTGCGTTGATGCCGTCTTTGTAGGCGGCCATGAAGACCTCGCGGTGGTCTTCGGGCGTGATCGCGTTAAAGAGCGCTGCGGCGGCTCTTCGCGAGGGTTCGTGGTAGAAGATCCCCTTCCAGATCGCCGGCAAGGCGAGCACGGATTCGCGTGGGCCGCCGTCGGCGCCGCGCACTTCGATGTATTGCTTGAGGCGGATCTCGGGAAAGAGCGTGGAGATGTGCAGCTCAAAGTCGCCCATGTTGGCGCGGTGCACGCCGTAGCCCTCGGCGATGAACTTGCGAAAGGACAGGCCGGCCAGATCGATGTAGCCCACGTCGTCGCGGCGGATAAAGAACATCGGGACGTCGAGCAAATACTCGAGGTAGTCGCGAAAGCCCCAGTCGGCGCGGTACATGAACGGCAAAAAACCGGTGCGGTCGGGATCGGTGCGCGTCCAGGCATAGCCTCGGTAGGACTTCATGCCGGTGTTTTGGTTCTGGCGCAGCGGGCTGTTGGCGAACAGGGCGCTGACGATCGGCGAGACGAGCAAGCCGGTGCGCATGATCTCGGCGGCTTCGCTCTCGCTGGTGTAATCGAAGTTGGCCTGCACGGTGCAGGTGGCCTTCATCATCCAGTTGGCGTGGTCGCCGCGTGTGGGCAAATAGCGGCGCATGATCTCGTAGCGTGCCTTGGGCATCCAGGGCACCTGCTCGGGCTCGAAGAAGGGATTGACGCCCCAGATCGCAAAGGCCAGTCGTTCGTCGGCCAGGGCCTTGATCTCGCGGATATGGGCGTCGAACTCGGCCTCGGTCTCGAAGACGGTCTTCAAGATCGCGCCGGAGAGCTCGAACTGGCCGCCGGGCTCCAAGGTGATCGCGGCGCCGTTCTTGGTCAGCGCGGCGATCTTGCCGCGGTCGAAGGCGGCCTCCCAGCCAAAGCGCTCGACGAGCTGGGTGAAGAGGTCGCCAAAGCCGCCTTGCTCCTCGTAGGAGAGCATCTGGTAGTCGTCGCGTCGAAAAACGAACTTTTCGTGCTCCGTGCCTACACTTCGTTGGCTTTTGTCCTTCTCACCGAGGCGAAAATGCTCGAGGAGTTGGTCATGGTCTTCAATGAGTCGGGCGTCGAGGAGTTGGTCACGAGACATATACAGCGTTCTCTACAGCCGCCCATCACACCGTAAGGATGTGGGGGCTTTGGACGAATATGGACAGCAGCGGCGGTTAGTATGATATGACGGCGGCGATCATCGCTGCTCGGCGCCTGCAGACGCCAGCCAAGCCGTCTCGCATGCCCTGCAGACTATCAAGGTTTTCGATTTGAGCAACACTGCGAATTCACAAAGCGCCGGCCACATTCCAAGGTCGTGCGATGTGCTTAGAATAGGGGTCGAGACTCGACCCATCCATGGAGGCTTCATGCGTTTTCACACCCGAGCGCCCCGGCTATGCAGGCTGGGACTGGGATTTCTTGCGTTGTTGCTGTTGATCGGCACGGGGTGTGCGACCGGTTCAGCCACGGACACGGGCTGGCCCCAGGTCGCCGTGATGCCGCAGGCGCCACCCTCGGATCTCGACTTGAGTTCGTCGAGCACCACGCTTCGCCGCGCAAGCGACGGCTTTTGGTACGTGGTCGGCGCGCTGGATGCCGAGGTGACCGCGGGCAGCGCCTTTATGGGACGTTTCAGCGGGGAGTGGCCGCTCAAGGATTTGCCGCGACCTCCGCTGGCCGCCGGCCATGTGCTGCATCGCTACAGCGATCAGGTGGCGTTGGTGGGTTTGACCTACAGCTTTCCGGAGACGGAGCTCTCGAGCCTTGAGATCACCTGGGAGAGATCCTTGCAGGCCGAATCGCTTGGCAAGGGCCTGGGCACGGTGATGAGCGTCAAGTTGGCCGATCAGAACAGCCTCAAGATCAGCATCGGTGACGAGGCCGGCGTTCAAGCCGGCGACATTTACGCCGTCTTGGGCCGCGTGGCGCCGGGCACGGCCACCAAGTCCCTGCAGCTCAGCCGTCGGTTGGTGGCCGTGTGCATGGCCAGCCAGACCGAGGAGACCAACGCGACCTGTCGCCAGTGGAATGGCCACATCAGCCACCCGGCCTCGGCGCTCGTCAACGAGGGCGACGAGGTGGTTTTTCTCGAGCACAGCTTTGGCAAGCCGCCACGCGATGCCACGATCCTGGTCAGCCAGATCGAGGGGCACCAGAGCGCACGCGATGCGCTCGTGGGCGGTCTGAAAAATTATCTTTCGGTCTTTGGGGCGTCCAACGCGACCGTGGTCTTGAGCGATCTCGTGGTCGAGGCGACCGACATCGACTTTCACCGCAACAGCCAGCGCATCGACTACGAGGGCTCGCCGGTCATGTTCGTGGGCGCGAGCGTTCACCTGGTCGAGGGCCGCGAGCATCTGTTCGTCAATTACACCGGCGTTGGCCCGGCGACCGGTCCGGGCATGGTCGCCGCTCCGCCCGAGCACGGCATCGATCTGGGAGCCGTCAAAAATCTCAACGCCGATGCCGTGCGCGCCTTTGCCGCCGTGGTCACGGGCGCCGTGATGGTCTACCGGGGCCAGACCAGCGAGGCGATGATGCACCTGCACTCGCTGCTGCGAGACAAGGCCGTGGCCGGGCCGCTGCGCTGGCATGCCCGCGATCAGTTCGCGATGCGCTGGGCGGCGCTGGGCTATTATGAGGAGGCGCTCTGGCTCGTGCTCGAAGACGAGGCCGTCGCCGCTGAGCGCGACGACGAGCAGGCCACGCTCAACGCGATGGGCACGCGCGTGCGTCTCTACGACTACCTCACCCAACACGAGACGGCCTATGAGACGGCGCGCAACTACCTCAAGGCGCGCGTCGATCAAAAGCCCAACTCGGCCTACCTCTCGGCGTTGGGTATGTATGGTGAGATGGCCCTTCGCGCCGGCAAGCCGGCCCCGGCCCAGGAGGTGGTGCGCGAGCTGCGCGAGTTGTGTCCCGACGGCTGTGGCTCGGATCTCTCGTCGTTTCTGGCCGGCGTCTTCTGGGCCGCGGGCACCGAGGACGAGGCCCTGCAAGACGAGGTGCTCGGCGTGCTTGTCGAGCTGGCGCGCGATGGCGACAGCGCTCAAATGGCCTCGGTGCGCCTCTACCAAGGCTTGACCTTCATGCGTGAGCGCGAACTCGAGCAGGCGCTGATAGCCTTTCTCGAGTCCGAGCGTCTCTACGAGCAGGCTCGCTATCGCCAGGGCGTGGCGCGGGCGCGCTATTTTATGTTTCTCACCCAGATGGCCCGCGAGGAGCCTCAAGATGCCTTCGAGCATGCGCTCAAGGCGCTCGATCACAACACGGACCTGGGCGATTTCGAGGCGACCGTGCGCATCTACGAGCGCATGACGCAGTTGTATGCCGACATCGACCTGTCGGCGCCGCCGCGCCCCTACCTGGGAGCCGCCAGGCGCATGCTCGGTGCCGCCGTGCAGTCCCAGCTCGCCATGGGCCATTATGCCAAGGCGTCCGAGGCGATGTTTGGCATGGGCAGCTTCTTCTTCAAGATCGGCAGTTTGCCCGAGAGCCAGCTCATGTTTCAGCAGACGGTCTGGTACGGGCTGCGTACGGCGCGCTTTGACGTGGTCGCGCTCTCGCATCTGTTTTTGGGTATCATCGCGCGCAACCAGGGCGACATGGAGACCTTTCAAGACGAGATCCAGCGCGCCATGCTCATGGCCGAGGCCGCTCAAGATCCGGGCATCCGCGAGGTCATCGAGAGCGCGCTCAACCCGCCTGTGGTCGATGACGTGCCGACCCAGCTGCTGTAGAAAACGACTTGACAAGAATCGCCGCCAAAAGGGAGCGTCATCGCGGCGCTCCCTCGCCAGTGGCGAGGGTGCGCGGTTGAGTTCACGTTTGTATGAGTCGTGCACAGCCCATGGATTCCATCAAGCCCTACATCTTTCGAATGCGACCCTACCTTTGCGAAAAGGTCTGGGGCGGGCGCAACCTCGAGCGCCTCTTTGACAAGCCATTGCCCGCCAACGAGCTCGTCGGCGAAGCCTGGGAGGTGGCCGATCTGCCCGAGGGCCAGAGTGTGGTCGACAGCGGCGCGCTGGCCGGGCGCACGCTTGGCCAGCTCGTCGCGCTCTGGGGCCAGCAGCTGACCGGCTCGCGCAGCGAGGGCGAGAGTTTCCCTTTGCTCGTCAAGATCCTCGACGCCCAAAAAGATCTGAGCATCCAGGTTCATCCCGGCGACGAGCAGGTCGGCGCCATCGCAGGCGCGCGGTCCAAAGACGAGTGCTGGCTGGTGCTCGATGTGGCCGAGGGCGGCTCGGTCTTGCACGGCTTTTCGGGCGCGGTCGACCGGGCGAGCTTTGCGTGCGCGGTGGAGCAGGGCCAAGCCGTCGATTTGTTGCGCCGAATCGCCGTGGCGCCTGGCGATGTGATCCGCGTGGCGCCAGGCACCGTGCACGCGATCTGCAGCGGTGTGGTGCTGCTCGAGATGCAGCAGCCCTCCGACACGACCTACCGAGTCTACGACTATGGCCGCGCCGGGCTCGATGGGCGGCCGCGGCCGCTGCATCTCGAGCAGGCGTTGGCCGTCATCGACTGGGAGGGCAGCGAGGCGGCCCAGCTGATCGTCGAGCGCGTTGAGGCCGGGGCGCATGCGTTGCACGTCTTGGTTGATGTCCCAGCCTACCGCGTGGAGCGGCTCAAGGCGGCCGCCCGACTGCGATGGCGCGTCGATCCGGGCTCGGTGCAGATCGTTTTTGTGCTCGACGGAGCGTGTCGTGTCAGCGGACGCGACGGGGCCCCGGTCGAGCTTGCCCGCGGACAGACCGCGTTGATTCCGGCCTGCGCGGGCACGGTCGAACTCGTCAGCCATAACAAGCACGCCGAAGTGGTCGTGGCCGGCCTGGGCGGCCATGTGCTCGTCGACATCGTGGAATGACGAAATCAGCTAGCGGTTGGCCGTGGTGGGCGACCAGGGCTCAGCGGCAGGAGCCAAAGGTGGTGTTCGCGGCGACGGCCGTGCAGCTCTTGCCCACGGGACAGGTGTTGGCAACAGTGGTCAGGCAGGGGACTTCGCAGGTCAAGACCGCGGTGCCCCAGCCATGACACAGCAGATTGTCGCCGCACCACTTTCCGCCGTTGCCGGTGTTGGCCGCTCCGCAGGATTGGCCGGCCTGGGTTCCCATGGACGTGCGATTGTCGGTGCAAAAGCCCATCGCCGGGTTGAAGTCATAGACGGCGCAGACGTCGCCCGACGCGCAGCGGTTGGTGCCTGAATAGTCGAAGGCCGGACAATACGCCGAGCAGGCCCCCTGCTCAAAGCCCGTATCGACAAAACCACCCCAGGTATCGACGCGGTCAACGCACATATCGTCGGGATTGCAGGTGTAGGGGTATCGCAGCGCGCACAGGTCACCCGACGCGATCGTTCCGCTGGGAAAGCAGATGCCGCCCGAGGTTGCCGGCACACCGGTTGCCCGGGTGGGAAAGCAGCGATCGAGGCCGACCGGACAGTTGTTATCGGCGGCGGCAAGTTTGGGATCGCAGCCGTAATAGCACGAGCCAAAGGCCGGGTCAGCCGCTGAACGAAAACAGGACTGCTGGAATCCGCAGCCGGTCGGCGCGCCCGTCGGGTTGCAGTAGAGCATACAGACGCCGCTGGTGGGCGTGCCGCTCACGGCATCGGGGCCGGTGGCGCGGCAGAGGCTGCCGGCGACGCAGTAGGCAGTGCCGTCGAAGCGGCAGCTGTCCCCAACCGCGACGGTGCCGTCGGTGACGCAAAGGCCCGTCGTGCTTGAATAGGGCATGCAGGATTCGCCCGGACACAGCGCGTCATTGGTGTTGCCTACGCCGCCGCAGTTCTTCAGGCAGACGCCGGCGTTTTCGCTGGCCTGCTGGCCGGGAAAGACCGGCGCGCAGAATTCGGTGCCAGCGCAGCCTGGGTTTCCCTGAGCGGCGCACAGGCTCGTGCAAGTCTTCTTGCCACGGATGTCGAGGCAGACGTTGCCCTCGCGACAGTCATTTTCGCCGTTGCCCGACTCGCAAGCCTCACCGTTCTGACGGCGTCCCTCGGTCATACAGAGACCAAAGTTGGTGCCCAGCAGCGGAAGACACTGGGTGTCGGCCGAGCAGCTCGCTCCACCAGTGCGAAAGTCGCCGCAAAACGGAATGCAAACGCTCGTCTCATCGTCGAGCTCGACACAGCTCAAGCCGGCGTCGCAGACACCGCTCTGCGCGCAGTTGGTCGAGCAGTGGCCCGCCACACACTCGCTGCCGGCGGCGCAAGCAATGGTGCCGTCACAGGTTGGGCGAGCGTCCTCGCAGCGGCCAAGCGCGACGTTGCAGGCCTGGTAGGCGTCGCAATCGGTGTTGGCTGTGCAGCCGGAGAAGGGATTGGGCTCGACGATGTCGGCGTCTTCGTTATTGCCGGCATCCTCGCTGTTGTCGGCGTCTTCGCTGTTGTCGGCGTCCTCGCCATTGTCAATGTCGTCGACACCGACGTCAGGGTTGGAGTTGTTGGTGTTGTTGTTTCCAGCCGTGATGTCTCGGCAGGTACTGGTGGCGACGTCGCACCGCTGACCTGGGCAGTCCGTGTCGACCTTGCAACCCTCCGCAGGCTTGTCGCGACGAGGGTTATCGTCGCCGCCACAGGCTATGAGCAATCCGCAACAGAGCAAACAGAGAGCGATGATTTGAAGGGGGTTGAAACATTTCATGGATAACGTCCTTGATTCTTCGAAAAAAAAGGACGACTCGTGAACGAGTCACCCGTGCAAAATTTTTTCAGATCATCGCGATTGTGTTGCGCAATGGCTTAGAAGCGAAAGGGCAAGCAGACCGGAAGGCCGAGCAAATCTCCACAGATCTGGCCGGAAGGGCAGGCCGTGGCCTGGCCGCCGAAGAGTTGGCAGCCGCTGCAAAGGAAGCCATCGCAGCTCAACGCACCAGGACAGGTGCAGTCTTCGTTGCAAAAGCCGCAGCCAAAATCGCCACCGGCCGCCTCGCACTGGCCGCTGGCCGTGCAAAAGGTGCCTTGCGGGCAGGATGTGGGATTCTGGGGATCACAGCTCTGGCCGGTCTGGGGCGCCTGGCACTGGCCGCCCTGGCAGGTGTAGCCGGCCGGGCAGACCGTGGGATCGATCGAGCAGTCGGGGGGATTGCCACAGAAGCCGTCGAGGCAGAGTTGGTTAACAGGACAGTCGGCAGCACCAACACACTCCGAGCAGCAGCCGGACAGACAGTAGGGCGTCGTGCCGTTGCAGGCATTGGGTACGTTGGGATCGCAGGGGTTCTGGCACTCACCAGGCACGCACTGGCCGTTGTTGTTGCAAACCTTGCCGCCGGTGCAGTGGTTGTTCTCGGCGCAGGCGACGCAGGAGCAAAACTGGGTGCTGAAGTGCGGCGTCGCGCCGGCGCAGCTCGACGGATCGGAGCCGGGGCAGGGGTTGGCCTCGCAGGCGCCGCTGATCTGGTTGCAGACCTCGACGCCCTGGCAAAGCGATGAGTCGCTGATGCAGTCGTGCACGCACTGGCCGCTGCCAATGATGCAGCGCTCTTTGGCATCACAGACGATCGTGTCGCAGGAGGGGGGCGTCTCGCACTTGCCCGAGCTGGTGTTGCAGGTCTGTCCGTTCTCACAGCTCGAGGCCGTGCAGGGAGGCACAGCGCACTTGCCATCGGTACAGATCTCGCCCTCGTTCTCGCACTGGGTCGAATCGGTGCAGCCTGCGGGCTTGTCGACACAGGTTCCGGCCAGGCCACAGATCTGGTTGGGCGCGGTGCACTGCGAGGAGTTCGTGCAGCCACTGGGGCCGCTCTTGCAGACGCCGCCAACGCAGGTGCCCTCGTCACAGTCATCGGTGATCGTGCACTGCGGAGCCGAGCACGAGCCCTCCGGATTCTCCGGGGTGATAAAGCAGATTTGTCCGTCCGTACAAAAATCACAGGGGGCCGTGACACAGGAATTGTCGAAGCCGCACACGGTGCCCAGCGCGCAATCCAGATCGAATTGGCAGGTACGTTTCTGGCCGGTGTCTTCGCTTCCGCAGGCACTGACGACCAGCAGTGAGAAGGCCAAAAGGGCGCAGGCGAGCAGTCCATTTCGACAAAGTGCGTACAAAGAGTTCTTCTGAGTCATTTGGAAATCCTGTAAATCCGAAACAATCTTGAGCGGGAAATGGTCAATGGGTGCCTCAATCAGGCAAGCATTTATCATTGGGTCAACGGCAACACTATAGTGCTTGCTCGGAGACGATTCAAATGCTTTAAATCGGCGCCTACAATTGTCTACTTGAACCTACTTGTCAAATTGAGCGCCCTCGATGAGAAAGGACTGCTCCGAGCAGGCCTTGGGCCTTGCGCCAGGGTTGTAAAAGCACGAGGCGTGTGGCTATGGTGGTGGCCAGTTTTGTGGCCAGACAGTGATTGACGTGAGAGGAAAGAAGGCATGCGAAATCTCATCAGCACGGGCTTGAAGCGGCTGGTCAAGCAGGAGGCGCGTTATGCGCGCGGAGACCGCCAGGCGACGGTGATCGCGGTGGCTACGGTCAAAGGCGGCGTGGGCAAGACGACCACGGCGGTCAACATCGCCTGTGGGCTGGCGCGCTTTAGCAAGAAGCGTGTCTTGCTCATCGATCTCGACGCCCAGGGCCACTGCCATGCGAGCCTCAACGCCGTGATGCCGCCCAACGCCTCGACGCGCTCGGCGCTGACGCTGACCGACGTGCTGCTCGGCGAGGAGCGCCGCGAGGTGCTCGACGCGCTGGTCACGGCGCGCATGGAGCGCCTCGATTTGACGCCAGCCGACGCCGGCCTTGCCGAGGCCGAGGGTCGGATCAGCCAGAAGATCGGCAAGGAGTTGCTCTTGCGTGACGCGCTCAAATTTACGCGCACGCACTACGACTACATCATCATCGATTGCCCGCCCAACAAGGGCAATCTGACGCTCAACGCGCTTCTGGCCGCCGATAAGGTGCTGATCCCCACGGACATCTCGCCACTGTCCGTGCGCGGTGCCGACGAATTGCTGGAGACGGTGATCACGGTCAACGAGCGCCTCCACCACGAGCTCGACGTGCTGGGCATCGTGCTCACCCGCGTCGACGGGCGCAACGTCTCGATCAACGAAGAGATCCTCGAGACGATCCGCGAGGCCTGGGGCGATCTGATCTTCGAGACGCACATTGGCATCAACACCCAGATTGCCAAGGCGCAACTGGCCGGGCTGCCGCTCTTCGACTATGCGCCGGAGAGCCGCGGCGCCAAGCACTACGAGGCGCTCACCCACGAGATTGAGGCGCGCTGCCGCTAGACTAGTGCGCTGCTGTTGCCAACTGCCAAGCGCAGCGCATATAGGAATGGGCACAGGTGCCCGCGTGTTGTGACGGCGCGTCAGGTTCGGACCACCAAAGCATGTTTTCTCCAAAGGAGTTGACCGTGAGCGACACCCCCCAGCCCAGGCCTGTCGATGGGCTCGATGCGTTCGTCGAGAATGCCGAAATCCAGCCCCGACAACGGGTTTCACGCGGTCTTCAATTCGAGGAGCCGTTGATCTTCGAGCGCAGCATGGCCGGGCGCCGCGGTTTTACGCTGAGCGCCCAGGACTGGGACGTGCCGCGCGTCGATCTGGCCAAGGCGCTGGGCCAGCTCGAGCGCACGAAGCCGGCCGAGCTTCCCGAGGTCAGCGAGCCGGAGGTGGTGCGCCACTTTACGCGGCTGAGCCAGTGGAATTACTCGATCGACACCGGGCTCTATCCGCTGGGCTCGTGCACGATGAAGTACAACCCCAAGATCAATGAGGCGATGGCGCGTCTGCCGGGCTTTGCCAAACTTCACCCCTACATGCCCGATGAGTGGTGCCAGGGCGCGCTCGAGCTTTTGCATCGCCTCGAGGGCTTGCTGTGCGAGATATCTGGTCTGGCGCACTGTTCCTTGCAGCCGGCAGCCGGCGCTCAGGGCGAGCTGACCGGTTTGATGTGCATCCGCGCTTTCCATGAGAGTCGCGGCGATCACAAGCGCACGCGCATCATCGTGCCCGACTCGGCCCATGGCACCAACCCGGCTTCGGCGGCGTTTTGCGGTTTCAGTGTGGTCGAGGTTCGCGCCGACAAAGACGGCCGGCTCAACCCGGCGGCGGTCGCCGCGGTCATGGACGACACCGTAGCCGGGCTGATGATCACCAACCCCAACACGATGGGTTTGTTTGAGCACCACATCGCCGAGATCTGCCAGATCGTCAGTGACGGTGGCGGCAAGGTCTACATGGACGGCGCCAACATGAACGCCATTTTGGGCAAGGCGCGCCCCGGCGATTTTGGCATCGACGTGATGCACTTCAACGTGCACAAGACCTTCTCCACGCCCCATGGTGGCGGCGGCCCCGGCGGCGGCCCGATCTGCGTGAGCGCCGATCTCGAGCCATTCTTGCCCGTGCCGCGCGTTTTACACGACGCCGAGAGCGACGCTTACCGCCTGAGCTGGGATCACGATCAAAGCGTGGGCAAGGTCAAAGCCTTCTGGGGCAACTTTTTGGTCTACGTGCGCGCCTACACCTACTTGCGCGAGTACGGCAGCGACCTGCCCCAGATCAGCGAGATGGCCGTGCTCAACGCCAACTATTTGCGCACAGGACTCAACGACGTCTTTCACGTCGCCTACGCCGGCACCTGCATGCACGAGGTGGTCTTTGACGACAGCTCGTTCAAGGCCAGCGGCGCAAGCACGCTCGATATCGCCAAGCGTCTGATCGACTACGGCTTTCATCCGCCCACGGTCTACTTCCCGCTCAACGTCGCCGGCGCCTTGATGGTCGAGCCCACCGAGACCGAGACGCGCCATGGCCTCGACGAGTTCATCAAGACCATGCGCACCGTTGTTGCCGAGGCCCACGCTCACCCCGAGCTGTTGAAGAACGCCCCCTACAACGCGTTTCGAACGCGCCTCGACGAGACCACCGCAGCGAGAAAGCCGGTGTTGACCTACCGTCAGTTCAAAGAGGGCTAAGGACGATTAGAGTCCCATGACCTTCGAGATGATCTCCTTCATGATCTCGGTCGTGCCGCCGCCGATCGAGAGCAGGCGCGTGTCGCGCCAGGCCCGGGCGACGGGGCCTTCTTCGACGTATCCCATACCGCCGTAGAGCTGCAGGCAGCCGTCGACGACGCTCATGGCGATGTTGCCGGCCATGAGCTTGGCCATCGAGATTTCGCGTTGGCAGGGGATGCCGCGGTTGAAGAGGTCGGCGGCATGGTAGGTGAGGGCGCGGCAGGCTTCGAGCTCGGTCTCCATATCGACGAGCTTGTGGCGGGTAACCTGGAAGCCGGAGAGCGGGCGGCCAAAAGCCTGGCGCTCGCGGCAGTATTCGATCGTGCCGTTGAGCACGAGCTGGGCGCCGGCGGTGCCGCTCAGGGCGCCAACCAGGCGCTCGCCCTGAAAGTTCTGCATGATGTAGTAGAAGCCGTGGCCTTCCTCACCGAGCATGTAGCGCTTGGGGATGCGGCAATCCTCGAAGAAGAGCTCGGCGGTGTCCGAGCAGTGGTTGCCGATCTTTTCGAGTTTCTTGCCCACGGCAAAGCCGGGGGTGTTGGTCGGGAAGAGAAACAGGCTGATGCCGCCGTAGCGGTTGTCCATGTCGGTGCGCGCAGCCAGGGTGATGAAGTCGGCGCGACTGCCGTTGGTGATCCAGGTCTTTTGGCCATTGATCACGAAGTCGTCGCCATCGGCCTTGGCGTGGGTGATGATGCCGGCCACGTCGCTGCCCGCGCCCGGCTCGGAGACGCCCAAAGCGGCGATCTTGTCGCCCAGAATCGCCGGGGTCAAAAACTCCTCTTTTTGCTCCTTGGTGCCGATCTCGTTGATGATCGGCGTGGCCATATCGCTTTGCACGAGCGCGGCCATCGACAGTCCGGCCATGCCGCAGCGCGGAAGCTCCTCGGCCCAGACGGCCGTATGCCAGACATCACCACCGGAGCCGCCCACCTCCTCGGGAAAGCGCCCGCCCAAAAATCCCAGATCGCCCATCTGCTTGAAGACCTCGCGCGGAAATGAGCGCGCGTGCTCCCACTCCTCGGCGTTGGGCGCGAGCTCCTTCTCGCAGTAGGCACGCACGGCCTTTCGGTACATGTCGTGCTCTTCGGTGAACTGAGGAAATTTCTTCATGTGAAGCTCTCTTTTGAAGGCAAGATAGGGTTCGATCAATGCCGGCGAGTGTAATCAACCGGTGTGGTGATGGCAAGCGGGCAAGCGGCGCTTACAGCTTCGACACGGCCAACAGAGTCGCCGGATGGGCCTTGAGCAGCGCGCGGGCGGAGGCCTCGACCGGGTTTGCGCTGGTCTGGCGCTCGGCTGCGTGCTCGGCCACGGGCTGAGCGCTCGTGGGGCTTGGCGCCGACCAGGTGGGTTCGAGTCCGAGGGTAAGCGCCAGCGCGTTGGTGGTGCTCGGAGCGACGTCGAGCTCAGGCTTGCCAAAGAAGCCGCAGTGCAAGACGGCGTCCTCGAGCACGCCCGAGATGAAAAAAGCCATTTCCGGCAGCGGATCGTCGCTTCCCTCGAGTTGCGTGTAGCGCAAGTAGTTGAGAAAGCGGCTAAAAACCTCGCCGGACTCGATCTTGACCTGTGTGCCGCCAAGGCGCGAGACCGCCGCATGGGCGCGCGTGGCGCTGGCATCGGCCACGCGCAGATAGCGCGCAACTTTGTCCGCTCCAAACTGCAAGACTGCCTCACTGAACATCTCTTCGATGTGCTTGCAAGGGGCGCTGTAGAGTCCGCCGCAGGGGCGGTTGTTGTTGGTCGTGCAATTGAAATTACCGGTGGCCGACTCCATATAGGCGACGTAGACGCGGGCGATGTCCGAGCCGCTCGAGACGACGCCTTGCATGCGATTGTCGTAGAGCTCGACAAAGGGCACTTTCTTGACTTTGCGCGAGGCGGCCGCGCCCTGCACGGGCAGCACGCTTTGTTGGGAGCTGGACATAGGGGTTAACCTCCTGATTACGATGCACAAATCGGGATGGACCTCACTTCTAAACTACGGATGGGATGAGGGCGACGATAGTCGGTGGATTTCACCTCGTCAAGTCGACTTGCAAGCCTTTGTCGCGATCGGCGTGCGCGCAGTTGTCGGAGAAAGAATCGTTGTGGTAGGCAGTCTGAACGTGGCTAAGACAGTGACATACGAGACACGCACATAGGATGACCAGGTGACCTACGACGCGCGGCGGCCGGTGACGGCACAGCTTCTTCAATATCTTCAGTTTGTATGGGACTACCACTTCATTGGGACCAAGGCGTGGTTGCTCGAGGCCGATCTCGAGACCTTTCGTTTTGAGGAGTTCGACGATCTCTACGCCTGTGAGTATTTGAGCGAGGACGGTAAGCTCTGGCATTTTGAGCTCGATGCCGCGGCGCTTCGCGATCTGGTGCGCGGTGAGTCCAACGAGCTCGAGGTGCGCGAGCGAGAGCGGGATCGGGGCGAGTCTCTGGTATCGCTCGAGGGTGTGGCCAGTTTCGTCGCCGATCTGGTCGAGTCTGGCGAGCTCGCGTTCGAAGAGCCCGAGGACGAAGACGCTGTGGTTGGCGGATTCGAGGAGCTCTTCGACGATCTGCACGACTGGCTGCGCGGCATCCGCGTGCTCACCGAGCGTGCCGAGCAGCGCGACGCAGTGGCCGAGTTGGTCGATTGGTTTCTCGAGCGCCCGGAGGTCGAAGATCTCTACATGGCCGACATCGAGCTGTACTGGCTGCTGCGCCGACGGCTCTGGGACATCCCCAAGGCCGGGCCCGAGCTCGGGCTGATGGACGTCATTGCGCTGCTCGAAGAGGCTCAAGCCGAGGCCGATGACGACCAAGACGAACTCCCCCCGAAAGCGGCCGCCAAGCCCGCCGCGCGGCCCGCGCCTTCGCGTGCGGCGCTCGCCGGCCTCAAGTTTGAGTTGTTCCAGGCCCCGATCGATGAGGCGAGCAGCTATGTGGGAGCGGGCTTTTGCATCATCAAGCAGACCGAGATGGCCCATGTCTTCGAGCTTGGAATCGGCGACTACGTGCGCCAGACGTGCAGTGCCTGTAAGACCGAGAATTATCTCGACGCACGTGATGCGCGCGAGATCGACTGCCGCTCCTGCGCGGCCAAAGTGCCCTTTCCACCGTTTCCTGGGCCAAGTGTCACCGTCAGCTACGAGGCCCTTGTGGACGGCGACGCGGCGATGACCAAGGACACCGAGTTCGGCATGATCGCCTGGGAGCAGGCCCTGGCCGGCCTGACCCACGGCGAGCCCGAATTGGAGACCGACCAGGTCGAAACCGTCGAGCTCGAGGACGGCTGGATCGGCGCCAAGCTCGATCCCAAAGACATGTGGCAGCTTTTGCAAACCCCGACCTATGTCTCCTGGCAGGGCGAGGTCTGGCTGTTCAACCTCGGTCGCCCCATGGCGTTTGTCGGCAACTGGTCGCGCGCCGATTTCAACGCCCAGGCCGAAGGCGCCAACGGCAAAGCCCTCTTCGAGCAGATCGTCGAGGATCTGCCGCCTTTCGACATCTGGGATCGCTTCGATCCGGGCGGCGAGCTTTGCGTCTATGTCTTCAAGTGCCGTGAGAGCGGGCTGCTGCGGGCAAATTGGGACATGGCTTGAGCGCAGCGGGGTATTGATCCAGGGCACGAACCTTGTTTATGGTGTAGCGGCGGCGCCTTCCAGAGGCTCCAGCGCTTGGGTTGCGATTTGAAATTGAGGGAATCAAGGGATTCGAGATGAAATGGCTTTGTGTGCTGGTGTGCGTTGCGTCGATGTTGCTCTTGGCCGCCGCATGTTCGGATGACGCGCGTCGAGGCCTTGGCAGCGGGAAGTCGATCGTCGACGCAGGAGTTGAGCCCGACGACGACGTGCAGAACCAAATGCCCACCGATCGCCAGCCCAATGGCTCATCGTGTCTGGCCGACGGCGAGTGCCAGAGCGGCAATTGTGATCCGCTCTCAAAGAAGTGCGTGGAGTGCCTGTTCCACAGTGAATGTGGACCGCAGGAGCAGTGCACGTCAAATCGCTGTGTCCTGCCCACCGCCTGTGCAAACTCGCTCGACTGCGCGGGAGCCCTGGTCTGCGATCGGGTGGCCGGGCTTTGCGTGGCCTGTGTCGACGACGCCGATTGCCTTCAATCAGGCGATCGCTGCCTGGCCAATCAATGCCGACCCTTGATCGACTGCACCTCCGATCGTGATTGCACCGCCCAGGGTATGCTTTGCCATCGCGATTCGGGGGAGTGTCGCAGCTGCCTGGCCAACGTTGATTGTCCGTCGCCCTATCTGTGCTCGGCCGTTGGCGCGTGCGAGGTCGGTGTGTGCGCGCCCGGCAAGGGGCAATGTCAGGGAAACAGCCGCGTGGTCTGTAACGCCGGCGGCACGGGCTACGAGCCGGCCCAGCCCTGTGCTCAGGGCACGCTCTGCGTGGTCGAGGCTAACGAACCGGTCTGTCGCACGCAGAATTGCACGCCAAACGCCGAGTTTTGCGACGGACGCGCGATTCGCAAGTGCGACGCGGCCGGCCAGCAATCCACGCTTGTGGCGACTTGTTCAGCCGGCGAACGTTGTGCGGGCGGCGCGACGCCTTATTGCGTCTGCGAGAATGGGTGCGGGGCCAACGGATCGACGGTGTGCGGTGGGTCGACGCCCTATTGCATCGACGGCTGTTGCGCGGCCTGTATCGGCTCAGCAGACTGTACGGTAGGTGAGCTGTGCGTCGACGGCACCTGTATGCCGG
>JACCWM010000103.1 GCA_013697635.1 Lujinxingiaceae bacterium | reverse complement strand
ATGCCGATAATCGCGACGACGATCATCAACTCGACGAGGGTGAAGCCCTTCTTTGTGGTCTTGGCAAATTTCTGCAACATGACGATCTCCTTGTGAAGCGGTTGGTGTTGGTGGTGCGAATGTGTTGGTTAAACCTGTCTAGATGACTTAGCAATTGTCTTGCCAGAAAACTGTCGACTGCCAATTTTCTCGATTATCTTTGCACGGCGCCGTGCTTTGTCCAGTATTCGTGCTGAATATCGCGGTTCCTGGTAAGCGCTGGGACGAGCGACTACGGATTGCAGCGTTTCAGGAAGCGTCTGCGCTTTGTTCGTGATGCCGCTGAGCGTCACCTGTGACAAAAATTGTCAGCATCCTGAACGTCATTTGCCCTCTCGAATCACGACTGGCGCAGGGATCTGGCTGTGGTAAACGATGGCGGTTTGGTCAGCCAGTGCGGTTCCACTGGTCAGGGGCTGTCGAACGCGTACGGCATACCACCAGACCGCGTTGTCCGCTGGCAGTACACCTTCACAGATCCCACAGTTGTTTCCCTGACCTGATTCTGTCTCGATCGTGATGCCCGCCTCGAGTGTATGATTGAACTCCAACAGTTGATTCCACGCCGTTTTGGTGGTGGCGCTAAAAGTAGATGTCCCCTTCGCGGGCGGCCAGTAGGTGTTGTTGCGGGCGCGGTACTGCTCTTGGCCGCGCGACACGTCCATGGCGTACTGCTTGAGCTTGGTGATCTTGCCCTGCTTGACGTACTTGGTGAAGGAGACGCTCGCGATCGTGGCCAGCACGCCCAGGATGGCGACCACAATCATCAGCTCGACCAGCGTTAGACCTTTGGGGCGGAGGCAAAGCGATTTCGGTGAAAAGCTGACCATGGTGTTGCTCCTCTGGATACAGTGTGCGCTTGAATTGCGAAGTGACTTGCCCGTTATGCTAATGCAAAAGCAACAAATGCGCCACGAATCTCGTCAGGCCCCCTCACTCGTCATTCATGCCGTACTTGTTGAGTCGGTAGCGCATGGCCCGAAACGAGATTCCAAGAGTCTTGGCGGCGTCGGTCTTGACGCCGGCAGCGCGCTCCAAGGCCTTGGCGATGAGCTTTCGCTCAAGCTTTTCGACCATGGCCTCGAGGTCGATTCCTCCGGCCGGGATCTCGTAATCGTCGGCGACCTTCGAGAAAATCTCCTCTTGCATGTGGTAGGGCAGGCTCTCGATCGTGATCAGCGCACCTGTCTCCAGCGTGACGGCGCGCTCAACGACGTTTTGAAGCTCGCGCACATTACCCGGATAAGGATAACTCATCAAAATGCGCAGCGCGGCGGCGTCGATGCCCTCAATCGGGTTGCCGATCTCGCGGGCAAATTTGTCGATGAAGTATTCGAGCAACAGCTTGATGTCGCTTCCGCGGCTTCGCAACGGGGGCAGCTCAATGGGGATGATGTTGAGACGGTAGAACAAGTCCTCCCGAAAGCGCCCGGCCTCGACCTCTTTTCTCAAGTCGCGGTTGGTCGCGGCCACGATGCGACAATCGATCTCAACCTCGGCGTTGCCGCCGATCGTCTTGATCCGCTTCTCTTGAAGAACGCGCAGCAGCTTGACCTGCATCGAAGCCGGCAACTCGCCGATCTCGTCCAGAAACAGCGTGCCCTGGTTCGCAGCTTCGAATAGCCCCTTTTTGTCAGCGACCGCGCCGGTAAATGAGCCTTTCTTATGGCCGAAGAGCTCACTCTCGATCAGGTTCTCGGGGATCGCACCACAATTGATCGGCAAGAATGGTCCGGCTGAAAAGGCGCTCTGGCGATGAAGCGCGCGCGCGACGAGCTCCTTGCCGGTGCCCGATTCACCGCAAATCAAAATGGTCGTCTTTGTCGTCGCGACTCGAGCCGCGAGCTCGAACACCTTGCGCATGGGCTCGGAGCGTCCAATCAGCTCGCCGTAGCCTCCTTGCTCCAAAGCCTCCTTGAGGTAGAGGTTCTCGCGCAGAAGTTGGTGCTTCTCCAGCGCGCGATGCACCGCGATCTTGGCGTCTTCGATCTTGAAGGGCTTGGTAATGTAGTCGTAGGCACCTTCTTTGATCGCAGAGATTGCGGTTTCGGGGCTCGCAAAGGCCGTCATGACCATCACCTGGCAGGCCGGATCGATCGCTCGAACACGGCGAAGCACATCGAGCCCGCCGATGCCGGGCATCTTCAGGTCCGTGATCACCAGCGAGAACCGTTGTCCGCTCTCGAGCCAGGCCACGGCCATGTCGCCACTCTCGGCCGCATCCACCGTGTAGCCCTGCTTCTTGAGCATGATCGTCAAGAACTCGCGCATGCTGCGCTCATCGTCGACAACAAGGACGCGGTGAGCCGAGTCCGATGGGTTGGGAGTTGATGCCATTACACTCTCGTGACTGCGGTTGATTCGACGTTGATGCCTGACGGCAACGAAATCTCAAAGCGGGCGCCGTGAAGTGAGCGGGGGGGCTCGAGCAGGATACTGCCGCCGTGCTCTTCGACGAGACGGTAGATCGTCGCAAGACCGAGCCCGGTGCCGCCTTGCTTGGTAGTGAAAAATGGCTCGAAGATGCGATCGGCGTGCTGCGGGTCGATCCCTGGCCCATCGTCTTCCACCGCGATCATCCACGCGCTTCGCGCCATCGCATCGCGATGTTGGCGCAACTCTACACGAATTCGCCTCCCGTGAGTCGCTTCATCGTCGAGCAAGGCATCGGCGGAGTTGTTGAGCAAATTCCAAAGCACTTGTTGGAACGCCTCCTGATCGATCAAGCCCACGGCAAGTTGGTCCGATTCATCGACGAACTCCAGCTCGATCGCGCTCTCACCGCGTCGGTTCTTGAACAAGCGCAAGACATCATTGACGACCATCGACATGCTGACCTCACTCAACGTGAGTGGACGAGGGCTGCAATAGGCCAGAAAGTCCGTGATCAGCTTGTCGAGGCGTTCGACCTCGCGAATCACGATTCGCATCAGCGTGTCGTCATCCTCGGAGACCTCACTCATGCTCTTGAGCATCTCGACCGAGCCACTGATCGAGGCCAGCGGGTTTCGGATCTCGTGGGCGATCGCCGCCGAGAGCTCACCGACCGCAGCGAGGCGCTCGGCACGCTTGACCTGCTGCTCGAGCTTTCGAATCTCGCTCAAGTCCTGGAAAATGATGATCCGGCCGGTGTCCTGGCCCTGGGAGTCACGCAAAGCCGATACAGAGAAGCCAAGAAACACGGACCTGGCGTCGGGACGAAAATAGAGATGCTCGAAGCGTGAATCATTGGGAATCGTCGACTGGCCTCGCGCAACGACATCAGCCTCCCCGATGATTCGCGCGATCTCGGGAAAAATCATGCCGACGTCCTTGCCGAGCACCTCGTGGCCGGGCCAGCCTGTGATCAGCTCGGCGGCCTGGTTGAAGAAGATGATCTGACCCGTCGAGCTGATGGTCAGCAGCCCGCTGCTCAAGCTGGCGAGTATGTTGCGGTTGAGCGTGCGAAGCTCCTCGAGATCAACCAGTTGTTGCTCGATTGCAACGGTCGCCTCGCCAAGGCGCTCGGCCAGATAACCCGCCAAAACAGAAATGAGAAACGAGGCTGTACTATTGACGGCGACCTCGAACACCACGTTCTTCAGCGCGCGTAACGCCTGTGGCGGCGCGCCCAGCGGGTTGGGAAGGGCACCCAGCGCAATGGGCGCAAGCCCAATAAAGACGAGACTCGTGGCTGTGGCAACATACAGAGCGCCTCGTCGGCCTGTCACAACGGCAGCATTGATGATGTTCAGGTGAAACATGAAAATGAAGATGCTCTCCAGCCCGCCCGTCGCCATGACCAGCAACGTGGTGACGATGATGTCGCCGCTGATCTGCACGAAGGCCAGCGTCTGCAGATTGCGACCACGCCTGAGCAGGAGCGCATAAATAATCGTCAGGCCGTAAGTCCCGACAATGAGGCCGAGCAGCACGAGGTTACGTTTGTCGGAAAAACTCGAGAGGGCCGAGAGATCGAGCGCAACGGTGCTGCCCAAAAAGATCGTCACAAGGACGACGCGAAAGAGCATCAATCCTTCGAGTCTCTCCCGCAAGCTGACCTGATTACGGCTCATACGCGTTGTGCCAAGCGTGTCGGCACGCGAATTCTAAACGTTGATGTTGCCGGCCATCTCGAAGATCGGCAGGTACATGGCGATGAGCATGCCGCCGACCATGCCGCCGAGGCCCACCATCATGACAGGCTCGAGCAGGGCGGTGAGGTTGCCAACGGCGACATCGACCTCGTCCTCGTAAAAGTCGGCGATCTTGTTGAGCATGGTGTCGAGGGCGCCGGTGGCCTCACCGACGCCGATCATCTGGCAGACCATCTTGGGGAAGATGCCGGTCTCCATGAGCGGATCAACCATGTTCTGGCCTTCGGCGATCCGATCGCGCACGAAGCCGATCGCCTTCTCAATCGTCATATTACCAGCGGTCTTCGCAACGATGTCGAGGCTGTCGATGATCGGCACACCGGAGGAGACCATCGTTCCAAGCGTACGCGTAAATCGAGCAACGGCCGTCTTGCGCACAAGCGGGCCGAAAACCGGAGCTTTCAAGATTACGTCGTCAAATATCGCTCGGGTTGGCTTGTATTTCATCATCGCCGACCAGCCGACGGCAAAGAGAATGAAACCGCCAATAATATATAGAAAGTTGTTCTGTACGAAATCAGACATACCCATGACGATCTGGGTCGGCAGTGGCAGCGAACCTCCACCCATGTCCGAGAACATCGCGGCGAAGGTCGGGATGACCTTGTACAACAGGCCGATGACGATCACGATCGCCACGGCGAAAACGATGGTCGGATAAGTGAATGCACTCTTGACGCGGCTCTTGAGCTTCTCAGCCTTTTCAATCTGCGTCGCCAGACGACTCATGACCGTATCCAAAATACCGGCCATCTCGCCGGCGGCAACGAGGCTGGTATAAAGGCTGTTGAAGGCGCCGGGGTGCTTGGCCATCGAGTCGGCGAGCGTGCCGCCGGCCTCGATGTCGCCCTTGACCGCGGCCAGGATGCGCTGGAAGTTCTTGTTTGGCTCGGCGTTGCCCAGAAGGTCGAGACACTGCACGAGCGGCAAGCCGGCGTCGATCATGGTCGAGAACTGACGCGTGAAGATGACGAGGCTCTTGGTGGGAACCCGGCTGCCGCCGATCTTTACGCCTGCGCCGGCAGCTTTTTTCTTGATCTTCGAGGCGGCGATCTCCTGCTGGCGAAGCCGTTGGGTGACCTCGTCGGCGTTGGCGGCGTTCATCTCTCCCTTCTTGACGTCGCCCGCCCGCGTTTTTCCTTCCCATACAAAAACTGGCATCGCATGACCTCTATCAGCTCAGTTGAATCGAAGTTCTCAGGTGTAGCGAATCTGGGAGGTGCGTGAACCGGGCTTTGCACCGCCGGCACCGGGATTACCGCCGCCTCCGCCCTGTTCGATCATGGTGCGCAGCTCTTCGGTATCGCTGCTGCGGGACATGGCGTCCTCGAGCGTAATCTGTCCGCCCTTGTGGAGCAAAAACAACGATTGATTCATCGTCTGCATGAAGCTGCGCGACTGGCCAACCTGCATCGCGCTGTAGATCTGGTGGATCTTGTCCTCACGAATGAGGTTGCGGATCGCCGGTGTCGGCACGAGCACCTCCGTTGCCAGGCAGCGACCGCGCCCGGAGGCATGCGGAATCAACTGCTGACAGATGATGCCTTCGAGCACGAAGGAGAGCTGCGCGCGGATCTGGGATTGCTGGTGAGACGGGAAAGCGTCGATGATACGGTTGATCGTCTGGACACACCCGTTGGTATGCAGCGTTCCGAGCGCGAGATGGCCCGTCTCGCTGATCGTCAACGCCGCCTCGATCGTCTCCAGATCGCGCATCTCGCCGATCAGAACGACGTCGGGATCTTGGCGAAGCACGTAGCGAAGCGCCGTCTTGAAGCCGCTCGTGTCAGCGCCGACCTCGCGCTGATTGACCACGCAGTTCTTGTGCTGGTGCAGATACTCGATCGGATCTTCGATCGTCAGGATGTGCAGGCGCTTTTCGATGTTGATCTTGTCGATCAGCGCAGCAAGCGAGGTCGACTTGCCCGAGCCCGTCGGGCCGGTAAAGAGCACAAGGCCACGCGGCTTCTCCGAGAACGAGGCGATCACCGGCGGCAGGCCGAGCTGCTGGAAACTCAAGATTTCAAAAGGAATGACACGAAAAACGCCGGCAACCGCGCCGCGTTGCATGAAGACATTGCCACGAAAGCGACTCAAACCCTTCACACCAAAGGAGAGGTCGAGCTCGTTTTGGGCCTCAAAAACCTGCTTCTGGCTGTCGGTGAGAACGCTGTAGCAAAGCGTGCGCGTGTCCTGCGGCGAGAGCTTGTTGGTCTTGAGCGGAACCAGCGATCCGTCGATGCGCAACTGGGGCGGCGCGCCCACGGTGATATGCAGATCGCTCGACCCCTTGTCGACCATGATCTTGAGCAGTTGATGCAGGTTTGCCATCACAGGTTCCCACCGTCGACGTATTGTTGGACAGGCATGCGTATTCTCGTAAACGAATTAGCGCTCATATTGTGTCGCTTCGATCTCAATCCGGTGCCGTGTTGCGAAGCAGCTCTTCGGGCGTCGTGACGCCTTCCAACAGCTTCTTGATGCCGGCCATGCGCAGCGAATCCATGCCCAGGCGAATCGCCTCGGCCTTGAGCTCGGCGGTGGAATAGCCCTGCAGAATATACTCTTTGAGCTCGTCGCCGCAGCCCAAGATCTCGTAGAGGGCAACGCGGCCGCGATAGCCCGTGCCATTGCAGTTGGTGCAGTCTCCGCCCCGGCCCCGATAAATCGGCTCCTTGATACGATCCTCTGGCACCTGCAAATCGAGCAGGGTCTGCTCCGGTACCTCGTAGACCTCCTTGCAGTCCGTGCAGATACGTCGTGCCAGACGCTGGGCTACAATAACATTTAGTGAAGCCGTGACAAGAAATGGCTCGATGCCCATGTTGAGCAGACGGCTGATCGTGCTGGGCGCGTCGTTGGTATGCAGGGTGCTGAGCACCATATGGCCCGTCAGAGCGGCCTTGATCGCGATCTCGGCCGTCTCGAAGTCACGAATCTCGCCGACCATGATGATGTCAGGGTCCTGGCGCAAAAAGGAGCGCAGGGCGGCCGAGAAATTCAGCCCGATCGACTCGTGCATCTGGCACTGATTGATCCCGGGCAGGTTGAACTCGACGGGATCTTCGGCCGTGGAGATGTTCTCCGAGACCTTGTTCAGCTCGCTCAACGCCGAGTACAGCGTGGTCGTCTTGCCCGAGCCGGTCGGGCCGGTGACCAGACACATGCCGAAGGGGCGATGGATGGCGTCCTTGAAGACCTTGAGCGGTTTGGCATCAAAGCCGAGCTTGGTCATGTCGAGCTGCAAATTGCTCTTGTCGAGCAGACGCATGACGATCTTCTCGCCAAAGAGCGTGGGCAAAACGCTGACGCGAAAGTCCATCTCCTTATTGCGTCCCATCTTGAGCTTGATACGACCGTCCTGGGGCAGGCGCCGCTCGGCGATGTCCAGGTTGGCCATGATCTTCATACGCGAGGTCATCGCATTCTTGAGCTTGATCGGCGGCCGCATCACCTCGTTGAGCACGCCGTCAATGCGAAAGCGTACCCGAAACTCCTTCTCGTAGGGCTCGATGTGAATATCGGAGGCGCCCCGCTTGATCGCATCGACCAGAATGTGATTGACCAGGCGGATAACCGGCGCGTCTTCGCTAGCCCGGGCCAGATCGTTGACGTCGGCGGCCTCTTCGTCATCGACATAGTCGACGTCATCGAGGTCGAGCTCGCCCAAAATCGAGTCGTAGTCGATCTCGTTGGCGGCCGGCGTGCCGTAGTACTTGTGGATCGCCTCCTCAATACCCGTCTCGCTCGCGACGACAACCTCGATATTGTAGCCCGTCATGAACTTGAGATCGTCGATCGCATAGATGTTCGACGGATCGGCCATCGCGATGACCAGCGTCGCCCCGGAGCGATTGACCGGGATGCACTGATGGCGAACGGCCACCTCGCGCGGAATCAACGCGACGATGTTCTCCGGGATCTGGATGCCCGACAAGTTGACCGACGGCACACCAAAATGCTTGCTCAAAAACGACGTCAGGTCCGTTTCGTTGATGAACCCCATGCGCGCAAGCTCAAAACCGAGACGGCTACCGTCACGCTTGGCCTTGTCCTGGGCTTGTTTTAACTGGACGGGCGAGATTAACTTCTCACGGATGAGCAGTTCGCCGAGACGTTCTTTGGACATATTGGGGCCGACTCTCAGGTGCTGTTCGCGAGCCAACTTACCGAAGGAGTTGCGCGCGCGTTTCGTGGAATGAATTGGTGCTTTGAAAGCAAATTCGTACGGTTAAGCTAACAGTGGGTTCTGATTGTGTCAATTTAAGGTTTTCTTCGCTTCACCCTGATTGCGCCTCATTCTAAGCCCCCAATTAGTGGCCGTCGATTGCGCGTTTACCCACGACCGTCGCCACCAGGTCCGCCAGGGCTTGCCCTGAAAAGCGGACCCAGGCCTTGCACGAGCCCGGGGCCTTGTCGCCCCGGGTGGCCGTCGATTGCGCCCGGATGGCAGTCGATTGCGCGCTTGCCCACGACCGTCGCCACCAGGTCCGCCAGGGCAAGCCCTGGCGGACCAAGCCTCCATAAAGCCCGGCTTCAATCGCTGGAAATCCTCGCCAACATTGGTTGCGATGGATGTCTACCCCCGCAGCGGCCGTCGATTGCGCCCGTGGCCTTGTCGCCCCAGGTGCCTAACGCCTAGCCTGCGCGAGCACATAAAAGAGGTGGCTGAAGACCCACCGCACGGGCCGAGGAACCGGCCCCGACTCGATCGCCCCCAGCACCCGCAGCAGCAGCGGCAATACCTCGCCGGAGCGATAGAACTCCTCGATCGGGGCGTACCAGTCGAAATCTTCGACCGTGTTGCCGCCGGAGAGGTGCAGGCGAATGTCGCGAAAGCCCGGTGGGTCGGGCCACCAGGGCATGTCGAGCAGGCCGGTCTCCGTTGGGGTTAGGCCGCGGGCGGCGTAGGCGGCGCGCACTTTGTGGGGCCAGAAATAATCGGTCTGGCCGTGGGTCCACTCCAGTCGGAAGAGCTTGTGTAAAAGGTGGTGCCAGGGATAGCCCCAGTTGAAGGCGTTGCAATGGACCGTCATCACCTGGCCAGCCGAGAGTCGTCCCATCTCGCCCAAAATCGGCCCAAAATCCTTGCGAAACCCGACCGTGACAAAGTTCCACACGAGATCCCAGCCGCCGCTCTCCAGGCCACTCGCTGCCAGATCGTCAACGTAGAGCACCTCGAGGTTCTCCTCGTAGCCAAGGCGCTTCCAAACCTCGACGCCCTGCGGCTCCGGGTTGACCAGGGTGACGTGGCACCCGCGCGCACCCAGCGCGAGGCTGTAGATCGAGGGCATGGCCTTAGAGCCCTCGGCGGGATACTCCAAGACACGTTTGATCGGGTAGCGGGCGAGCAGCTCGTCGAAGAGATGGTCGAGGCGCAGCCGATCGTAGGTGATACCAAAGGGTTCGGTTTCGTGGCCGCGGGGCGTTTGATTGGAGCGCAGATCGACCACGAATGTCCTAGGCAAGCTCGTCGAGCGCAGAATTGGTGGGCGCCGAAGCGCGAGCAGCCGATGGTCCGGCGTCACGCCGCACGTCAGCCGGTGGCAAGGCCAGGAGCTGTTCTTCGGGCACATCGATCAGCGCAAAAGGCCGATGGGCCTCGTTTTGAGTGCGCGTCAGCATCTCACCCAAAAGCCCCGTGCTCACAAGCTGGATACCAACGAGCACCAGCAAGATCCCCATCAGCAGTAGCGGACGGTCGCCCAACGTGACGCCGTAGGCGAGCTTCATCGCCGTCAGATAGATCAGCAGGCTGCCGCCAAGCGTGCCCAGAATCAGGCCAATGCCCCCAAAAGCATGCAGAGGGCGCGTGGCATAGCGCGTCAGCAAAATCACCGTCAGCAGATCGAAGAGCCCGCGCGTATAGCGCTCGAAGCCGTACTTGGAGTGGCCAAAACGGCGCGGATGGTGCTTAACCGCAATCTCGGTGATGCGAAAACCCCGATAGTACAGCAGCACCGGAATGTAGCGATGAAGCTCGCCGTAGAGCACGAGCTCGCGAACGGCCTCGCTGCGATACGCCTTGAAACCGCAGTTATAGTCGTGGAGCTTGATCCCGCTGAGCATCGCCAGCGTGCGGTTGAACAGCTTGGAGGGAAGCGTCTTGCTCAGCGGGTCTTTGCGATCGGACTTCCACCCGCTGACCACGTCGTAGCCCTGGTCCAAAGCCTCGAGCATGCGCGGGATCTCCTCGGGATCGTCTTGCAGATCGGCGTCCATCGTGATGATGACGCGCCCGCCCGCCACCCGAAAACCCGCGTCCAGCGCCGCCGCCTTGCCAAAGTTGCGACGAAACCGCACCACCCGCACCTGAGAATGCACCCGCTTGAGCGCAGCTAGCCGCTTGGCTGTCGAATCCGTCGAGCCGTCGTCGACAAAAATGATCTCGAAGGCCCCCTCGCCACCAAGAATGCCAGAGAGCACTTCGACGAGCTTGTTACCAAGCGGCTCGAGGCTCTCTTCTTCATTGAGGCATGGGATGACGACAGAAATTTGCATTTTTTACGACGCACAGGGGGCTGGAGTTGCACTACGGCCGAAGCTGGCCGTCTTTGACGTAGCCAATGTACGTCATTCCCAGCATGTCGTAAACGTTTTGGTAGGCAGGCGCATAGCCAAGCTGCACCCGCGCCTTTTCGATCGAGATCTGGCGATCGGTGACAAAGAGATCGAGGCGGTTGCGCGTCCACGGCGGATTGAACGAGGGCACCGCAGCAGCGATCTTCTCAAAGCCGAGCCCGGCCAAGCGCATCGGCCACATCGGCACCGGCACCCCCGTTCGCCGCACCCCCACCAGCGCCCCGGCCGCCGCCACAATCTCGCCCAATGTATGGCGCGCCCCGCTGTGAATCAGATAGATCTCCCCGGCCACGCCCCGCTCCATCGCCCGCACGCAGCCCTGCGCGACATCGCGCACATCGACCAGGGGCTTGGTACACCGCAAGGCCGCCGCGACTTTTGGAAAGTGTCCTTTGCGCACCAGATTAAACAACTCCAGCACCTCACCACCGGCCTTGCCTGGCCCCAGAATCAGGCAAGGCCGCAAGATCACCACGTCGAGCCCTTCGCTCCCATGAAGCTCCAACAAACTCAGCTCGGCCTGGCGCTTCGAGCTCTGATACAGCGCCCTCGGCCGACACGGCGTCTGCTCATCGACCACGCTCTCCTCAACGCTGCCCATCGCCGCCGTCGACGACAGGTGCACCATGCGCACGCCTGCTCGCGCCGCCTCCCTGGCCAGGTTCTCCGTGCCCGCCACGTTGACCTCGTGAAACACCGCCCGCGAGCGCTCCGACTCGTCAAAGGTACCTTTGACCGCGCAGGCCAGGTGGTAGACGCCGGCGACACCTTCACAGGCACCGCCCAGGCTCGCGGCGTTCGCGAGATCACCGATAAACAGCTCGACCCGCGGGTCCTTCACAGCCAACGCCTGACCAATCGCCGCCGGCAGCCGCGTCAAATCGCTGCTCCGGCGCACGAGCAGCCGCAAGTGCGCCCCCAGTTCCCACAAGTGGCCCGCGAGATGCGCGCCCACAAAACCCGTGGCGCCCGTAATGAGGTAGCGTTGCATTCTTCAACTTCCTATGCGATGACCCGAGAGAGCGCGGCAAATTCCTCGTCGCCAGCCCCCGACTCTACCACAATCAACTTCTTCGTCAGTCAAGAAGTTC
>JACCWM010000161.1 GCA_013697635.1 Lujinxingiaceae bacterium | reverse complement strand
TCCGATCCAAAACCACGCCAGCGCCAACCTCAACAACTTTCGCCAGAACGTCCAGGGCGACGGCCTCTTCAGCGCGCCCGATCTGGTGGTCATCGCCATCCAGGCGCTTTGCGCCGAAGAAGGCCTGCTGCTCGAGATCGTGCTCGGCAACCAGGGCGATCGCGGCGTGCTGCCCGGCACCAAGGTCGCCGTCTACACCGAGCTCAACGGCACCGAGCAGTTTGTCACCGTGCTCGAATCGACCCAGCTCTTGCCCCCGGGCGCGCGCGAGACCCTGACCTACGCCTGGACCACGGCCCAGATCAGCCGCGGTGACGGCAAGACCTTCGCCGTTCGCGCTCACGCCGACATGGATGAAGAGGGCAACCACCAGCACAACGAGTGCATCGAGGACAACAATTCGCTGCGAATCGAATCAAGTTGCCCGTGCAGAAATGACGATGACTGCATCCAAGGTTTTTGGTGTAACGACGAAAAAGCCTGCCGCCCCGTTCCGCAGTAATGACCCCATGGATTCATCACAAGCATTGTTTCCCGATAACCGTCGCATGATGCGCCAGCCACAGTCAGCCATGAAGCAGTTGTCCTCTTTTCGACGCATCATTCTCGCCATCGCATTGTCGGTTACCGCCTCGATCGCGCTGAGCGCTTGCAACTCCTGCAACGACGATCTCCAGCTCACAGGGCCGGGCAAAGACGCAGTTGATGATGTTGGCGACATTGGGCGCGACGCGCCAAACGTCGCTCAGGACACCTGCACTGGCGCCTCGTGCACGACGGACGATACCGTCACTCAAGCTGACGCCAGCGCCGATGTTTTAGGCCCGCAGTGTCCGATCGAGCGCACTTGCGGATCGGGCTGCTGTGAGAGCGGTCAGCTCTGCATCCGCGAGAGCTGCGTCGTGCCCGGTGATACCTGCCAGCACACGCTTCAGTGCCCCGAGGGCCACTCCTGCGAGCCCACGCTCGGGCGCTGCATCCCGCAAGCCGCCGAGGCATGCATCTATCGCCCGGACAGCGACATCTTCGATCCGATCGTGGACGTGGCCTGGGTCGATGGCGACGATACGCCCGAGCCGACCTACAACCAGGTCATGATGACCCCGTCCGTGGTCGACATGACCGGTAACGGCACGCCCGACATCGTCTTCTCCACCTTCAGAGGCAGCAACTACCAGAGTGACGGCGTCCTTCGGGCCGTCGACGGGCGCACCTATGCACCGGTCTTTGATCTGGTCGACCTCGAGCGCCGCGTTCATCCGGGCTCGGCGGTCGCCCTGGGCGACATCGACAGCGATGGCAGAAACGAGATCGTCGCCGTGCAAGCCAGCGGCCTGGGCCTGATAGCCTTTGACGACCACACCACCGAGTGGGCGATCAAGTGGGTCACCGACCCCTTCTCCATGAACTACGACGGCCCGGCCTTGGCCGATCTCGACGGCGACGGGCGCGTCGAGGTGATCGCCGCCAACCGCGTCTACGACGGACAAACCGGCGAGCTGCTTTGCATGAACGCTGAGGTCGGCGGCGGGCTCAATCAGTCGATCGCCATCGATCTCAACGGCGACGGCCGCCTGGAAGTCCTGGCCGGCAACGGCGCCTTTCGCTTCGAGTCCGATGGCGAGGGCGGCTTCAACTGCCCGACCTACTGGACCCACGAGTTTACAAACGGCCTGCTCGGCGTGGGCGACTTTGGCAGCTTCACCGACGGCCAGCGCGACTTCGACACGCTCGACGGCATCCCGGAGGTGGTCACGGTCAACACGGCGGCAACCGATCAGGTCCAGCTCGTCAACGGCCAGACCGGCGAGCGCATCTGGTCGGTGACCTTGCCCACGACGGGTCACAGCATCTTCACCGACGAGCGCTGCGCCTCTCCCACGGGCGCCGGGCCGCCCACGGTGGCCGATTTTGATGGCGACGGGCGCGCCGACGTCGCCATGGCCGGCGCTTGCTTCTATGTCGTCTACCGAAACGACGGCTCGCTGTTGTGGAAGATGCCGGTGCAGGATTTCTCCAGCCGGATCACCGGCTCGAGCGTCTTTGACTTTCAGGGCGATGGCAAGGCCGAGGTCGTCTACGGCGACGAGTGCTTTCTTCGCGTCTACGACGGCGCCGGCAACGGCGACGGCACGACCAGCATCCTCTTCGAGGTGGCCAACACCACCGGCACGCTGCGCGAGCTGCCCGTGATCGTCGACGTCGACGGCGACTTTCACGCCGACATCGTCGTCATGAGCAACGACTACAGCGGTGTCACCGGCGCCTGCCGCGCCAATTGGCCGGGCTTTGACGAGGCCGGCGGCCCCTCGCGCGGCATTCGCGTGATCAAGGACCGCGAAAACCGCTGGGTGAGCACGCGCCCGGTGTGGAATCAGCACGCCTACCACGTCACCAACGTCTGCGACGGCATCGTCGATGCGACCTGCCCGGGTACGGTCAACCGCG
>JACCWM010000160.1 GCA_013697635.1 Lujinxingiaceae bacterium | reverse complement strand
CGCGGTTGACCGTACCCGGGCAGGTCGCATCGACGATGCCGTCGCAGACGTTGGTGACGTGGTAGGCGTGCTGATTCCACACCGGGCGCGTGCTCACCCAGCGGTTTTCGCGGTCCTTGATCACGCGGATGCCGTGGGAAGGACCGCCGGCCTCGTCAAAGCCCGACCAGGTATCGCGGCAACGGTTTGTCGTGCCGCCGGAGTAGTCGTTGCTCATGACGACGATGTCGGCGTGAAAGTCGCCGTCGACGTCGACGATCACCGGCAGCTCGCGCAGCGTGCCGGTGGTGTTGGCGATCTCGAAGAGGATGTTGGTCGTGCCGTCACCGTTGCCAGCGCCGTCATAGACGCGAAGGAAGCACTCGTCGCCATAGACGACCTCGGCCTTGCCGTCGCCCTGGAAGTCAAAGACGCTCGAGCCGGTGACGCGGCTGGAGAAATCCTGCACGGGCATCTTCCACAAAAGCGAGCCGTCGTTTCGGTAGACGACGTAGTAACAGGCGCCGGCCATGGCGACGTCGGCTCGCCCGTCGCCGTCGAAGTCGGCCACCGTGGGCGGCCCTGCACCGGTTTTGGCTGTGCACTGCTCGTCGGTAAAAAACGGGTGGTCTGTTGCGGGCAGGGTCACCGACCAGATGCGCTCGCCAGTCTGGCCGTTGACGAGCTGGATCTGGTCGGCGGCCGCCGTGTTGACCGTGACCACCTCCGGGATGCCGTCGAGCGTGTCGAAGTCGCGCTGGCCGTCGGTGAAGGTGCCAAAGTCGCCCACGCCGAGCAGGCCGGTGGCAAATTGGTGGGTCCAGTAGGTCGGGCAGTTGAAGCCGCCCTCGCCATCGGACTCGAAGCGAAAGGCGCCGTTTCCAGCCAAAACCTCGAGGCGTCCGTCGCCGTTGAGATCGATGGCGATCGACTGCATCAGCCCGCCGCCGACCTCGGTGTTGATGCACAACAGTTCGCCCGTTTGTCCGTCGTAGACGCGGTTGGCGGCGATCACCTCGACGCGCCCGTCGCCGTCGAGATCGGCCAGAGCGGGGCCGTCGCTGCCCATGGAGAAGGGATCCGTCGTCCACTTGATCGCCCACTCCGTGGTGTAGTCGTCAAAGGCGATGAGGCCCTGGCCGCTGGCTTGCACGGCGACGATCTCGTTTCTGCCGTCGCCGTCGATGTCGCCCAGGGCAATTGCCGCGGCTGGGCTCACGCGGCGCTCAAGGTCGACCAGATCGAAGACCGGCTCGAAGGTGCGCCCGTCGACGGCGCGCAGGATTCCGTCGGTGTTGTAGTTGCTGCCTTTGAAGGTGGAGAAGACGATGTCGGGCGTGCCGTTATTGGTCATGTCGACCACGGCCGGCGTCATCATGACCTGCTTGTAGGTCGGCTCGGGCGTGTCCTCGCCATCGACCCAGGCCACGAGCACGACCGGATCGAAGATGTCGCTGTCCGGGCGATAGATGCATGCCTCGGCGGCTTGCGGGATGCAGCGCCCGAGCGTGGGCTCGCAGGAGTGGCCCTCGGGGCATTGCAGCGTGTGCTGGCAGGTATCACCGGGCACGACGCAGCTCTCGCGGATACAGAGCTGACCGCTCTCACAGCAGCCCGAGCCGCAGGTGAGCTCGAGCGGGCAGGTTGGGCCGGGTACGTCGTCGCCGCTGGTGTCCGTGTGAGACGTGGTGTCGGGTGGCGTCGTGCACGAGGCGCCCGTGCAGGTGTCCTGTGCAACGTGGGGCGTGTCGCGCCCGATATCGCCAGCATCATCAACGCCAACTTTGCCGGGCCCCGTGTTCTGGAGTTCGTCGTTGCAGGAGTTGCAAGCGCTCAGCGTGATCGAGGCGGCGATCGACAATGCGATGGCAACAACGATGCATCGAAAGGAAGACGGCTTCATAAATGCCCAGATCTGGCGCACGGTGTGCGTGCACCGGGCGAAGCGCAATGTGAGAAGGGATGCCTAATAAAGAAATGAAAAGCCGCACGCCCAATGGATGGACGTGCGGCTAGTGTTCAAGCTCAGGTCTTGTCGGCCTGACCGTCTTTGGCCTCGGACTTTTTGGCGCAGCCGCAGGGCTCTTTGCTCTCACAGGCGCAGGCGGACTCGCCGGACTTGGCCGTCTTGGTCGTGGTCTTGGCTGTGGCCGTCGTCGTGGTCTCGGAGGCCTCGGCCCCCTTGTCGGCGTGGCCGTCACAGGCCCAGGCCTGGACCGAAACACTGGCGAGGGCGAAGGTACAGGCGACGAGCAATCCCTTGATGGTCTTGGACATGACAAACTCCGTTGCAGTTGGTGTAGTGAACAGTGAACTACCAAATCGGGGCCGATTATGGCAGAAGCCACGCGTCACGTCCAACCCAGCCGGCATGCTCGTGCATTCCCCCCGTTTTGTCGCCCTATTGAGGCACTCGGTGGCATTGCGCGCGCTCGGTGCACCAATTGCCTGGCGTGCAATCATGGTCGCTTCGGCACGGGCACGTGGCCGCAATGCTCATCGTGTTGTTGTCTTCGTTGCACTCCCCGTGCTGTTGTTCCTCGTTTTCGTCGAGATCGGCGTGGGCGCGAAGCGTGACGATCGTTCCGTCGCCACGCACGAGCGGCGAGTCGTTCCAGGCAAAGCGCAGCGTCTCGCGCGCGCCTGGCGCGAGCGATTTGCTGGTCTCCAAGACGGTGACAAGCTCTTCGTTGCCCCGGATGCTCGCATAAAGCGCGACGGCGAGGCCCGGCGGCACGCCGCGTGCGCCCTGGTTGGCGACGACGACCTCGATCTCGAGACCCAGTTCACCGCAGCGCGAGACGATGCCGAGGATCGTCAAATCCGGAGCATGAAAGAGGTCGGCCTCGCCCTGTACGTTCTGGCGAAAGTTGTTGAGATGGGTGAGGCTGTGGTTTGCGACGGGGCGAGTGGGGATGGCGCCGGGCTTGTTCTCGCGGCCAGGGCACAGCGCGTCGACGCGTCCGTCGCAGACGTTGGTGACGTGATAGGCGTGTTGGTTCCACACCGGGCGTGTGCTCACCCAGCGGTTGTGGCGATCGCGGATCACGCGCACGCCGCGTGAGGCACCGCCGCGCTCTTGAAAGTTCGGCCAGGTGTGGTGGCAAAGGCCGGTAGCGCCGTTGGAGTAGTCGTTGCTCGTGACGACGATGTCGGCGTGAAAGTCGTTGTCGACGTCGACGATCACGGGCAACTCGCGCAGCGTACCGGTGGTGTTGGCCACCTCGAAGAGGATGTCGGTGGTGCCATCGCCGTTGCCGCTGCCGTCGAAGACGCGCAAGAAGCACTCGTCGCCGTAGATCACCTCGGCCTTTCCGTCGCCCTGAAAGTCGAAGACGCTCGAGCCGGTGTTGCGGCTGGAGAAATCCTGGGTGGGCATCTTCCACATCAGCGAGCCGTCGGTGTCGAAGACGGCGTAAAAACAGGCGCCGGCGGTGGCGATGTTGGCGCGCCCGTCGCCGTTGAAGTCGGCCACAGTGGGCGGGCCGGCGCCGGTCTTGGACTCGCAAAGCGTGCGCGAGAAGAGCGGGTGACCGGCCGTCGGGATGCTCGCCGCCCAGATACGCTTGCCGCTCTGGCCGTTGACGAGCTGGATCTGGCGGGAGGCATCGAGACTGACCGTGACCACCTCGGGGATGCCGTCGCGCGTGTCGAAGTCGCGTCGGCCGCTGGTGAACGTGCCAAAATCGCCGACGGCCGGAAAGCCGCCGCCATGCTCGTGAAGCCAGTAGGTCGGGCAGCGAAAGCCGCCCTGGCCGTCGGACTCGAAGCGAAAGGCGCCGTTGCCGGCCAAGACTTCCAGGCGTCCGTCGCCGCTCAGGTCGACGGCTACCGACTGAAAGGGCGCGTTTCCAACGGCCGAGTTCTCACACAAGAGCTCGCCGGTTTGGCCGTCGAAGACGCGGTTGGCCGCGACGACCTCGACGCGGCCGTCGCCGTCGAGATCGACGAGCACAGCGCCGTCTTCTTGCATGCGAAAGGGCTCGGTGCGCCACTTAATCGCCCAGTCGGTGGTGTGGTCGTCAAAGACGATCAGCCCGTAGCCGCTGGGCTGCACGGCCACGATCTCGTTTCGCCCGTCGCCATCGATGTCACCGATCGCCAGCGACGAGCCCGGATGCACGCGGCGCTCGACGTCGATCAGATCGAAGACCGGCTCGAAGGTGCGTCCGTCGACGGCACGCAAGATGCCGTCGCGGTAGTAGACGCTGTCGCGAAACGAGGAGAAGACGATGTCCGGGTTGCCGTTCTCGGTGATGTCGACCACGGCCGGCGTCATCATCACCTGCATGTAGGCTGGCTCGGGCGTGCTCGAATCGGCGCGCCAGGCCGTCAAGACCACTGGGTCGAAGATGTCGAGATCGGGCTTGTAGATGCACTCGCCGGCCTCGGGAATGCAGCGCTCCAGGGTGGCCTCGCACACTTGGCCTAGCGGGCAATGTGAGCTGTGTCGGCACGAGTCCCCAGGGCTATGGCAGGCACCCTCGATGCACAGTTCGCCTGGCGCGCAACAAGACGCCTCGCACTGATACTGCAGCGCGCAGAGCCCGAGCGGCGGGCAAAGGTCGTCTGCGCAAGCGTCGCGATCGATCGATAGCCCGCCGTCGTCTTGGTCCGTGACGGGCGGAATGACGTCGGTACAGCTCGAGCAGCCTGAGAGCGCGCTGCCAAGCCCAAAGACGACGATCAGTGCGAATACAAATCGAGTACGGCCGAAGGAGAACGGAGTCATGGCGTCGTCCACAGGTGGCCAGGCGGAGCGGACGCCACAAAAGACGCTGTCAATTACCAGCGTGGCGATCCATTCCGAGGTGGTTTGGTTCAGGTTATAATGATGATTGTGTGCACGCTGAAATGAAAGCGTAGTCCCGGAGATCGCAGAGCGCTGGCGCGCCCGGCCTGCTCGCGCGGAGGAGCGCTAGCGCCCGGAGATCGCGCTTGCGGGCTCGACGCGGCTGGCGCGAAAGGCCGGCAGCAGAGCGCCGATCCAGCAAAAGAGCAGGGCCACGCCGATGCTCGCGAGCAGCATCCAGGCTTCGAGCAAGAAGAGGCTATCGGGCTTGAAGGGGAACTGGGCGACGTAGTGATTGAAGACGGCGTCGACGGCGCGCGTGGTCAAATAGCCCAAGAGCGCGCCGGTGCTGCCGCCGAACAGCCCGAGCACGCTGGCCTCGCCAAGCACCAGCCAGCGCACATGGGAGCGCGTGGCGCCCAGCGCGCGCATCAGGCCGAGCTCGCGTCGACGCTCGATGATCATCATCAAAAACGTGTGCATGATGTTGATCGCGGAGATGGCCAAGATGATCAGCGCGATCAGGTTGAAGACCATCGTGATCAGCATGATGAGCAAGCCGGCGCGCTGGGCCTGGCCGTGGCGCTCGGAGAGTGAGAGGCCCATTTGCTCGGTTACGGCATAGGCGACGTGGGCGATCGCGTCGTTGCTCGAGGTCTCGACGACGATTGAGTGGTACTCCTCGGCGGCGCGCTCGCCGGAGAAGCGCGCGTTGAGGCGTTTGACGTAGCCTATCGGAACGGTGACGCCCAGGTTCATCGCCTTGTCGGAGAAGCCCACCAGGCGCATGCGCTCGCGCGTGCTCTCGCCCTGTGCGGCGCGGCCCAAGAAGCTCTCGCCAAAGACGGCATCGAACTCAAAGCCCACCAGCATATCCTCGGAGAGGCGAGGCATGCGGCTCATGGCGCCGCGGCTGCCGCCAAGCGCGGTGTGCACGCTGGAGTTGTAGACCTCGAGTAGGGTGGGGTTGATCAGCACGGGGATGGGCAGCGCGCAGGCATTACGCGTTGCGTGGCAGTAGCTAAAGCCCGTGCAGGTGGTGGAATCGGCGCCGGTGCAGGCTTTGGGCTGGCAGATGGCCGCCTCGCAGCTAAAGCCGTCGGGGCAGGGCGTCTCGGCGGCGCAGCTGAGCTCGGCGCCCCAGTCTTCAAAGCCCAGATCGCTTCGCACTTCGTCTCGCACGAGCTCGGAGGGGATGCCGTCGGCGATCAGCTCGGCGGTCATGTCCTGGCCGAGCAGGCGCTTGCCGCCGCGGGCGCTGGCCGGGAAGGTGAACTTCATCTTGGGGTAGACGTCTTTGACGCCAGCGAGCTGCTTGAGCTCTTCGACCGTGCGATCGTCGAGGCTCTTGCTGCCAAAGAGGCCGCCGGATCGCATGCCGCCGCCCAGATCATAGGACTTCTTTTCGACCTCAAGCAGGCGCACGACAAAGATGCGCTCGAGCACGACGTGCTTGATCCCGCTGCCAAGCGAGGTGAAGAAGAGCAGGGTGGCGATGCCGACGACGATGCCAATGCTGGAGAACAAGAAGCCGCGCATGTTTCGCGCGATCGACTGCACGACGAGGCGCGTGAGCTTGTTCGGGCTCATTGGGCCTCCTCGGTGGCCGGTTGCAAGGCGGTCGAGGCGATCGCAAGCTCGGGCTCAGGTCGATGCGGCTCCTGGACCGTGTCGGAGACGACGCGGCCGTCCTCGAGGCGGATCACGCGCCGGGCCATGCGGGCGATGTACTCCTCGTGGGTGACGACGAGCAACGTGATGGAGTCGTTGACGTTGAGCTCCTCGAACAGATCCATGATTTGCAGGCCCGTCTTGCGGTCGAGGCTACCGGTGGGCTCGTCGCACAAGATGATCGAGGGCTTGTTGAACAGCGCGCGGGCGATCGCCAGGCGTTGCTTTTGGCCGCCGGAGAGTCGCGGTGGACGCTCGTTTTGCTTGTCGAGCAGGCCCATGCGCTCAAGCAGGGCAAGGGCGCGCTCTTTGGGGGCGAGCCTGGGGCCGTCGGCCTTGTCGGCGGTGGCGAAGAAGTCTGGCAGCGCGACGTTCTCCACGGCGTTGAGGTGGTCGAGCAGGTTGAAGCTTTGAAAGACGAAGCCAAAGTGGCGGTTTCTCAGCCCGGCCAGCGCCCGCTCGCCAAGGCCCGAGAGCGCGTGCGCGCCGATCGTGACCTGGCCTCGGTATTGGTTGTCGAGGCCTCCCAAGATGTTGAGCAGGGTGGTCTTGCCCGAGCCCGAAGTGCCGACGATGGCGACGAACTCGCCGGGCTCGATGACCAGGTTGAGATCGTGCAAGACGCCCGCTTGGGCCTCACCTTGACCGTAGGTCTTGGTGAGGCCCTCGACGACGATTCTCATGGGGCAGCGGCCGGGGCTGGCATCAAATCGAGGGTAACGGTGGTGAAAATACCCTCGTTTTCGACCTCGACCTCGATCAGCAGCTCCTCGAGCTGGTTGAGCGTTTGCTGGACCATCGGGATCGGCACGGCGCTTCCCAGGTGGTCGGCGGCGCGCACAAAGTTGATGTAGATGCCGTGGAAGCCCTCGTGGCTGGCAAAGCGCTTACCCAGATCGAGGTTCGCCGCCGAGCTGAGCTTGGCATCGGTGCGCGAGTCCGTGAGGTACTGCTGCACGCTCCACTCCGAGAAGGCGGCCGTGGCGAAGGTCAACCGGTCGTCCTTGGCGTAGAAGCTGCCCGGGGTCGACTCCATATTCTTGAGCTCGAGCACCTGAATGGACTCGACCGGCTCGCCGCTCTCGTCGGCCAGGTAGCGAAGTCCGAGCATGCCCTTGCCGGCCGTGTTGAGCTTTTGCACCAGCGCCTCGAGGGTGGCCTGGTCGTTGAGCTGGACCGAGGCTACGGCACCAAAGGCGCGGATCGCCTGGAAGACGTCGTCTTGCATGCCGCCCATCAGAGCACCGAGATCGACGCCGTAGAAGAAGAAGACGGCATTGCCGGTGAGGCCGGAGAAGACGTCGGACTCGATGTCAATGCCGAAATCCTTGCCCATGTGCTGCAAGTCGCGCTGCAGCGAGCGGCGTTGGGCATCGGGCAGGCTGGCCAGATAGCCCTTCCAGAGTTGTTGGAAGTTGGCGCTGGAGCGGATGCCCAGCAGGGTCTTGTCAGTGGCGAAGCTCTCCCAGTTGATCGAGCTCGGTGCCTTGCGCGCAGCGAGCGCGCTCTTGGTGATCTCATCGGACGGATCGATGAAGGCGCGCAGCTTGGCCTGATTGGTCTCGGCCTTGAGGCCCAGGCCGACGCCGCGAGCGTTTTGCTTGCTCCAGTTGACGAATGCCGAGGCGCCCGCGCGCATGTCTTTTTGCGAGTCTGCCATGCTCGTCGAGTTGAGGAAGCGCTCGGCGTTGACGTAGGCGCTGACCGGATAATCCGCGCCCAGGGCCTTGTAGAACTTCTGGAAGCCGGCGGTGGGCTGAAGCGAGTCGGCTTTCTTGAGCGAGGCGAGCTGGCTTGCGACCACGATCGCGCTGCCGCCCTCCATGGCGTCCTTGGTCTCGATGGCGGGCAGCGCGACGATGGCAAGCTTGCCGTCGTAGAACCAGGCCATGTCGCGACCGGCCGTCTGGCTTGCCGACTTGATCGTTTGGCCGGCGATCTCTTCGCTCTTGATCGGAGCCTCGATGCGCAGCGTCTTCTTGGTGCGCTCGACGATCGTGGCCTCGAAGGCCTGGCGATCGTCGACATAGGTCAAGAGGATCGGACGATTATTCAGGATACCCAAAACCAGGCCGCTGTTGGGAGCGATGCCGGCCTGCTGCCAGCTCTCGGCGCTCAAGATGTTGACGCCGATCTCGGACTGGATTTGCTGCTGGATCAGCTGCGCGACCGGGAGCACCTGGCCGACGCGGCTGTGCAAGTCATTGAGCGTCTGTCGCGTCTCGACCAGGTCGCCCGCGATCACGACCATGTCGGTGCTGGCGGGTAGCCGGCTGGTCATCTGCTCGACGCGCGCCGCCTTGCTGGTGGGCACAGAGTCCTTGGATTCGGAGCAGCCGCCACAGCCAATGGCCGGGCCGAGCAGCAGGCCGGCGACGAGCAGGGTCAACAGGCCCACGCGGCGCGCGTACCCGGCATTCTTTGCGACGAAGGATTCACTCATGTCATGCTCTCCAGATTGTGGTGCAAGGGGCAGTTGCAACGACTCGAAACCCTGTGTGTTAGCGCACTTTGGGCCGAAGTGCAAACGGCCCGCTCTCGCAACCGGCGTGCAGCCTCATTTAAGTCCGATCTCGCGAAGACGCTCGAAGAGAAACTCTTCTGCGGTGATCGGCGCGCTCTTGGGCTCTTCGCCCGGCGCAAGGCAGCTCTCGAGCACTTCGAGCACCTGGTCCGGGTGAGGATGCACAAAGAAGGGCATCGAGTAGCGGTCCGTGACCTCGCCCTGGGGGTTGACCACCCGGTGGGTCGTCGAGGGCAGCACGTTGTTCGTGATGCGCGCGAGCATGTCGCCCGAGTCGACGATCATCTGGCCCTTGAGCGAGGGAATCGCCAGCCACGTGCCGTCTTTCTCGAGCAGCTCGAGGCCGGAGTGCGTGGCCTCGGGCAGCAAGGTGATCAGGTTGATGTCCTCGTGGGCAGCAGCCCGCATCACGCCCGGCTCGTCGAAGCCGTCACACACCGGATAGTGGATGATACGAATGATGCTGTTGCCGTCTTGAATCATGTCCGGCAAGAAATTTTCGTCTTTTCCCAGGTACAACGAGATCGCCTTGAGCATGACGATGGCCGAGGCCTCCATCGCGTCGTAGAGCGCCAGCGCCTTCTCGCGCAGCGCCGAGACCTCCTCGGGCCACACGTTGGCCGGAATGCGCCCGTAGATCGGGTGGTCGGTCGCCAACTCGCGGCCCACGTGCCAGAACTCCTTGAGGTCGGCCTTCTTGCTGTCCTTGGCGTGCTCGACACCAAATGACGTGTACCCACGCTGGCGGCCACCAGCGGTGTCTTCGTAGCGACGCTTGGTCTCGGTCTCGAGCGCGAAGAAGGCCTTGAACAGATCGTAGTTCTCGTAGAGCAGCTCCGTGTCGACGCCGTGACCCTCGATCGCCACAAAGCCGCAACCCTTGAGCGAGTCGCCGATCTTTTGCACGAACGCTGCGCGCGCCGCCGGGTCACCCTGGGTGTATTCGCAAAGATCGACTACGGGAATGGTCTGCTGCTCGGCCATGACTTCTACTCCTTGACGACATGTAGGTAAGCGGTCGGATTGCCAGACAAAACGGGGGTTTGTCTTGCTGGCGCAGTGATAGCAGATGTTGGGGAAAATGCAATCGTCGTGGCGTGGGGTGGTGGTGAGAGGGATTTGCAAAATGGTATTCAGATAGCGTTTTTTCCTGGCAGTGCCCGATAAAAACGTCATTTGAATACGGGAGAGACCAGCCGCCATCGATCCAGATGGTATTCGAATACCAAAATGATCGACTCGCCACTGAACAAATCGGTAATTGAATACCATTCTGGCGAGCCGCCATCGATCCAGATGGTATTCGAATACCGCGAAATCGACCGACCATCGATCTGGACGTTAATTCGCTGTGATTTTGATCGAGGCCAGGCAGGCCCAGTCTCCAGCGTTGCGCTCCAGATTGCGGCCGGCAGGCTTGCCTGCCATGGGGGCCGCCTGGGGCGACAAGGCCCCAGGCTCGTCGAGCAGATACAGCACCGGACCTCGCGCCAAGGCGCGCCGGTGCGCATTGGTTCGGGTGCTAAAACTGCCATGCCAAGACTGCCCGAGAGACGCGTAAGGTCGTGTTATCTTGCGTGGAAGGCAGGATTTTCGCGAGGTCGGGGTGTCAGGGCACCCGACACACGCGATCACGATCACGATCACGGTCGCGATCACGGTCGCGATCACGGTCGCGATCACGGTCGCGATCACGGTCGCGATCACGATTACGATCACGATCACGAAGGCGATCACGGTCTCGAACACGGACTCAGCTACGGCCGCCCGAGGCCCGAGGCCGAGAACGAGAACGGCTCCGCGACCGAGAACGAGAACGCGACCGAGAATGCGAACGTGAACGTGAACGCGACCGTGAACGTGAACGTGAACGTGAACGTGAACGTGAACGCGACCGCGACCGTGAACGTGAACGTGAACGTGAACGTGAACGTGAACGTGAACGTGAACGTGAACGTGATCGTGAACGTGAACGTGAACGTGATCGTGACCGGGACTACGCCAGGCGGCAGGCGTAGTCGACGAGGGTGGCGACGCCGTAGCCGGTGGCGCCCTGGCCGTAGTATTCGTCGTCGGTGCTCATGAAGGCGGGGCCGGCGATGTCGAGGTGGGCCCAGTCGTCGATGTTGACCCAGCGGCGAAGGAAGAGCGCGGCGCTGATCGCGCCGCCTTCGCGTTTGCCGAGGTTCTTCATGTCGGCGACGGGGCTGTCGAGTTGCTTGTCGAGGCGCTCGGTCAGGGGCATGCGCCAGAGGTCTTCGCCGCTGGCGCGGGCGGACGAGAGCAGGGAGCTTGCGAGCGACTCGCTGGAGCTGAAGAGGGCGGCGGTGTAGTCGCCAAGGGCGACGACGGAGGCGCCGGTGAGGGTGGCGAGGTCGATGATAGTGTCGACGTCTTGCTCCTGGGCGTAGGCCAGGGCGTCGGCCAGGATCAGGCGGCCTTCGGCGTCGGTGTTGAGGATCTCGACGGTCTTCTTGCCGTAGCCGCGCACGATGTCTTGGACCTTGATGGCGGCGCCGTTGATGCAGTTCTCGGCGGCGGGCACGATGAAGTGGATCTCGAGGCCGGCCGGTTTGAGGGCGCCGATGGCATCGGCGGCGCCGAGCACGGCGGCGCCGCCGGCCATGTCGCTGTGCATGTTGGCCATGTTGAGCTTGAGGCTGTAGCCGCCGGTGTCAAAGGTGACGCCCTTGCCGACAAAGGCGATGCGGCGTTTGACCTCGCCCTCGGGGCGGTAGATCAGGTGGATCATGCGCGGTGAGTTGTCGCTGCCGCGGCCGACGGCCAAAAGCAGGTTGAACTGGCCCTCTTCGAGGGCGGTGGGGCCCAAAATGTGGTGTTCGAGGCCGCGCGTTGTGGCGATCGCCTCGGCGCGAAGGGCGAGCTCGTTGGGGGTCATGGCTGCGGGCGGCTCGTTGACGAGGTTGCGGGCCATGCAGATCGCGTCGGCCAGCACGCGGCTTCGGGTCAGTGCGTCGTCGTTGAGCGCGGCGCCTTCGGGTGCGACGATGATCAGGTGCTGGCTGCCCTCGAAGCGGTCCTCGCGCGCCGAGACGTAGCGATCGAAGGCGTAGGCGCCGTGGCAAAAGCCCTCGAGGAGCTGGCCGGCTATTCTCTGGTCGTCGAGGCCCTCGGGCAAGATGACGGGCAGGGCGATCGCCACGCTTAAGGCGCGAAGCGTGCGGGCACGCTTGGCTGCCGTGACACCGACCTGGCGCAGGTTTCCCGCCTGGAGCTGGGCGACGTCGCCGGCGCCGAGCAGGAGCACGCGGCGCGTGCCGAGGTTTTTGAGGCCACGAAGCAAGAAGCTCTGGCCCTTTTTGCCTTCGAAGCGCTCGCTGGCGGCCTCCTCGAAGATGTCGAAGTCGAGCGTCGCGCTGATGCCGGCAAGCGCGCCTTGCGCGCGCGCGTCGAAGGCGGCGCGCGTGATCGGAATGACCAAAAGGTCGGCTTCGACCTGGGCGCTGGATTGGCAGACGAGGCGGCTTTGCATGCAAAAAACCTTTTAGGGGGCAGGGAGGGCTTGAAATTAGACGTGGTACTGGCGCTCACGAAAGGCGAACGCGCCAAGCACGACGGCCACGACGGCCAGGATCGCCGCCACGAGCACGCCCACCCACCATTCGAATTTCAGGGGTTCTTCGAGGATCAAGCGATCGAGCAGGCCGAGGCGGTCCGTGGCGTTGAAGCCTGCCGTGGTGCGCAGGTAGTAGCGAACGCTGAGCAGCTCGAGCAAAGGCAGCAGCGAGAAGACCATCTCGACGACCACAAAGTAGATGATGCCCGAGAGCAAGCTTGTGGCAAAGACCACGCCGAGCAGGGCAAAGATCGCCGAGTAGGTGATCACGCCCATCGCGGCGGCGAGCATGATGAAGCCAAACGAGCTGAGCGAGGCCGACAGATCCGAGGACTTGCCAAGACAGGCCAAGAACAGCAAGGCCAGCGGCACGAGCACGACGACCAGCGCGGTGAGCGTACCGGCAAAAAACTTGCCCAGAAAGAGCACGGGCTTGGCCACGGGGCGAAGCGTCAAGTAGGTCAGCGTGCGACCTTCCATCTCGTCGACGATCGTCGGGCCGCCATAAAACAGCGCGGCCAGCGGCAACAAAAACGGCAGCGTGACCATCTCGACGGTGCTTCGAAACATCGTCAGGCCGTCGATGTCCTTGAAGAGCACATAGACGAGCGCCGCGATCGCCGGCAAGAGTTGCACGACGAGCAAGACGATCGTCTTTCGGGCAAAGACCAGGCGTCGAAGCTCGCAGGAGAGCAAGGTGGCGAGCTGGTTTGCGATGCTGATGCTGCGTGGGGGGAGCGAATTAGTCATGATGTTCAAAGCGCCCTTTAGCGCACCAGATAGTTGAAGACGGCCATCAGGTTATTGTCTGGTGAGGTCATGCGCCGCACGACAATGCCGTGTTCGATGGCAAGCGCGGGGATGCGACTGTAGCAGGCATCGGGCTCGGTGGTCGCCAGGGCAAAGCCGGCCTCGGTGAATTCGATGCGCACGACGTCGGCAAATGCGGCGAACATGGCCGCGAAGCGGCGCGGCTCGCTGCAGTCGACAAAAATCGTGTGGGGATGTTCGTCGATCATCTCGCGGATGCGATAGATGTTGCCGTCGGCGACCACGCGGCCCTTGTTGACGAGCAGAATATCGCTGGTCATCTGCTCGACCTCGTGGAGGATATGGCTCGAGACAATCACGGTGCGGTTGCCCTCGCCGAAGCGGCGGATCAGGTCGATGATGTGGCGGCGGCCGACCGGGTCGGTGCCGTTGAGCGGCTCGTCCATGAAGAGCAGATCGGGCTTGTGGGCCAGGGCCTGGGCAATCTTGATGCGCTGGCGCATGCCCTTGGAGTACTCCTCGATCTTGCGATCGCGATCGCCTACGAGATCGACCTCCTCGATGGCGGCGTCGGCCAGGCGCGCGGCGTCGGCCTTGCCAAATCCCTGCAGGCGCGTGAGGTAGGTGACGAACGCGCGGCCGGTCATCTCCTCGTAGAAGGCGTCTTGCTCGGGCACAAAGCCCACGCGGGCAAAGAGCTCGGCGTTGTTCCAGACGCGCTGGCCAAAGATGCTCACCGCGCCGGTCGAGGGCTGGAGCTGGCCGGTGAGCACCTTCATCAGCGTGGACTTGCCAGCGCCGTTGGGGCCGAGCAGGCCGATGACGCCGTTGCCGATGTCGATCGTGATGTCGTTGATGCCGATCACCTGGCCATACCACAGCGAGAGGCGGCGCGCGGCGATCACCAGCGTTTCGCCGCCTACGCGCGCGACCAGGCGCTCTTTGGTGTCTTCGCTCTTGCTCGGTGCGCTCATCATGCTACCCCATCGAGGCGAGAGACACGGCGCACGAGCGCGCCGATGCTGGCCGCGGCCACGCCTAAGGTGATCAGCACCGGCGCCCACCAGGGCACGCTGAGGTCGTCGATGACCTCCGGGTTGAGCGCCATCTCGGCGATCATCATGAAGTTTCCAGGCAGGCTCCACAGCCGGGCGGCGTCGACGCCGCCGGTGGCCACCGAGACGATGCCATGCAGGATCAGGGGCACGAGCAACACACCGATAAAGGCCAACACGACATAGCCCGTGCGCCGGGTCAGGCTGCTCAGGCCCATGACGATCAGCGACATCAGCGAGGTGAGCAGCACGAGCAGCAGCATGCCCACGCCAAAGTCAGCGGCGATCTCGTTGAGGTGCTCGGTGCGCGCAAAAAACGCCGTGCGCATCGTGCCCAAAATCAACGCGGGCACGATCGTGACCATCGAGCCCAGGATGAACAAACCGAGGAACTTACCCAGGCCATACTCCCAGCGCGCCAGCGGGCGCGAGAAGTAGAGCTGGAAGGTGCGGTGGCGCAGATCGTCGCTGACGATGCCGCAGCCGCAGGCGACATAGAGGATCGCCAGCGAGAACATCGCCGCCTGCATGAAGAAGATTACGCTGCCCGGCCCGGGGCTGCCCTGCTCGGTGAGCTGGCTCATCTGGCTACGTACGGCGTACTCCATCATGATCAGCACGGCCGAGATCAGGGGCATGACCCAGAGCAACAACAAGGTGAGCTTGGTGCGAAGAAAGCTCAGCGCCAGGCGAATGGTGATGCTGGCGATCACCCACCAGCCGCCGCCCTCGCGCAGCGGACCTTCGTAGCGCACGTAGTTTTGATCGTGAATAGCCATAGAGCGTCAATGCCGGGGTGAGTGGACGAACAAAGAAATCAAGGCGCGGCCAGCGCTTCGGGTGCACTGGCCGCGTTGTGGCGACCAATCATGCCCAAAAAGGCCGTCTCGAGGGTGAGCTCGCCGGGCATGAAGTGGCGAAGCTGGATGCCGGCGTCGACGGCGCACTTCAAGACGCTCTGATCGCTCTGGTCCTCTTGGAGGTAGACCTTGAGGCGCAGGCCGTCTTCGTTGACGCGAAAGCCTAGGGCTTCGAGCAGGCCCTTGAAGCGGGCGTTGGCGTCGCGGGTCTGGACCTCGATGACGCGCTCGCCGCCGGCTTTGAGCTCGTCGATCGGGCCGACGTGCACGAGTTGGCCACCGTTGAGCATGATCACGGTATCGCAGACCGTCTCGACGTCGGGCAGCACGTGGCTTGACAAGACGATGTAGACGCCGCGCGCCTTGACGTCGTTGATCAGCTGGAGCATCTCGTCGCGGCCGCGGGGGTCAAGACCGTTGGTGGGCTCGTCCAAGAACACCAATTTGGGGCCGTGAACGAGCGCCTGGGCGAGCTTGACGCGCTGCTTCATGCCGGTGGAGAAGCCCGACAGCTTGCGGTAGCGCGCCTCGCCAAGGCCGACGTAGTAGAGCACCTCGTGGGCGCGGCGAAAGGCCTCGCGCCGGGGCATGCCGGAGAGCTGGCCGCTGAAGGCCACGTATTGCACGGCCGTCATGTAGGGCAGAAAACAGTCGTTCTCGGGCATGTAGCCGGTGGCGCGGCGGATCTTTGCGGCCTCGTCAGGAAGCCGGTAGCCGAGCACCTGGGCGTTTCCCGAGCTGATCTCGAGCAAGCCAAGCAATGCCTTGATCAGCGTGGACTTGCCGGCGCCGTTGGGTCCGAGCAGGCCCACGCTGGTGCTCTCGATCTTGAGCGTGATCCCGCTCAGAGCCTGGAATTGCCCGTAGAATTTTTGGACGTTGTCGAGATCGAACAGCACACGAGCTCCTGGGAGACAGCTTAGCGTGACAAGAGCATGAGCATGATGACGCCCAACAGACTGAGCAAGATGAAGGCCGCGCCTGCGATGAGGATCGTGATCAACCTGCGGCTCTGATCGGCGCTTGCGGGCGTGCTTGACGTGGTCATGAGGCTTTGCACGCGCGGCTGGGTCGTCCAATCCTGGGCAGCCGGTGCGACCATCGCCCCGCCTCCGATGGGCGGCATCGACATCGTCGCAGCAAACGAAAGTTCGTCGTCGGCGCTGCGATTTTGGACTTGGGGACCACCGCCGCCAAAGCCTGCCGGGCGCGCCGATGAAGCGTTGGGCTGGCTGGCGGCATAGGCTGCGGCCTCGGCCTGTAATTTTTCGGCCGAATACATGCCGGTCAGCTCCATGCCGGGCACGTAGCTTGCGCGGGTGTCGAGGCCGCGCTCGTTCAAGATCTCCATCTCGCGGCGCACGAGATCCTCAAACATCTCCATGGCGTGGCTGTAGCGTTTTTCGGGGCTCTTGGCCAGCGCCTTCAAGATGATGCGCTCCATCGAGGCCGAGACTCGCCCGGGCGCTACCTGGCTTGGCGGCGCCGGCTCGTTGAAGACGTGCATGGTCAAGATCGTCACCGGGCTCGATGCCGTAAACGGCACCTGGCCAACGATCATCTCGTAGAGCATCACGCCCAGGCTGTAGATGTCGGTGCGCTGATCGAGATCGAGGGCCTGCGCCTGCTCCGGGGAGAGGTACTCGGGCGTGCCGTAGACGATGCCGGCCTGGGTGAGCTTTTGTTCGGGCTTGCCGTCGGGCTCTTTGAGCTTGGCGATGCCAAAATCGAGGATCTTCACGAAGTTGTTCTCACCACGAAACTTGGTCAGAAGCACGTTGTCCGGCTTCAAGTCGCGGTGGATGATCCCCAGATCGTGGGCCTCGGAGAGACCGCTGCAAAGCTGCTTCATGATCTTGATGGCGGCGAGCTCTTCGAGCGCCTTGTTGCCAAGCGCCTCGCGCAGCGTGCGGCCCTCGACGTACTCCATGGCCAGGTAGAGCAGATCGTCTTCGGTGCGCCCGAAGATGAAGACGCGGATGATGTTGGGGTGGGTCAACATACTGATGACGCGCGCTTCGCGGTGAAAGCGCTGCACGATCTCGTCGCTCTCGGCGACGCGGCTGTGCAAGACCTTGATCGCGATCTTCTGATCGATCTTGTTTTGCTGGGCCAGATAGACCGACCCCATGCCGCCTTCGCCGAGCAACTTGTTGATCGTATAGGCGCCGAAAAACGCGCGTCCCACCAGGCTCGAGGGCGAATAGTGGCCGCCAGGCGTTGCGCCCGTCGGGCGGCTCGTCAGCGCGCGGCCATCGTCCGGGCAAAACATGGTGTTGTCGGGAAAATTGCGTTCGCACTTGGGGCAAGTACGCATCAAGATGCTCCTAACGCATGGCTCGCAAATACAAGGCCGGCGTTAACTTGGGTATTGCTACGAATTATATGATCCTGCGGCGTTGGTTGTGATCTCGCAGCGGATCGGTCTTGTGGAACAAAAACGACTGCGGATCAAACCCACGGCTTATAACACGCTTAATAGGCCAGGGCAATCATGGCAAGTTCACCGGCAAATTGGGAAGTGCGCAGGGTGTAGCGTTGTTGGTAGCACGGAGAGGAGCAGCATGGTTTCAAGTGAGCACATAGAGCGGCGGGCGGTCGAGCTTGGCTTTGATGCGGTGGCGACCGTGGCCGCCCGGCGCCTGGTGCGTGGCGAGGCCTACCTCGAGTGGTTGCGCGAGGGCCGCCACGGCGAGATGGGCTATATGGAGAACTATCAAGATCTGCGTGTCGATCCGCGCGCGCTCGAGCCGGGGACCAAGAGCGTGGTCGTGGTGCTCAAGAACTACCATCAGGGCGAGGATAAGCTTGCCGGCGGGCTTCGCATCGCCCGCTATGCCCATGGAAACGACTATCACGAGGTGCTGCGCGCGCGCCTGGTCGAGCTTGCGGCCTTCATCCATGCAGAGACCGGGGCCGACGTGGCGACGCGCCCGGCGATCGACACCGCGCCGCTGTTGGAGCGTGATCTGGCGGCGATGGCCGGGCTGGGCTGGGTGGGCAAAAATGCCATGCTGATCCATCCCCAGATCGGATCCTACACCTTCATCGGTGAGGTGCTCGTCGATCTCGAACTCGAGGCCGAGCCCACCGTGGTGTTGGATCGCTGTGGGACATGCTCGCGTTGCATGGATGCGTGTCCTACCGGAGCGATCGTCAGCCCGTACGTGATCGATGCGCGCCGCTGCATCTCGTATTTGACCATCGAGCTTCGCGGCCCGATCCCCCGCGAGCTTCGTGCGCTGATCGGCGACCACGTCTTTGGCTGCGATATCTGCCAGAGCGTGTGTCCCTGGAACAGCAAGGCGCCCAGAAGCGAAGACCCTGCGCTGGCGCTTCGCAGCGAATACGAGGCCCTCTCGGCGCTCGACCTGCTCGAGCTCGACGATGCGGCGTACGCGAAGACCTTTCAAAAGTCCGCAATCAAGCGGGCCAAGCGTCGTGGTTTGCTTCGAAACGCGGCGGTCGTGGTGGGAAACTCCCGTGCGCCCGAGGCCGTAGCGCGCCTGGCCTTGCGTCTGGGCGCCGAGGCCGAGCCCCTGGTGCGCGGGCACATCGCCTGGGCTCTGGGTCACATCGGTGGCGAAGAGGCGCGCTTGGCGCTGGAGGCGGCGATCGAGCAAGAGCAGGATCCCTATGTCCTCGAGGAGTTGCGCTGCTCGCTCGGACTTTGAGCGGCCAATTCGCAGCAATGGTTTGCATAGGGTGTGGATCTCGCGCTAGGCTGGGCCGAAGAGATGAAACGAAACGAATAGAGCCCGATTGGAATCAGGAGAGAAAATCGTGAAATACAGAGCCTGGCAACGCACGCTGGTGAGAACGATGGTGGTCGCGCTCGCCGTCGCTACCCTGGGCTGCGACGATTCGTCAAACAGCGACGTCAGCGACGCCGGCCTGGCCGATACCGGCTGGGATTTGCCCGACGCCGAGGCTGACGCCGCGCTCGATGGCTCGGATTCGAGTGCACACGATGCAGCTTCGGGCGGCGACATCGCGCTCGACGCCAACCTCGATCCCAACCTCGATCATTGCATATTGGACCGAGACCGAAACGGCGACGGGCGCTTCAACGTGCGCTACACGCGCGGCTATGACGAGCGTGGGCTGATGCGCGAGCAGACCCGAGACGACAATCTCACGGGTACGATCGATTGGCGCGCCGACTTCGAGTATGACCATGCCGACCGTCTGATCGACGAATTTTATGTCGAGATCGGTCACCACGCCGACAGGCGCTATCTGTACACCTACGACGAGGCTGATCGCCTCTCGCGCCTGCGCCGTGAGGACAACGGTCGGCGCGTGCTCGATCTCAATTACGTCTACGACGATCTCGGACGCTTGAGCGTGATCTATCACGAGGGCAACTTCGAATCCGTGACTCGGCTCAGCTACGAGGACGACGGGCGCACTGTGATCGAGGAGTTCGACGAGTACGACGATGGGGAGATTGACGAGCGTGACGTCTACCGCTACGACGCCCAGGGCAAGCTGCTCAACCATGAGCGCGAGCACATCGATGGCAGCGTCCACCAGAAGAGCGCCTACACCTATGATGCCCAGGGTCGAATGCACACGCTTCGCGTCGATGACCTGGTCGGCGAAGAGCTGCTCGACAGTTGGGAGATGGTCTATGATCCCCATGGATACGGCGTGCAAGGGATCAAGTTTTTCGGCAAGAGCCTGATCAACGAGCGTCCGGCCTCGGGCCTGCTCTCCTTGCTCTTTCATGCTCAGGGCTATCCGCGGTTGCTCGAGCTCGACTGGTTCATCGACGGCAAGGTCAACGAGCGAATCCGCTACACCGGTGGTGCTCTTTGCAAGCTCGAGGATGAGGAGCTTCGCCAGATGGTGCGAAACGCACGCTGGATCGAGAGAAATTAATTCAGCGCACAGTTAGGTTTGGCCGGCGCAGTCAGGAGAAACAATGTCATTTGAAGTATTTCGCGTCGAGCGCCCCCGGGAGCAGACGCTACCTATCGTGGTGGGCGTTCCCCACGCCGGTGACTGGATACCGGACGAGGTCCGCGCCGAGATGATCATCGGCGAGCAGGTGCTGCGCCGCGATCTCGATCTCTACGTCGATAAGCTTTGGAGGCAGGCCCCCGAGCTTGGCGCGACGATGGTCGTCTCCCAGGTCTCGCGCTACGTGGTCGATCTCAACCGCGCCGCGGACGACATCTCGCCCTTGACGGTCAAGGGCGGCGTGCGCCTGGAGAAGCCCGGCTACTACCATGACCGAGGCGTGGTCTGGCGTACGACCACGGCCGGCACCTCCGTGATGGCCGATGCGATGAGCGCCGAGCGCTTCGATAAGCGCATCAACGACTACTATTGGCCCTACCACAAAGCTTTGGCGGCCGAGATTGAGCGCGTGCGAAAGCAGTTTGGCTTTTGCATCTTGCTCGACGGCCACTCCATGCCCTCGATGGGCCGTCGTGGCCACTCCGACCCGGGCAGCCAGCGCGCCCAGATTGTGCCCGGCGACATCGACGGCGCCGCCTGCGACCGCACCCTTCGCTATGTCGTCGAGGAGCACTACCGAGAGCAGGGCTACAGCGTCAAATCCAACGAGCCCTACAAGGGCGGCTGGATCACCCGCCATTATGGCCAACCCGAGCGGCGCATCCACGCCATCCAGATCGAGGTGCGCCGCGATCTCTACATGGACGAGAAGAACTTTCGCATCCAGCAGCCGGGACTCGAGACGCTGGCCCAGGCCTGTGCGGCCTTGATCCCCAAGGTCGCGGAGTTGGAGTTTTAGAGCGTCGCTGTCCAGCCCAGGATGAACAGGCCGTAGTAGATCACCAGGCGCGGGGCGCGGATCAGCGTGATCGCGAAGAAGCGCCGGTAGGGCATGTTGTAGATGCCGGCAAACCAGCACATGATCGAGAAGGGCAAAGGGGTGAGCGCGGCGATCGCAATGGTCCAGCCACCAAAGCGCTCGAAGAGCGCTTCACCGCGCGGGCGAAAGGCTTCGATGCGCCGGTCGAGAAAGGGCACCTTTTGCAAGTAGGGCCCGACAAAGTAGGCGAGGCTGCCGCCCAGCACGCTGGCCAGGCCGGCGGCGATGAGCACCGGTGCCATGGGGGCCTCGGCGGCGACGGCGACGAACAAATAGGTGGTCGGCGGGATCGGGAAGGTCAGACCGTCCGCGGCCAAAACGCCCAAAAAGATGCCGAGGATGCCCAGATGCTCGATCACGACCGTGGCGATCTGGGTGACCGGTTCACGAAACAACAAGGCGATGATGACGACCACCGCAAAGAGCAGCAGCGTAATGCCCGCGCTTTGCCAGGCGAGCTTGCGAAACAATCTGTCATCGACAATGTCGGTCGCGCTTTCCACAGCATTCCTTACAAACAGTCCGCACTGCGCGGAGGCCGCATAGGGAACCACGGCAAGCGGGCGTTCATTCACGCTATACTAAACCTATTCACAGCCTTTCCAAAATCGATTGCTGCTTTGGCGCAGGCCGACGTGCATTCCGGGTTGACTCGCTTCGGGCAATCGATGACCATCGGGGGAAGTAAACGTTGAGATATTCATCCCTTTTTGTGCACGATGGTCGGTGAATGACAAACCGAACGCGGACTTTTGACCTTGCAGCAAACGCGCTTTCACGAGCGCTGGTGGCGGCCGCGTTGATGGCCTTGTTCTTTGCTCTGACGTCGTGGCCTATCGCCGGCCAAGCCCAGGCCGGCGGGGAGCAGGCCGGCGATGGTGCGGCAGCGCTCAATGTCTGGCACGCCTACCGAGGCGCCGAGGAGCGCGCGCTGCAAAGCGTGGTCGAGCGCTTCAATGGCGAGCAGGGGCGGTTGCGCGTCAAGCTGCTCTCGGTGCCCAACGAGGCCTTTGCCAACAAGCTCACCAGCGCGATCCCGCGCGGCCACGGCCCGGATGTCTTCATCGCCGCCCACGAGCGTGCCGGTGACTGGTCGCGCTCGGGGCTGATCGCGGCCTTGAACGAAGACGACGCCGACTGGCAGCACTACCATCCGGTGACGGTCAAGGCCATGGAGTTCGAGGGCAAGCGCTACGGTGTGCCGCTGGCCTACAAGAGCCTGGTGCTCTTCTATAACCCGGCGATGATCGAGCGGGCGCCGACGACCACCGACGAGATGCTTGCCATCGCCCGCGCGCATACCAACGCGAGCGAGGGGCGCTACGGTCTGGTCTACGAGGCGGCAAACTTCTATATGCACGCGCCCTGGCTTTTTGGCTTTGGCGGCCAGATCTTCGACCAGGACGGCACACTGGTGATCGATGGGCCGGGCGTGGCGGCGTCGCTCGAATTTGTCGACCAGCTGCTCAACGTCGAGGGCGTGATTCCCCATGAGGCGACGTCCTCGCTTGTCGCCCATCTCTTCAACAGTGGCCATGCGCCGATGGCGATCAACGGGCCGTGGTTTATCGGCGAGCTTGACAAGAGTCTGGACTATCGGCTTGCGCCCTTGCCCACGGTTTCGTCGAGCGGGCTCGAGGCCAGCCCGTTTTTGACCGTCGAGGCGGCCTTTGTCTCGGCGCACACGTCAAGGCCCCAGGATGCACGCCAATTTGCCCGTTATTTGGCCAGCCACGAGGCGGCCTTGACGCGTGCAATCGAAGGCGCGCAGCCCGTTGCGACGCTGTCGGCCTACGACGACTCGCGCCTGGCCGACGACGCCCATTTGAAGGTCTTTCGCGAGCAGCTCGACCGGGCAACGCCGATGTCCAACGACCCGCGTATGCGCTCGGTCTGGGAGCCGGCCAACCAGGCGCTTCGCCAGGTGATGCGTGGAACGGTCGCGCCTGATCTGGCGCTTCGCCAGGCCGCGCGTCGCATCGAGATTTTTAGCCGGCCGGCGCCCGAGCCCAAAGATCCGCGGCCGCTGGCCGTGGCCGTGATCGCGCTGCTCGCGGCCGCACTGGGTGTGGGGGCCTGGCGATTTCGGCGCGATCGCGTCTGGGCGCGCATGGTGCGCACCTATCCGGCCTACATTTATCTGGCCCCGGCGATCCTTGGCATGCTGGTGCTGGTGATGGTGCCCTTCGTGGTGGGCTCGGCGGTCAGCCTCTTCTCCTATCGGGAGGGCGAGTTCACCTTTGTCGGCCTGGCGAACTTTCTCGATATCGTGATGAGCGAGGAGTACGGGCTCACCGATCCGCTGAGCTTTTATTACACGTTGGCCGTGACGGTGCTTTGGACGAGCTGCAACGTGGTGCTGCACGTCACGCTGGGACTGTTTTTTGCGCTGCTGCTGCGCGACCCGTGGATGCGGCTTCGGGGAATCTACCGTGTCATGTTGATCGTGCCGTGGGCTATCCCAAACTACATCACGGCGCTGATCTGGAAGGGCATGTTTCACAAGCAGTTTGGTGCGATCAACGCCTTTTTGGTCTGGCTTGGCGCCGAGCCGGTATCCTGGTTCAGCCAGTTCTCGACCTCGTTTGCCGCCAATCTGACGACCAACGTGTGGCTGGGCTTTCCCTTCATGATGGTCGTGTGTTTGGGCGCCTTGCAGGCAATCCCCGGTGATCTCGAGGAGGCCGCCTCGGTCGACGGCGCCAACCGCTGGCAGCGCTTTCGCCACGTGATCTTCCCGCTCTTGAAGCCGGCCCTGATCCCGGCCGTGGTGCTCGGTACGGTGTGGACCTTCAACATGTTCAACATCATCTACCTGGTCTCGGGCGGCGAGCCCGACGGGCACACCGAGATCCTGATCTCGGAGGCCTACAAGTGGGCCTTTACGCGCCAGGAGCAATACGGCTATGCGGCGGCCTACGCCGTCTTGATTTTCTTCGTGCTGCTTGGCTACTCACTCTTCACCGGCCAGTTGCGCAGCCGGGACCAATGACGAGGCTTTAGCGCGTGAAGCGAAAATCGACTCTGGAAGCGTTGCTGACCCATCTTGTGCTGATCGCTGCCTGCATGGTGGTGCTCTACCCGGTGTTGTGGGTGGTGAAGATGGCCTTGAGCTCGTCTCAGGCGTTTTCGATGTCGATCAACCCGATCCCCACCGAGCTGAGCTTCTCAAATTTTAGCCATATTTTGCAGAGCGGCGAGGGCTTGTTTTTTCGCCAGCTCTTCAACTCGGTGGTCGTTGCGCTGGTGACCACGGTGGTGGGCGTGATGCTGGCGTGCACGGCGGCCTATGCCTTTAGCCGCTTTCGTTTTCCGGGGCGCACGCTTGGGCTGGCCTCGTTTTTGGTCACGCAGATGTTTCCGGGCGTGGTCATGGCGATTCCGCTCTACATCCTGCTCGACAAGCTGGGCCTGCTCAACTCGCTCACGGGCCTGGTGTTGGTGTACTCGACGACCTCCGTGCCGTTTTGCGTCTGGATGCTCAAGGGCTATTTCGACACGATTCCGCGCGATCTCGAGGAGGCGGCGATCATGGATGGCGCCGGTCAGTGGCTGATCTTTACCAAGATCATCTTGCCGCTGGCGCGCCCGGCGATCGTGGTCACGGCGCTGTTCAGCTTCATGACGGCCTGGAACGAGTTCATCCTGGCGGCGACCTTTCTCTCCGACGAGCGCATGTTCACGCTGCCGGTGGTGCTGCAGCGCTTCGTGGGCGATTACAGCACGCAGTGGGGCTACTTTGCGGCCGGCGCGATCATCGTCTCGCTGCCGGTGATGGGGCTGTTCTTCAAGCTCCAAAAGTACCTGGTCGGCGGCTTGACCGCCGGTGCGGTCAAGGGCTGAGGGCGCAGGGTTTGATCAGCGGCGCTGAGAGTTCGCCCATAGCTTGAGCGGGCGCAAGGTCTTGAGATCCTGGCGAGCGTCGCCATCGTCGGGGTCGAGCTCGACGATGCGGCAGCAGGCGTCGACGGCGCTGTCGATGTCGCGGCGCATTTTGGCCGTCTCGGCCTGTTTTTTGAACATATTGATGGCGTTTTCCATCGAGTAGGAGTCGACCAGGCTCTCGCGGTATTTGGCGCGTCGCGCCGGGTTGCGAATCGCCTCATAGGCCTCGGTGATCGACTCGCGAATGCGCTGAACCTTTCGCTGGACGGCCTCGGCCAAGTCTTCGGCGCTGCTCTGAGCAAAGCGCTGGCTGAGCGCGTGAAAGGCGCGCTGGATTTCCTGGTCGTAGGCCGACCAGTGCAAGCCCATCATCGTGAAGTAGTCGTCGCTTTGAAGGCGATTGTAGACCTCGTCGATATCGGCGCTGCGCTGTGCGCGCTCGCGCTCGTCGGCCGGCGAGCCGGTGAGCCTGAGCAGCCCGAGGTGGTCGAGCGAGAGCACCAGCGCGAGCGTCTGCGCATGCGAGAGCGATGAGATCTGAAGCACGTCGCGAAGCACGCGCGGATCGTCTTGCAAGGCATTGAAGAAGCGCTGACGCTTGTCATCGAACTCCAAGGATTCGATCGGAAAGGGTAGCGGGGTGGCCGTGGTGACGAAGCGCTGGTTGTAGCGCTCGCAGGCCACCAGGATTTGATCGCGGTCGAGCTTCTCGTAGCGATTGAGTGCATAGGCGAACACGCGCGCGGGGATCGAGACCGGCGGCGCCGTATAGCGGCCTGGCGGCTGGCTCAAGACATGGAAGCTCGCCTCGCCGCGCGGCTTCCAAAGCCGCTCGAGCAAAAACTTGATGCGCGCCTTGAGCGAGAGCAGCAATTGGCTGGCCGTGATCGCGTTGAGCTGCACCAGGGCGTCACCGACGCTGATGTTGTGCTGGCGAGCCAGGGCGCGTGAACTGGCGAACTGCTCCTGATCGATGTTGCCGCTTTCCAAGAGCAAGCCCTCGAGGGTGTCACCGTCCTGGCGAGGGTAACGATTGATCTCCAAGATATAATGGTTGTAGCAGACGAGCTGGCTGGTGCGCTCACCGTCGACGATCTCGAGCACGCCATAGCCGCGTCGGCGGGCCAAATCGAGCAAAATACGATCGAGGGGCATCTGCTCGAGCCTCCAGCGGCCTATGGCTTCGCTGTTGAGCTCGATCTTTTTGTCGTTAATCGTTGACGCCTGGGGCGAAGGCGCCGCAAGCTCCGCCCTGGGCCCAGCGCCCGCGCCCACAGGCTTTCCGTGCAAGGTTGTGCTGCTTTGTCCGGGCTGGACGGGCGAGCTTATCAGCCCATGCAACTTCTCGCGCACCGCTTGATCGGCGCGCTTGATCTCGAGCGCGACGCCGTCCTCGGTGTGCTGAACCACGCGCGCCTGCAATTCGACGGTCTGCTTGCTGTCCGAGCAACCAATGCGCAACGTGATCCATTGCATCAGCGGCGGTTTGTCCTCGGTGATCAGGCACACACCGCGCAGATCGAGCAGAGCCGGCAGCTCCACGCTCAACGACTGGCGCGTGGCATAGTGCAGGTGCGCCTCCCATTTTTGTTCTTTGACCTCGAGGCATGTCACGGGCGGGCGGACAGTGGATGAGACGCTGTCGAAGTCTTCCGAGACCTCCTGGAGTGCCTCGATAATCTCGCGGGAATCCAAGTCGTCGTACTCGCGGATAAAATCATGAAGCGCGTCGACAAAAACTTTGCGCCGTTTGGGAAGTTGGCTCGTCATGGGGATTCCTTACAGGAAAATAGGGCCGTGAGACATGGGTCGAGACGACACGAGTACGTGGCACATTGATGCCAATACAAGAGAACCCCGTGCCGAGCTCGGCCGTGGGCATGCCAGGACGACCAAACTGCACCGTTGGGTTTAGCTGGATTGTGATGAAGCCAAAGCTAGTGCCGCCAGCAGCAAAGGCAACAGCGGCCAGGCCATGAAATGCGCTGGGAGAGATGATCGCGCCACGGAACAGGCGATCGTGGGGGGTCAGATCAGAGTGCGCAGCAAATCGAGGTCACGACGCGCTTCGCTGTGCCCTGGGTCGAGCTCGATGATGCGCCGGCAGACCTCGATCCCGGCGCGGATCTCCCGGCGGATCTTAGCCGTCTCGAGCTGCCTCTCGAACATCTGAATGGCGCCCTCGATCGCGAAGCGGTCGATGACCGTTTCGCGGTAGGTCGCTCGCCCTGGCCGCGCCGCCAAGACCTGATGGGCTTCGCCGGCGCGAACACGCACCTGGGCGATCTTCGCAAGCAGCGCCGGATCGGTGCTCGCAGATAGGTCATCGGGATTGAAGCGGACCAAAACCGCCTGGTAGGCTGCGCCGACCTCTTCGTTGTCGGCTGACCAATGAAGGTTGAGCAATTCGAAATGGTTATCACGCAGCAGGCGCTCGTGCATCAGATCGATCTGCTCGACCTGTTGGGTCTTAACCCGACCCCAGGTATTGACCTCGAGTCGCCGCAGCAGACCCATCTCTTCGAGCACGATCACGATCGTCAGGGTCTGTTGCTCGCTGAGCGAAGTGGTGCGGTAGAGATCGCGCAGTCCTCTTGACCGCTCACCGACGACCTCGAGCAGGCGCGCCTCCTTGGCTGGCAAATCGAGCACGCTCACGTTAAATGGCGGCGGGTCGATCAGTGCGAGGTGAAACTGCGAGAAGCTGCTCTCGTGAGTGCGCAATTCCTCGCTCGAGAGCGCAGTCCAATGGGAACGCACCAACTCCATGGCACGCTCGAGCAGCGAAATGGGCTGCAGCAAGAATGTGCCCGGGTATTGGTCCAATGGATAATAGGCGATCTGGGCGTCCTTCAATGCACAGACGCGCGTGAGCAAGAAGAGCAGCCGTGTGCGAAGTCCGATTGCCAACTCTTGATGGGGCAGATGCCCCAGGGCCACAAGCGCCTCCCCCGGAGTAATGTTCTGTTTGGCCGCAAGCTCGCGCGCGCTTGCCACGGCGGTCGCGTCGAAGCGTCCGCTGGCAGCGAGCAGATGCTCCACGCTCTCAGAATCTGTCGCGGGCTCTCGGCGTATGTCATAGAGATGGCCGTCTTGAATCAGGAGTTGGCGTTTGACGCCATCGGTGGCGACTTCGATGACACCATAGCCAAGCTTGGTGCTCGTCTCGATTAAGACCTTGACGATCGAGTCACGGCTCAAGTCCCAGCGCTTCACGGGCTCGCCGGCGACCGTGTACAGACCGGTCGCGAGGGTGCGCACCGGCGTCGGCGCCACAACCGGTGGCGCAGCAGGCGCCTGGGCGAGTGTGGGTGCGGCAACGGGCATGGGTGCATCAGCCGGGGCGGGCAGCTTGCGCCTGGGACCGGCCGCGCGCATTTTGCCCGGCAGCTCCTTGAGCAATTCGCGCTGCTGCTCGTTTGGTTTGTAGACCTCGAGGGCCACGCCGGCCGCAGTCACCTGCACGACGCGTCCATTGAGGGTCACCGAGCTTGATGCGCCCGCGCCCTCGATGATCAAGGCAACCTCGGCGAGCATGGGCGGCGCGGGAGCGATGTCCACGAAGATGCCGCCGACCTCGAGCAGGTTCGGCAGCTGTTGCTCCAAAGTGAGCGCTCGCTCAAAGCAAAGAAGAACCTCGATCTTGCCCGCCACCGTACGCACGGGCCCGCTGAGGCTCTCGATTGGAGTGCTCACCTCATCGGCCAATTCACGCAGCAAGGCCGCAACCTCTTTGGGTTCGAATTTGGCTTTGTACTCTTTGGTGAGGGTGGCAAGTGCATTCAAGAGCTGCTGTTGCTCTTTTTGTGAGTCTGAGCTGTCCATGGACGTCTTGAATCGGGGTTAGGGTGGGCGATGGTGCAACACCATCATGGGTCGTGTTGCTTCGACTTGTCCTAGCACAGGCCAGAGTACGCCACGGCGTCAATCAAAGCAATGAATTCAGCTAGATCCAAGGGGTTGGCGCCGGGCCCATTGGAGCAGACGACTTGACGCGTTGGCGGCCAGCGGCTAAACATCCTCCCAGCACAAGTGCCGCCAGGGGTATCTTGGCCAGAGCATGCCGTGGGCATGTCGCCAAGATTGAGATTATACCCTGGAACCTGAACCGGCTGATACCGGCGTAGGAAGAGCGGTGTGCGCTGGCTGAGCCAAACAAGATCGGATCGTCGTCGCACAGTGCGCTTCGACTTGCTTGGAACATGTCTGCGTTCAGCGATCTGCCGCCCGCGAACGAACCACGGAGATGACCCATGAGTGACACCAACCTCACCGATGCTTTTTCTCAGGCTTATCCCAACGCGCAAAAGGTTTACGTAGCCAACGAATCCGGTTCGGTGCGTGTGCCGATGCGTGAGATCACGCTCTCGGGTGGCGAGCCATCGCTTCGCGTCTACGACACCAGTGGGCCGCGCGGCATCGCGGTGACCGACGGTCTGCCCGCGCTTCGCCGCTCCTGGATCCTCGATCGTGGCGACGTCGTCGCCTCCGAGCGCAGCCACGTGCCCAAGGGCGCCGGAACGCGCATTCCCGAGGGCCTGCGTCGCGGCGCGCTGCGAGGCAGCGGCAATGTCACCCAGCTTCACTACGCCAGAAAGGGCATCATCACCCCGGAGATGGAGTTCATCGCACTTCGCGAGGGTGTGCCGGCCGAGTTGGTGCTGGCCGAGGTCGCCGCAAGGCGCGCGATCATCCCCTCGAACATCAACCATCCCGAGAGCGAGCCGATGATCATCGGGCGCGCCTTCCACGTCAAAGTCAATGCCAACATCGGCAACTCCGCGGTCACCTCCTCGATCGACGAGGAGGTCGACAAGCTACGTTGGTCGGTGCTCTGGGGCGCCGATACGGTCATGGACCTCTCGACGGGCAAGGACATCTACGACACGCGCGAGTGGATCTTGCGCAACAGTCCGGTGCCCATTGGCACCGTGCCGATGTACGAGGCGCTCGAGAAGGCCGGCGGCGTGCCCGAGGACATGACCTGGGCGATGTTTCGCGACACGCTGATCGAGCAGGCCGAGCAGGGCGTGGACTACTTCACGATCCACGCCGGCGTGCTCTTGCCCTTCATCCATCTCACCGAGAAGCGCGTCACGGGCATCGTCTCGCGCGGAGGCTCGATCATCGCCAAGTGGTGCCTTGCCCATCACAAGGAGAACTTCATGTTCACGCATTTCGAGGAGATTTGTGAGATCATGAAGGCCTACGATATTGCCTTCTCACTGGGGGACGGGCTGCGCCCGGGCTCGATCGCCGACGCCAATGACGTCGCGCAGTTCGCTGAGCTCAAGACCCAGGGCGATCTCAATCGCATCGCATGGAAGCATGACGTACAAGTCATGAACGAGGGACCGGGCCATGTGCCGATGCACTTGATCAAAGAGAACATGGAGAAGCAACTCGAGTGGTGTGAGGAGGCTCCCTTCTACACGCTGGGGCCGCTTACCACGGACATTGCACCGGGCTACGATCACATCACCAGTGCTATCGGCGCGGCGATGATCGGCTGGTTTGGCACGGCCATGCTCTGCTACGTGACGCCCAAAGAGCACCTGGGGCTTCCCAACCGCGACGACGTCAAGGCCGGGCTTATCGCCTACAAGATCGCCGCCCACGCCGCCGATTTGGCCAAGGGACATCCTCGCGCCCAGCTTCGCGACGACGCCTTGAGCCGCGCGCGCTTCGAGTTTCGCTGGGAGGACCAGTTCAACCTTGCGCTCGATCCGGTGACGGCCCGAAGCTACCACGACGAGACGCTGCCGGCGGCCGGCGCGAAGCTCGCCCATTTCTGCTCGATGTGCGGACCGAAGTTTTGCAGCATGAAGCTCTCCAAGGAAATCCGCGATGCCGCGGCGACACGCGACAAGGGCATGGACGAGATGTCTCAGAAATTTCGTGAGGAAGGCAGCGAGCTGTATTTGAAGGGCTGAGCCCAAGGTGATCGCCCAACGCGATCCAAATCGCATCAGAGATGCCATGAAACACTACGTTTATCTGTCGGCCGGCTTCTTCGGATTCTCGAATTTGGGCGGCATCACCTACTTTCACCATGTGCGCGAAGGCCTCACCCTGGCCCTGGCCGCCTATGGCATCGAGGCCGAGATCATCACGGTCAACACCTTGCCTACGGCCTCGATCCGCAAGCGCTCAAAGCGACTCTACGACACGATCGCTGCGACCGCGCTCGACGCCGAGGCCCCCATTCACCTGATCGGCCACTCGACGGGCGGTCTCGACACGCGCCTGCTGGTCACACCCAGCGCCTCGCTCCTTGATACGGACAAGGCCTCTTTGGAGCGCTTTGCGAGCCGGGTGAAGAGCGTGGTGACCGTGGCGACGCCGCACCTGGGGGCGCCGAGCGCGGCGTTTTTTAACTCGATCTTCGGACAGAATCTGCTGTGGGCGATGTCGCTGGGCACGATCTATACGCTGCGCTTTGGCCGGCTGCCGTTGAGCGCGCTCTTTAAGTTGATGGGGTTGATGACGCACTTTGACCGGGCGCGTGGGCTGGACAACACCATCCTCGATCAGTTCTACCGCGAGCTGTTCGCCGACTTCGACGCGGAGCGCCAGGCAGCGATCAGCGAGTTTCTCGACCAGATTCTCTCGGATCGCGACGCCGTCGGCCAGCTCACGCCGGGCTCGATCGATATCTTCAACGGGACGACGGCCGACCGGCCCAGCGTGCGCTATGGTTGCGTGGTCACAAAAGCCGCCGGCTTGTCGGCGCGCGGGCTGGCGCGGCTGCGCTTTGACCCTTATGCGCATGCCTCGCACACGATGTTTCGCATGCTGCAGCTGTTGACCTCGCGAAACGGCGCCGTTCCCGCGCCGCCCAAGGAGCAATCGATCGCGCTTGTGCGCGGCTTTGGCGAGATGCCCGACCGGCGCGACAACGACGGCGTGGTGCCCACCCTCTCGCAGCTCTGGGGCGAGGTGATCCACACCGCAAAAGCCGACCACCTGGACGTCTGCGGCCACTTCAACGATCCCGCCCATGTGCCACCGCACGTCGACTGGTTCATCTCGGGCTCGGGCTTTCGGCGACCGGACTTCGAGGCGCTGTGGGGCGACGTGGCCGAGTTCATGGCGCGCCCCAACGCGTGACCAGCGCGTGACCAGCGCGTGACCAGCGCGTGAATGGACGCCGCAGGCTCGCCCACACGCGGCCCGTCGCGCCCTGGCTTGCAAAGTGTTGGACAGACGGCTAAGTTAGGCGCCGTGCGGGAAAGCATTCAAAAACCACCACCTGGCAAGCCGAAGATGGTTGCGTGTTGCGGAGATAAAGATCGATGAAAGCTGTAAGCAAAATGGGCGCGCTGGCGCTGCTCGTAAGCGGTGTAGTTGCAAGCCTTGGAGCGCCAGGTTGCGGTGATAATGATAGCTTCACGGCCGTTGCCGTGCCCGGCTTTACGATCGAGGACTTGTCCTCGGCCGGCTTCGTGCTCGACATCAGCCAGGCGACCGACCGCCACGTCACGCAGTCGCCGACGGTGATCTTGCGAAGCAGCGACAAGGCCGAGCTCACCATCTCCAAGCTCGAGTGGGTGGCTCGTCCCGATCGTCTCGTGATCGCCGGCGCGCGCAGTGAGACCTCGTGCGACCCATCGAACGGTGATGCCGACTGCTCGGGCGGCGCGATTTGCCTGGCAGTCGCGAATTCCAAGTGCCTTGGCACCGGTCTGGAGGCGCCGTTTTCCATCGCACCTGGCTTGCAACACCAGATTCAGTTCATCGTCAAGCAGGGCAGCGGCCAGCTCGAATGTCCTCAGGCGGGCGCAAGTGTTCCCGCCGAGTACAAGGAGCGCTACTGTGGCGAGTTGCTCATCGAAACCAATGCCCAGAACAACAGTGGCATCGTGCAAGGAGGCAAAGCGCGGCTTTACTTTCTGACCGATGGCAACAGTGGCGAGATCAAGCTCGAACCCCAGTTTGTCCAGTTTGCCAACGCTCAGGCAGGCGTCAGCCAGACGGCCAACTTCACCATCCGTAACTCGGCCAGTGGCCCGTTGACAGTTTTTCAGGCCGACATCCATCCGAATTCGGAGATGTTCAGCATTTCGCCGGCGATCCCGCCCAGCCAGCCGGTGATCATCGCCGGCAACGAGGCCCAGAGCTTCACGCTGACCTTCAACCCACCGGGCAACGCCACGGACGCTGCCCTGGAGTTTTCGAGCACCATCTCCTTTGTCTCCTCGTCGATCGGAATCACCAGCCCGAAGATCATTCTCGAGGTTACGCGTGACGCAGGCAATGCTCCGCGCATTGTCATCGAGCCGGATTCTCTGGAATTCTCCAGTGCCACCCAACAGATCATCACGGTCAGCAACTTCGGCAAGGCGACCGGACAGCTCACGGGATTGACCTTGCGCCCACAGGGTGCGCGCCCCTTCTACAAGGTTCTGTGGAACGGCGTCGACATTCTGGCCAACTTTCCGACCCAACGTCCCACGTTGCCGCGGGCAACCGAGGTGGACGGCGAAATCGTGCCCTCGTCGATCGAGCTCGTGGTGGAGTTCGAGGCGCCCGCAGAGAGTAACGTCTCGACTATCGGTGAGTTGGAGATCCGTCACAACGACACCTTTTCGGGCAACAAGACCCTGGTCGATCTGTTCGGTGACGAGGGTGAGGCCGCGATCGGTCAGGTCGCGCCTTTTCAGTTCACCTTTCCTGCGGGCCAGACCAACCAGGAGCGCCGCTTCGTCGTCCACAACCGGGGCAGCGATCCGCTGATCATCACCGATGTCGTCGTTGAGCCCGGCTTGGGCACCACTGGTGAGGAGTTCGCCGTCTCGACCTTGACCGGCACGATCGCGCCGGGCGGATTGCTCGAGGGCACGGCCACCTATTCAAGTGCAGTCAATGTGCGACGCAGCGTGGCCGTGCGGTTGGTCTCGAACTCCGTTGGCAGCCAGGACGACATGGTGCTGGCGCTGGTCGGACAGCCCGTAGCCGCCAATCCGACGCTTGCCGTCGATATCAATCCCTCCTTTACCACAGCGGCCAAGGTCGGTGAGAATACCACATTTACGGCAGTGGAGAGTTCGGGCACGGGGAATTTGGCGGGGTCGAATTGGGTACTTCTCTCGCGCCCGGCGAGCAGTTCGGCCTTTTTTACCGGCACGGGCGCAAGTGTCTCCTTTGTTCCCGATGCCGCAGGGACCTACCGCCTCTCGGTCATTGTTCCCAACGGCGAGAACGTGGACGCTCAGAAAATCTTCGAGTTCACGGCAGCCAACTGAGCCCGATAAATCGGCTTGACGCGCGCTTTTTGGCCGCGCAAGCGATCTTGACACCAACCCCGGCGCGCACTTATAGTCCGCGCCGGATTTTCTGTTTTTCTTGAGCCTTTCAAGCGAGACCAGGCACAGGGTCGCGCCTCCCCGATGGTGGGGAAGCGCCGCCAGCCACTTACGGAGACGACATGGCAGATGCTTTTCAGAACGTGAACAATCTTTTTCTTCCGGACCGCCTTGCGGCCCTCCCAACGTTTCCCGAGTGGAGCTCGGAGCAGATTGAAACCTCGCGCCGCGGTGTCGAGGAGCTTTTGGAGAAGCGCCGTGCCGTGCTCGAGGAGAAGCTCTCCGAGATCCAGACACAGTATCACTGGGTGAGCTATGTGCTTCGCTGCCTGGGCTACTGCGCGACGGCCTCGGAGGCTCCCCCGCTTGGTACCGACTCCGAGGAGTACCGCCCGGACTTCACGTTGTTTGCCTCGGCAAGCGACTTTCGCCGCGCCGTACCCCACCGTGGCCACCGTGACTTCTTCACCGGCGCGCTTGCGATCGTGCGATCGCTGGACTGGGATGCCTCGCTCGATGACTACGAGAGCGAAGAAGGCAACTACAACCCGGCCTACGACGTCGATCGTCACCTGCGCAACACCGGTCTGACCTGGGGCATCCTCACCAACGGGCGCATCTGGCGCTTGTTCCACCGGGATACCTCGGGGCTGATGAGCACCTATTTCGAGATCGACCTGCTCAAGGTGCTCGAGGACAAGGATCCCGATGCGTTCAAGTTCTTCTGGGCAATCTTCAGCCCGGACGGCCTGGGTGGCTCGACCACCGGTCAGCCGATCGCGCACCGTCTGCTCAACTAAGTTAGAGCTCGCTTGGCAGTAGAGTATCAACGGCCGCGCCCGGTGCATTGCAC
>JACCWM010000047.1 GCA_013697635.1 Lujinxingiaceae bacterium | reverse complement strand
TTGACAGGTTTCGTGCGTCCGAAGGGCCCCCAAAAAAGGATAAAAAAAAGGCTTGCGCTGCTTACAACAGCCGTAGGTGAAGCCGAGCGAGGCGGCGCCAGCCGACGAGGAGGCGGAGCCTACGGCGGACGTCGCGATCGTGGCGATCGTGGCGTTTGTGCCCACGCGACGACCATGCAAAATCGAATGCAAAATCGGGTACCTTGGTGCAAAGTCGGGTGCCCTGGCCCCCCGACCTTTGGCGTCGTTGCTTGACGATTCGCACGTCAAGGGCCCCCACCGGCTCTTCGAGCCACCTCCCCTTCCCTTCGGGTGGGGAGGGGCGCCCACCGGCGCTGCGCGCCACCTTCCCTTCGGGTGGGGAGGGGCGCCCACCGGCGCTGCGCGCCACCTCCCCTTCGCCTACGGCTGTCCCGAGCGCACGACCTTTTTGACCCCCTGATCGCCAAACCAGCGCTCCAACTTCTCGCCCTGATCGCCTTGGACGACGATCGTGCCCTCCTCGACGACCGCGCCGACGCCGTGGGCCTTGCGCAGGCGTTTTGCGAGCTCCTCGAGGCCCTCGTCGCCGAGGCTGTCGACGCCTTCGACGAGGGTGACGGTCTTGCCGCCGCGGCCTTTGCGTTCGCGGCGTAGTACGATCTTGGCGATCGCCTCGAGCGCCACCGGCTCGCCGGGGGTCTTGGCGGCGCTCGGCTCGGGCTGCGCCTTGGGGGCGGGTGCGTTGGGGTCACCCAATAACTGCGCGAAGGGATTGTGGCTAAAGCCTTTGGCGTCGGCGTCGGTGGCGAGCTTGTCTTTGGGGCGGTTTTTCTTGCTCATCGTGCTCCAGGGGCGCTGTGGAGGGCGTTTTGCGTTGGCCACGATAACCGCTGCACAACTTTTGCACAATTTCGCCTCGCACTTGCCACGTGGCGGCCATCACCACGCCCAAGGGGGGCTGTATCTATACAGACGAGTCGCAAGACAGCTCTTCGTTGATTGATTTTGACCTGTATGGATGACGGAGCAGAACCCATGAAACGCGTTGCAACCATTGTTTGGCTTTTTGTTTTATTCTCGAGCGGGCTGACCGGGTGCTTTTCAGGGCCATCGGCGGACTCTGAGCTTGTCGATGCGGGTGTTGAGCCTGACGTCGCCTTTGGGCCGAGTGTTCAGGGGCCGGTGACGGAACTCTTCCAGGTGCCGGGCGTGGTGGGGGATGTGGCGGCTGACGCCGTTTTGGTGCCGGGGGCGGAGCGTCTCGACATCAAGGGGCGGCCGGCCCGCCTTGAGACGGTCGGGGCCTTTGATGTGCTGGCGGAGCGGGTGCAGCTCGTGTTCGGCTATCCGGTGGCAAGCCCGGGTCAGACTGCGTTGCACAAGGGAACAGTGATTGTGATGGAGCCTGTGGTCGAGGGCTCGTGGCGCTTCGTCAATCCGTCGGTGCTGGCGTTTGTGCCGGCCAAGGGCTTTGTGCCGGGGTCGACGGTGACGATTCGTGTTGAGGCGCTCGAGCTCTCGCGAAGTGTGCTCGAGGGGGTGACGCCGGTGGACGGGTCCGAGGATGGCTTGGAGCTCGTCAAGCTCGAAAAACCGTGGGCTTATGCGGTCAAGTCGCCGCAGTTTGAGCTCAAGGACATCACGGCGACGCGCCCGGAGACGGGTAACGCGGCGATTGTGGTGGAGATGAACTTCACGGCGCCGGTTGTGGCGAGCAAAATCGGGGCTTTTGCGGGCTGGGAGATCGATGGGCGTGCGCCGGCCAGGGTGACGTACAAGAGCGGGGGGGCAAAGCACCAGGTCGTGGCGTCGGTGACGCTTGCGCGCGATCACGTCAAGCCGACAACGCTTACGCTCGATTGGCGCGAGGGGCTGGCCTACGAGTCGACCAAGACGTTCGCCGCGGCCAAGAAGCTCGTCGCGCATGTCGAGCAGGGCAAAGCGATGAAAGTGGTCACGGCCCAACTCGTCGAGGGCTCGCAAAACTTCTATGTCGACCTCGCGTGCAACGACGAGGCGGTCAAAGGGCGGCGCTACGATTATCGCCTTGGCGAGTATGTGAGCGCGCGCTGCGATATCGACACGGCCTCGGCCACGCGTGCGATCGAGATCTATCCACCGATTCCCTTTCGCATCTCGCCGTCGGCGCAGGGCATGCACGTGTTCGCCGACTTTCAGCAGGGCAGCTACACGGTGCGCTTTCGGGCCGGGCTTCGCAGCGAGGAGGGGAGCATCTTGCGCGAGAGCTTTGAGCGCACCTTCGAGGTGCCGGCCCTGACGGCCTCGGTCAATTTTACGGCCAAGGGGCGCTACATCCCGCGCTCGGCGTGGAACGAGATGACCATTCGCCATCGCAACCTGGGCGCGGTCGATCTGTTGATCCGCCATGTGCCCGGCCACAACCTGGCCTTCTGGATGAGCAGCTACCATGAGGGCGCCGACGAGCGCACCTCGGACGTGGTCTTGCAGACCAGGCTCGCGCTCAAAAACGTCGCCGATCAGGCGCTGACCACGGTGCTGCCGATCGAGGAGCTCTTGGGAAAAGCCAAGGCCGGCATCTACGAGATCAACGTCTCGGGCCCAAGCAGCCGCGATGCCGTGCGGGTGCTGGTGACCGACATCAACCTGGTGGTCAAGCGCTCGGCTGAGCGCGACGCCAAGGCCAGCGAATCGGTCGATGTGTGGGCCGTACACATGGAGACGCTCGCGCCGCTCAAAGACACCAAAGTACGCGCACTTCGGCCCAGCGGCTCAACCCTTGCGCGCTGTACGACCGATGCCAAGGGCCACTGCCGGCTGAGCTTTGCGCCGGACGCGATCGACAAGACGCCGCCCTATGCGATCATGGCGACGCTTGGCGAGGACACCACTTATCTCAAGTACTCGGAGCTGCGGACCGAGCTCGCGCGCGGCGAGGTCCATGGCCTCTCCTACCTCGACGCGCCCGTCTACGGCGGCTACCTCTACGCCGATCGCGATCTCTATCGCCCCGGCGATACCGTGCACCTGGTCGGCCTGTTGCGCGACACCGAGCTCAAGGCCGTCTCGGCCAACATGCCCGTCGAGCTGGTTATAAGTGACCCGCGCGGCCAGCTCGTGCGCCGGCTGGTCACCAAGACCAACGCCGCGGGCATGGTCTCACTCGACTACGCGCTGAGCGATCTGGCCGCCACCGGCTCCTGGCGCGCTCGCCTCGATGTCGGAAAACAGGCGCTCGTCTCGTTGAGCTTTGGCGTCGAGGAGTTCGTGCCCGAGCGACTTCGCGCCGAGGCCGCACCCAAGAGCGCGCACTACGTGTTCGGCGAGCCTGCCCTGATCGAAGTCTCGGCGCGCTATCTGTTTGGCGCATCGGCCAAGGGCAGCGAGGTCGAGCTGCAGTGCCAGATCCAGCCGGTGGCCTTTGAGCCCAAACAAAACGCCCAGTTTCACTACGGCGCCCTCGATCTCAATGAGGAGACCCGTGGCACCACGCTCAATGCCGCGCGCGGCGTGATCGGCGCCGACGACAAGACCACGGTCGCCTGCGGCCAGGTCGAAGGCCCCACACAGTTTCCCTCGACCGGGCGGCTTCGCGCCTCAGTGGCCGTCTCCGAGGCAGGCAGTGGGCGCGCAACCCACACCAGCACACAGGCCATGCTGCACCCGGAGCGCTACTATCTTGGCCTTCGAAGCGAGCGCAAAAAGCTCGAGGTCGGCGAGCAATTTCGCGTCGAGGGCGTGGTCGTCGACTGGGCCGGCGAGGTGTCGAGCGCGCTCAAAGAGGTCGAAGTCGAGTTCGTCAGCCTGATGCCGCAGTGGGGCTATTTCGAGGACAACCACACCGGCCACACGCGCTACAAGCGCCAGTGGCGCCTGGCCGTCGAGCGCGCCGAGCGCGTGCCCGTAACCAAGGGCAAGTTCACGATCACCGCCAGCGCCGGCGCCGCTCGCCAGGGCTACCTGGTGCGCGTCAAGGCCGGCAAGGCGCGCACCGATCTGCGCTTTGAGGGCACACAAAACGACTGGCACTGGCAGGGGGCGAGCAACGGAAACGATGCGACGCCCAGGCCGCTCAAGCCCGGCTCGGTGGACTTCACCGCCCCGACGTCGGTCGCCCTCGGGCGTGCCCAGCAGCTGCAGTTCACCTCGCCGTTCAAGGGCCGCGCGCTGCTCACGCTCGAGACGCACGAGGTGATCGAGCACGCCTGGCTCGACGTCGAGGCCGGCCCGCACACCTGGACCTTTCAGCTCGAGAACTTCGCGCCCAATGTCTATGTCAGCGCGCTGATCATCAAAGATCCACACCTCGAATCCCCCGAGAGCTTCATGCCTGAGCGCGCCTTTGGCGCGACGTCGATGACCGTTGAGCGCACGCAATTTACCCAAAAGATCAGCCTGAGCGCGCCCAAAGAGATGCGTCCGGACAACACGCTCGTGGTCAAGCTCGACGTGGGCAAAAACGAGGGCAAGAGCTTTGTGACCGTGGCCGTGGTCGACGAGGGCATCTTGCGCCTGACCGGCTACAAGTCGCCCAATCCGCTCGACACCCTGCTCGCCAGGCGCGCGCTCGGCGTAACCACCTTCGATACGGTCGGCTGGTCGGTGCAGCTTCCCCAGATGGGGGAGTCGGCTCGCGCCGGCGGTGGCGACGACGATGACGAGGGCCAGGCCGGCGGACCGGGGCGCATCATGCCGTTCAAGCCCGTGGCGATCTGGTCGGGCCTGCTTGCGGTGCCAAAGAGCGGCAAGCTCGACGTCAAGCTGCCCGTGCCACTCTACCAGGGCGATGTGCGCGTGATGGCTGTGGTCGTCGGACCCGAGCGCATCGGCACGGCCCAGACCAACGTGCTGGTGCGCGATCCGCTCAGCGTGCAGGCCACCTTGCCGCGCTTTTTGACCGTGACCGACGAGGTCAAGATCCCCGTCTTCGTCTCCAACCTGACCCCCAACGACCACCTCGTCGACGTCACGATAAGCGCCTCCGAGCTCGCCGAGCCCGGACTCACACCCAACCCCAAGGCCTCGCCGATCATCGGCATCTTGGGCGAGCAGAAGCGCCAGATTCTGGTGGCAAGCGGCCAATCCGAGACGGTGGTCTTTCGGGCCCGCGCCCTTCGCTCCGGCGGTGCCGCGACCTTTGAAGTCGTGGCCAGCGCCGGCGACTTGAAGAGCCGCGCCGAGGGCGTCGTGCCCTTTCGCGCCGCCGGCCCGCGCGAGCGCATCGTGACCTCGACGCCGATCCTTGCCAGCAGCGTCGATCTCAAGCCGATGCTCGAGGGCTGGGCGCCGACCAGCGAAAGCAGCACGTTTTGGGTCACGCCCGTGCCCCACGCCCAGGCTTTTGATCACCTCTCCTATCTCGTGCGCTACCCCTACGGCTGCCTCGAGCAGACGACCTCGAGCACGCGCCCGCTCTTGTTCATCTCGAATCTGGTGCGCCAGGTCGATCCGGGCGCTGTCGCCCGAGGCGGCTCGATCGAAAAGATGGTGCTCTCGGGCATCAACCGCGTGCTCTCGATGCAACACCCCGGCGGCGGTTTTGGCTACTGGCACGGCGGCTCCTACACCTCGCTTTGGGCCGGCGCCTATGCCACCCACATGCTCATGGACGCGCGCGACCAGGGCTACGAGGTGCCGCGCGAGCGCATCGAGGACGCGCTCAAGTGGCTGGCGAGCAGCGTGACCTCGGCCGACAACAACCACTCGGCGGCCTACGTGCACTACGTGCTCGCAGTGGCCGGCCGCGGCAACCAGGGACAGATCCGCCGAGCCATCCAGGCCCTGCCCGCCCAGCTCACCGGCCAGCACGGCGAGGACGCTTATTTGCTCAAGGCCGCGCTGTATCTGGCCGGCGACCGCAGCTTTGAGTCCGAGCTCAAGCAACCCGGGATCCAGGCACCCACCGAGGTGCGAAACACCGGCTACACCTACTACTCCGATCGCCGCCGGCGCGCGGTCATCCTCAACGTCTTCTTCGATCTCTTTGGCAATCATCCCGGCGGCGAGGCGCTGGCCGAGGCAATCGCTAAGGATTTGTCCTCGGACCGCCCGAGCCGCTGGTACACGACCCAGGAGATCATCTGGAGCGTCACCGGCCTTGGCAAATGGTATCGCGACAGCCTCAACTCCAGCGGCAAGGCCGCGCTTGTGGCCAATGGTCGCACGCTCGAGCCGGTGGAGACCAAGGGCCGCACGGAAATGAACTGGGCGCTCACTCGCGCAAGCGAGTACGACCAGCTCCACCTCGACGTCACCGCCCAGGAGGGCCGCCTCTACCTGATGACCAGCAGCGAGGGCGTGCGCGACAAACCAAACGCCCGCTACGGCGGCACGGGCCTCACGATTACCCGCGAATACCTCAACGCCGACGGCACGCCGCTTGGCCCCAAGCAAAAGCTTGGCGACCTGGCCTATGTACGCATCCAGTTGACCAACACCAGCCCGACCGCCCTGACCAACGTCGCGCTTGTCGACCGCCTGCCCGCCGGCTGGGAGATCGAGAACCCGCGTCTTGGCCGCGACACGCTTCCCAACTGGGCGCGCAACAAGAAGCTGTGGGCGAGCGACCACCTGAACATGCGCGACGACCGCCTCGAGACCTTTGGCGGCCTCAAACAGCGCGAGACGGTCGAGCTCATCTACGCGGCTCGCGCCACGCTCGCCGGCACCTTCCACGTGCCCAGCGTCGAGGCCGAAGGCATGTACGACCCGGATGTCTGGGCACGCGCGCCGATGGGATCGATCGAGATCGAAGGCCCGTGGTCCGAATTGGTCGACTAAACCCGTAGCTTGGGGCATCCCTGCCCGATTCGATCTGGGCAGGGATGCCCAAGTTGCACTGGAGAACACCATGAAACGCGCCCTGCTCTACATCGCCATTGCAATCACCTTGCTGCTCGCTGCGCTGCTCACGGCGGCGCGCCTGACCCCGCTGCCCGAGCGCCTCAACGAGCGTGACTCCACCGTCATCACCTGGGCCGACGGCCAACCGGCCCACGTTTTTTTGGCCCCCGACGGCCGCTGGCGGCTGACCACGCGCCTGGCCGACGTCGATCCGCACTACATCGGCGCGCTGATCTCCTTTGAGGACCGGCGCTTCTACACCCACCACGGCGTCGATCCGATCGCCGTGGTGCGCGCGGCCAGGTCGAACTTGACCCAGGGCCGCGTGGTCTCGGGTGCCTCGACATTGACCATGCAGCTCGTTCGCATGGTCGAGCCCAGGCCGCGCACGCTTCGCTCCAAACTCGTCGAGGCCTTTCGCGCAGTCCAAATCGAGCTGCACATGAGCAAGACCGAGATCCTCGAGGCTTATCTGCGCTTTTTGCCCTTTGGCCGAAACATCGAGGGCCTCGAGACGGCGGCCTTCGCCTACTTCGGCCACGACGCCTCGGCCCTCTCACCGGCCGAAATCGCGACCCTGCTCGCTGTGCCCCAGAGCCCCAACCGGCGCTACCCGCGCCCGGAGAACTTCGATGCGCTGACCACGGCCAGAAACGCGATCGCCGCCGAGCTGCTCGAGCTTGGCACGCTGCCGCGAGGCGCGATGCCCGAGCACCTCACCGACGCCGACGCGCTGGCGCAAATCCTTGCCACACGCGCGCCTGACACCTTGCAGCCGCTGCCCCGCGAGATGCCACACATGGCGGTCTGGCTCAAACAGCGCTACCCCAACGTCGACCGCCTCGAGACCACCATCGAGGCCTCGACCCAGCGCGTCGTCGAGCGCCTGGCCTCAAACCACCGCGCGCGCATCCTGCCACTGGGCGCGCGAAACGCCGCGATCGTCGTCGTCGACCACCGCAGCGGCGCGCTTCGCGCGGCCACGGGCAACTTCGATTTCGACGACAACCAAAACGGCGGCCAGATCCCGGGCTTTGACGTGCGCCGCTCGACCGGCTCGCTGCTCAAGCCGTTTCTGCTGGCCCAGGCGATCGACCGCGGTGTGGCCGCGCCCTCGCATCTGGTCGCCGACGTGCCCGTCGACTACGCCGGCTACAGCCCGCTCAACTACGCCGGCTCCTTCTCCGGTCTGGTGCGACTCGACGAGGCGCTCGTGCGATCGCTCAACATCCCTTTTGTCCAGCTCGCTGGCACAGTCGGCGTCGGCCGCTTTCTCGGCCTGCTCCAACACCTGGGCGCCGAGGGCGTCAACACCACACCCGGCCACTACGGCCTGTCGGTGGCCGTGGGCGGCATCGAGGCAAGCCCACTCGAGGTCGCTAGCATGTACACCGCGCTCGCCAGAAGCGGCGATCCCGCCCCGCTGCACCTGCTCGACGCCGCCCACACCAACGCCCACCCGGCCCTGCCCAGCACAAGCGGCCAGGCCCTGAGCCCCGAGGCCACCTACCTCGTGCGCGACATCCTGACCAAGCGCGACCGGCCTGACTTCGCCCAACGAAGCCGCCTGACCGCCCGCGCCGACGCCTATGCCTGGAAGACCGGCACCAGCATGGGCTTTCGCGATGCCTGGACCGCAGGCTTTGGCCCCACCCACACGGTGGTCGTCTGGACGGGCAACTTCGACAACCGCTCCCAGACGGGCATCATCGGCTCCCAGGCCGCCACACCCCTGTTCTTCGACGTGCTCGAGGCCGTCGATCCCGTGCAAAGCGCCCCCTTCGACCCCGCGCCAGCCGGCATCGCCAAGGTCAGCGTCTGCGCCTACTCCGGCCACCTCCCGACAGCCGCCTGCCCCCACACCGAGCGCGTCTCCCTGCCCAAGCGCAGCGTGCCCACCGCAGCATGCCCCTATCACGTACAACTCGACATTGATGCCACGAGCGCCCAGGCCCTCTCGCCGGCCTGTCGCGCCGGGCGCACCTATGAAACCCGCAGCTTTGTCGTCTGGCCCTCCGACGTGCGCCGCCACATGCAAGACCGCGGCATGCCCCCCGACGCCCTGCCCCCCTTTGCCCCCGGCTGCACACCCAACGCCGCAACCGCTGGCCCGATCGTCACATCCCCGCCCCCCGACGCCACCCTCGCCCTGATCGCCGGCCTCGACCTCGCGGCCCAACACGTCCCCCTCGAAGCCGTCGCCCACGACTCCGCCGGCGATCTGAGCTGGTTCGCCGACGGCGAGTTCTTGGGCACGGTTTCAGCCGGCGAGCGCCTCTGGTGGAAACCACGCCCCGGCCAGCACGCCTTTGTGGTGATCGATGCCGAGGGCCGCTCGGCCAGGCGTCTGCTGACGGTGCGATGACGAACGTGGGGAGGGTAAAAGCGGTAAAAGCCGGGGGTGCAGCAGCACATGGGCTTGCAACCATGCGGGTTTCCTGAGCTGGCAGCCGGGCTGCCCCTGGGACCCCCTGGGACCCCCTGGGACCCGATCACGATCACGATCACGATCACGATCACGATCACGATCACGATCACGATCACGATCACGATCACGTGATCGAGAACGCGACCGTGATCGAGAACGCGACCGTGATCGAGAACGCGACCGTGATCGAGAACGCGACCGTGATCGAGAACGGGCTTGGCAGTTGGGCTGCTTCCAGGGCTGGGATGCTCCCGTACCAATAAAATCACGAGCGCTCGGCACTCCAACTCCAAAAACGCAATCAACAGCACGAAGCGTCGCGCTTCCCAGTGCGTTCGAGCACTTTTTTGCCGGAGCCGCCGGCAAAAATTGCTCATTCGAGCAAGCCGATCGCCGGCGCCTCGGCAAAATATTGGTCAGCCGAGCAATTTTTGGGTCGAAGCGCCGGAAAAAAATTGGGCACGCACCAAATTTTTTCCGACGCTTCGGCGATCGGCTTGCTTTGACGGACTTGGAGGCCCGACGCTTCGCCATTTTGAGTTCGCCAACGTGCTCCAACGCCCGACACTTCAATGCCTGAACTGCGTCGACGCTGTCCCCGGCCACGACGCGCTCAAGAAACAGGCGTCTCACGTTCGCGCACACGCGCTCCGTCCTCGACGGCATCGCTGGGATACAAGATCACGTCGTCGCCGGCCTGCAATCCCTCCAAAATTTGCACTTCGCGCTCGGTGCGTTGGCCGACCGTGACCGGTGTGAGGCGAGCGCGGCCGTCGACGACCTGGTAGACCGCCCAGCCCTCGCCGCGGCGAAACACGGCGCTGGCGTCGACCTTGAGCACGTCGTCGGCGTGCCAGGTGACGATGCGGGCCTCGACGCGGTAGCCGTCGCCGAGCTGTTGCCACTGCTCGCTGGGTTGGTCGACGTCGATGATCACGTTGACGCGTTGCTCCTCGACGCCGAGCGAGGAGATGCGAGTAAAAGCGGCGGGCTCGATGCGGCGCACGTGGCCGCGGATGGTTTCTGGGCCGCCCCAGCGCTCGATCAAGACCGGGTTGTCGGGCTCGATGCCGACGGCGCTGGTGGTCAAGACGTCGACGACCACCTCGAGGTTGCGCGGATCGCCGAGCTCGAGCAGTGGCGTGCCGGCCTGAACGGGCACCGCGCTCTCCTGGAAGACCTGCAAGACGACGGCGTCTATCGGGGCGCTGATCGCGAAGACCTGCTGGTCGTCGGCGTCGGGCTCGCCATCGGCCTGGGCCAAAACGGCCTCGGCCGTGGCGAGTTGATGGCGAGCGACCTGGACGGCAAAGCGCGCGGATTCGAGCTGGACGCCGGCCGTCTGGGCCTCAAAACGGGCGCGCTCGTTGTCCTGACGCGTGACCACACCGCCGGCCAAGAGCTGCTCGACGCGCTCGGCCTCAGTGCTGGCAAAGGCCTCGGCCTCGCGGGCCTGCTCAAAGCCGGCGCGGGCCTGCTCCAAGGCGGCGCGGGCGGTGGAGACCTGGGCCTCGGCCTGGGCGCGCGTCCTCGGATCGAGCAGCGGCGCGGCCGCCGGGCGCATGGCCACGACGTCGTCGCCGGCATCAACACGGTCGCCGGGGCGAAGCTCGACGCGCTCCAAGACGCCGCTGAGCGGCGCGGCCAGGGTGTAGCGGTCGATCACGCGCGTCGCGCCGTCCTCGTCGACGGTGACGGTGAGCGGGCCAAGCGCTGCTGGAGCGGCGTCGACGTCAAGCGGGCTGGGGATCCAGGCGACGATCAACAAGACGATCGCAAACAGCGCGACCAGCCCCCAGATGATACGTTTTTTCCATTTGGCGTCGGGCATTTTCATGGAGTCACTCCCTGGTCTTGAGCACCTCGGTCAAGTCCATACGATTGAGATGGCGGCGCACCAGCAAGCCGCTGAGCGCGGCCGATATGATCGTGATGAGCGAGGCAAAGGCGTAGGTGCGAAACGAGATCACCACCGGAAAACGAAAGGCCTCGGGGTCGGCGCCGGCCACGAGCAAAATCGCAAACCAGCGGCCCAGCCACCAACCGATTGGCAGCGCCAACAACACCTGAATCGCCTGCTCGCCCAGCAAAATGAAGCCCACCTCGCCACGGGTAAAGCCGAGCACGCGCAAGCTCGCCAGATCGCGCCCGCGCATCGACAAGGCCACCCGCGCGTTGTTGTAGACCACGCCGATCGTAATGGCCGAGGCGACCAGCACGATCATCAGGGTCTGAAAGGCAAAGCCCTCGTCGAGGCGCTCGCGCACGCTTCGCTGCAAGCGGCTGCGCTCCTGGGCCGATTCCACCGCCGGCATCTCCTCGAGACGACGAAACAAGTCAGTCCTCCAGCGCGCCTCGACGCTCATCGCCAGCTCGGTGATCGTGGGCGGCTCCCCGAGCGCCTCGTTGAGCGCGTCGAGGCGCATGTAGCCTTGAAGCCCGGTGATATCGTCGACCACGCCGACGACCTCGATCTCGAGCTCCTTTCTGGCGCCTTCACGAACACGGACGCTGATCCGGTCGCCGGGCTCCAGAGCGAGGCGCTCCGCGAGCACTTCGCTGAGCACCATCCCATTGGGCGGCAACTCGATGGTGGCTCCCTGGCTGTCCACCACGTGGCGCAGTTGCCCGTCTGCCGGATAACCGATGATCAGGCTGTCGCGGTAGCGGTGCTCGTGCTCAAAGCGCACCGCCACCGTGCGCTGGCCCTCGACAACGTGCACGCCGGGCAGCGCAGCCAGTGAGCGCCCCACGCGCTCGGGCATCGGGCGGCTCAAGACCACCGCGACGTCCTCGCGCGCGGCCAACTCGAATTGCACCTCGAGCAGGCGGTCGATCGCGTCCCAACCAAAGCGCCCCAAGATCAGCAGCGCCACGCCCAGCGACAGGCCCAGCACCGAGAGCGCGAAGCGCACCGGGTTGCGCTCGATCTCGCGCACGATGATGCGCATCGAGCCCGACAAGATGCGGTCCAGGCCGGCGCGCTCGAGCAACGTACGCTTATAGATGGCCGGCGCCGGCGGGCGCATCGCCTCGGCCGGTGCCAGGCCAGTCACGCGCCGCAGCGCCCCGAATGCACCGGCGACGCCTGCGGCCAGGCTGACGAACATGCCGATGGCGACGAGCTGCCAGTCCATGCGAAACGCAAAGTCTGGGAAGCGAAACACCCCGGCATACTGGCCGGCCATGTTCTGGCCGATCCAGGCGCCAAAGGCCGTGCCCAGCACGGTGCCCAGCACCAAGATCACCAGGACGAACTTGAAGAAATGCGCCGAGATCACCCGGTCCGGATAGCCCAACGCCTTGAGCGCTGCGATCTCGGGGCGCTGCAATTGCACCAATCTCGAGAGCACGACGTTGAGCAGAAAAGCCGCGATCGCCAGAAATCCGATCGGGATCGTCATGCCCAACGTGCGCAACTGCTCGAGCTCGTCGGAGACCAGCGAGTTCGACGGGTGGTCGTCGCGCGTATAAGCTCCCAGGCCGCCGTAGGGCTCGAGCAGATCGTCGAGCGCGTCGACGAAGGCCGGCTTCGAGGCGCCCGGCTGCAAGGTGACGACCACGTCGTTGAAGGCGCCCTGCATGCCAAAGGCCGCCTGAACGGCCTGCTCGCTCATCCAGAGCACGGCGATCGACTCGTCCTCGGGAAAGAACTCGCCGCGGCGTGCCACGAAGACGAACTCCGGCGACATCGCGATGCCCACAATCTGCAAACGGTGCCAGGTACCGCCGAGCACGACGTCGAGCGAGTCGCCCGGCTCGAGCCCATGGGCACGCGCAAACGAGTCGAGCACGATCACCTCGTCGGCGCGGCCCGCCTCGAGGTAGCGGCCCCGCTGTATCGAGAGCGCGTTCATCGGCGGCTGCTGCTCGGCGGGCACCGAGACCACCGGCCCATAGGCCGGCTCGATCATGCCCGGCATCGGGACTGTGACCTGCTCGACGACGCGCGTATGCACCGATTGCACCCCGGCGATGGTCTCGATGCGTCGCTCCAGCGCCTCGGGCGCGCGCACGGCGCTGGCAAAGCCATCGCCAAAGCGCTGGCGCTCGTAGTAGGTGTTCATCGAATCTTCAATCGAGCTCAACGTGCTGTGCATGCCGACCAGCCCGCCGAGGCCGGCGGCGACCACCAACGCAACAGTGAGGATCTGGCCCTTGAGATGGCGCAGATCGCGCAGTAATTTGCGATCGATTGCCTTTACCATTCAAGCTCACTGGCGTGGATGCGCTCGGTGTTCTCCACGACGCTCTCAATGCGCCCATCGCGCAGCGTCACGACGCGATCGGCGAGCCGCGCTATCGGCGCATTGTGCGTGATCACGGCCGTGGTCGTGCCCACCTCCCGATTGATGCGCTCGATCACCTCCATGACCACCCGGCCGGTGCGAAAATCCAACGAGCCAGTGGGCTCGTCACAAAGCAAGACGTCGGGCCGCTTGGCCACGGCGCGCGCGATCGCCACGCGCTGCTGCTCGCCGCCGGAGAGCTGCGCCGGAAAGTGATCCATGCGCTCGCCAAGGCCGACCAGCTCTAGAGTCTCCTCGGGCGTGTAGGGATTGGTCGCAATTTCGGTGACCAGCGCCACGTTCTCACGCGCGGTCAGGCTCGGTATCAAGTTGAAGAACTGAAAAACAAAGCCCACATGGCGGCGGCGATAATCGGTTAAAGCCTTGTCATCGGCGCGCGAGAGGTCACGCTCGCGGTAGAACACCTCGCCGGTGCTCGGCGTATCCAGGCCGCCGATGATGTTGAGCAGCGTCGACTTGCCGCTGCCCGAGGCGCCCAAGATCACGACAAACTCGCCAGCAAACAGGCGCACATCGACGCCGCGCAGCGCGTGAACGTCGACCTCGCCCATTTTGTAAATCTTGGTCAGCGCGTGGGCTTCGAGCACGACCTCGCGGCGATACGAATTATCAGTGAACAAGGTGTCGGCTTGAGACGTCATACCAGACTCAGGACTTTGGGCAGCGCGCATAACGATTCGACATGCCCAAAGTTAGGCACAATTCCCCTTTTACTCTTTAATTTGAACAGCGTAGGCCCGCTTTGTTGACCGTGCGGCCCGCAAAGCCTAGTATCGGAGTTCAGTTGCATCCGCATCATGACTGAACCGCATCCCCGTTGTGGAGATACCCATGTCGTATCGTTTTACTGTTCGAGCGGCGTCACTCTTGCTGGCATTGCAACTTTGCACCGCACCGGCCTTCGCCCAACAATGGCCGGCCGACGAACAAGGCATCCAGGGCCAAAATGGCATCCGCTACTTCGTGGTCAAGACCAACCTGACCACCGTGATCGGCGAAAAACGTGAGACCATTCGCATCCCCTGCTCGGGCGACAAGGCCGCGGCCAGCGTCAACTATCTCTACATCGGCTGCGGCACACGCGGGGTCTTGCTCGTCTCGCTCAGCGATCCGGCCAACCCCGAGCCGCTCGAGCTCAAGGCCACCGACTCCAGTGTCACCGACATCTACCTGGTCAAAGATCGCGTCTGGCTCGAGCTCGAAGACGGCACCGCCCAGCCGATCGATGTGACTTTGGGCATTGCCCAGGATCTGGCGCTCGTGGGCAGCGAGGCGCCGGTGGCGGCGGCCACCATCGGCGGCTTTGATGCCACCAGCGTTGCCGCCCCTGCCGCCCAACCCAAAGCCGCCGTCTTGCCCGAGATCGAGGGCAAAGTGCTCGACGTCGGCCCCGGCTTCGTCGTGATCTCGCTGGGCCGAAACGACGGCATCACGCGCGGCATGCGCGTCGAACTCGTCGAAATGTTCCCCGTCAAGCTCGCCAGCGGCCTGGATGCCTCCGAGGAGCGCCGCCTCGATATCGGCAGCGTCGTCGGCCTCGACGAGACCACCTCCCAGGTCTCGCTCTCGATGAACGTGACCGTACCCAAGAGCGACATCATCGCGCGCCCGACCAACGAGTGGATCCACCGCGACGCCTCCTTCGCGCCGCGCGTGGGTGATGTCACCATCACCAAGTTGACCGCGCGCCCCTTCCTTCCGCTTGGTGACCGCGGCCTGGGCATCGTGATGGACGCCTCGATCGGGTATCGCTTCGCCTATCCGCTGGCCATCGACATCATGCTTTCGCCGCTGGCGCTCGCCCTGACCAGCTCGAACAACGTCTTGAGCTTTGCCGCTAATGGCGTGGTCTCCTACGACTCGGACTACATCCAGATCGGCCTGGGCACCGGCTTCTCGCGGGTCAACCCGGCCGTCTTGAGCAACGATCAACTGCGCGGTGGCGATCCCGGGCTCTCTTGGACGGTCGTTCAATACGCCCGCCTGGGCTCGACCGACGGCAAGCACATCAGCCTGCAGACCCAGTTCGTGCTGCTCGACAACTGGGGCTTTGAGGGCCTGACGCTGACCGGACAAACCGACCTGGGCATCCTCGGCGAGCGCAGCTGGCTGCTCGCGCGCACGGGCTGGGGCTTAACCGGCCACGGCTTTGTCGAGCTCGGATTGCGCATGCTGCTTCGCGGAAACGGCAGCAGTGGCTCGATCTTTCTCACGCCCCTGGTCGGCTACGCCGGCCTGGCCTACGACTCGTGCACCAGCGCCGATCCGAGCTGCGACCGCACCAGGATCACCAACGGTCCGATGATCGGCGCGACCATGGAGTGGCGCAACTAGCGATCAATGCTTGTGTGTGCCGTGGCCCAGCGAGCACTGCGCGCTCTTTTTGCAATCGAGCTTGCAGCTGCCCTTGGGACAAGCCACCGCGCACACGGCCTCTTTGCCGCACTTGATCTTGCAGCCGCCGCCCGGGCACGCGACATCGCAGTGCGCGCCCTTTTTGCAATCGATCTTGCAGCCGCCTGCGCCACAATCGACCGCGCAATGGCTGTCCTTGGGACACTTGAAATCGCAGCCGCCGCTCGGACAATCCAGGCGCGTGTGCACATGATCGTCGTCACACTCATCGTCCTGCCCGTACTCCTTGTGATAATCCGAGGGTGGGTAAGACTTGGAGGGCTCGTAGGTCTTGTCATGACCGGCAGGCTCGTCGTGGCCGGGCGACTTGTCATGGCCGGGCGACTTGTCATGGCCGGGATCGGGATATGGCGCGGGCTTGACGTGGACGTCGAACTCTCCGGCGTCCTGTGCATCCCATCCGCCGGCATCTTTGCCGTCGACATAGGCGACGGCATCGGCCTTGCCGCGCTGACCCGAGCGGCGTTCGCGAGGGTCCGATGTACAAGAAAAAGCGAAGATGGCGAGCAATATCGGCAACAAGATTCGTATAGCCATCGGGGCACTCCTTGGCATTCAACCGAACATAGAATTAAGTCAATAGTTGAAATTGGCACAAATACTAAACCTGAACACCTGATCTAAGATGGCGACCCCCGAGCAGGGTGCCCGTAACCCGGGCATCCCTGCCTGTCGATATAACACAACTCATAAAAAGGCCGTATTTGCAGGCGCTGGAAGGGTTTATATGGGGCGCAGGCTGCTGCTAGCCTGCGATCGGCACGACCGTCGCCTCCTGTTAGGCGACATGAGAAATTGACCCCCTGACGACACGAGGAATTGACCCCCTCGTCAGGAGGAAGAACGATGCAAACCAGACAATTGACGTATGGTGCTGCCGCCCAATTTGGAGGGGGCAGCCC
>JACCWM010000024.1 GCA_013697635.1 Lujinxingiaceae bacterium | reverse complement strand
CCACCTGCACATCGCTTCCCTTTTGGTGCTCGTTTTCAACAAAGCAATTTAAAACGCTACATATCCTATCCGAGACGTCTGTTGCGTCTCTTCTAGACTCCTATTCACTTGTCAAAGACCTTGCTTTTCTTCGTTTCCTCACAGGATTGCCGACTTCTTCCGAAGCGACTTTTCCCGTCGAGGGCGGCGAAACATATGTGAGCCGTTTCGCTGCGTCAAGAGTTTTCTCAAACTCTTTTTTTTGCCTTTCCGTCGTCTGAGTTTCCTCGGACTTGGGAGGGCGCATCTTAGTCACTTCGTTGGAAAGGTCAAGAGTTATTTTCAAACTCTCTTGTTCGACCAATCTTCCTGGCTGACCAGGAGTCGCGCAGTATAAGGATGGCTCGCTGCGCGTCAAGTGCCTTTATCAAAGATCGACGAGCAAGGCCGAAATTGCCGGCTGTCTTGCTGGTCGCAGGGTAGTTAACGGGGCTGGTATGAAAGCTATTTCCCATCCTGTCGCTTTTTTGTGGTATGTGGCGCCTGCGATGAGTAAACCTCTCGGCTCGCGCCATGATCGATGCATGATCGATAACGGTGTGGCTGCGAAAATATCACTCTGGACCTGTTTGTTTGTTTGGATCATTGGGCGCCTTGAGTGGCGCATACTTAGATACGGCACATGTGATGCGTATAATAGCAGGTACGGCTCGTGGACGACGCTTGGTGACACCCGAGGGTGATGGGATTCGGCCCACCGGAGATCGTGTGCGGGAGGCGCTGTTTTCGATCTTGGGCGATCTGCACGACGCGGTGGTGGTCGACGGCTTTGCCGGCACCGGCGCGCTGGGCTGCGAGGCGCTCAGTCGCGGTGCCAAGCGCTGCTACTTCTTCGACAAGACCACGGAGGCGATTGACGCCGTGCACGAGAACGTGCGCCGTGTGGGCTTGGAGCGCCAGGCGATCATACGCAAGTGCGCCTTCGAGTTCGGCCTGGTCAATCACGTGCGCGAGGAGCCAGATCTGTGGCTGCTCGATCCGCCGTATGGTTCGGGGCTTGGGGCCAAGGCTTTGGAGGCGATGCTCGAGAGCCCGCACGTGACTGAGGGTGCGCTGGTCGTGCTCGAGTCCGGCGGCGACGACGAAACGCCAAAGGTCGAAGGCTTTGAGCTCGAAGACGAGCGCCGCTATGGGCGCACACGTCTGTTATTCTATCGAAGAAGCTCAGGCGATGTCGTCGACGGCGAGAACGAGGAGCAAGACGGGCAAGAAGAGCAGTAGCGTTGCTTGCTCCCTATTACTGAATCGTCTATGGAAGTCCACGCATGCCGACACGAGCTTTTCATCCCATCTTCATCTGCTGAGATAATGCCATGAGCGTTGCGATCTATCCGGGTAGCTTCGACCCTTTGACCTGTGGCCATGTGAGCATCATTGAGCGCGGGCTGCGCATCTTCGACAAGGTCATCGTGGGGATCGCGATTAACATCCAAAAGGTGCCGCTCTTGACGCTCGAGGAGCGCGTTGCCTTGATCCAGCAGTCTTTTCCCGGTGACGAGGTCGAGGTCGATTCGTTCGAGGGTTTGTTGGTCGATTACGCTCGCCGGCGCAACTGCACCGTGCTCTTGCGCGGCCTGAGGGCGGTGAGTGATTTCGAGTACGAGCTACAGATGGCGAACATGAACCGAAAGCTCGACGACACAATCGAGACGATGTTCATGATGACCGAGGAGAGCCACTTTTATGTGAGCTCGCGGCTGGTCAAAGAGGTGGCGCGCTTTGGAGGAAAGGTTGAGGGCCTGGTGCCCAAGCATGTCGAGGCCAAGCTCAACGAAAAGTTTGGACGCTAGACCAGTAATTTGAACGGTGAGTGTCTCACCAACATGGAGAGAGTGCGGTGATCAAGCTATCCGATAGAATTTCGAGAGTGGAGCCCTCGCCGACTTTGGCGATCACGGCCAAAGCCAAGGCGATGAAGGCCGAGGGCATCGACATCATCAGCTTTGGTGCTGGTGAGCCGGACTTCGACACACCCGAGCCGGTGCGCGAGGCGGCCAAGGCTTCGCTCGACAAAGGCCAGACGCGCTATACGGCGGCGGCCGGCATCCCCGAGCTGCGCGCAGCGATCGCGCGCGACTATGCCCGGCGCGGCCGCGAGGTCAAAGCCAACGAGGTGATCGTCTCCTCGGGTGGCAAGCACGCGCTCTACACCGCCACGCAGGTGATCTTTGAGGCCGGCGACAAGGTGATCGTGCCCGGCCCTTATTGGGTGAGTTATCCAGCTCAGATTCTGCTCGCGGACGCCGAGCCGGTGTTCATTGACTGCCCGGCCGATCAGGATTTCAAGTTGACGCCCGAGCAGCTCTTTGAGGCGCTCAAAGATCCGGCGGTTCGGGGTCTGATCTTGTGCTCGCCGTCCAACCCGACGGGGGCCGTCTATACCCGCAGCGAGCTCGAGGCGCTCGGTGCCGTGCTCGCTTCGCGCCCCGAGGTCGTGACCTTCTACGACGCGATGTACGACGAGCTCTACTACGAGGGCGCCATTGCACCGGATCTGGTGGCGTGCGTGCCGGCGCTCAAGGACTCGGTGGTGACCTTCAACGGCTTCAGCAAGACCTATGCGATGACCGGCTGGCGTCTGGGCTATGCGATCGCGCCGGCTGGCGTGGCGGTGGCGATGGATACGCTGCAGAGCCAGTCGACGTCGAACTCGACGTCTTTTGTGCAGTACGCGGCGCTTGCTGCCTTCGCGCTCGATCCGTCGGTGCTCACTGAGCGACGCGAGGCATTTCGCCGGCGCAAGGATCTGATCGTCGGGCTGCTCCGTGGCATCGAAGGCGTCAAGTGCACGATGCCGCTGGGTGCCTTCTATGCATTTGCGGACTTCTCGGCCTACATCGACCCGACGAAGAGCGGTGCCAACACGTTTGCTGACGACATGCAGCTCACGGAGTTCTTGCTCGTCGAGGCCAAGGTCGCCGTGGTGCCGGGATCCTCGTTTGGTGCGCCCGGCTTTTTGCGCCTCTCCTATGCGACCAGCGATGCGCTGATCGAAGAAGGTGTGCGCCGCATCAAGCGTGCCCTGAAGGGTTAGGCGCCTCTCTCAAAGCGAAGCGACAAGGGACAAAAGAGAAGGACTGGCGCGATTTGCGCCAGCCCTTCTC
>JACCWM010000212.1 GCA_013697635.1 Lujinxingiaceae bacterium | reverse complement strand
TTCATGGGAAACCACTTCCACCTGCTCTGTCGCGCACCCCGGATGAATCTCGGCGAGTTCATGCGCGATTTTCAGAGCTGGCTTGCCACCAAGCTGCAGCAGCACTGGAAGACGACGAGCCAGATCTTTTCTCGTCGCTACAGCGCGGTCGACCTGCTCGACGATGCCACGGCCTTCGACAAGCTCATCTACCTGCTGGCCAATCCCTGCGCCGCCGCCCTCGTCCAAAACCCCAAGGATTATCCCGGCCTCTCGTCTTTGCCCTACCACCTCGACGACCAGCCCATCTGCGGGCGCTGGGTCACGCAAGAGAAGCTCACGCGAAACCTCAAACGCAACAAGGACTACGACCCGGAGCTTGCCGCAAGCTACCACAGCATCCGGCTCACGCCGCTGCCCTCGCTCGAGCCCAAGAGCGCCGAGCAGCGCGCCTCAACGATCACCCAGGAGCTGGCGGCCACCTGCGCCGCGCTCCACAAAAAGCGGGGCAAAAAGGGCGTTCTCGGCGCTCGCCGACTGCAGCGCCTCGACCCCAAGAGCCGCCCTAAAGCCCCCAAATTCACGCCCTGCCCCACCTGTTTGAGCACGCAGCAAGCGAAGAAGGACGCGCACAAAGCCCACCGCCAGGCGGTGACCGCGAGCTACTACCGCGCGCGCAGCCATGACCGCAACCCGCAGCGCCAGGGCCCGGCCCACTATCCGGTGGGCACGACGCCCCCGGGTCACCAAAAATGCGTGGCTGTCGCGGGGTCAGGGACCCCGACTTTACGTGGCTGTCGCGGGGTCAGGGACCCCGACTTTAGGGACCCCGACTTCACGGGGGGCATGACTCAGCGCACCGGCACCACCACCACCTCGGCACGGCCGTCTTTGTCGACGTGGATCGTGCCGCTGACTTTGGCGCGGCCGTCTTCGGCGTGGTAGATGCCCATCAATATCTTGAGTTCGTCGGCCTTCCAGTTTGGGGGGACGCGCACTTCGTGGACGTCGACGACGAACTGGCCGCGCTGCCAGTCGTCGAGCGGATAGAGGCCAGTGACGGGGACGTGGTCGAGGTTGAGCATGCGGCCGGCGCCGAGGCCGTGAACGAAGAGCTTCCAGTCGGCGGGAATGTCGGCCAATGCCTCGAAGACATAGGTGATGCGCAAACGCTCGCCAGGGCGCACGCTCTCGTGGGAGAGCGAGTAGCCGACCAGGCGCACGTATTCGCCAAAGCGGGCATCGAGCTTGTGGGCGACGGGGGGCTCTTTGTCGAAGACGAATTGCTCGAGCTTGCCCTGGTTGTGGCGCTTGTACATGCCGATCACGCGCGAGCGCCAGGTCATCAGCTCGAGGCGGCGAAGGCCGATGTCGCTGCGGGACTCGAGCAGGCTCTCGGCTTCGAGCGGGTCGGCGGCCAGATCGAAGAACTCGTCGGGTTGGCGGTTGAAATGGTGAATGAACTTGTCGGTGCCGGTGACGCTGGCCATGCAGCGGCGCTCATACCAGCAGTGGGCAAACACGGTGCGCCCGGCCACGGCCTTGGTCATGTGGACGCCAGGGAAGTCACCGCCGGTTATCTCGTAGCCCATCATCTCGGCCAAGGTCGGCAAGATGTCGATCTGGCTTATCGGCGCCGCAACGCGCACGCCCTCGGACTTGCGCGGCTCGTAGATCATCAACGGGATGTGGATGCCCTCCTCGTAGATCACATTGTCATGCTGGCGGCGGCCGTGCTCGCCAAAACCCTCGCCGTGGTCACCGACAAATACGAAGATCGTGTCGTCGTAAAGACCCAGCGCCTTGTACTGCTCGAGCAACTCGCGAACAAAGTTGTCGACGTAGTGGATCGTGTTGAGGTAGCGGTTGACCTCGTCATCCTCGTCGAAATCCAGGCGGCCGTAGCGCCTGGGCGCCAGGTAGTCGTGGTGCGGAGTCAGCGTCAGATAGGTCGTGAAAAACGGCTTGCCCTTGCGCTCGGCGAGCCACAGGCGGCTTGGCTCGAGCATGATGTTGTCCTCGTAGCCGAAGTAATTGGCCTTCTCAAAGCCCTTGGTCGACATCTCCTCGCGCGGCGTGAAGGTCTCATAGCCCATGTTTTCGACGAGGCGACGGCGGCCCTCGAAAGCCTCGACCGCGGACTGAAAAAAGGCCGTGTCATAGCCCTGATCTGAGAGCAGATCGGCCAGACAGCGCGCCGGAAGCGCGTCGGGCAAGGACTCGGTGATCGGCATGTTCAGCCTCGGCTCGATGCCGCACAAGATCGCGACGAGCGCCTTGGACGTATGCGGCACCACGGCGTAGGCGCGATCGGCGACCAGACTCTTGGCCGCAAGCTCACGCAGATAGGGCGTGGTTTCGAGAGCGTCGTTGTAGACCGAGACGCTGCGCGCGCGCGTCGATTCGAGCACCACGATCACCACGTTCTTTGGCTTGGCCTCAGCGCGGCGCGCCCGAAACTGCACGTCGAGCAGCGGCTGGCGGCCGTATTCACCGCGGTCGTACTCGCGCGCCATCTCCACCATCGAGATCGTCATGTTCACAAATGAGGTGCGCGCAAAGGAGACGTAAGGCTCGGTGATCGGCGGCAGGGCAGCCAGCACGATCAAGGCCGCGCCTACCACGAGCGCGCCCACACGGGCGGTCAGTCGGCCGGGCGGCGCGCTCGCTGCCTGAGTTCGACGACTCCACAACCACACCAGAAGCCAGGGCACGACGAGCAAGAACACCACGCTGGCGCCGAGCAGCACGAAGCTGCGCGTCGGCACCTCGCTCGAGATCACCGCAAAGGTCTCATCGAGCTGGCTGAAGGCGAAGGTCACCAGGTAGAAGTCCAGCGTCGATCCCGTGCTCAAAAAGAAGCGGTGGCCCATCACTTCGAGCGCTGCGCCGGCCATGGCGAGCGCCTGCAAACCGGCAAAGATTGCCCCTTGCAGCCGGCGGCGCTGGCCAAACAGTGCCAGCAGGGCCAGCCCCACGATTGTAAAGCCCGCGTGAAAGAGTACCTCCGATTTGAAGAGATCGACGACGTGCAAAAGGCCGCTGACGCCACCGCGATCGACAACCCGAAGCGTCTTGAGCACCAGATGCAAGAGCGCCAATGGCACGGCCAGGCCGACGAGAAAGGCCTTTGCAAAAGGGCTTGGAAGAAATGGGATCCAAGAAAAGTAGCGCATGTCTAAAAATCGATTAGCAGTAACGAAATTGAAGCAGCGTCAGGGACCGACGTGCACGACGATCGTGCGTCGCATGGCCGCATGGCGATGCTCCCACACGAAGATGCCCTGCCAGGTTCCCAGAGCGAGTTTTCCGTCCACGACGGGTATCGACAACGTCGTCGAGGTCAAGGCGGCCTTGATGTGCGATGGCATATCGTCAGGCCCCTCGGCAGTATGGGTATACAACGCATCCTTCTCAGGCACGAGACGCTTTAGCCAGGCCTCCAGATCGCGGCGCGCCGACGGGTCGGCGTTCTCCTGGATGGTCAGGCTAGCCGAGGTGTGCTGGATGAACACCGTGCACAGCCCATCGCTGACCCCAGCGCGGCGCACGGCCGCTTCGACCGCGCCCGTAACCTCGTACAAGCCCTGGCCGCGGGTCTCACATGTCAGTTTTTCGTTCATCAGCCACCGTCGCTCAAAGCCCGGATCAACGCCCGTGTTGTCTGGTTAACTCTCCCAGGCGCCGCCAAACTTCCTTGCAACCCAACATATCGGCGGTCATGCGCCAGTCCCAGTTGCCCTCGCTCAGCCCGGGCGTGTTCATGCGCGCCCCGCTGCCCAGCTCGAAGAGATCCTGGGCGGGAAAGACGACCAGGCTTGCGCGGCTGGCCAACAGGGAGTCGATGATGCCGATGACAATCGTGTCGTCGGATTGGCGAAAATAGGAGCGCACGGCGTGGCGCTCGAGCTCGTCGAGCTTGTCGTACCAACCTTGCGTCGTGTCGTTGTCGTGGGTGCCGCTGTAGGCGACGGAATTTTCGGGATAGGTGTGGGGCAAGAAGGGGTGATCGGGGGTGCCGTCAAAGGCGAAGTGCACGACCTTCATGCCGGGAAGCCCCTGGCGGTCGCGCAGCTCAAAGACGTCGTCGGTGATCAGCCCAAGATCCTCGGCGATAAAGGGCACCTCGCCAAGCGCGCTACGAATCGCCTCGAAGAACGCATCGCGCGGGCCCTCGACCCAGGTGCCGTTCATCGCCGTGGCCTCCTCGGCCGGCACGCGCCAGTAGGCCGCAAAACCCCGGAAATGGTCGATGCGCACGAGATCGACCGTATCGAGCACCTTTTGAACGCGCGCGATCCACCACGCATAGCCTTGCTCGGAGAGCGCCGCCCAGTTGTAGAGCGGGTTTCCCCAGCGCTGGCCGGTTTCGCTGAAATAGTCCGGCGGCACACCGGCCACGGCCTGCGCCTGGCCGTTGGCGTCGAGCTCGAAGAGATGGCGGTTGGCCCAGGCATCGACGCTGTCCATCGAGACGAAGATCGGCACGTCACCGATGAACTTGACGCCGCGCTCGGCGGCCTCAGCGCGAAGCTTCGTCCACTGATCGAAGAACAACCACTGCGCAAATTTGATCTGCTCGATTACGCCCCCCAGGCGCGTCCTGGCCGCCTCCAGCGTGGCAGCGTCGCGCTGCACGTACTCCGCCGGCCACTCGTACCAGGGAAGCCCGTCCTGCTCGGCCTTGATCGCGACGAACAGGCTGTAGTCGTCGAGCCAGCCAGCCTCGCCCTTACAAAAGCTCGCATGTGCCTCGCGCGTGCCATGGTCGGCCGCCTTCCAGCGAAGATGCACGCTGTTGAGCAACACTGTTTTGGCGGCGGTGACCGTGTCGATCGCAAAACGATCGGCTGGCAATGCGGCGCAGAGTCTGCGAAAATCCTCGAGTTCTTCAGGGGTTATCCACGCGCCGAGATCTTCGAGATCGACCATGACTGGATTTCCCGCAAACGCCGAAATCGCCGAATACGGTGAGCCGCCATGGCCGGGTGGATTGAGCGGCAGGATCTGCCACCAGCGCTGGCCGGCCTGCTCGAGCTTGTCGAGAAACTTGCGTGACTCGAGGCCCAGGCAGCCAACACCGTAGGCACCGGGCAAACTGGTCGGGTGGAGAAGAATTCCAGATGATCGAGGGATTTTCATGGTCTTCGATGCCGGTTGCAGTAAAGATGCCATTGTCAAAACGTAGCGATCGATGGCCCGACAGCCGTCGCGGGCGCCGAGAGCCCCTACTTATAGCGAATTACGCACGGATTGCGAGTCGATTATGATGAGAGCCATGGGCCTGTCGCGCCAAGCCACCGCCTGCTTCCTGACCAGCGCCTTGTGCGCGCTCTTGGCCACCGGCGCCCTGGCCCAGGGCGCCGGAGGCGGTACCACCGACGCCGCTGCCGGCTCCAAGGGCGCCGTTCGAAGCGCCGGCGACGAGGCGCGCTTTCGCGTCATCCAGCGCTTTCCCGAGGCCTCCCCGATCGCGCTTTTGGCCACCACGCCGAGCGCGCAATTTGCCCCGATCGTGGAGGCCGTACAGGCCCAGGACTGGGCAGGCGCCCACCAATTGCTCGCCCGCGCCACGGTCGCCGGCGAGGTCGCTCAGTCGGCCTCGATGACCTTTTTGGCGGCCTATGTGGCCCAGCGCGCCGGCCACCACGCCCACGCCCTGACCCTGTTTCAGACGCTACCCGGGCGCATCGTCGAGCTTGACGATTACGTGCATTTCTACGCAGCCCAGAGCGCGCACCAGGACAAGAAATACCACGAGTCCGTGCTCCACGCAGCGAGCGTCGGCCCGGACAGCCTGCACTACGCCACGAGCCTCATCGCGCTCTCGGCGTCCTTGATCGCGGCCGCTACGCCCAGCGACATCGATCGCGCGATCGAGATCTTGGCGCTCTATCTCAAGCTCTATCCGACCAGGCGCGATGCGGCCGAGGTGCGCATGACCCTGGGCGCGCTGCTCGAAGGCCGCCAGGACTTCGCGGCGGCCGGCGGCCATTATTTGGACGTCTGGAATCTCTATCCGCTCTCATCGAGCGCCACCAGGGCGCGCGAGAAGCTCACCGCGCTCAAGTCCAAGCTGCCCGAGGCGCTCAAGCTGCGCGTCGACGCGCCCTCGTCGACCGAGCGCGAACTTCGCCGCTACAACGCGCTCTTCGATCTGCATCGCAGCGAGAGCCTGATCCCCGAGCTGCTCGCTGCGCTCGAGAGCTGGAAAGTGGGCTCGCCCGAGCGCTGCGAGGCGTTGCTGCTGGTGGCGCGAAGCCACACCAAGCTGCGCCAGCACAGCGACGGCACGCCCGTCTACGAGCGCATCATCAAGGAGTGCAAGGGCAGCGACTTCGAGCTGCGTGCCCTGTATCTGGGCGGGCGCGGCATGTGGAACATCAACCAGCGCGCCCCGGCCCGCGTGTTCTTCGAGCGCATCTGGACCGAGTTTCCCAACCACTCCTTTGCCGACGATTCCATGTATTTCTCCGCGCGCATGCTGCGCGAGGACAACAAAAACGAGGAGGCCCGAAAGCTTCTGCGCGCCCAGGTCAAGCGCTACCCCAAAGACGACATGGCCAAGGACGCGCACTGGCTGCTCGTGCGCGAGATGTTCGAGACCAAGGGCTACAAGGGCGTGGTCGAATACGTCGACGCGCTCACCGAGACTGGCGAGGACGACCTGTATACACGCGGGCGCCTGCACTACTTTCGGGCCCGCGCGCTGGAGTTTCTGGCTGACAAACCGGCCGCCCAAAAATCCTTCGCCGACGTGATCTCGCGCTATCCCAAGACCTACTACGCCTTGCTCGCCTTCAACCGGCTGGCCGAGCTCTCCGGCAAGGCTGAAGCCGGACTGACCGACGTCTGCAAGCTCGATCTGGGCGTCTGCAAACCCGTCAACCTGGCGGCCAGCGAGCCACGCCCGATCGAGATTCCGCTCGCGCTGCGCGATGATCTGAGCTTCAAGCGCGGGCTGCTCCTGCTCTCGCTCGGCCTGAGCGAGCTTGCCGGCGCCGAGTTTGGCGAGCTTCGCAGCCGCCACGCCAGGGAGCCCGCCACACTCTGGGCGCTGGCCTACCTGCTCGACTCGGCGCGCGTCTACACTATATCCCACGACATTGCTCGCCGCTCGATCGACAACTGGGTGGTCGGCTATCCCGACGACGCCACGCGCGCCCACTGGCACGTGGCCTTCCCCACGCCCTTCAAGCCGCTGGTCAGCGAGTGGGCCGCCGCGCGCAAAATCCCCATGGAGCTTGTCTACGCGATCATGCGTGAGGAGAGCGGTTTCAACCCGCGCATCGAGAGCTGGGCCAACGCCCGCGGGCTCTTACAGCTCATGGAGCCGACCGCCCAGAGTGTCGCCCGCAGCGACAACTTCGGCACCCTGGCCACCTCCCAGCTCTTCGATCCGACGATCAACATCCGTCTGGGCACGGGCTACATGGCCGAGCTCGCCGGACAGCTCAAGGGCCATCCGGCCTTGATCATCGCCGGCTACAACGGCGGCTACGGCAACGTCTCGCGCTGGCTTGGCGAGCGCGGCGAGCTGCCCCTCGATCTCTGGGTCGAGGACATTCCCTTCGGCCAGACCCGCGACTACACCAAGCGCGTGCTCGCAAGCTTTTGGACCTACGCCTATCTGTACGGCGAGAACCGCGTGCCCAAAGTGGCCTTTGAACTGAAATGATTAATGGGCCCGCTCGCGCGCGGCCATTTTTGGAATCGACAATGTTTTCAATGGGATGTCGGGGGGCCTGGCACCCGTTTTCAATGGAATGTCGGGGGGCCTGGCACCCGTTTGCGATCTGGATCTTGGTGGCGTTTTGGTGCTCGGCATGCTCCTCACCGGCGCCGCTCGAGGCCGATGCCGGCGTCGATTCCGGCCCCGAGGTCGGCGCGCCCGACGCTCGCCAGGACATCGAAGAGCCGATCTTCTGCTCGCGAACGCTGGAGTGTCCGGCCCAGCACAGCTGTTTGCACGGCCACTGCCAGTCGACTCAGGCCTGCTCCCAGGAGGCGGCCTGCGCCGGCTTCAAGAACATCCGCGATCCGCGCGGCTGCGCCTGCGTGATGTGCATCGAGGACGTCGACTGTCCCGGCGATGTCCCAAGCCTTTGCGAGCGCGGCCTCTGCCGCCAATGCGTCATTCAAGCGACCCGCGAGGTATGCGACGGCCGGGGCATGAAGTGGTCCGACGGCTGCTGCGCCGAGTGCGTCTATGACGGCGATTGTTTTGGCGTCGGGCGTCAATGCTATCTGGGCCGCTGCCAGGACGCCAACACCCCGCGCTGCCTCAGCCTCACCGATTGCCCCCCGAGCCACGTCTGCGACACCGGCCGCTGCCTGCCCCCCTCCACCGAGCAAGCCTGCACGCGCCAGGCCGACTGCCCGCCCACCGAGGCCTGCTACGCCGAAGGCCACTGCCGCCTCCAGGCCACCACCTGCACCGACTGCCCCCAGAGCGCCCGCTGCCTCGCTGAGCCCGGCGACACGCTTGGCACCTGCGCCGGCTGCACCGAGACCTGCGCACCGCAGGGCTGCCCGCCCGAAACACGCTGCTTCGTTCCCCCCGACGCAGCCGATGGCTTTTGCGTCGATACCCGGAGCCTGGCCGACATCTGCGGCTGAGGCCACCGATTCCAGAGAACCCGGGGACGACCAGGCCAGAGCCGGGTACTGGCTTGTCGCCCTCCCATCCGGATGCTATCCTCTCCCGAGCGTTAAGCCGCTGTAGCTGGCCACCTTATGAGATTTTCTGCCTATGGATGAGCAAGCGCACACCAACGTTCTTCTCGAAAATCTACACCAGGGGCTTCCCGGATCTCCTCAAGCCCTGCTGGCCTTCGCCACCGATCTGGAGCGCCGCGGGCTGCCCGAGCAGGCCTTCGCCCTGCTGCGAAGCGCGGTGGACCTGCGCCCCGATGCCACGTCGTTGCGTCGAGAATTTGCGTTGCGATGTTTGGGCGAGGGCGACTTTGCGAGCGCGTTGTTGCACATGAACGCGTTTGTGGCGGCGCACCCGCAGGCTGGTGACGCCTACGGCGCGCTGGCCTTTATTCACGCCGGCCTTGGCGACGACCTGCAAGCTCAGGGTTGCCTGCACCAGGCACAGCACTGCGGGGTGCCTCACGAGCAGCTCTCGCAGTGGCATGTCCAGCTCTTTGGAGCGATGCCCGCGCCCCAAGAACCTGCTCCAACGCCCACGCCCACGCCGCCGCCACAGGCCGTGCCCGAGGAGCTCGAGGACGACACCTACGAAGACCAGTTGCCCGGGCCATACCGCGAAGCCTCGCGGCCGATCGAGTCGCTGTATCCGCAGCTCGCGGCGACGACCGTGATCAGCGACGTCTCAGGTCTGCCTAATTTCCAGGCGCTGCAGCTCGCGGCCAAAGATGCTGCGATTCGGCGCAGGCGCAACGCCAAGATCGCGATGGTGAGCGCGGCTGCGCTGGTGACGATGCTCGCCAGCTGGTTCATGGTCGCCAACGCCCAACACGATCGCCTCGCGGCCGTGCTGGCCGAGGTCGAGTCCGATCGCCTGGCGGACAGCTACACCAGCTACCAGCGTGCGCTCGCCAACGCCCAGGGGGCCGAAGAGCAAACGCGGGTCTTGCCGTCGTTGCTCGATGGTCTGGTCTTCGGGGTGTTGCCGACGATGGCCGGAAACGACGTCGCGGGCCTGCGCGCCGAGCTTCGAGATCAACAGATCGAGCTCGCGGCAGTGATCGCGTGGCGCTTTGATGCAGGCGGCGCTCGCCAGGGCGTCGATGCGAGCAGCGAGCTCGATCAACTCACGGCTGCGCGCTACGTCGAGCGCATCTACGACACCTTGCTCGCTGGCGATTTTGATGTGGCGATCGATAACGCGCTGCATGGTCGAAAGCTGCATGCCGAGCACGGCGAACTGGTCGAAGCGCTCGCTGAGGCGGTGCTCGCTGACGAGGCCGCCGCGCGGCGGCGCTTCTATCCGATAAGCGGGCTGGACACGATGCTCGATGCCGCGCTCGAAGAAGGCGCGAGCACCAGCGCGCGCCGTCGCCTGCTGCTCGCGCGCCTGGCCATTCAAGGCGGCGACCCGGCCAAGGCAATGATGGGCCTTGGCGCGATTCTCAAAGAGCATCCGCAACACTTCGACGCCCAGATCGAGCGGGCCCTGGCGCTGAGCCCGGTCGAGGCGCGGCGCGCGGAGCTCGTCGCGGCGATGCGGGCCGTGGCGACCAGCGAGCAGATCGCGCCCCATCAAAGAGCGCGCGCCTACCATACCCTGGGATTGATCACGATCGACGCCGACGAAGAAGCGCAGAGCTATTTTCGACAGGCCATCGAGGCCGCCCCGGCGCGAGCCGTCCTGTATCCGGCCCTGATCGATCTGCACATTCGCGAGGCGCGCTACGATGAGGCCACCAGCCTCTTGAAGACCATGGCCGAGCACTGCTTCGACAAACACGCCGAAAGCCTGGCCGTTCGCACGGCCAAGAACGCGCTGCTCACGGGCAAGGCCAAAGAGGCGCCGGCGGTGCTCGACAAGGTGACGCTTTGGACCAAGGAGACCAAGTGGATGCAGGGCCTCGTGCACCTCGAGCTTGGCGACGAGAAGGCCGCGCACACGGCCTTCGATGTGGCCGCAGCCGCCAAAAACGGCGTCTTTCCAAGGGCCACGGCCTTTGCTGTCTACACCGGTGACGCCGACGACGCTGCCAAGGAGCTTCGCGCGCTGGCCAAGACTCATCCCAACGACATCTGGATTCTGCGCGCCGCCGCCCTTGGCATCATGCGCGAAGCCAAGCGCGCCTCCACGGCGCGGCTCCAAGATCGGCTGTTCAAAGAGGCCCGAGGCCATCTGCGCGCGGCGCTGGCCCTGCAGCCGACCGACGTGTTTCTTCGCTACGATCTGTGCGCCGTGGAGATTGCACTGGGCGCGCTCAAGCCGGCCGAAAAAGCCTGCACCGAGGCCTTTGAGGGTCAGGCCGCCCACAGGCGCGGCGCGCTGCACCTGGTGCGACTTCGCCTCAATCAGGGTCAATACCAGGAGGCGATCGCGCTTCGCACCCAGATCGTCGCCCACCATTCGGCCGACAAAGATTTTGAGCTCAGCGCCGTCCAGGTCGAGGCGCTCACCGGCCTTCGCCGCTTTGAAGAGGCCACAGAAGAGCTCGACCGCTGGGTCGGCAGCGAGCACGAAGAGAGCCTGGCGCGCCTGGTTCTCAAAGCCCGCATCGCCCTCGCCCAGTACCAATACGAGGAGGTCAAAGACTTTGCCCAGCGTGCGCGCGCCGTCGCGCCCGACGACCACGAGGCCGGCGTGCTCTTCGCCCAGGCGCTGGTGCGCACCGACCCGGAGCGCTGGGAGGAGGCCGATGAGATCTTGCGCGGCCTGCTCAGCTCGCCGCAGCTTGGCCCGCGGGCCTGGATGGCGCTTGGCGAGCTGCGAAAGCGCCAGGAGCGCTACCCCGATGCCACGGTCAACCTCACGCGCGCCGGCGAGCGCTTCGACAACTTGATCGCGCCGGCGCGCCACCAGGTGCTCGTCAACACTGAGCTCGCCATGGTCTGGCAGGCTCGCCACAACTGGGATCACGCGCGCGTCGAGCGCCACCTCACCCAGGCCCGTGCTCAGGCCGCAGAGCACGAGATCGAGGTGGCCCAGCTCCTGGTCGCCGAGGCGCGCTTCCAACTCGGCAAGCGTGGCGGCGAACGTGGCCTGGCACGCGAGGCGCTCGAGAAGGCCAGCGAGCTCGACCCGCTCCTGTGCGAGACATGGCCGCTGTTGCAGCGCGTCTACGAGGCCGACAAGGCCCGCCAACAGTTGCGCGCGCTTCGCGCCAAGATCCCGGCCTCGTGCAAATGACCATCCGCGTAAGAACCCTGGCAAGCGGCTCGTCGGGCAACGCAAGCTTTGTGCGCATGGGCCAGGCGCGCTTGCTGATCGACGCGGGCATCTCCTACCCACGCATTTGCGCCGGGCTCTTGTCGATGGGCGAGTCGGTCGAGGAGCTCACGGCGCTGTTGATAACCCACGAGCACACCGATCACATCAGCGGCGTCGAAGCGCTGCTCGAGCACCATCCCAACCTGCCCATCTATGCGACGGCCGGCACCTTTGAAGGGTGCCGGTCGAGCGCCGCAGCCCAGATCGTCGTCGCGGGGCAGGCGTTTCGGTTGGGCGATGTCGAGGTCGTGCCCTTTCGCGTCTCCCATGACGCGCGCGAGCCGGTGGGTTTTCGCTTCGAGGTGCCTGGCTTCGCCCTGGGCTTCGTGACCGATTTGGGCGTGGCAACGCGCGAGGTGCTGGCCTGTCTCAAGGGCTGCCAGGTGCTCGTCGTCGAGGCCAACTACGACACACAGACCTTGCAATGGAGCCGCTACCCGGCCTTCTTGAAAAAGCGCATCGCCGGGCGAGGCGGCCACCTCTCCAACGATCAGGCCGGTGAGCTGCTCAAACGCGTGGCCGGTCCCACCCTCGAGCAGGTGATCCTCGGCCACCTCAGCGAAGAGAACAATACTCCCGAGCGCGCGATCGCCGTTGTGCGTGCCGCTCTCGGTGGCCAAAAGAGCGTGCGCGTGATCGCCGCCGATCGAAACGAGCCGGGGCCGGTGCTGAGTTTTCAGCCGCGTGCGCTGGCTGCGCCCTTGCCCCAACAGGGCATACTGCCGTTTTGAGTCGTGGCCAGGATTGGACTTCTGGCACGGCGTGCTCAGTGTTCTAAATCTCATGCAGTCAACACGGGGACGTCCGCACCAAGACACAGGCCAGGCGGCGATGCAGCCAGGCCCGTTTCGCAATTTTGATTGAACAAAATCGCCGATGCCACGGTTAGACTTTGCGTAAACACTGCCGTTGATGGGAAGATAGAACCATGGCTCGAATATTCGTTACGCCAAAACGTGAGGAGCTCGCCCAGGCCGGCCTGCTCGATGAAGGAGTGGTCAGCGAGGAACTCGGCGCGCAGGAACTCCTGGTCGATCCCGTGGTCGGCGGCACGATAACGGCCGATGGTGTGGTCGTCGTCGAGGGCATGGACATTCGGGCGCACTGGAAGGTGTTGCGCACCAAAAGCCTCGAAGAGGTCCTGCACTACGTCGCGAGCCACTTTGCCGACGCCCCCCAGGCGCGCCGCGAGATTTTGGCGACTTGGATGGCCCGCGAGCTGGGCTATTCGCGCTTGATGCGACGAAAGCAGCGCGTGACCGTCGAGCCGCTGTGGGATGTCTTGTCGGCTCACCGCTATGCGGAGCTCTCCGCAGGCGGCGAGCAGGCGCTGTGGATGATCGCCACAGCCATGCGCCCCCACCGCACGAGCCTGCATCCGATGGCCGCGCTGGCCGCGATCGCCTTGTGGCGCCACACCACCGACGCCGAGCTCAAGGCCAAGGCCCGCGGGCTGCTCGAAGAGCGCAGCCTGCCCGACGATCCGCGCTGGCTCTACGAGCTGGTCGGTGAGCTGGAAGCGCGCGGCGACGACAACGCCTTGTTGGGCCTGGTCGATCTCGAGCTTGGCGCAAACTTTTGGGAGGTCGCAGCTCAGCTCTGCGGGCTGCACCTGGTGCGTAAGTACGCCCAGTGGTACGCCGGCTCGTCGACGAGTAATCTGACGCGCGCCTGCGACCGCGCCGCCGAGCAACATCCGCGCGAGGACGAGGTCTGGCTGCAGCGCATGGCCGACGCCGCGATCGGCGGACGGCTGAGCTTTGCATGGCTGGAAAAACCCATTGGCGCCGCAATCCGGCGCACCGTGGGCGATTCCAATCGCCAGAGCGCGCTTCGCCAGTTCCACAAGCTGCGCCTCTACGACGCCGACTATCGCCGCCTCGACCACCTCTACAACGCCCAGCTCGAAGCCTGGCACAAACACAGCAGCGTTAAGGCCTATGCCGAGCTGCTCGAGGAGGTCGACCGCACGACCATCTCCAATCCGACCCGCGCCCAGCGCCTGCTCGAGTTGATGATCACGCGCAACGCGCGAAAGGTCGGCTCGCTGCTTGCGCGCATCGAGTACGCCATCGATCACTGCGCCCAGGGCCCCAAACTCGATGAGCTCGAGCAGCGCCTGATCGCGATCTACGTGCGCAACTACGCGATCGAATCGCACGCCGTTCGCCTCGTGCGCCGCACCCACGAGCGCATCGCCTGGGGCGAGGCGCCGCTGGCCAGCCACGAAGACCTCGAGATGTACCTGGTCATCAGCGACTACGAGCGCGCCTTCGAGCAGCTCACCTGCAAGTTCGACGGCGTGACCATGGAGCATGCCGACAAGAATGCGGCGGCCCGCACCAAGATCTTCGTCGAGCGCCGCCTCGACCCCAGCCGAATCACGCGCGCGGTACGCACGATCTTTACGCCCATGGAGTGGCTGGGTGCATCGATCGCGGAGATTTCACTGGTCAGCGACGCCGTCGAGCGCGGCATGCAGCTCTTCGAATCGCGCACAGCCCGCCTCAACTTGAGCGAGGAGGTCATGGGCGAGTTTGGCGCCGCCGGCTTCGCCCTGGAGGACTACGCCGCGATCGCGAAGCTGCCCGTCGACCGCGTCGACACGGTGCTACGCCGCCAACGCCAGCAGCGCCTGCTCTTGGGCGCGGTGGCCGGCGGCATCTCCGGCGGGCTCGCCCCCTTTAGCTGGGGCGTCTTGTCGCTGGCCGACGTGCCGATCGTGCTCGGCTTGACCGGCGATATATGCAGCCGCTTTTGCTGGTTCTACGGCTTCGATCCGCGCGAGCAGCCCGAGCTGCCCATGGAGATTTTGGCCGTCGCGCTGGGCGGCTCGCGACCCTCGGCGATCGAGCCGATGCTGCTTCGCCAGAACCTTTGCGACTACGTCGTTCACAAGTCCGTGATGGTCGGCGCGCTAGCCCACGGCGGCGGCAAGTACGTGGCCGGGCGCAGCCTCAGCCAGCTCGTCGAGCGCCAGATGAGCAAGAAGAGCGCCGAGAAGGTCAGCGCCCTGGCCCGGCGCACCGTGATGCGCAACCTGCAGCGGCGCGCCGCCGAAGCCGCCCCTTCCAAAACACTGCCCATTGTGGGAGCCTTGCTCGGCGCCACGCTCAACGTCGCGCTTTTGTACGATATCTGCGAGGCAGCCCAGGCCGTGCTCACGGATCGTTTTCTCGAGCGCAAATACCCGCTGTGGATGCGCCAAATCGGCGACGAGCCGCTGTCTTGACCTTTGGCCCGACCTCCCTGATGAGCCAACACCCAAACGATGCCTGACGCGATTTTCCAGTGGATCGACTGCACCGACAAGAAGCGCCCGCGTGCGCTGGTGCGCCCTGCAGACTCGATCATCCGGATCGCCCAGCTCACCGATCTGCACGTGCCAAGCGAGATCGAACTTGGCCGCCGGCTGCGCGATCTCATCTCGCCGCACGCCTCGATCAACCAGCTCACCTACGATCTCTCGGCGATCTCAAACGAGATCGGCCACAGCTTTCGCACCAACCCGCGCCTCTACCTCAACATGATCAAAAAGACTCTGGCCGGCTTGCACAAGCTGGGCGTCGATCACCTGCTGATCACCGGAGATCTGGTGCACTGCGGGCTGGCCACCGAGTTTCTCGACATCCGCGCCGCCCTCGAGGTCACCGGCTGGTGGGGCGAGGAGCGCCTCACCGTGGTACCCGGCAACCACGATCGCTTCAACCTCTACGAGCACGTGCCCGACGAGCCCATGGAGGCCTTCTTCCCGGTCGTCACCCCCCGCAAGCCCCGCTTCAAGGTGCTGCCCCACGGCGTCGCCCTGCTCGAGATCGACAGCAACCGCGATCCCGTCGACGACCGCCACTACCTCGAGAAGTGGCTGCCCAACACGGTCGGCCGCATCTACCCCCAGGCGCTCGACTGGATCGAGTCCAACCACGCCCAGGTCGCCGGCAATCGCCTGCTCACCCTGGTCCACCACCACATCACCAGCGACTGGTACCCGCGCCGCGCCACGACCTTTGGCCTGATGGACCCGGCCGAAGGCGTCCCCGATCTGATCGACGCCATCGACCTGACCGACCCTCACTCGATCATCTTGCACGGCCACAAACACGACGTCATGCCCGTCAACTACACCCACGGCACCCACCCGGTGGCCTGCCCCGGCGGCTTCGCCAGCGAGTTTCGCCTCAACATGCTCGACTTCGACGTCCACGGCGAGCACGTCATGACCCAACTCGAAGTGCGCACACCGCATCGACGGTGACGCCGGCCAAGCCCCCAGAGCGTCAGCAACCGTGCCAAAGGCCGGCCCCTCAGGGGACCCGACTATGCGACTATGCGAATTCTGTGTGCGCCAGATGCGCGCGATATGTCTCGTGAATCTACGAAAACAGCCCACCTGGCAGCTTGCGCTGCTCTTTGACCGCGTCGTGCAGGCGCCGGTCACTGCGCAATACGTCGATGAAGTCCGGCGGCCCGGTCCAGGTGCGCGAGGCCGGTGTGTCGTCGGTGCGTGGCGAGAGCGCGCGCACGCGGGCGACCAGGCGGTCCATGAATTGCGGGGGGACGGCGTTGGAGTCGGGCGCCTGGGTGACGTCGGTGGCCAGGCGCTCGAGGGTGTGGCGGTCGAGGTGGCGGCGGCGGATCAGGTCTTGGAAGCTGTTGGCGAGCTCGACGATGCCGTAGCCGTCGTGTTGGATCATGCCGGCGGCGACGCGGATGACGGCGTCGAAGGGCAAGATCTGGTCGCCGTAGAGCACGAGCGCGGTCTGAAAGTAGTTGGTGATCGGCACCACGCGCGGGCCGTAGACCCAGAAGCGCCCCGGGGCTGTGTGGCGATCGAGGTGGATGAAGATGCGCCCGATGTTGGCGTCGATGCGCAGATCGCGTACGCGCTCGAAGATCGCGTGGCGCGTGGTGGGGTAGACCTGGGCCTCGTCGAGGA
>JACCWM010000196.1 GCA_013697635.1 Lujinxingiaceae bacterium | reverse complement strand
GGGCTGGCGCGACCGCGACAGCGTCTTCTACTCGCCGGCCTTCGAGGAGGAGGAGATGACCACGTCGGGCTATCCGAGGCGCGTCTACCTCTGGGAGCGCGGCACGCCTGCGAGCGCGGCGACGCTCGTCTACGAAGCAGGCAAGGAGGACATGCTCGCGTACGGCATGCGAATCTGGGACCAGGACAGCGCCTATGATTTCGTCGTGAAGATGCCGACGTTTTATACGCAGGAGCAGTTCTTATACCGCGACGCGACCCTTCACCGGCTCGATTTGCCCGCGGACGCCAAGATTGCCGCAGTGATCAACGGGCAACTGCTCGTTGAGCTTCGCTCGAGCTGGCAACGCGGCGGTGTGAGCTTTGGCCAGGGTGCGCTGATCGCCGCGAGCATCGACGCCGTGGTGCGTGGCGATGCGGCCTTTGTGGCGGTGTTCCAGCCGGGGCCGCGACAGTCGGTGCAGGGGGTCTCGACGACGCGAAGTACCGTGCTCGTGAGCGTGCTCGATAACGTCGTCGGCGGGCTGATAAGTTACACGTTTGATGGGCAAGCCTGGCAGCAAAAGGAGCTCGCTGTGCCGACGATGGGCAGCGTCGACTGGCTCGATACAAGTCGCACCACGGACCGGTTCTTCTACCGCTACACCGGCTTTTTGAGCCCGACGAGCATCTTCGAGGCTGATGCAGGCTGCGACGAGCACCACCAGGTGCGCTCGGAGCCGGCCTGGTTTGACGCCACGACGATGCAGGCAACGCAACACGAGGCGAAGTCGGCCGATGGCACGATGGTGCCGTATTTCCTGGTCGCGCCGCGCGATTTTGTCGCCGACGGCCGCGCGCCAACCCTGCTCGAGGGTTATGGCGGCTTTGAGATCTCGATGACGCCCTACTACTCGGGCGTTCTCGGCGAGAGCTGGTTGAGCCGGGGCGGAGTCTACGTGCTGGCGAACATCCGTGGCGGCGGAGAGTTCGGGCCGGCCTGGCACCAGGCCGCGCTCAAAGAAAACCGCCAGCGCGCCTTCGACGACTTTATCGCCGTCGCCGACGACCTGATCGCGCGCAAGATCACCTCGCCCGCGCACCTGGGCATTCAGGGTGGCAGCAACGGCGGCCTGCTGGTCGCCTCCGTCATGGTCCAGCGCCCCGAACTCTTTGGCGCAGTGGTCTGCGAGGTGCCCCTGCTCGACATGCAGCGCTACCATCGCCTGCTGGCCGGCGCGAGTTGGATGGCCGAGTACGGCAACCCCGACGAACCCGGTGACTGGGCTTATTTGAGCGCCTACTCGCCGTATCAAAATGTGCGCGCCGGCGTCACCTACCCGAAGGTCTTCTTCACCACCTCGACACGCGACGACCGCGTCCACCCCGGCCACGCGCGCCGCATGGTGGCCCGAATGCTCGACCAAGGCCACGACGTGCTTTATTACGAGAACGTCGAGGGCGGCCACGGCGGCGCGGCCAACCAGCGTCAGCGCGCCCACCTCCATGCCTTGATCTACAGCTACCTGCACGAGCGGCTGGCGCCGGATGCCGGTCGGGTCCCTTGACACCCTATCGATGAGCTCCAGGGGCAGCAGCCCCAGGGGCAGCCGGGCTTGCATGGCGGCAAACGCGCGCAGAAACTAGCCCATCGGGCCGTCCACTCCCGTTTTTTTGGGAGGTGGGGGGCTCAGCCCTGGTATTCTTTGACGCGGTATTGGACCTTGCGAACCGAGATGTCGAGCATGCGGGCGGTCTCGGTGCTGTTGCCGCCGGTGGCCTCGTAGGTCTTGAGCAGGGCGTATTTTTCGATGTCGGCCAGGGTGGAGCCGGGGATCTGGATCTGGCCGTCGATGGTGAAGATGGTGTGGCCAAAATCGGCGGGCAGGTGTTGGGCCTCGATCTTGTGGGCTTCGGCCAAGACGACGGCGCGCTCGATGATGTTCTCGAGCTCGCGCACGTTTCCGGGCCAGTCGTATTGGGTCAAAAAATTCATCGCTTCGGGGCTGATCTCGGTGATGCGCTTCTCGTTTTCGGCCGCATAATGGGTCGCAAAATGGCGAACGAGCAGGGGGATGTCGCTGCGGCGCGAGCGCAGGGCGGGCATCTTGATGTTGATGACGTTGAGGCGGTAGTAGAGATCTTCGCGAAAGCGCCCGGACTTGACCTCGTCCTCGAGGTTGCGGTTGGTGGCGGCGATGATGCGCACATCGACGCTGATCGTGCGGTTGCCGCCGACGCGCTCGAACTCGCGCTGCTGTAAAAAGCGCAGCAGCTTGACCTGAACCGAGAGCCCAATCTCGCCGACCTCGTCGAGAAAGAGCGTGCCGCCGTCGGCCTCCTCGAAGCGGCCCTCGCGGCGCTGATTGGCGCCGGTAAATGCGCCCTTCTCGTGGCCGAAGAGCTCGCTCTCAAGCAGGCTCTCGGCCAAAGACGCACAGTTGAGGCGCACGAAGGGCCGGTCGCGGCGCGTGCTGCGATCGTGGATCAGCCGGGCGACGAGCTCCTTTCCGGTGCCGCTTTTGCCGGTGATCAGCACCGTTGCCCGCGACGTGGCGACCTGCTCGGCGAGCTTGACGACCTCCTGGATAGGCGGGCTGGAGCCGATGATCGGGGTGCGGGTACGGACCCGATCTTCGCGCAGCACCTTGAGCTCGCGCTGCATGTTGCGCCGCTCCATGGAGCGGCCGATCACGAGCTCGACGGCCTCAAAGTTCAACGGCTTGGTGAGGTAGTCGTCGGCCCCCGATTTCAAGGCCTCCACGGCGCTCTCCACGCTGGCAAAGGCCGTCATCACGATGCACATCAGCTGGGGGTCGTGCTCGCGTGCTTTCTTGAGCAAGGCCAGCCCGTCCATCACGGGCATGCGCCAATCGGTGAGCAAGATATCGCACTCCCACTCGCGCAACACACCGAGCGCTTTGAAGCCGTCGGGCGCCGAGCGCACCTCGAAACCCTCGTCTTCGAAAAGCGCGACGAGCGCCTGGCGAGCGTTGACCTCGTCGTCGACCACGAGGATCCGGCCCTTGGACGACGGCTTGCTGGCGAGATGGGCGCCTGCATCGAGGAGTGTTTCCTGTGAGTGCTCGCTCATGATGGATTCCCGGAAGGAAGATGGATGGTGAAATGTGTGCCGAGCCCGGGACGCGAGGTCAGATCGATTGAGCCACCATGGGCATCGACGATCTTGCGCGCGATCGCAAGACCGATGCCCGTGCCCGAGGCCTTGGTCGTAAAGAAGAGATCGAAGATGCGATATTTCATCGTCGGGGTCATGCCCTGGCCGTTGTCGACAAAATTGATCACCGTGCCGCGCTCATTGTTTTGCACGCGGATATCGATGCGGCCGCCCTCGTCAGGCAAGGCCTCCATGGCGTTGGTCAAGAGGTTGACAAAGACCTGGTTGAGCCGGTCCGGATCGCACCAGATCACCGGCAAGCCCTCCAGGGTGCACTCCATGACGACGTTGCCCGCCTCGAGCGTCAGCCCGTGGGAGTGGTGCAATTCGGCAAAGATCTGGGAGACGTTGACCGGGCGACGCGTGATCTCGATGGGCTTTGCAAAGTCCAAGATCTCGGAGTTGAGCCCCTGGATGCGGCGAAGTTCGGTGCGCACCGCGTCGAGCACGGGCTGAAACACCTCGTGGTCCACGTCCTGGTTGCGAAGCCTGCGCTCCAACAAGGTCATCTGAAGACCAATCGCGTTCAAGGGGTTGCGAATCTCGTGGGCCAGCCCGGTGGCCAAAGCCGCGGGAATCTGCAACTTCAGGCGCATCAAGGTGTCCCAGTAGGACTGAACCATTAGCGTCAAATCGATGTCCACGATGCGCTGCACGCTCGTGATGTAGGCCTGACGCTCGGCTTCGGGGCGAAGCTCGCTGACGGCTTTGATCAGGTCGATGCGGATCAGGTTCATCGCCCCGAACATGAACTGAGGCAAGAGTCCTACATTGACGTGGACCTCGCCAATTAGCATGCGCCGACTGCTGTAGGCTGCGTCGTAGGGCCCCTCGAAGAGCTCACCCAACCACTGCATCAGCGAAACACGAAGGCGCTCGATTTGTTCGGGGCCGACGAAGACGCCGCGCGCTCGAGGATTTTGCAGCAAGGCTTCGTAGAAGTTCGCCACGATCGGCCCAAAGTAGGGCTCGACCTCGGGGCGAAGCTCCTGGAGCCTGCGCGCGTCGTCCTCGGTAAACCCGATGTAATCCTTGATTTCGTCGAAGAAGTGCATGTTCTTGGCCCAGATGCTGGAGAAACTGCCTCGTGTTGCTAGTTGTCGTCGTCCAAAAGAATGCGTACGGCCGGCGTATCAAGATCGTCGAATTGACCGCGACGCACGGCCCAATAAAAAGCCGCCACGGCCCCCAGCGCGAGCATCAGTGCCAGGGGAACCAAAAAATACAAAACGCTCATCGGGTGCACTCCTTTGATTCGCGTCGGTTTCGAGCAGGCTCACTAAACCCATTATTTCGCCTGACAAAAGACGTTTGCACAAGCGAAGAAATCACCACGGCCAACGAACTTACAGGCATGGCGACCGCCGCGACCAGTGGGGCTACATAACCCAGTACAGCAAACGTTATGCCAAGTGCGTTGTAGAGCGCCGATCCGGCGAGATTTCGGTGTACGACGCCCATCACTCGCCCGGCGCCCTCGATGAGCTCGAGGATGGGCTCGACGCCCTCGCGCGTCATGAAGATGTCGGCGGCGACAAGCGCGGCTTCACTTCCGCCGTGCACGGCGATGCCCACATGTGCGGCCTGCAGGGCGACGGCGTCATTGACCCCGTCGCCGACCATGACGATCGTGGCCTGGGGAAGCTCGGCTCGCAGCGCCTCGACAAAGCGCGCTTTTTGCTCCGGCGTTGCGCCGCCGCGCACAAATTGCGCCTCCAGCCCGAGCCGCGCGGCAATTGCGTCGACGACACCCTCGTGGTCGCCCGAGAGCAGCGCAGCCACGAGGCCGCGCCTCTTCAAGGCCGCGATCAGCTCCACGGCTTCGGGGCGCAAGCGGTCACCGAGGCCAACGATCGCCTCGATACGTCCATCCACGGCGACGACGACCGGGGTTAGGCCGTCGCCTGCCATACGCTCGACCAGCGCCTGGTCGTCTGGGTCGGGGACCGACGCAATCTTTGCCTGCACCCAGGCCAGATGGCCGACGATCACATCCTTGCCATCGACCTTGCCAAAAACTCCGGCGCCGGGCTGCTCGACAAACTCCGTGCAACTGGGCGAGCCCGTGAGATCGGCGGGCTGGCTTCGAAGGGCGACGGCGATCGGGTGATTGCTGCCGGCCTCGAGTATGGCGGCCAGTCGCACGGCCCGCTCGCTGCCACTGATCTCGGCAACCGTCATGCGACCTTCGGTGAGCGTGCCGGTTTTGTCGAAGATCACGTGGGTGGCGCGCGCCAGCGACTGCATAACATCGTCGTGCTTGACGTAGATTCCCCGGCGTGCGGCCTGGCCAACGCCTACGGTCAGCGCCAGCGGCGTGGCCATGCCCAGCGCACAGGGACACGAGATCACGAGCAGGGCGACCACGTGCGAGACGGCCTGATCGGGATCGACCATACTCCACACCAGCGCCGTGACGAGCGAGGCGGCCAGCACCACCAGCACGAAGACGCCGCCCAGGCGGTCGGCCAGCTGGACTATCGGCGCGCGGCGCTCGCCATGCTCCTCGACCCAGCGCAAGAGCTTGCCCACGCGCGTCTGGCTGCCGGCGGCGGCAACGCGCACCACGATGCGCGAGCCCAGGTTGGTGACGCCGGCCTCGATAGCCTCTCCCGGGGCGACCGGCTCGGGCCGACTCTCACCGGTGAGCACGGCGCGAAACACCGACGAGCGGCCCTCGACGATTTGTCCGTCGGCTGCGACCACCTCGCCGGCGCGCACCTCGATCAGATCGCCGGGCTCGAGGCTCTCGGACGGGATCTCCTCGCTCAGGGCGCCCCGAAGCCGGCGCGCCACCGAGGGCAGCAGGCTGAGCAAGCGCTCGGCGGCGTCGCCTGCGGCCCGGCGCCCGCGCACTTGCAGCCAGCGCGCGGTGAGCACGGCAGCTATCAGCACGGCCAACGAGTCGAACCAGACCTCGCCAGCACCGGTGACCGTCGCCGCGGCGCTGTGTACGTAGCCCACAAAGATCCCGAGCGCGATCGGCACGTCCATCGAGATTTGTTGCAAAGACAGCGCGCTGCGCTCGTTGAGCACGACGCGCAACGAGGCCCAGGCCCGGCGAAAGAAGACGCCGCCGCCATAAACCATCGAGATCGTGCACAGCGCAAAGCTCAGCCAGCGCGCCGCGCTTGCCAGGCCGTCGCCGTCGAGCAGATCGAGGCCGGCATAGAGCGCGATCGCGAGAAGCATGACGTTTGCAGCGAGCGCCCAGCAGACGCCCACGCGCACGAGCATGGCGCGCTCGGCCTGGGCGCGGGCGGCAACGCGCTCGGCGCGCACGGCGTAGGTCGTGTAGCCAAAGCGCGACAGCCACAAGGCGACGCTCGAGAGCGGCGATACATCGGGTCGAAAGCGCACGCTGAGCCGGGCGCGGGCCAGATCGAGGCGCGCCTCGATCACGCCGTCCAAAAACCTGGGCATGCGCTCGATCAACCAGACGCAGCCGGCGCAGTGAATGCCTTCGAGATAAAGCTCGACGCCAAAGACGCCGCCCTCTTCGACCACGGCGTGGCGCTGTAAAAACTCCAGCGTATCCAAGTGCGCGTAGCGGCTGGCCGGCGCCGGCTGGCCATCGCTGCCCACCGGGCTGGGGCCGCGCGAGGCGACGTCGCGCAGGCGATAAAAGCCCTCGAGCCCGCTGTCGTGGATCGCGTGGTAGACGGCCTCGCAGCCGACGCAACAAAACTGCGCCTCGCCAGAGGGCAGGCCGCAGTGCACACAGCTTGTGGGCGCGGCTTCGCTCTTCACTCGCGGGCCTCGCGGCGCAGCTCGAGGATCACCGGTTCACCGCTCGGGGCGACGGCGACGATCATGAAGTCCCACAGCCCGACGCCGTTTGCGCCGCTCTCGAAAGCATAGGCCCCCGGACTGCCGCCAACCGCCGTCAAGGCGCTCGTGGCCACGGCCTCACCCAGGGAAGGCCGTCGCGTGACGACGGTGCCGACGATGCCGCTGACCGGGCTGCCCTGGGCATCACGCACTTGCAGCGAGCCGCTAAGCTGCAGATCGACCGTCCAACCCAGCCGTGCGCCGCTGTCGCGGGCCTTTTGGTCGGCGTCCCAGCTCACCGTTCGCTCGTAGTAGCCTGATTCGACCTGGGGGCCGCCGCCGGACTTTGCAAAATAAAGAATCGAGAAGCTCGAGGTCATCGACAACGTCAAGAGCGCGAGCACCATGCCCGGATAAAGGATGTGGGGTGGCGGCATGCGAATCATGGTTTGGACTCCTTGGGCGTCGACGGGCCGAGCAGTGTAAAGGCGACCGTCGAGGAGAGCGCCGGTTTATTGGCGGCCATGATCTCAAAGAGCGCGGCCGAAGAGCCGTTGGTGAAGGCTGTGGGCGGCACCACGACGAAGGCCTCGACGCGGTGGGTGGCGCCGGCTGCAATGTGCATGATCGCCGGTCCGCTGAGCTTGACCTCGGTGCCGGCCGGCTCCAAGGCCACCACCGAGAGGTGGAGCTCCTCGTTGGTGCGGTTTTGCACGCGAAAGCGCAGCCGGTTGATCACCTCGCCGTCTTGAAGCACGGCGAAGGGCTCGCCGACGACGCGGCCAAGGTTGATGTCGATTGGGGTGCGGCTGGTGATCAAGATCGCAAAGATCGTCGTCAAGCTCACCATGATCGCCGCGTAGAGCAACACCCGGGTGCGGATGATGCGCGCGGGTTTTTTCTCGATGACGTTCTCGGAGGTGTAGCGGATCAGGCCCTTGGGTTTGTTGACGCTGATCATGATCGCGTCGCAGGCATCGATGCACTGCGTGCAGCCGACGCACTCCATTTGCAGGCCGTTTCGGATATCGATGCCGGTGGGACACGTGCGAACGCAGGCACCGCAGTCAACGCAGTCGCCAAGTGCCAGCTTGACGCTGGCCTTCTCCTGGGCGCGCTCTTCGCCGCTGCGCCGCTTTCGCGGCTCGCCGCGGCCGGGGTCGTAGCTGACGATCAGCGAGTCACGATCCATGAGCACGGACTGAAAACGCGCGTAGGGACAGGCGATCGTGCACATCTGCTCGCGAAAGTAGCCGAAGTTTCCAAAGATCAGGCCGGTGGTCATGGCCATCATCACGAAAAAGCCCCAGTGCTCGGTCGGCGAGCGTTGCATCCAGTCTTGGAGCACCTCCCAGCTGACGAAGTAGGCGACGAAGGTGTGGGCCAGGCCAAAGGAGAGCAGCAGGTAGACGGCGAGCTTGAGGCCCTTTCGCACGACACGATCCGGGGTCCAGGGACCGGCATCGCGGCGCTTGCGCGCGTTCTCTTTGCCTTCGAAGAAGCGCTCGATCGGGCGGAAAACAAACTCCAAATACACCGTTTGCGGGCAGCCCCAGCCGCACCAGACACGCCCGAGCAAGGCCGTGGCAAGGAACACCGAGACCAAGACCAACAACAAAAACACCATCAAGAGCGTGGTGTCGGTGGCGTAGAGCGTCAGGCCAAAGAAGGTGAACTCGCGGTGCAAGAGATCGAGAAAGATCGCCGGCTTGCCCTGAATCTTGACCAGGGGCAAGGCCACAAAAAAGGCGATCAGCGCCCAGGCCACGGCCAGCCGCCACTTCCAAAGCGTGCCCTTGCTGGGCGTCGGATAGACCCAAAGACGCTTGCCGTCTTTGTTCATCGTGGAGAGCACCTCTTCGGGCGACTCCAAAACGGGGCCCGGGCAGGACGATGTGGAGTTCACGGCCATGGGCTCAATCGCCTCCCATGGGCTTGCCCTGGGCGGCCTTGGGATTGGCAGGCTCAGTGCCGCGCAACGAATCGATGAAGACGGCCAACGCGACATTCTCGGCGCTGCTCAGCACGCTGCCCCAGGCGGGCATGCCCTTGGCCGGGACGCCGTCGTAGATTGCCTTGTAGATGTCGACGAGCTCGCCGCCGTGCAACCAATGATCGTCGGTGAGGTTGGGGCCGATCTGGCCCTGGCCCTCGGCGGCGTGGCAGACCGCGCAGCTAAAGGCGTACGCCTGGCGGCCGGTATCGATCACCTCGGCGTTGCCGACTAGCCCCGCAAGGTAGCTCTGGTCGACGTTGGGCGCGGCGGCCACCGCCCCGCGACGCATCTCGTTGATCTCGATCATCGAGTGCTTCAGATCGTCCTCGTAGCTGTTGATAAAGCCCAGACCCATGCCGGCCACGTAGAAGATCGACCAGACGATCGTCAGGTAGAGAATGGCCAGCCACCAGCCCGGCATCGGATTGTCGTACTCCATGATGCCGTCGTAGTCGTGGCCGGTGATCAGCACGTCGTCCTGCTCGGAGGGCTCGGGCAGGGACGCTGATTTGTTCGGTGCATTCATGGCGAAACCTCGTCTTGCTCAACAGTTAGGCCGTCCTCGAGGGGCATGCGTGACAAAAACTGGCTGTGCTCGCGGCGCATCAAAATGGCGCGCAAGATGATCATGACAAACACGGCAACAAAGATGATCAGGGCAATCTCGGCGTAAATCGCCAGCCCGGCGTGCTCCATAATGTCTTTTCTCATCGTCGTGCTCCTCGCGGTTGCTCGCGTTTGATGTCGATGCCAAGGCGCTGCATGTAGGCGATCAGCGCGACGATCTCTTTGTCTTCGAGGCCTTCAGGGCCGCCCTGCTCGGCGATCTCACGGGCGATCTCGAGGGCTTGTGCCTGGGCCAGATCGATCGCCTGGTCGGCCTGATCGATCGTGTAGGGCACGCCGAGCATCATCATCACCTCGAGCTTCTTCTGGGTGCTGCCCAGATCGAGCGACTTGGTCAAAAGCCAGGGGTACGAGGGCATGATCGAGCTTGGGCTCGTCGAGCGCGGGTCCTCCATGTGACGCACATGCCACAGGTGCGGGTATTTGCCGCCAAGGCGAGCCAGATCCGGCCCGGTGCGCTTGCTGCCCCACAGATGCGGGCGGTCATAGATGCCCTCGCCGGCCTTGGAGTACTCGCCGTAGCGCTCGATCTCCGAGCGCAGCGGGCGGATCATCTGGGTGTGGCAGCTCACGCAACCTTCCTTGATGTAGATGTCGCGCCCCTCGAGCTCGAGCGGGCTGTAGGGCATGACGGTTGCGATCGTGGGCACGTTGTTGCGCACGAGCAGCATCGGCACGATCTCGACGATCGAGCCCACCGAGATCGCCACGAGCACGAGCACGCTGAACACCGCGGGCCAACCCTCGAGCAGGCGATGCCAGCCATGCTTGAGCTTGTCCTGCAGGCCAAAGAGCGCCTCGTCGTAGTTGACCGTGCTCGCCATGACCTGGCGATCGCGCCAGGCCGGGCGGGCCACTTGAACCACCGGATCGCTGAGATCTTTGGGAGCGGAGCGCGCCGTCATGAACAGATTGACGCCGCACAGCGTTGCCGAAAAAAAGTACAGCGAGCCGCCGAGAACGCGCACCCAGTACATGGGCATGATCGCGACGACCGTCTCCATGAAGTCCGGGTACATCAGGCGTCCGGTCTCATCAAAGGCGCGCCACATCAGGCCCTGGGTGATGCCGGCGCTGTACATGGCGATGATGTAGAGCAGGATGCCGATCGTGCCCAGCCAGAAGTGCGTGTTCGCCAGGCGCGTGCTCCAAAGCTTGGTCTTCCAAAGCCGCGGGATCAGCCAGTAGATCATGCCAAAGGTCATGAAGCCGTTCCAACCCAGGGCACCGGCGTGCACGTGGGCCACCGTCCAGTCGGTGTAATGGCTCAAGGCGTTGACCGTCTTGATGCTCATCATCGGCCCCTCGAAGGTGGCCATGCCGTAGAAGGTGATGCCGACGACAAAGAACTTCAAAACCGGCTCGTCGCGCAGCTTGTGCCAGGCACCGCGCAGCGTGAACAGACCATTGATCATGCCGCCCCAGCTGGGCATCCACAACATGATCGAGAAGACCATGCCCACCGTGCTCGCCCACTCCGGCAGCGAGGTGTAGTGCAAGTGATGGGGCCCGGCCCAGATGTAGATGAAGACGATCGACCAGAAGTGCAAGATGCTCAGCCGGTAGGAGAACACCGGGCGGTCAGCGGCCTTGGGCAAGAAGTAGTACATCAGGCCGAGAAAGGGCGTGGTCAGCAAAAAAGCCACGGCGTTGTGCCCGTACCACCACTGAATCATCGCGTCGTGCACGCCGGCGTACATCGAAAAGCTCGTGAACAGCCCGGTTGGAATCACCAGGTTGTTGACGATGTGCAGCACGGCCACGGTGATGATCGAGGCGATGTAGAACCACAGCGCAACGTAGAGGTGTTTCTCGCGCCGGTTGCGCAAGGTCAAAAAGAAGTTCACGGCGAAGACCACCCAGACCAGCGTGGTGACGATGTCGATCGGCCACTCCAACTCGGCGTACTCTTTGGTCTGGGTGTAGCCCATCGGCAAGGTGATCGCCGCCGCCACGATGATGCCCTGCCAACCCCAGAAGTGAAATTTGCTCATGACGTCGGAGAACATCCGAGCCTTGAGCAGACGCTGCGAGGAGTAGTACACGGCCGCGAAGACGGCGTTGCCGGCAAAGGCAAAAACCACCGCGTTGGTGTGCAGGGGCCGAAGCCGCCCGTAGGTGAAGTACTCGCCAAGACCGTTGGCCGGCCACCAGGCCAGCTGAACAGCGAGCACCAGGCCCACCAACATTCCGACCAGGCCCCAGATGAGGGTGGCCATCACGAAGAGGCGCACGATCGCGTCGTCGTAGCGCACGGTTTCGATTTCGGTCGAAGGATTCGAGCCGCCAGGGCGCCCCGAGACCTCTTCCAGTACTGTCGCCACGCAACCTCCTAAATTCTTGAATCGGCGCCTCGATCATCGCGAGGCACGGGTTTTAAGGGACTACGCAACCGTGGTAGCCGGACGAGCGCCATCTCAAGATCCGTGCCACACGACAAACGATGATGTTCACAAGGCCCAAGGCCGGCGTAAATGCTTGCAAAACCTCTGTCTGCAAGGGGGGCTGTGCCACCGCGCCAGGACCGTAAAGCCGTGCGCAGGAACTGCGTCGGGCAGGCAGGTCGCGCAAATATTGCGCTGACCAGCGCGCGTGCCAGGATCGCGCGGGTCAGCGATTGCTATCGACGTCGGGGCTTTGATCGGCCTGGCCGGTGAATTTCCTAGAGTTCAACGAGGTTTTGCACCGGGCCTGGCGCGATCCTTGCGAAGCAGCGCCTCTGCCATCTCGAGGCTTGTCGTTCAGCCCACCCAACTCAAGGCAAACCCGCACCATGGAAGCCAACCCCTATCTCGCCTACTACGCCCAGCTCTTGAGCGTGGGTCTGTTGTGGGTCACGGTCCACTGCGCCGGCATGTGCGGCCCGCTCGTGGCCGGGCTGACGGCCGGCCGAGGCCTGCAAGGCCAGTCACCGCGTCGACGGCTCTGGCACAGCGCCCGGGGCGTGCTGGCCTACCAGGGCGGCCGAGCCCTGACCTATCTCGTGCTCGGGGCGAGCGCGGGATTTGCCGGAGCGGCCATGGAGGGCTGGATTCGGGGCATGACGCGCATCGCCGGCCTGGTCGTTGCTGTGGGCCTGATCGCTGCGGGCATCGCCAAATGGCCGGCCGTCGCCCGGCACATCAAGGCTCGCCAGGGCGGCTTTGACCCGGCCCGCGTCAGCGGCGCCTTCATCGGCCGGGTTATGCGCACCTTGAGCCGGCGCTTCAGGGCGCCGGGCAGCTCGCGCATGTTCGTCTTTGGCCTCGTGCTCGGACTGCTCCCCTGCATGTTGATGTTCTGGGTCTTGGGCCTGGCGGCATCCACGGCCAGCCCCTTTCACGGCGCGATGCTCATGGCCGGGCTGGTCGTCTTGACCACGCCCGTCTTGCTCATCGCCGGCTGCTCGACCGGCCTTGCCAGCGGCCGCCTTCGCGCGCTTGGTGGCTACCTCGTGCCACTGGCCATGGCGCTGTCCGGCGTCTGGTTGGGGCTGATTGCCATGGCCGCCAACGGCTGGATTGCCCACGTTCATCTGCCCTTTGAACTTGGCGGCCACAGGCTGGTCGTCATGCTGTGGTAGGCCCCACTTTGGTCACCTGGTTTGAGCATGTTTGGTAGTCCGAGCGTCAATTTTTTGACCCAAAACCAAGCCTTCGATAGACTCCCCGCAGCTTGTAACTAACGGCTCTGTGCTCGTTGTTCACACGTTCTAGTTGCCATTGAAAAAGATGATGTCTTCAAACCATACCATGACCGCGGTTCTAGCCTTTCTGGCCATGACGATTCTCTGCGGATGTTTGCTCAATCCCGCCGATCATCCCTTCAAGTCCCAGGACAGCGCCGAGGACGTGGCGATAAGCGATGCCACGGACGCTGACACCGGCCTCTCGGATACCGCAGACGCCGACTCCGGCCGCCAGCCCGATGTTGCAGACGCCGACTCCGGCCAGCAGCCCGATGTTGCAGACGCCGACTCCGGCCAGCAGCCCGACACCCTATCGACGAGCGATGTGCAGAGCGATGGCGACTCCAGTCAAGACGCTGCAGACGCCGACGTGGGTCCTCAAAGTCCCCTGGCCTGGGAGTTCATTGAAGTGAGCACCGAAGACAATCAGCTCAAGGTCGTTGATATCGCTCGCCACAACCAAGGCTACGTCTTCATCGCAACGGGACCATCGATGAGCGTCCTCGGGCGTCTCACCGAAGATGGTGAGCTCGACGACATGTTTGGCCTGAGAATCGTAATTCCCGACCATCCTGATTTTTCGAAGGTCATTGCGACGGGCGTCACCACTAAAGGCGACGAAATTTACGTCGCCGGTCACCTGGAAGCCAAGTACCTTGAAACATCGCAAGTCTCCACGGTTTTTGTAACAAGATTTAGCGCTGATGGGGCTGCCGTCGCCATGGACAACATCCACGAGATCCGGACATTTCCTGCGGACGGCGCGGTGACCACGGGCATGACGATCTGGAAAGACTCCATTGCGATCAGCGGCTACAAGGAAAACACGGGCCGCATTTACTATCTCAATCTTTATGGGAGTTCCACTGGCGGCTTCGTTGAATTGATCTTCGAAATCCCAGACTACGACACCCATCAACTGCACGCTCTGGTGGCCTCAGGAGACATTCTTCGCGCCGTAGGCGAGGCCGGGCACGGCGGGGACCACAAGCTCCTCATGGCGACAATTGATTGGGCCGCGCCCACCGTGTTCACCGCGGAATTCACAGGAGAGAATCTGAGTGCAGGGAGCGCCCGAGGCATCACAGTTGATACAATCGGCCGCGTCTTGAGCGTTGGACATATGCAGCAAACGGACCAGAGCCAACACGGTCGTGCTGTTTTGAGCTTTACTGACGCAAGCTACGGAGTCCTCGACAACCAAACACCCAATGGCGATCGCTACGAGGCGTGTGCCCATGATGGTCAGCAGCTCATCGCCGTGGGCACACGAACCAGCCTCACCAACAACTCACGACCTCTCGTGCATCGCTACGATACCGACGGCAAGCTCGAGAAGTCGTTCGAGGAGTATCTGCCTAACGTTTCAAGCGCGGCACACACGGTGCTGCTTGGGCCCAACGGATCCTTCATCGTGGGTGGACAGAAAGACGGGCGATTCGCCATCTGGAAGTTCGCCAGCCCCTGATGGCCATGCCGCAATGGCAGCCGTGCCGCAATGGCAGCCGTGCCGCAATGGCAGCCGCGCAATGGCAGCCGGGCTTCCAACCCCGGAAACCCTCACGGATATTGCTCGCGCGGGCCATTCACCCCCGAAATTAGTCGCACACGCCGCCTTCTATACCTGTTTTCTGGCGCGCCGGCGCGCGAGCCATTTGTGTGCCTCGATCGTTAAAACGATTGGCATTACACACATGAGCAAGAGCAGCCAGGTGGTCAGTGGAACCGGTTCGACCTCGAGCAGACCCTGAGTCCAGGGCAGATACATCGCGCCGATGTGCATGAGTTGGGCGATCAGGACGGCGCCGACCAGAATGGGCACGCGAAGCGGGGAGAGGCGTAGCACGGACTTGGTCTCGGAGCGGGCGAGTCCGACGTGCACGTTCTCGAAGAGCACGAGGAAGAGCAGCAGCGCGTTTCGGGCGGCAAATTCGGTCCAGCCCTGCTCCAAAAGCCACCAGAAAAGCCCTGTGCCTATGCCGCCGATGACCACGGCCGTCAGCAAAATCCGCTCGATCATCAGGCGGTTGAAGATTGGCTCGTTGGGACGGCGCGGGGGACGCTCGAGCACGTCGCCCTCGTTGGGCTCAGTGGCAAGGGCCAGGTGCTGGATGCCGTTGGTGGCGACGTTGAGCCACAAGATCTGGATGGGCGTAATCGGGATGGGCAAGCCCACCGCGATCGAGGTCATTAAGAGCGCGATCTCGGCCGCACCGGTCGAGAGCAGCAAGAAGATCACCTTGCGGATGTTGTCGTAGGCGACGCGGCCCTCCTCGATGCCATTGACGATGCTGGCAAAATTATCGTCGCTGATCACGATGCCGGCCGCCTCGCGGGCAACGTCGGTGCCGGCCTTGCCCATGGCCACGCCGATATTTGCTGCCTGCAGGGCCGGGGCGTCATTGATGCCGTCGCCGGTCACGGCCACGAAGTGGCCGACGCGCTGGGCGGCGCGCACGATGTCGAGTTTCTGGTGCGGGGCCATGCGCGCAAAGACGTGTCGCGTGCGCACCAACTCCTCCATGTCCTTGTCGGTGGCCTCGCCCAGATCTCCGCCGGCCACGACCTTGTCCTCGCCATGCGCGATGCCGAGCTCGCGAGAGATCGCCAGCGCCGTCAACGGATGGTCGCCGGTGACCATGAACACTTCCACACCGGCTCGGTGAGCGCGCTCGACGGCGTCTTTGGCACCGGCTCGCAGGGGGTCGATCATGCCCACCAGACCCAAAAAGCGCAGGTCTTTGGGTGAGGGCGGCCTGCCGCTGTCGATAGGCTCCTCGAGATCGCCGATGCTGATGGCCAGCACCCGAAATCCCTGGGCTGCCATTTCGTGGGCCATGGTGCGCAAAGCTTCGCGCTCGGCTTCGACCCCGAACGCGCTCAACTCCAGCATGCGCTCCGGGCCGCCCTTGACATAAACACGCGTCGTACTCGCCCTGAGAACACTGTGAAAGGTCGCTGAATAGCGGTTCTCGGGCTCGAATGGGATCTGGGCCACGCAAGGCTCCTCGGGGAGCACGACCTCGCGCTGTTGGCCGTACTTGTGGCCCAGTGCGAGCAGCGCAATATCGGTGGGATCTCCTCGCCACTCCCACCTTCCTTCGGCTTCAATCAGGGAGGCCTCGTTGTTGAGCACGACGGCACGCACCAGGTCGTCGAGGACCTGGTTATGACCGACCATGACGGCTTCACCATCGAGGCAGACCACGCCGTCGGGCAGAAAGCCCTGGCCCGTAACCTCGATCGCCGTGCCGTCAACGAGGCGAATCTGGCGCACGGTGAGCTCGTTGACCGTCAAGGTCCCGGTCTTATCGCTGATGATCAGCGTACAGCTCCCCAACCCCTCCACCACAGGCAAGTGGCGCGTGACGACGTTTCGCCGCACCATACGAATGGTGGCGATAGCCAGCACCACCGTCAGCCCGACGGGCAGACCCTCCGGGATAGCCGAGACGGCCAGCGCCACGCCCAGAAAAAACATCTCCTCAGCCGAAAAACCTCGAACAAGTCCCAGAGCCGCGGTTAGCAACACGAGGCCGACGATGGCAATGGCCACCATGCGCACAAAGCGTTCCATGCGCACCACCAAAGGCGGTCGTGCCGGCTCGGCTTCCAGAACGTCGCCGGCGATGGTGCCGAGCACGGTGCGAAGACCGGTGGCCACGACCACCCCCTGCGCCCGACCTCGAATCACGATCGAGCCGGCCAGTGCCATGTTGCGCCGATCCGCAGCCGGGCTCGCCATCTTGGCCACCCACGCAGCGTCCTTGACCACCCCGACCGACTCGCCCGTGAGGAGCGACTCGTCGACGTTTAAACCCGTGGTCTGTATCAGGCGAAGGTCTGCCGGAACGCGCAGGCCACTTTCCAGCCATACGATATCGCCGGGCACGAGCTCCTCGGCCTCGATCACCCGCGCGCGCCCATCACGCTCCACGGTGGCCTGGGCGCGCAGCATCGTCTGCAGGGCGCGCACGCCCCGCTCGGCGCGCCACTCCATCACGCCCCCGATAAGGGCGTTGATCAGCAGCACGCCAGCGATGAATCCCGCATCGACCACCTCGCCGATGGCAAACGAGATGATCGCAGCAATGGCTAACACGTAGATGAGCGGGCTCTTGAACTGGCGTGCAAAGATCAGCCAGAACGGCGGAGGCTCGCTTGCTGGAAGCTCATTTTTGCCGTAGCGCGCCAGACGCTGCCTGGCCTCTTCGCCGCCAAGACCCCTGTGCGTTGTGCCCAGCACGTCCAGGGCTTGCTCGGCGGCCAACGTCTCCCATGCCTCTTGCGTCTCACGGACCTGCTTGCTCATCCAACTCCTTTTTACAACATTTTCACACTCAGCAGCTGCGCTCAGCCAATGCAACTGCTGTGCCGTCGATCTGGGTGGCACTTCACGGACGATTGACGTGCACATGTTGCGCAACTCCACTTCCCTTGCGCAGAAAATGCGTGCCGCTGGCGTCTCGCACCAGGCCAAGCCGGTCGTGGCGCAAGCTGAATCGCCTCAAGTGTTTGATGTGATTAATGTATTGAACTCAGCGGCTTGGCTGGCACAGCCATTGCTATGCTCATAGAGTGACGACGATGTATTCACCAACTTTAAAGCAGGTGTTGTATCATGGCCTCCTCCCTGGCAATCGAGTTCCAATCGCGTGATCTCGTTCTAAAGCCGGCAGCGCCGCTGGATAGCGTCAACTGTGACCTGATGTACACTCAGGTCCCGGGCGAGCACGCCTCAAACGCCTCGATTGATGCGCTCACCAGTTATATGAATCGATTGCGCTGCATCACACTGCTCTCCGTGGAGGAGCAACAAGAGCTGGCCGAGCGCTACCTCAAGGGAGATGTCGAGGCCGGACAAATGCTGGTCTGGACCAACCTGCGACTGGTGGTCAAGATCGCCCGCGAGTATGCCCGACGCTGGAGCGATTTGCTCGATCTCATCCAGGAAGGAAACCTGGGTTTAACCGAGGCACTCTCGCGCTACAACCCCCACCGAGGCGTCAAGTTCACAGGCTACGCTCAATTCTGGGTGCGGGCGATGATGCTCAATCATCTGATGAATCAGCTCCATTCCGTGCGCCTTGGAGGCAGCCGCGCCGGGCGCAAGCTCTTCTATAATCTCAAGAAGGCTCGTCGCGCGCTGCTCAAAGAAGGCCTTGAGCCCACGCCGGCACTGGTGGCGCAGTATTTGGATGTCGATGTCGAAGATGTGGTCCACGTCAGCGCGCAGCTCGACGGAAAGACGGTCTATCTCGACGGTCCCGTGCCTGGAATGGACGGTGTGAGTATCGGTGATCAGTTCGCTGGCGAACAGGAGAACCCCGAAGAAGTAGCCACTCGAAGTCACTGCTTGGACAAGCTGCGGGTGATGATGGAAGAGTTTGCCCGCGGCCTGGCCGACGAGCGCAAGCGCGCGATCTGGCAAGACCGCATGGTCCAAGGTGAGCCCAAACAACTAGCCGATCTGGGTCTGGAGTTTCAGGTCTCCAAGGAGCGCATCCGCCAGATCGAGTTGGAAGTTCGCGACGACTTCAAATTCTTCCTACACGACAAGCTCGGCCACGAGATGAACGACTTCTTGGAGTGTATTTAGGCCTACTCACAAAGGCCGGCGCGACAGATCGCCGAGCAGGAAGTGTCGCCGCCGCAGCACTCGGTCAAGATGTTGCCGGTAGGACACGGGCGCCGACAGATCTGATCTTTGCACGTCCAACCTGCGCCGCAACTGGTGCCCGAGCACGGGCGCCAGCAGGTGCCAATCGAGGTCTCGCCCATGGTCCAGTAATGGTCGCAGACTGTCTGCACACCGTCGAAGCGCACGCCTGAGCAATCGTTTCCGCCTGGCCGACAGCTCTTCAGGCACATGCCATAGGAGCCCATGTCGTTGCACTCCACGGCATGATCGCACATCGCCTCTTCATAATAACAGGCGCCAAACGGGCTGCGCCGATTGTCGAAGATGGTGTAATCGATGTCGTGGGAGCATACGCCGGTCTCGGGCCAGACCGGTCTGCAGGCCTGATAGTAATTCGGGCAGGCGTTGCTGCCGCCCCAGGGATTGCACATCCGGCGACAAACCCCGGCCGAGGTTCCCAGATAGTTTCTGGCGCACCACAGGCCTGCCCCGCATTGGACGGGCGAAGCATCAACATTGCACGACTGGCCTTCGGTGCGTGCCCCTGCATCGATGCACATACTGTAATTATTGTTGTACTTCACGCAGCTCTTGCCCGCCCCGCATTCGGCGTGGGTGTTGCACTCGCGAGGCACACAAATCGGCGCCGGCTCGTTCGCGCTGCCATAGTCGCGACAGTAACGGCCTGAGTCGCAGTTGTCCGCCGTCCATGCATAGGTGCAGGTCCGATAACACCGGCCGACACCGCTGACGGCCAGCATACAGGTGTACTCGCCTTGGAAGCGGTTGGCGAGATCGCAGAGGTCACCGTTTGCCTGACACGTGTTGGTAGGATCGGGCCCCGTATCCGGCGCCCCCGTGTCCGGCGCACCAGAATCCGGCGCATCAACATCCGGCGTGCCTGTATCCGGGATGCCCATATCGGGCGTGCCAATATCTGAAGATCCGACATCGGGTTGCGCAGCGGTATCGGGCTCTTGCGTGCCGGTATCGTCCGGTGGCAATTGCGTAGACGTGTCCAACTCCACCGCGCCTACGTCCGGCTCGACAATGGGCGAATTGGGGTTGGTAGGCGGCCCGGGCTCGACGCGCACACTCTCACAAACGCCCGTCGCTTGCTGGCAACTCTTGCCAAACTCACAATCGTCGTCGGTAGTGCAACCCACAGACCCAGGGGTCTCTCCAACCGCGCAACCGAAAAGTAGTAAGCTCGCGACCAAGCACGTTACCGCCAAGAATAACCATGACCTGAACCAAATCATCTTCATCATCTATTTCACACGGAAAAATCATTCAGAAAAAGAACGCCAACCTCATTGTGAGAGACCAGCCTACCCGTGTCAAACCAGCAAATGGCCAATCCGCATAGCTGCCAAGAGCAAATTCTCGTCGACGAAACGACACGAATCGGGGGTGGACAGGTCGGTCGTCCAAATCCCGTAAGGATTTGCGGCGATGGAAGCCCGTCTGCCTTTGGGCCCGTCTGCCTTTGGGCCCGTCTGCCTTTGGGCCAAACCACGTTTTTTGGAGTTGATTCTCAGTAAGTGGACAGCGGGGTTGAAGCCCACTTATTATGCTTCGTCAACAACGTGGCCGAAGGACGGTCACACAGGAGTTGCCTTGAGCGTGGGCGAAGAAGCGTGGGAGAGTGAAAATGAGCAAGTGAGTCCACAATCAAAACGTTGGCTGCTGGCCGGATTCGCGCTGATGTTGGCCATGCGTGCTTGCGGTACGGCGTTTTCGCCAGCCTTGCTTGCGTACGCGCCAGCAGGCCTCATCGCGCTCAGTCCTTTCGTACCCCACCTCATCATCACTGCGCCACTTCTGCCGGCAGCGCTTTTCTTTCCCCTGGCGATCCTGGTTTCGCTCGCTCAATCTTGGCTTGGATACCTCTTTGGCCGCTCCTTTGGTCCGTGGGCCATCCAGTGGCTGAGTGAACACACGCCCGCAAATCAGGAGCGTCTCGAGCAGCTGCTGGGCCTGGTCGAGCGTGCTGCGCCCGTAGTGCTGCTCGCGCTTCCTGGCCCAATGCTGGCGACGATCGCCGGTGTTGCCCGTGTCTCGCCCCGGCGCATGTTCTTGCTGATGATCGTCGCTCAACTATTCTGGGTAAGCGCCGCTTACTTGCTTGGCGCATCGCTGGCACAGTGGATCGAGGCCATACAGGCCTTTGCACTGAGCTACGCATTGCCACTCACCCTGGTTTTTTGCGCAGCCGTTGCTACATGGCATGCGTTGACGCGTGCAAGAAAGCGCCGCGACAAAGACATCACGCAGTGACTCCGTTACAAAGTCTCTTCGACGGTTGAAGCGGTCAAAAATCCACGACGCCCGGCTCGTTGCCCTCGTCGTCATCGCAGACTCGCCGATTGCGGCCGTGCCAGCAGGTGCTCATCAGCAGGCGCGCAAACGTACGACCGCGCGCCTGGGGCGTTGAGCCAAGACGTGCAATGAACGGATTCTCCATATAACTGCGTGCATGGGCCAGGGTCGGCTTTAGGATGCCCGGGCGCTCCTTGAACCACACCTTGCGCCAGCCCTTGGGGAGATCACGCACGGGCACCTCCCACCAGAGCTCGAGTTCCTGCTCGCTTGCCCAGTTGCCGTCAGTGCCGTCGGTCAGCGCAGGTTCCTCACCCTGACAGCCGCCGATATACCAACGGGCGGATTGATAACGGTAGGATTGAACGCGTTCGAGGAGTTCCTCGTAGCATGGCTGAAGGCGCGCCTCCTCGTCATCATGGGTTCTGAGCATCGGCGGCTCCTCGAGCGCATCGAGTTGGGCACCTGAGCAGGCGCGAAGTCTGTTGGCCTCGATGTAAAGGGTGCATGCTGCGAATTGCGCGTCATCTTCAATACGTTCGATGTGCGGACGCCCCTCCCACAACGTTCCATTTCCCAGTTCCTTGGGGCGGTGCCGCTTCTCGCGACGGTAGGGACCATTGAACCAAATCTTGTACTCGTTGGTGAACTGCTGCTTGATGCAGCCAACGAACTTCGAGGCGTTGAAACACGCCAAGGCTTCGACGCGAACGGCCACATTGAGATGAAAGTGGTTGTCCATAAAGCAGTAATTCAACAGCGCCACCTCGCACACCCGAGCATAGTGCAAGCAATGCTTGCGCAGCATCTCCTTGACCTCTTCGCGCTCGAAGATGCGTCGCTGAAAATGGACGCGGCTGGTGATGTGGAAGTAGATCCAGCCCTTGGCTCCGCCATCCGGTTGGTCGTTTTGCTCGACTATCAGTGGCTCGTCATCGGGTCCGGTGGCTGACTTCTCATCGCTTTTGTGTCCGACGCCCGCGCCATCGGTTTCCGTCGTTTTCCGGTCAAGAATATGCCCGAACAAGCCCGGATTCTCCTCGAACAACATTTCCATTTCGGCCATTGACGCGGCGTGCTGCTTTAAAAAGGTACGGTCGACCATGAGAGATGCCCTCGGCTGGGCTCCGGATCCCAGACCAAAAACGGAGGCTTGGATTAAGGAGCACGAGATTTTAGTGTCATTTAAGTCACCGACGAGGAGCAAGAACCCCTCCTACTTGTTTTCGAGAGATCCCCTTCAAATGTTGCTTAAAAAGTTACTTGTGGTGCTAACAACGTTAGCCGAGAGCGCGCTCACCATGATGATTTGTCACAAAAAATCGGGGGTCGCCTGCCTGGTCAGCCTTTACCCGCAAGGGATTCTCGCAATGGAAGCCCGCCTGCCCCTGAGACATCCACGCGCCTTTCTTGGTGAATTGATTTGTGCTATTGCTGTGGAGAGTTAACGAAACCAAACAGCACCAGGAGCCGTTGAATGTCGCGACAACCTTTTTTTCTCTTGTTTGTAGTGCTCACGGCCACACTGCTCGTGGCTTGCAGCGCTGATCCGGATCCGGTCAGCGGCGAGGCGCCGCCGCTCGTCGATTCCAGTGGCAAACTCGACATCGAGATCGTGATCCCGATCGCCTCGGAAGTGGGGTTATCCGGCGCTGCTGTGGATTTGGCTGAGGCGCTGCAGCGCATCAGCGATGGTGCGCTGCCGGCTGCGATCGTCAAGGGCGGGCTTAACGACGCGACGCGCACCAACGTTGTATTCGTCGAGGTCTCCGAGAACTTTGCAAGCGAGCTTGGCGAACAGGGCTTCTCGATCTATTCGGGCGTGTTCAACACGACGCGAAAAGGTCTGCGCGTTCGTGCCCGCACCCAGATCGGCGCGATGTACGGCCTCTATCGCATCGCCGCCGATCTCGGCGTTCGCTACCACCATCCCGAAGAGACGTTTTTTCCTCGTCTGCCACAAGCCACGCTGCCCTGGAGCTATGAGGACACCATCGACACGCCGCGCTTCTTGCAGCGCGGATTTCACGAGCATACCCAGCACCCGACCGTGATGTCGGATTTCTTGCTTCGTCCGAGCGCGGAGTTTCGACCCTACGTCTCGCGCTACATCCGCTGGTTTGCCAGAAACCGCCAAAATGCGATGTCCTGGCACATGCTCAAGACCGTCGAGCTGTCGACCTGGTTGCCCTACATCAGCGACGTCGTAGCCGAGGCCCACGACTACGGAATCGATGTCGGCATGGTGCTCAGCTTTGTCGATGAACAGCAGAACAACTTCAAAATCGTCGACGAGGGCAGCGGGGTCGACCCGCTCGTTCAGATCCGCACCACCCTCGATCAGTTAGCCGACGCAGGCTTCGACTTCTTTACCTTCCAGATCGGCAGCAGCGAGTTCACCAAGCCCGACGAGGCGGCGATGATCTCCTGGCTCAACCTGGGGACCAGCCACATGGCCGCGCGCGCGCGCCCGGTCAAAACCTATGCTTGGATTCACACCACCTGCTCACTCGATGCCGAAGATGGCAGTTACTACTACCACCTGCCCAAACACGCCGATCCGGATCTGGGCGCCTGGGTGCACACGACCATGTTCTACACCCTGGACTTGCCGGCACCGGTCTACGACTGCGAGGACTTCACCCATAATCTCGATTTTCTCGAAGCCGAGCATGACAAACGCGAGCAGGTCTACTTCCCCGAGTCGGCCTGGTGGCTGGGCTTTGACAACAACATGCCCCTTGCGCTGCCCGTGACCGGCTGGTCGCGCGGCCATGACATCCAGAACGTGCTCGCCCCCTACAATGTGCGTGGCCACATCACCTTTACCACCGGCCGGGAGTGGAATTACTGGCACTACGACCACTACCTGATGGCTGCAACCTGGGACGACGAGCTCTCCTGGAGCGGCTATCTCGACTGGATCGCACCGATGTACGGCGCCCACGGTGAATTGTATGCCGATGTTCTCGACGGCTGGACCCAACTCCAAGCACGCCACTTCTACGAGGAAAACCCGCTGATCTTCTTCTATCTGGCAGGCGAGCTTCGCCAGGACGAGATTGGCGAGCAGGCCGGTATCGCGGCGCGGCGCCCAAAGATCGCCTACCGTGACGTCGTGGCCATGGACAACGCCACCTTCAATGCCTGGCACGAGCGCGACTTCAAGATGCTCGAGCGCATGCGCACTGAGTATGCCGAGCTCTTCGATCGCTTGCCTGCTTCCGAGGGTCACGGCAGCACGCTCCAGGAGAGGCTCTATCACGAGGCCTACAATACACTCGCGATCTACATGCTGCGCATCGACCACTCGCTGGCGCTGTACGCAAGTGTTATCAAGGTGCGTGAATTCGTCAGGCTTCGCCGACAGGCAGGCGAGGAGGGCGTCGAGGCCGGCGTGCGTCAGGCCCTGCTCGACGATGCGCTGGCACTGCACGCTGCCGCCAGCGCAATCAGTGCTCGGGTCATCGTGATGGTCGCCGATGTCGAAGCTCTCTACCGCTATCCGCTCGAGTTGCTCGCCCGCGAGAAGCCCGAAACCCTGACGATCTATCCCTTTGGTTATCTGTGGGAGACGAGCACCGGCCACTTCTGGACGCGCCGCGACGAGCAACTCGGCGCGCTCATCGCGATCGACTTCGAGACGATCCCCGAGGAGTGGATCAACACGCCCGAGCGTCTCTTTGCCTCCAAGAAGGCCGAGACCCAAATCTTGAAGCCCGACGACGCGCTCGCCCGCAGCGTGCTCGCAAGCTTCATCCCCCAGATGCTCTTTGGACTTAACGGCTTTGAGAGCGAGGCACCCGACGTGCTCGTCCTGGCTCAAGACTATAACGAAAACCTCAAGCCCGACTTAGGCACTGAAGCCTCCATCAATGGCACGCGCGACGGCGCCACCTGGAGCGGGCGCATCAACAGCTACGCGCTGGTGGTCCACGACAGCGCCGGCTTCATCGTCGGCGAACTCACGCTGCTCGACGCGCTCATCGAACTCACGCTGACCGACGAGCCCCTCGGCCTCACCAGCGCCGAACTTCACGCCCAGATCAGCGGACAGGCGCTCGTTCAGATGGTCGTCAACGTCGGTGGTATCGATACAGCCGGGGCCACCGTGCTGGTAAAAGCCGTTTTCGGAATTCCGCGCGCCGATCCGCTTCCGGCCAGGCTCGACGTGGCATTTGGCTTTGCCTTTTAAGAGCAAAGCCGGGGGCAGAGGCCTACCAATCAGTCTCTTTGTAATCCTTCAAGAACTGTCCCCACGTATGCTCGCCGGAATTGATTCCGGCAAAGATCGGATCGACGATACGCGCCGCCCCGTCGACGATGTCGAGTGGCGGGTGGAAGCGATGGATCTCGCGCTTGGCGCGCGCGTGGTCGATCGGGTCTTCGTCGGTGACCCAGCCGGTATCCACACTGTTCATGTGGATGCCGTCCTCCAAATAGTCGATCGCTGAGGTGCGAGTCATCATATTGAGCGCGGCTTTGGCCATGTTCGTGTGCGGGTGGCGGTCGGTCTTAAAAACCCGGTAAAACTGGCCCTCCATCGCCGAGACGTTGACGATGTGCTTGTCGCGTGTGGGCACGGCGGCCATCAGCGGCTTGAGCCGCGCGTTCAAGATAAAGGGCGCAACCGCGTTGACGAGCTGAACCTCGAGCAGCTCAATCGCCGAGACCTCGTCGAGCTTGAGCCGCCAGCTGTTGACCTTTCGCAGGTCAACTTGCTGCAAGTCGGCGTCGAGCTGACCCTTGGGAAACAAATGATTGCCGCGCTCGCTGTCCTCGGCCAGTAGCTCGATCTGGCTGAGCAGCGCCGAGGGCGTCTGGGGCTGGGTCAGCTCGTCGCCTCGTTCCACGTCGCCGGCCTGGCCGACCAGCGCGCGAGCAGCATCGGATAGACGGTCCGACTCGAGCTCATTTGCCATCAAGTGATCGTAAAAGCCCGTCGGGCGGCGCACGGTCTGGCAGGCATTATTGACGATGAAGTCAAGGCGATGCTGGGTGTTGTTGAGGTGTCGACAAAACACCTCGACGCTGGGCGTATGGCGCAAGTCGAGCCCGAAAATCTCGAGGCGGTCGCGCCAATCCTCAAAGTCATCTTCGGCCGCGTAGCGAACCGCGGCGTCGTTTGGAAAGCGCGTAACACAGATCACGCGGGCGCCGGATCGAAGCAGCATGATCGCGGCCTGAAAGCCGATCTTGACGCGCGCCCCGGTGACGAGTGCGACGCGACCATGCAAGTCAGCCAATTGGCTGCGTTTTTCGAAATTGAAGTCACCACACGCCAGGCACATCTGGTCGTAGAAGAAGTGCACTTCTCGAAAGGCCTTGCGGCACACATAGCAGGTGCGCTCAGCGTGGGATTCGCCGATGGATTCGGTGGTCGTGTTTTCAAAAGGTCGGTCTTCAAAGGCGGCTATGCGCCGCGGCGTCAAAAAGATCGGGCTCTCGCGCAGCTTGCGAATGCCCGTCTGATTCATCAGCCCCTGGTCAGCGTCGCGTTTGTCGTGTTTTTGGCCGCGCTGGCGCGCACGCGCAAGCGCGCGACGCGCGTCTTTGTCGGGCCGCGATACCTGACCGGCCGCGATCAACAATCGCTGGCGCGTGACCTCGTCGACGCCGTTGAGCAGCGCGCGGTCTTCGTTGATTTCTTCGAGCAGGCGAGCTGCTTCTTCGATGCGTTTTTGCAGATTATCCATGGCTGCCGTGATAGCGTATCGCGCTCGTAGCTGCAACCTTTGGTGGTCGCTGTATCTCAAACAATAACCACTTGTATTTATTACATCACAGCATGGAGAGCACCGTGGAGCCACGCATCTCGCTGATCACCCTTGGCGTCAAGAACCTCGAGCAAGCCGTCGCCTTCTATCGCGACGGCCTGGGTCTGCCACTGGAGGGCAGCCTCGAGCTTGTGCACGAGCAAGGTGTTGCCTTCTTTGGCCTCAACCCCCAGCTTCGACTCGGACTGTTTCCCTGGGCCGAGCTTGCCGTCGACGCCCAGCTGACCCAAGAAGGCAGCGGTTTTCGCGGCATCTCGATCGCCCACAACGTGCGAAGCCGCGAGCAGTGCGACGAGGTTATCGAACAGGCACTGGCTGCCGGCGCCACGCTTCGAAAGGGTGCCGAAGACACGTTTTGGGGCGGCTACGCCGGCTACTTCGAAGACCCCGACGGCCACCTCTGGGAGGTCGCCTGGAATCCCTTCGACTCGATCGTCACGGGCGATGGCGAGCACGCCAAGCGACAACTGGCCTCGGCTACGCGCCCCGACTGTATTTTGCATTGGCAAGAGATTCAGGACGCCGACAACGCCCACTACCCCAACAGCGACGAGCTGCTCAGCATCGGCTCGGCCTTTGGCAGGCGCTTCGGCCTGACGCGCCTTGGCATCCACCACGAGCTGCTGCCGCCTGGCCGGCGCACCTCTTGGCCCCACGCCGAGAGCGGCGAGGAAGAGTTCGTCTATGTGATCGAAGGCCGCCCGCATGTCTGGCTCGACGGCCATCTTCACGCCCTCGAGCCCGGCGACGCTGTCGGCTTTGTGGCAGGCACGGGTCTCGCCCACACGTTCATCAACAACAGCGATGAGCCCGTGCGCCTGCTCGTCGTCGGCGATACCAACCGCGACGACAATCTCTGCACCTACCCGCTCGATCGGGCGAGAAACCAGGAGATCGGCGACTTTCATTGGGACGATGTGCCCGCTCGTGAGCTCGGCCCGCACGACGGCATGCCGGATCGACTGCGTGACGACTGATTTGGGGCGGGCGGATGGCACGGGCAGCCGGGCTTGCAAGGCGGGAAATCCGCGCTGGCGCTGGACGTGAGCGTGGTTAATCCCCGAAATTTTGGGGGAAATCAGGCGTTGGGGAGCAAGATTTTGCGCGCTTCTTCACAGCTCGCCGGCTCACGTCCCACCTCGCGTGCCATCTGTGCCATGCACTCGATCAGCGCGCCGTTGCCGCTGACCTTCTGGCCGTCGGGTTTATAGAAGGTGTCTTCTACACCGGTGCGAAGGTGCCCGCCGAGCTCGGCGGTGAGGCGGTGGATAGGCCAGACCTCGGAGCGGCCAATCACGATCGATTGCCAGTGGGCGCCGGCAGGCAGCTCGTCGATCAGGATGGGGAGCAGATCTTTTCTGGCGGGCATGCCGCTGGCCACGCCCTGGACGAGTGAGACGGTGTAGGGGGGCTTAAGCAGTCCGGCGGCTCGCAGCATCGAGAGCGAGCGCACAATGCCGATGTCGAAACACTCGCACTCGGGCACGATGTTGTTGGCAGCCATGACGCTCAAGAATCGCTCGATCTTGTCGACGGGGTTGTCAAAGAGCATCGGGGGCCAGGCCCAAGCGCCGTCGCTGCGGGTCTTCAAATAATTGAGCGAGCCGGCGTTCATTGCGGCCGTTTCGGGGCGTACGCGCTCCAAGCAGGCGACGGGGCCGCTGATATCGGGGCCGACGACGCCGGTAGTCAAGTTGACGATGATCCCGGGGGCGGCCTGGCGAATGGCGTCGACGATTTCTTGAGCGAGCTCGGGATCCCAGGAGGGAAAACGGCCCATCGCCTGCTCGCGAAAGTGGATGTGCACCACGGCTGCGCCGGCGTCGTAAGCTTGCTTGGTCGACGCCGCCATCGCCTCGGGTGTGTAGGGCACCGGGTGTTGCGCCGGGTCGGTGAGCACACCGTTGAGCGCGCAGGTGATGATTACTTTATCGGTCAACATCAACTCCAAATGCTCAGCAATTGCATTGATTTACACGGTCTCGACGAGGCGGTCTGTCTTCATGCGGATGGCGTGCTCGAAGAGCAGACGGATCGCCGAGCGGGCGAGGATGCGCGCGCCGATGGTGATCGCGCGCTCATCGATGTCGAAGTGTGGCGAGTGCAAGGGGTGGCGCGGGCCGCCGTCGGCCGTGCCCAGGCGAAACATCGCGCCGGGGGTGCGCTCGAGATAGTAGGAGAAATCTTCGCCGCCCATACTGGGAAGAGGTATGCGAAAGACATTCTCATCGCCGAGCATCGCGGCGCCAACCTCAGCGTAAATCGTGGTGATCGCCGGATCGTTGACGATGCCCGGCGCACCGCGCTCGAGGCGAAGCTCGTAGCTTGCACCGTGAGTCATGCAGACGCCGCCGGCGATGCGCCGAAGCAGCGGCTCGACCCCGTCGCGGCCTTCGGCCGAGATCGTGCGAATCGAGCCCGACATGTGCACTTCCTCGGGAATGACATTGGAGACCGTGCCGCCCTGAATGGTGCCAATGGTCAAGACCATCGGTATGCGTGAGTCGAAGTTTCGGCCAAAGGCCTGGTAGAGCGCCGTGGCGAGCTGGGTCGCCACAAAAATCGGATCGATGCACTGATGAGGGCGCGCGCCGTGGCCGCCCTTGCCGATGATCTTGAACTCGAACAGATCGAAGGCTGCCGTAAAGGCCCCCGGCTTGACGCCGATCTGGCCCACGGGAAGTTCCGGATCGCAGTGCAACGCGAGCACTGCGTCGGCACCGTCCACCGCGCCAAAGGCCACCATGTCCATCGCGCCACCAGGAATGCTCTCCTCGGCGTGCTGGTAGATCAGCCGGATGCGCCCGGGAAGACTCTCGCGCACAGCCGCAAGGCCCATGCCCGTGCCAAATACCGTAGCCATGTGCACGTCGTGGCCGCAGGCATGCATCACGCCCTTGTGCCGGGAGGCATAAGGCACCTCGTTGAGCTCGAGAATTGGCAGGGCATCGATGTCGCTTCGAATCGCGATCGTCGGATGCAGTTCCGGATCGAAATCCGGCGGCACCAAGTCCGCGTAAAGCCCCGTGCCCTCAGCGCGGGCATGGACGCTCAAACCCAGGCCCTCGAGGCGTTCTCGGATCGTCTGGGTGGTCTGAAATTCGCGCTGGCTGAGCTCGGGGTGCGCGTGCAAATAGCGCCGAAAGTCGATTAGATCATGATTTTGGGCCAAAATCCTCTTCTCAACACGTTCAAAGAGGTTCTCTGGGGGAGCAGTCATGATCGAATCCTTTGGCTGAAACGGATAACCAGTGCCGGTGGGTCCGTGAAGTGACGCTGCAAAGATACAGCGTCGTCAAAATGTCGTAGTCAAATAACTGTCCTCAGCAGCCTAAACTTCCTGAGCGCTATTTTCTACCTCTATTTCCCCGCTGTCATCGCCGTCGTGATCATCATCATCGTCGTCGTCGTCGTCTTCCGGATCGCGGGCATCCACGAGGGCGGCCTCGTGTGGCTTGAGGCGCTGCAGCACATGGAGCATGAAAGTCTGGATGTCGACGAGGTAGGCAAAGGCGTTGAAGAGATGCAGCTTGATGCGCTGGCCGGCAACCTCGATCACCAGCCCGCCCTTGAGCGGCGAGAGCTCCATGGCGTGCAGTCCAAGAGCGCGTTTATCGAGCAGCGACCAGTCGATCTTCCAGGCGCGCTCGGAGCGCCCCACAAAGAGAAAATTCGCCGAGACGGCGACGAAGCTGTCGCGCACGAAGTTGACCCAGTACGAGGCCATGGAGCAAAAGCTCAGCCCAGCGAGCATGAGCAAAACGAAGAGTGTCGCCCACAAAGAGGCGTTGAGGCGAGTGAAGATCCAGGTGCCAAAGGCGCCCAAGAGACAGAGCACGCCAAGGCCCAACAAGGCGCCCGCGGCGTACTTGTTGAGCTCATAGCGAAACATCTCATCGACCGTCTCCGCCTCCAGCGCGCCTTGAACCGCGGGTCCGTGAAGAAGATGGAGTTTTGACATGACGAAATGGCTCGCGCTGGCTGTTCGAGATCAGATATCGAGGTTGCGCACTTCCAGGGCGTGGGTCTCGATGAACTCGCGGCGCGGCTCGACCTGATCGCCCATCAAGATCGTGAACAGCGCGTCGGCCTCGACGGCGTCCTCGACACGCACCTGCAAGAGCGTGCGCACGATCGGGTCCATGGTCGTGTCCCAGAGCTGGTCGGGGTTCATCTCGCCCAGTCCTTTGTAGCGCTGGATGGTCTGGCCCTTCTTGCCCAGATCGAAGACCTGGTTGAGCACGCCCTCGATCGTATCAAAGGAGGACTGCGTCTTGCCATCATCGACGACCACGCGCTCGCCCATCGCGGTGAACAAATTCCAGACACGCAACAGCTCCTGGTACTCGAAGCTGTTGACGAAGTTACGCGTCACACGGGTGTGAATCGAGGTACCGGCCACGCGGCTGAGCCAGTGCACGACGAGCAGATCGTCGAGCTCGGGATCCTCTTCAAGGTCGGCCTCGCGCCAGGTGATCGTGGAGTGCGTGGCCTTGAGCCGCTCGAGCACCAGGGTGAGCTTGGGCTCGAGTGAAGTGCGATCCTGGAGATCGGCGACGGTCAGTCCGACCTGCACGAGTTGATCGATGATCCGCCCGTCGTTTCGCCGCGACATGCGATCGAGGATGTCGCGGTAGCGCAACATGTCGTCGATGTACTTGGCCAGCGCATCGCCCTCGAGCTTCTCCTCGCTGTTCTCGCCGTAGACCGAGATCGTCTTCTTGGCGCTGTCGATCAGCCAGTTGTGCAGCGCGCGCTCGTCTTTGAGGTACTCGATGCTGCGGCCACGCTTGATCGCGTAGAGCGGCGGCTGAGCGATGTAGAGGTAGCCACGCTCGATAAGCTCGGGCATCTGACGGTAGAAAAACGTCAGCAGCAGAGTGCGAATGTGGCTGCCGTCGACGTCGGCATCGGTCATCAGCACGATGTTGTGGTAGCGCAGCTTTTCGATATGGAAATGCTCGGCGCCGATGCCACAGCCCAGAGCCGAGATCAAGGTCGCGATCTCGTTGTTGGAGAGCATGCGATCGAAGCGGGCACGCTCGACGTTCAAGATCTTGCCGCGAAGGGGCAAGATCGCCTGGTATTTGCGGTCGCGGCCTTGTTTGGCCGAGCCGCCGGCGGAATCACCCTCGACGATGTAGAGCTCGCTCAAGGCCGGATCGCGCGACTGGCAGTCGGCAAGTTTGCCGGGCAATGCCGAGATCGAGAGCGAAGACTTGCGCGCGATCTCGCGCGCCTTGCGTGCAGCCTCGCGGGCGCGCGAAGCGGCCACGGCCTTCTCCATGATCCCGCGGGCCACGGCCGGATGCTCTTCCAGAAACTGGGCGAGCTTCTCGTTGACCACCGACTCGACGTAGCCCTTGATGTCGTTGGAGACGAGCTTGTCCTTGGTCTGGCTGGAGAACTTCGGGTCGGGCATCTTGATCGAGAGCACCGCCGAGATGCCCTCGCGGATGTCCTCGCCGGTGATCTGCTCCTTGAGCATGCCGGCACTGATGCCAAAGACGTTGATCGTGCGTGTGAGCGCGCCGCGAAGGCCGGAGAGATGGCTGCCGCCGTCACGGTTTCGAATCGTGTTCGTGTAGCAGAAGACGTTCTCGTTGTACGAGTCGTTCCACTGCATGGCCACCTCGACGGTGATGCCGTCGTCGGGGAACTCCTTGTAGATGTAAATCGGCTCGGGGTGCAGCGGCTGCTTGTTCTTGTTCAAGTCGACGACAAACGAGGTGATCCCACCCTCGTAGCTGAAGTCGTGGTGCTTGTTGTCGCGCTCGTCGGTGATCGCGATGCGAATGCCGGCGTTGAGATAGGAGAGCTCGCGCAGACGCTGGGAGAGCACGTCGAAAGAGAACTTCGTGATCGCGAAGATCTCGTGGTCGGGCTTGAAGGTGATCTTGGTGCCTGTGGTCTTGGCCTTGCCGATCACCTTGAGCGACTCGACCGGATCGCCGCGGCGAAACTCCATCTGCCAGACCTGGCCGTCGCGCCGAATCTCCATGCGCAACCACTCGGAGAGCGCGTTGACTACGGAAACACCCACGCCGTGCAAGCCGCCGGAGACCTTGTAGGAGTTCTGATCGAACTTTCCGCCAGCATGCAAAACGGTCATGATGACCTCGGCCGCCGAGCGGCCCTGGGCCTTGTGGATGTCGACCGGAATGCCCCGGCCATTGTCCTCAACGGTGACCGACTCGTCGGAGTGAATCGTCACACTGATGATGTCACAGTGGCCAGCGAGTGCCTCGTCGATCGCGTTGTCGACGGCCTCGTAGACCATGTGATGCAAGCCGGAGCCGTCATCGGTGTCGCCGATATACATGCCCGGACGCTTTCGAACAGCGTCAAGACCTTCGAGCACCTGAATGCTCTCGGCGTTGTATTCGCGGGCCTCGGGCTTGGCTGCATCCGAAGGCACCGAATGATCCGGTGCCAAAATATCCTGATCGTGATCCATTACTTCTTTACCCCAGTAACAGCCCCGCCGAGAGCGAATCCGGTGCATGGTGGCCCGTTGAGGCCGCCCGCGGATCCACGCGACGTGGGCACGGCTGTAAGGTGATTATCAGAGTGAACGCCTGGCGGTTTTTCTGCCGCCTTCAAGGTCGCGAAACCTTAGCATGATCTCGGCAAGATGTCACGCCTGTAGCGTGAATTAAGCCCCCAAGTTGCCGGCGTTCAAGTGTCTGAAAAGACACGCATTTTGTCGCTGTTTAAAACCGGTGATCGTCGTGAAACATTTCATTTGGAGCGGACGAGATTGCGCAGCACGCCAATGCCGTCGATCTCGACTTCGACCATGTCGCCCTCGACGATTGCGCCCACGCCGGCCGGCGTGCCCGTGAGTATGACGTCGCCGGGCAGCAGCGTCATCACCTGGCTGATGAATGCGATGACCTGGGGGATCGAAAAGATGAAATCGTTGAGCGTCGAAGACTGGCGCACTGTGGCGTTGACGCGGCAGATCAGGCGATGTTCTCCGGGCACAAAGCTCGGGGCCAGGGCGATGGCCGGTCCCAGCGGACAGAAGCTGTCAAAGCCTTTGGAGCGCGTGTAGCGCTGCTCACGGCGTTGGATATCGCGGGCGGTGACATCATTGGCGCAGGTGTAGCCGAGCACCACCGAGAGCGCCTCTTGCTCGCTCAGGCCCGCTGCGCGCTTGCCGATGACGATTCCGAGCTCGCCCTCATGGTGGGTTTCGCTGGCCTGGGGCGGCAACAAGATGGGCTCTTCTGGGCCGATGACCGCCGTCGAGGGCTTGAGAAAGATCAGGGGCTCTTCAGGCACGGTCTTGCCCATTTCCTCGGCGTGGCGACGGTAATTGAGGCCGACACAGATCACCTTGGAGGGCGTCGTCGGGGCGAGCAGGCGCACCTCGTGATCGCTGCCCAGGCGAGTGCCCAGGGCCAATTGCTCGCCGGCGGCCAGTGTCGTGCTGATCGCCTCGAAGGCCGTGGTGACCTCCAGGTAGAGGCCGTCTTGCTTGAGGGCATAGCAGACGCGCTGGCTGGGCGTGTGCATGACGCGGTAGAGCAACATGGAAGGCCCTTCGATTGTGATTTAGCCCTGCTCACCAGCCGGTGTGGGTGATTCCGCCTGCAGCGATTTTTGCTGCTCGATGATGCGCTGCTCTTCGGCTTCGCGAGCATCGATGTAGCGCTTGAGCCCGTTGAGGTCGAGCTCGAGCGACCATTTGTAATCGCACTGATGCTGGACGGTGGCCTTGGCGCCGAGCTTCTTGATCGCCGCGTCGTCCTTCCATTCGCACTTCCACATGCGGCGATCGATGCTGGCCAGATACTTGGGCATCGATTCATCGCCGGGCATCTGGACCTGGATTTTGTGGCCACGATCGGGCGGCGTGTCGACGCGCGCAAGCTGCTCCTCGAGCTTGCCGGCTTCGTTGCGAACCCAGTTGCGCTCGAAGCTCACGGGCGTAAGCAGCTCTTTGCCATCTTTGTCGAGCAGCGGATGGTTGTTGAAGATAACCTTGGCGCCGGCCGGCATGGTCGTGATGTTGATCACGCCATAGTACTCGTTGTCGAGATCGGCGCCCATGCGGTTATTGAACTCCTGGTAGTCGCGATCGGAGGCCGGCAACAGGTTGGCCGTCAGCGCGTACTGAAAGTCCATCGTGCCCTGGGCGGCCTGCCACATGCCCTCGCGCACCTCGTAGACCTGGGTCTGGTGGCCTGGTGCGCTGACCTCGAGCTTTTGAAGCTCCTTGACCTTGAGATTTTGAAACACCGTCGAGACGCCCAGGCGCAGCTCGCGCCACTCACCGCCGCTGGTCTGGCCATACTGGATCTCGCCGTTGAGGCGAATGAGCGCATGCCAGGGATTGCCCGTGATCAGCAGGTTGCCGAAGCGATCGAGGGCGTCCATCTGAGCGGCCAGATGGTCCTCCTCGATGCGGCGCTTCTCGGCGAGCTTGTACTCGCGATAGTCGCCCTGGACGACGCGGACCACGTCGTCGAGCTTGTCGGTGGTCGTGCCGACGATGACCACGACAGCGACGAGCAAGAGCACGATGATGCCCACGAGCACCAGCACCATCGGGTTCTTTTGCTTGGGCGTGTAATCGCCCAGATCGCCGTCGCTCAGATAGTCGCCAGGCGAGCTGGACAGGTCGACGTCAGCGGCGTCTTTCGATGGCGTCAGGAGACCTTCGAGACCGGCCATCTCAGGGCTCTTGGCCTTCTTGGCCTTTTTAGGCTTCGCGGCCTCAGCCTTCTCGGCGGCCTCAGCCTTCTCGGCCGGCGTCTTCTTCTTTTTCTTCTTGGCCCCGCCGGGCACGTCAAATATGCCGCCCAGGCCCGCCATCATATCGTCACCGGACTTATCGGATTGAGGAACCTTCTCGTTCTCAACCCCCAACTCCGCAGCCAGATTGTCGACAATCTCCTCTGCGGATGGGCCCTTGGTCGTCTCGTCGGCCATGCTTATTGCTCCTACACCTATCGATTGTTTCCTGGCACGCCAAAGCTCGTGCGCACTTCCTCCAAATGGTTCAGGCCCGCGAGCTTAGTCATCGGCGCGAATATCTGTCAAGCAACGAGGCTTGCACCAAGGCTCGCCCGGCACCACAGCCCCCAGAAGAAATGGGGGATCGATGCCTGATGGGCCTGTAACTGAGCGTATTTTCCGGCATTGAAGCCCGGCTGCCCCCGGGGCTTTGACCTGATTTTTGACCCCCACCCTCAACGCTTCGAGGTTGCCGGTCCCGGCTTTTGTAGTAGCCTGTAGGCTGATAAATAGCTCTCGCTCGGCGAGTATGCGATGACCACGACCGATTGGTTGGAAAAAGCTCGCGGGGTGGGCAGGCTCGAGGCGCGTGGCGAGTTTCGACTCGATGCCGAGCGCGCCAAGGAGAAGATGGCGCGCTTTCAGCTCGTCGACCCCCATCGCTATGTCTTGGAGCTGGTCAAGGCCGCGCATCTGCTCGAGGCTAGCGTCATCGAGTTCGTGATCGATGCCGACGAGATGGAGGTGTTCTTCGATGGGCAGACGCTGGACTTCGAGGAGGTCAGCGATTTTTACTCAGCGGCGTTTTCGGCGCGCACGGACGACCGCCAGCGCGCCGTGCGCCACCTGGCGATCGCGGTCAACGCCGCCCAGGCGCTTGGGCCGCGCGAGATCGTCTTGGAGTCGATCGCTGCGCGCGGAGGCTGTCGGCTGGTGCTCGGGCGCGGGGTCGAGCCTGTGCCGGTGCGCCTTGGGCCCGAGATTACGCCGGGCCTTGTCAAGATTTCGTCGGCTCTTGCCGTGGGCACGCGCGTCTATCTGCGCCAGCGCATGCAGACGCGCCACATCATGCAGTTCTTCGACAAGCTCAAGGGACGGCTCAATGAGACGCTCGCGCTCGAAGAGCGGGCGCGCTATGCGACGATACCGATCGTGGTCAACGGGGTAGACATCACGCGGGGCTCGGGGCTGAGCGACAAAGCACTGGCCGTAGTCGAGATCGCTACCAGCCACGAGCGTGGGCGACTGGGGATCGCGGTCGATGGCAACATGCAGATCAAGGTGCTCCAGCATGGCGTCTTCATCGATACCCAGGTCTTTACCGCCGACGTGGTCGGCGTCGAGGCGATCGTCGATTCGTGCCGGCTGACGACCAACCTCTCGCAAAGCGCCTTTGTCCAAGACGAGGCCTGGCAGATGTTGCACGGCGGCGTCGTGCAAGAGGCGATGTGGCGCTCGCTCGAGCTCTACGTGGCCAACCTGAGCTTGCTCGAGATCTTCGGCGAAGGCCAGCTGTGGCTGCGCCAACTCGTGCTGCGCGCCCATGCGCGAACGGACAGAGTCGCCGATCACGGCTTTTTCACCCGCGTGGCAATGACGCCGATCTACCAGCAAGCCGATAAATCGATGCCGCTGATCGCGATCGCTGCGGCCACCCAACGCATCGGCCAGAACACACGCATCCACATCTGCCGGCGCCCCTCCAAGGAGGCCGAAGCGCTGGCCGGCGCGCCCGTCATTTTATCCGACCTCCATGAGCCCACGGCCCTGTTCTTGCGCTTCGCCGACGAGGTCGTCGACCTCACTGAGCGCATCGAGGTGCACAGACAGGCGCTTAACAACAAGGCGAAGTGGGCAAGCTCAAGCCGAGATGCGGCGCCCCCACGCAACTGGTCCCCCCATCAGATGGCGCTCGATCACGGGGAGTTGCGCGTGGTGGTGGGCCTCAACGGCTCTGGTGCGCACAGCACGGTCATTTTTGTCAAAGAGGGCGGCCCGCTCAAGAGCGGTCACCTCAGTGAGCAGAGCTCGCGGGGGCTGAGCTTCATCTTTTCGGGTAAGCTCGCTGCCAACGAGCTCTTTGACGGCCCGGCCCATTGCGCCGAGCTCAGCGTCCTGGGCCTTGCGCTGCTCGATGCCCTGCCGCGATTCGTGAACGAGCATCTGCAATACATGAAAAAGAGCTATGCACTCGATTATCTCAGGGCGCTGCTCAACGGCCGTCTGCTTCGTTGTCTCGGGTCGGATTTTCACATCGAGGCGATCGTGTTTGCGGCCTGGCAGCTGGCCTTGCGCAGCGCGAGCCAGCCAAGCCTGTGGAATAGAGACGACGCCACAGCCGCGGAAACGATCGAACTTCTGGGCCCGGCGGCCGACGTGGCGCTTTTCCCCGACCTGCGAGGCGTCGACCATTCGCTGCGCCAAATCCATGAACACATTGCGGACAATCGTTGCATCCTGGTGCCCGAATCCGGCGACTTGCGGGCCTGGAGATCGATGAGCGAGCAGAATACCCAGACGTTGTATATTCAACCCCGCGTTAGCCTTTCGATTCTCGAAAATGTCTTCGGTAAACCGACGATCGCGGCTTTGCAGAGCGTCATGCCTTCGAAAAGCAGCGTCACGATCAACGGCCAGGTCGTGACCGGTGGTAATGGCCAATTTCGGGGGGAACCTCAAGTCCCGCAGCCCTCGCCAAAGCCCGTGGCTTCGCCAAAGCCCGCGGCGACACCAAAGCCCGTGGAAACGCGGATGAGCGACGAAGAGCGCCTGCGCGCTCACATCGAACCCCTGCTCAATGCCACTGTGATCCGCTTCAAAAGCGGGCCCGCGCCGGCGATTGCTGCGACCGATGGCCAGGTTATCACGCTCTTTGCCGAGCATCCGGTCGTCGCCCACGCTCTGGCCCGTCCAGACGATCGTTTCGCCGCCCATATGGTGGCCGTGGCGGCGCGCGGCGCGCTTCGCCCCTACCTCAAGGACATTGCCTGGGGCGCGGCCCATCGCGCACAAATCAGCGACATCCTCAACCCGTCCAACGAACGGAGAAACACGTGACGACCGAGTGGCTGGAAAAGGCTCGCGGGGCGGGCAGGCTCGAGGCGCAGGGTGAGTTTCGACTCGATGCCGAGCGCGCCAAGGAGAAGATGGCGCGCTTTCAGCTCGTCGATCCGCACCACTATGTTCTGGAACTCGTCAAGGCTGCGCATCTGCTGGGAGCCAAGGTCATCGAGTTCGAGATCGACACCGACGAGATGGAGGTGTTCTTTGACGGGCAGACGCTGGGCTTCGATGACCTGGAGGACTTTTACGGGGCAGCGTTTTCGTCGCGCACCGACGATCGCCAGCGTGCCGTTCGCCATATGGCGATTGCGGCAAGCTCGGCCCAGGCGTTGGGGCCGGGCGAGATCGTCGTGGAGTCGGTTAGCGCCTACGGCGGCTGTCGCCTCGTGCTTCGACGCGACGCCGAGCCGCGGCTGGTGCGCCTTGTCGCCGGAGCGTCACTTACCGGCATCAAGATCCAAGCGGCGACGCTTGGCACCCGCGTCTATCTGCGCCAGCGCACGCAGACGCGCCACATCATGCAGTTCTTCGACAAGCTCAAGGGCCGGCTCAACGAGGTCGTCGCCCTGGGCGAGCGGGCGCGTTATGCCAAGGTCCCAATCTTCGTCAACCGGGTCAGCATCAATCAAGGGCACGGGCTAAGTAAGCGGGCGCTGGCCGTAGTCGAGATCGACACGCCGCTCGAAAACGGCCGGCTGGGAATCTCGGACGACGACAAGTTGCGCATCAATGTCTTGCAACACGGCGTTTTTATCGACACTCAGATCTTTAGCGCAGACGTGGTCGGCGTCGAGGCGATCGTCGATTCGCGCCGGCTGACGACCAACCTCTCGCAGAGCGCGTTTGTGCAAGACGAGGCCTGGCAGACCCTGCACGGCGGCGTCGTGCAAGCGGCGATGTGGCGCTCGCTCGAGATGCATGTCAGCGGGCTGGCGGCGCAGGTGATCGAAGAAAAACAGGACTGGCTTCGCCAACTGGTGTTGCGCGCCCACGAGCGCACCAAAGACCGTCCCGTGCGCCTGCACACCACCAAGAGCCCGCATTTTGGGGGTCGCATCGCGCCCGAAGATCTGGTCGCCGATCGGGGATTTTTCTTCAAGCTGGCGACCACGGCGATCTATGCGCAAGCCGACGGCTCGCTGCCCAAAAAACCCTTGATCTCGATCACGGAGGCGACCCAGCGCATCGGAGAGCTCACGCGCATCCATATCTGTCGGCGACCGTCCAATGAGGCCGAGCGGCTGGTCGGCGCGCCGGTGATCTATGCGGCGCATGGCGAGCCCGAAGCCTTATTCTTGCGTTTTGCCGACGAGGTCGTCGACCTCACCGATCGCGTCGAGATCTTTCGCCTGGCCGAACAAAATCGCAAGCTCTGGGAGCAAACCCCCAGGGATTCCCTACCAGCACCGATGTATTACCCGTATCGAAAGGTCATCGAGCATGGGGATTTGCGCGTGGCCATCGGGCTCAACGATTCGAGCGCGCGTGGCACGGTGATCTTCGTCAAGCAGGGGCGCCTGCTCAAGCGCCAACACTTGAGCGATGGAACCTTGAGCGGTCTGACGATCATTTTTTCCGGAGAGCTCACACCCAACGCCGCATTCGACGGGCCGGCCGTCACGCCCGAGCTCACGGCCTTGGTGATCGCGATGCTCGAGGCGCTGCCATCATTTGTAAACGAGCATCTGCAGCACAAGCCCACGGATGTGGCGCTATCCTATCTCGAAAAGCTGCTCAGTGAGCGCTTGCTCTGGCGTCTGACCGCGGACTTTCCAGTTGAAGGCGAGGCCCTGAGCCAATGGCAGGCGACGCTGGAGACGACATCAAGTGATCCCCAGCGGGTCTCACCCTGGCGGTGCAGCCGGGCAACACCTTTGGCCAAGCTTGTCATGCTCGGGCCGGCCGCAGACCTGCCGATCTTCCCCAATCTGGTTGGCGCCGACCAATCGCTTCGCCAGATCTACGAGCATATTGTCGCCCAAAGATGCTACGTACTGCCTGCAAAGATGAACATGAGCGACTGGCTCGCCCAGATGAGGAGCGAGCCCGACAGGCTCTTCATTCGAAGCGACGAGCCGGTACTCTCAATCTTGAACGCCGTCTTTGGCGAATTTACGATTACATCGCTGCGAGCCGTCAATTCATCGTCAACACCGGCACCATCACCAGGGCCATCGCCATCGTCCACAACGCCGCCCGCCAACAACACGCCGGCGGTTGCGCCGCCAGCAGCCCAACACAACCACTCAACTCAGCTGGTGGCGAGGGTCCAACAACTCCTGGCCGTCGTGATCAAAGGCGACGCTAGCGCGGGCGTGGCATTGATCACGCTTCGCGCTGGGCCGACGGTGCGCGCCGTGGAGACCGACGGCGCCCGCATCACGCTCTTCTCCGAGCATCCGCTCGTTGCCCACGCGCTCGCTCGCCCCCACGACCCGGTTGCAGTCTCGATGCTGGCTTTGGCTGCGAGCGCTGCGCTTCGCCCGTATTTTCGCGACGTGAACTGGAGCGCAGGCTACCGTGAACACCTCAACCGGGTGCTCGCAAGCGCACAGAAGAGGCGATCGTGACGGGTGACTTGCTTGCAAAGGCGCGCGCAGCGGGCAAACTCGCGGGGCGCGGGCAGTTTCAAGTCGACGCCGAGCGCGCCACGGACAAGTTGGAGCGCTTTCAGCTCGTCGATCCGCACCACTACGTGCTCGAGCTCGTCAAGGCCGCACACCTGCTGGGGGCCAAGGTCATCGAGTTCGTGATCGACACCGACGAGATGGAGGTATGCTTCGATGGGCAGAGCCTGGGCATCGAGGATCTGAGCGAGCTTCAATCCGCCTTGTTTTCAGAGCGCAGCGACGCACGCCAACGGGCCGTTCGCCACATCGCGATCGCGGTCAACGCGGCCAAGGCGCTTGGCCCGCGTGAGATCGTGATCGAATCGGTGGGCCCTGAAGGGGGCGCCGGGCTGCTGCTTCGCGCCGGTGAGCAGGCGGTGCTCGCGCGCCTTGCCCCGGAGCGGGCTTTGAATACGCGCAAAGTTCGCAACGAAGACGGCTTGCAAGGCACACGCATCTACCTTCGCGAGCGCATCCAACCGCGCCACTTCATCCAGTTCTTCGACATGCTCAACGGCCGTTTGGACGAGGCCTGGCGCACTCTGCATGACGAGGTCCTGCGCGAAGCCACCTGGCGCTTGTTCACACGCTTTATCACGAGCCTGACCCCGGGCGAGCGCGCCGTCCAGCAGGATTGGCTTCGTCCGACACTGTTGCGCGCTCATCGGCAATTCGAAGCGGCCCCGCTGAGCGCCGAGATCGAGCGCGCATTCTTTAGCGCCGCGGAAGGCCTCGCCCTCTACGCCACCGTTGGAGACTCGCTCAACGGATCATCGGTTCCCATTTCGATCGCCCATGCTTTGCGCCGCGTCGGTCACAGGCGTCTGTACATCTGTCGAGAGCATGGCGACGACGCCAGGGCCATGGTCAATGCGCCGATCATCTATGCTGAGCCGGATGAGTCCGAGGCATTCTTCTTGCGTTTTGTCGACGAGATCGTCGATCTCACCGATCGCCTGCACGCGGTGCGCGAAACACAGAAAAATCGCGACCGCTGGGAGGGGCTCGTGTGGTCCGAAGGGCTGTCCAAGATCCACTATCCCCACCAAATGGTTTTGGAGCACGCCCGGATGCGCGCGGTCGTCGGCATGGACACCTTCGACATGTCCGGCATGGTGGCCTTTGTGCGCGATGGCCGCCTGCTCGTGCAACGGCCCCTGGGCGTTCGCTGCATGCGCTTGAGCATGGTGTTGTGTGGCGATTTTCAGCCCAATGAGCGCTTCGACGGGCCACGGAGCACGGCCGAGCTCGACGCGCTCGGCCTGGCTATTCTCGAGGCGCTGCCTGAGTTTATGCATCATCCCAAAGCGCGCATGCCCGCCACGCAAACCGTCGACTACTTGCATGAGCTGCTCGATGGTCGTTTGCTCGGACGCATCGCTGCGGCGATCGACCTCAGCGAGGCGGCCCTTCAAAGCTGGAGCGACACCTGCGCCGCCGGGGACAGGCTTTCGGTCTGGCAGGTTCACGCGCTGGATTGGAGCGAGCTTGCGAGCGCGACGCTGACCGACCAGATCCTCGAGGCGCTCGGCGCGATCGCCGACACGCCCTTGTTTGACGACGTGGCCGGCGAGTTGCTCTCGCTTCGCCAGATCAATGCCTTCATCCGCGGCGAGGCGGCCGGCGCGTGCTGGCTGCTGCCCAGAGAGGATCAGGCCCTGTGGATCCCTCACGTCAACCGCAACCCTGACAACCTGTATTTGCAGTTTCACGTCGCGACGAACGCGATTTTCCGCGCCGTCTTCGGCCCACACATCATGGGCACGCTTGAGCGCGAGAGCTGGGGCGAACTCACCGTCGATCCGGCGCCTGGCCGGCCGGCCCCGAGCGCCGACTCGCCGAAGGCACAAGCTTCCAGTGATGCTGAGCATCAGCTCGGGCGTTTAGTCAGCGAGCTGATGAGCGCAACGCTTGCCAACGAGTCTCACCATGTGCTCGGTGCGCCCAGCATCGCGTTTTATGGCGGCCCGGCGCCGCGCATCGCATCGCTCAACGAGTGGAGCATGGTGCTGTTTAGAGCGCACCCCGTGGTCGCCTATGCCCTGCAGAGGCCAGACGATCCGATCGCGGTATCCCTGGTCTTGCAGGCGGTCTTTCTCGAGCTTCGCCGGCTTCATCGCGGTGCGATCTCCGATTGGCGGCTCGCACATCGCAGAAATCTTGAACGGGTCTTGGCCCCTATTGAAAGCAGGTAACAGGCGTGGAAACTCGCAGTGTTTTAGATGATCTCGTCCATCAGTTCTCTGACCCGCTCTCGTTTTTGCGCGAGCTGGTTCAAAACTCGATCGACGCTGGCACCGGCGAGGTCGAGATCGCGACGCGCTTTGAGCCCAAGGCCGGCGATTTCGGGCAGGGAACGCTCATCATCGAGGTCGATGACTGGGGCGAGGGCATGACGCGCGAGATCATCGAGACCAAGCTTACGCGCCTGTTCAGCTCAGCCAAGGACGACGATCTGACCAAGATCGGGCGCTTTGGCATTGGCTTTGTCTCGGTCTTCGCGATCGCGCCACAGCTCGTGATCGTCGAGACCGGGCGCGCCGGCGAGAGTTGGCGAGTTGTCTTTCTCGAGGACCGCTCCTTTGAGCTCTATGCGCTCGACGAGCCCGTCGAGGGCACGCACATTCGCATCATCAAGGAGATCGGCCGTGGGGAGGCCGAGGCGCTTCGAGGCCGCGCGCGCAATGTCGTCAGCTACTGGTGCAAGCATGCGCGCATCCCGGTGATCTTCGAGGGCACGAGCGTATCCGCACCCTTCGACATCGACTCGCTTTGCAAGCTCACCCACGAGGCCGACGGCACGCGCCTGGTCATCGGCTTCGTTACCGACGAGAAGGGCTTGATGGGCTATTACAATCAGGGATTGACGCTCAAGGAGCAAGATCATGCCCCCTGGCCGTACATCTCCTGCAAGATTGACTCGCGCTATCTCGAGCACACCCTGACGCGCGACCAGATCCTCGAGGACAAGAATTATCACAAGGCGCTCAAGCTCATGGATCAGTTCGCCACCGTCGAGCTTCCCGAACGTCTGGTCGCGGCCATCGAGCAGGCCGCCAAAGACACTGCCCACCCTGAGCGACACGATCAGCTCTGCGGGTTGCTCGTCAACTATCTGGGCCGCAACGAGTTCAAGCGCGCCTGGCGCCAGCGGGCGCTCTTTCCCAAGCTCAACAACGAAGCGGTCTCATTTGCCGATTGTCGCGCTGCAGCGCGCAAAAACAAGCTGTGCTTTGCCTCGCAACCGGGCCCGATTCTCGATGCGGTGGCAAGCGATCACCTGGTGCTGCGCGGCGCGGCTGGCAGTGGAGCCTGGCGCTTGGTGCGCGCCCTGCTCGAATTCAAGTACAACATCCACCCCCTCGAGCAACGCTTTGGCTGGTTTAGCAGCGACGCGGTCAATGATTGCGATCCTCGGCTTTTGAGCGAGCTGCATGTGCTCCTCCAGCAGGCTGGCCTGCGCTCGGGGGTGCCGCGCTACTACGATCTCTCGGGTGCGCTGGTTCCTGCGAAATTTTGCAACCACCCCGGCCTGCTCGTCGGTGAGCTCGACGCGGTGTTGAACGCCGACGATTTGCAGGCCCCGCGGCCGAATTTTTTTAATGGCAAGGCCGTCTTGCTCGTCAACACGAACGACAAAGACGTGCGCGCGCTTGCCGCAGCGATCGACGAGCCCGAGTGGGCGGCGGCCATGTTGCTCGAGCTGATTTTGGAGTCGCAAAACGATGCTCGCCACGCCCAGTTCATGGAGACCGTGCTCACCTACGCCGTTGGCCGGCGCGCGCACCGCCTCGGCCAGTCGTGAGTTGACCGGATCGAAGTTGTGCCACCGGCAAATTGGGCTATGGTGTTGCTCGCCCGCGCCATGCTCACGTCATTTCTGCCGCAAGGACCCCCAGTTGATGAACGCCCAAGAAATCATCGAGAAGATCATCGCCCTGGCCGCTGACGACGAGCGCTACGAAGAGCTGTTCGAGATGAACGTCTCGGTTGGCGACGAGGATCTCTTCGACGCCGCAGTCGAAGTATTTGGCGGCTGGGACGGCGCGCTGATCGCCGCGCTTCGCGAGCTTGGGAAGAACAAGAAATCGAGCGTTACGGCCCGCGACGACGGTGCCAGCGAGTCGGCGCGGCGTATCGAGAGCATCGTCGAGCGCCGCGTCACCGACAGCTTTGGCCACGCCAGCTTTGTGATGACCTCGACGGGGCGTTTTTGCAAGATGCACGGCCCCGAGATCGAGGTCGCCGAATCGCCCCAGCCGATCGAAGGCCCCGAGGCCACCGGTCATGTGCGCGGCATCCGCTACGTCGGAGATCCCGAGGCCGTCTTCTTATTCAGCAACCGCGGGCGCTATTTCGGCATCGACGTGCGCTTGATTCCCAACTGGCCTGGCGACGAGCGCCGCTCGATTCGCGACGTGCTCTTTCTCGAGCAGGGCGAGGAGATCGCTTTCACCCTGGCGCGCCAGGCGATTTCCGGGCGGATCATCCACATCACCCGCCAGGCCAAGGGCAAGGCCACCGACGCCGACGAGCTCGGCCGCCTGATCGACAAGACCGGCCGGGAGGCTTTTCTGCTCAACGACGGCGACGAGCCCTGCGCCGTACTGGCTGGCCACCACAAGACCACGGTCTTTTGCGCCTCGGCGCTTGGCCAGGGCATCCAATTCGACGCCTACGATATGCGCAGCATGGGCCGCAAGGCCGTCGGCGTCAACGTCATGAAGCTCGCCGCCAACAACGATGAGCTCGTCGGCGCTTTCTTGGGCGAGCGCGTCAAACAGTTCGCCGTGATCACCGAGCAAGGCTATGGCAAACGCCTCGACCTCGACGAATTTCGCCCCCAGGGCCGCGGTGGCGCCGGCATGCAGCTCATGCGCCTCAACCCCAACGACCGCGTCGCCGCAATCGCCCCCTGCGATCCCCACGACGACCTGGCTCTGATCACCAATCTCGGTCGTGTCCACCGCATGCCCACCCCCGACTTTCAACTTCTCGGGCGCGCCGCCAAGGGCACCCGCGTCACCGAACTGGCCGATGGCGAGCACATCATCGGCCTCACCGCGCTGCCCTGCGGCAGCGACTGAAAAACGCCAACGCCCGGGGGTGGAACGCCATGTTAGCCTGAAACCATGTGGGTTTGCGGCGATGGAAGCCGGGCTCCTCCCCCAAAAGTCGTCATTTTTTTGGCCCAAAAAAGCCGCCCGGCGCAAGGCACGGGCGGCTTTTTTGTTGGGTGCAAGAGCCTCGCGGTTAACGCTTGCGGCGACGCCCAAGCCAGGCCAATCCAATCAACGCCGCCAGCACGACGGGCAGCTGAGAGCCTGTTTGACCGGGCGCGACCGTGCATCCGCCGCTTTCGACGACGACACGTGAGGCCTGCTTGTCGGCCGTGGCGCCACCGGAGATCTGGTCAATGTGGCCTTCTTCGCCGTGGACATCGTGCTCGTGCACATCGCCACCGCTGAAGGCGTCCTCGCTGTCTTCGCCGCCGGCGTTGTCATTGTCCGGGTCGTTCGGTGAGCGCGGGTCGCCCTGGTCGGCCGGGCTGATCCTTTGGGGTGCGTGCGGAGCGGCTTGCTCGTCGTGGACCCAGACACCGACGAGGTCGACGATCAGGTGCGCACGTGCGCTCGAGTAGATGCACAGCGAGCCCTGGCTGCCGATTGAGGAGACGGTCAAGGCGCCCACCGATTTCGCAGGCACGAAGTTCAATGAGGAGGTCGCAGGCACCGAGCCGCCGCAAGGATAGGCCGTCATGAAGCCCAAGTTGGAGGCGCCGACCGCGGTGATGTTGGCGACCACCGACCAGACCTTCGAGGGCATTCCTGCCAAAGGTTGGATGGGCAACTCGATGACCTGTTGAGCGGCCAGGCGGTTGGTGTAGATGCTTGTGGGGCTGCGGGTATCGAGCAGACGCGTGGGCGCCAGAGCCTGATAAGACAGCGGTCCGGTGGCCGAGAGGTAGCCTGTGACATCGACGATGACGTGGGCATCGGCCACCGAGCGCACGCAGAGCTTGCCGGTCGAGCCCAGTTGCGAGACCACCGTATTGGCGACGACCGTCTGAGCCGCAAAGTTGATGTTGCTCGTCGAAGGCAAGGTGGTTCCGCAGGCAAATGCCGTCAGGAAGCCCGGAAGTTCACCGCCGATGACGGCAATCGTTGCGACCACGCCCGTGGCGCCGGCCGGTGCGTGCACGTCGACCTCGCGAATCTCGTCGGCGCGAAGCGGCTTGCCCGTCGAGCGCGTGTCGAGTACGCGGGTGGGGCCAGCGGGCGTCAATCCGTTTCCGGTCGGCGCAAACGCTCCCGTCAAATCGGCGACAACGTTGACCTCGGTCGATACGGACAATGTGACACCGCCGTCGGTCACGGTCACGGGCACGGCATTGGCC
>JACCWM010000174.1 GCA_013697635.1 Lujinxingiaceae bacterium | reverse complement strand
CCGGTCCCTCAGGGGACCCGACCTTGGCGGCCGGCTGCCGGTTAAACGTCGGCGTTAGTCGCGCTCGCTGTCGTATTTGATCACGAAGGCGTCGCTGAGGCCGCCCTGGCGAAAGCGGGGGAAGTCGCCGGCGGTGGTGCCGGAAATGTAGACGTGGTCGTTGCTATCGACGGCGGTGGAGAAGGCCTGGTCGGCGAATGTGGTGCCGAATTGGCGGCTCCAGAGCTGCTCGCCGTCGCGGTCGAACTTGAGCACGTAGGCGTCTTCGGTGCCGCGGCTGGCCTGGCCTTCGAGGGTGCCGGCGGTGTGGCCGACGACAAAGGCGTTGTTGTGGGAGTCGGTGGCGACGCCTTGGGCGAAGTCGTTGGCGTCGGTGCCAAATTGGACGACCCACTCGCGCTCGCCCTCGACCGTAAAGCGCGCCAGAAAGCCGTCGAGGCCGCCCTGATTTTCGCTGCCGGCAAAGGCGCCGTAGGTGTGGCCGACGATGTAGGCCGCGCCGAGCGCGTCGACGGCGACGTCGTAGGCCAACTCATAGGCGTTGGTGCCAAACTGGCGAAGCCATACCTGGTTGCCGGTGGCGTCGTAGCGGGCGATGAGCGCGTCGAAGTCGCCGGCGCTGGTCTGGTTCTCAAAGCTGCCGTGGGTAAAGCCTGCGACGTAGACCATGCCTTTGTTGTCGATCGCTACGCTGTTGAACTCGTCGCGTGAGCCCGAGTCGACCACGCGCATCCAGACCTGCTCGCCATCGGTGTCATAGCGGGCGATGAAGGCGTCGGTGCCATCTTCGCCGGTTTGGCCCGGTATGCCGTCGATCTGACCGACGAGAAAGGCGTAGTTGAGGTGATCAACGGCCAGACCCCAGCCGAAATCCTGCTTTTCAGTGCCGATCTGGCGCACCCAGAGCTTATTGCCGTCGGCGTCGAAGCGGGCGACGAAGGCGTCGAATTCACCGGCGTTCTCAAAGCCTTCGAAGGCGCCATTGGTGCCGCCAGCGACGTAGATGTTGCCATCCGGTCCAACGGCGACGCCGTGCACGTAGTCATCGCCGGCGGTGCCAAATTGCTTGAGCCATTTGCGCTCGCCATCGGCGTCGTAGCGCGCCAAAAAGCCGTCGACGCCGCCGCTCGAGGTGGCGTTGGGCAGCCAACTCGCCGTATAGCCTGCCACGTAGAGATTGTCGTCGGCGTCGATGGCGATGCGATAGGCGTAGTCAAAGCTCGTGCTGCTGAGCTGGTCAACCCACTCCCAGGGCGCCTGATAGTTGACGATCACCTCGCTGGACTCGCGCGAGATAACCTCGACGGTCTGCGTCGGCGCGCTGAGCACGAGTTGGCCAATCGTGATGTTGTCGGCCGCCACCGTGTACTCGCCAGGCACCAGGTTGAAGAGCTCGGTCGACTGGGTCAATGCCGCGCTCTGGTAGCCGTCGGGGCCCGTGACCACGACGTGGGCAAAGAGCGTTGGTGGTACGCCGACGATCGTCACGGCAAGGCGAGCACGCTCGACGGTGTAGCTGACCAAGGCGCTGCCTTGGACCACGCTTGAGACACTGACTTGCTGGGAGCCTGGCGAGGCGACAAAGATGCTGCCAGCGTCAGAGACCTCCTCGGTGAGGACCGTGTAGTTGCCCGTATCAAGGTCCTCGAAGACCGTGCTCTTGGCCACCTGCTCGAAGAACAAGCCCGGCCCGGAGACAGTAACGGCCGCGTCGAGCGCCTCGGGAAGCCCCTCGATCGTCAGGCTGAAGCTTGCCCGAGGCGGCGGCGGGTTGTAGTTGATCGTCGCGATCACCGACTCGCCGGCGATCACGGTGCGCACCTGATGCGCCGGCTGAGCACTGAAGCTGACGCCCTCATAGACCACGTTGGATGCCGTGATGGCATACGGCCCGGGCGCGAGATCGGAGAGCGTGGTGGTGGCAGCGAGCGTGTTCTCATAGCCCGCCGGGCTGCTCACGTCGACTGCGGCCAATGCACCGGCAGGCAGGCCCGTGATCGTGATCTCGAGCAGGCCCGTCGTGGGTTCGGTGTTGTTGGGCAAATCATTGTTCGCGTCGTCGGAGCAAGCTGTGGCGAGCAAGGAAGTGACGACAAAGAGGGCGAGAAATCTATACATGGCCAGTACTCCGTAACTTCAGTTTGTTGACGCGTGCCACGATATCCAACCTCACACGAATGTAAAGAAAGAGCGATTGAACAGCCCGGACTCTGGCGCTCGGGATCACCGGCGATCGCCACATTCTGCTCATGTGCACCTACTTTTGATGCCCAATGCCTTTATGTTTAGTAAATGGTGGAATTATTTGAATTATTAAAATCCCTGTTGATGAGGTGCCGCATGTTGGCTCACTCCAAACTGCTCGTGGTGATTCTCGCCTACGCCTTCGCGGCGCTCTTGATCGGATGTCCGGCAGACGATGATCCCGATCCCACGCCCGTTCCCGGCAATAACGATGCCGATGCAGGACTCGATGTTGATGTGGATTTGGACGTCGATGGCGACATCGACACGGGGTTGGACAATGGCCCGGGCCCCGGTGTCGGTATCACGCCAGAGACGGGCATACCCGATGCGAGCACACCAGAGCCGATTAGGCTCTGCCCGCTGATCCCGCGAACGGCGCCTGCCAGCGTGCCCCAGAACTGCTGTTTCAGCGACGAGGATTGCCAAACGGGCGACGAACGCATGCCCGAGTGGCGTTGTTACAACGCGAGTTGTCGCACCAACGGCGAGGGCATTTGCAAGCCGCCCCCGCTCAATGCCCGCTCATGCTGGAACAACACCGACTGCGCGGCCGACGAGCGCTGCTCGGGCGCGATCTTGAATCCGTGCGCGACGCGACCCGATGTCCCGGATTTCATGGGTGAGTGCGTGCATCGCTTCTGATTTCGGCCGCCGTGCTGATTGGCGAATTCATTTTGAGCGCAGCTTCTCGGTGGCGCGATCGAAGGCCTGGCGCACGTTCTGGCGTGTATCATCGATCTTGTCGAGCACCTCCATGGCCCGGTCGCCGTACTTGTCCATGGCCTTGAAGAGCGGGCTGGAGTCGTCGTCTTTGCCCATGCTGCCGATGTCGGGCATGCCGCCGCCGGGGGCGTGCATGGCCTCCATGACCTTGAGCACGCTGAGCTTGACCGCGCCGCGAAAGGGGATCTTGGCCATCATGCCGTACATCGGGGCCTGCCCTTCGCTTGCAGCCGAGGGGTTGGCCTTGAGATAGGCTACGCCCTCCTGCAGATCGGCCAAGAACTCGGGCACGTATTGCAGGTGGTGGCCGGTGACCGTGCAGTGCAGGCTGGCGGGAAACTGCTGGCGGTCGACGTGCCAGCGGCGCGCCTGGAGCTGGTCGGCCAGCGCGTAGATATCGACAGCCTTGTTGCGCGCGCCAATGCAGACCACCGAGCCGTGACGGCTGCCGAGCACTTCGAGCTCGGGGATCGCGTCCACGCCGTCGCGCAGGGCCTCGACGGCGTCCATGGTCTGTCGGGCAAGGGCGAGGTAGCCGTCCTCGCCAAGGGCCATCATCGCCGCCCAGGCCGCCGCGATCGAGCCGCCCGGGCGCGTGCCGGTCATGCTCGGAGAGGCGTAGATACCCAGCGGCGAGTCGGTGGCCACGAAGAACTGATGCTTGAGATAGCTCATGTCGCGGTAGAGCACCACGGAGGCACCCTTGGCCGAATAGCCATACTTGTGAACGTCGGCCGACATCGAGGTGACCCCGGGCACGCGAAAGTCGAACACGGGTAGCTCGTAGCCGAGTCTCTCCATCCAGGGCAAAAAGAAGCCGCCAAAGCAGGCATCGACGTGAAATGGAATGCCCATTTCTTGTGTGATTGCGCCAATCTCCGCGATCGGATCGATCATGCCCTGGGCGTACTGCGGGGCCGAGGCGGCGACGAGCACCGTGTTGCGGTTGATCAGCTTTCGAAGCGCCTTGACGTCGACCTGGTAATTCTCATCGACCGGTGCGTAGCGAATCTTGAGGCCAAAATAATGGGCGGCCTTCTCAAAGGCGACGTGGATGGTGCGCGGAGCGACGATCTCCGGGCTGCGTGGGCCGATCTTCAACCCGCTCTTGGCGCGCTCGCGGGCGGCCTTGACGGCCATCAAGATCGACTCGGTGCCGCCCGAGGTCATCGTGCCCACGACGTTGGCATCGCCGTTGAGCATGTTGGCGCTCATGCGCACCACTTCGCTCTCCATGCGCTTGAGGCTGCCAAAGGCCATCGGATTGAGCCCGTTTTCGCTAAAAAAGGTGTTGTGGGCCTTCTTCATGAAATCGTAGTGCTCGTCGCCGGCAAAGTAGACCATGCTCCAGGTGCGGCCATTGCGCCAGTCGGCGTCGTTGGACGCCATCTGCCCCATGCTCTCGAGCAACTCTTTTTTATCGACGCCCTTGGCAGGTATAGCGGTGCGGCTCTCCAAAATTCAGCTCCGGATGTCTTGTGTTTTTAATTGAGGGTCGCCAGCAGGCGACCGCTATTCGCACATGGTTTCGCTGGGGAAGTCCTCGGGCGGGTTGCAGATGCCGATGACCGCGCCGCACAGATCTCCGCAGACCGTGGCGTGGCCGGCGGGGCGAAGCTCAACGGGCACAAAATCGGCGATCAGCGCCGTGCTCGATCCGTCGACGTGGGTCTCGCGGGTGCCATTGATCAGCGTGAGATTCTCGTAGGTGAGCGTGCCGTTGATCCGATCGTAGCCCGTCTCGGTGCTGTGACTGATGTCGGCAAACAAGCGCACGCCGTTGAGGCGCAAGATCATGCCGAGCACGGGCAAAACGATGTCGAAGGCGTCGGTCTCGAGCAGACGTTTGCCATCTTCTTGAACCAGGACGCGGCCCTTGGCAAAGATCGCGAAGCCGGCTTCGGTGGCGGTTACCTCGATCTCGGCCGGATCGCGGGTGGCCTTCTCCGCATCGCCAATGGGCTGGCCCTTGACGCCGACCAGCGCCAGCTCGCCGCTTGGCAAGACCTTGATGTCGGTGACCAGCGTGATGATCGCCGGCATCGGTTTGGTCACCGTCGCGCTGAGGATGTAGATGCCGTTGTCGAATTCGACGTCGACATCGGAGGTGCCTTCACCGGGGCGGAGTTGAAAGTCGAAGAAGCGGCTAACTCCGGTGCTGTTACCCTGGGTATCGGTTAAGCCATCGGAGACCTCGAGCACCATCGGAATGCCCGGGCGGCCGATCTCCTCGTCGAGCATGATCTCGGCGGTCTCGGCGTTTTTGTTCACGCTGAGGCCAACCGCGGTACAAGAGGTCTTGCTGGTCGTGCAGCTCGAGGCCAGCGCCTGGACCGTCTGACTGAGCGGGATGCGCCGCGTACCCCGTTCCGTGGGCCACACGCTGATCGTCAGCGAGCTCGGATCGATCGCCTCGCTAAAGCGCAGCGTCAGGGCCTGGCCCTGCACGAAGGCGCCGCCCGCGGGCTGCACGAGGGTCACATCCGGTGGCGCGTTGTAGGTCTCGCAGCCGATCAATCCGACGGCCAAAATCGGTGCCAAAATCGGTGCCAAAATCGGTGCCAGGCACCCATGCAAATGCTTGAAAATGCGCTGCTTTTCAGAAAAGAAATTCAAAACGATTCTCCAGCAAGAATGAGCGTACCGCGTCGCCATGTTCGTCCCAAACGCCCTGTCCCGGGAGCAACATGGCGGCCTCGAAGGTCCAAAAGAAGTTGTCACGGAAGCGATATCCTACCTGAAGGTCGAACTCGGTTCCATAGTAACGCGAGGGCAGACCGCCGTGATAGTTGACGGCGTTGTCGGCGACGTTGGCGCTCAGATCGTTGATGCTGGTCATGATCGGGTCGACCACACCGAGCGTGGCCGCCGACCAGGCCATCATCACGCCCATGCGGGTGTGGATGTTGTGATGTTGGGCTCGCCACCAGTCGACTTTGACCTGGGGGAAGACCACGATCGCGTTGGTGAAGCGGCCCTCGGTGCGCGCCTCGGTGAGCGGGAAGGAGGCCGTCTCCGTGCCCGAGAGGTTCTCGATGCCCACGGCAACCGAGCGCGCCGACTCAAAGGCGACGATGTGCTCGAACAAGAGCAAGCCCACGTTCATGTCGCGCGCGAAGTTGAACGAGGTGATCGGATCGTTGGGCCGGGGATTGTCGTCGCCCGAAGCGTAATTGAGCTCCATGGCCAGGTTGACGCGTCCCAGGTCGTAGTCGAGCACGGCTTGCGCGCCGTGGGCGATGACGTCCTGGTCGGTGGCCTCCTTGCCCGAGAGGGCGCCAAAGCCCTCGGAGATCTCGCGCGTGGAGCCGCGAATGTGCATGTATTGCAGCTTCATGCCGAAGTTCTCGACGCGGCCCTCGAGCAGCATGGGAAAGCCGAACACACTGGAGTTGAACTGCTCGTTTCGGATGTGCACCACCGAGCCCAAAAAGGCCAGATTACGCCAATCCCAACCCAGCCAGTTGGCTTCGCGCAGGCGAAACTGCAGCTGCGTGCCGAATTGGCGCAGGTCGTCGGAGAGGATGGCGACGTTGTCCTGCTTGAGAAAGTCGTAAAACAGGCCCAGGATCACGCCGTTGTCGAGCGAGGCGTCGAGCACGTGGTCCTCACCGTCGCGGATCACCCCCCAGGCCTGGTCGAGCTTGGTGCCAAACAAGATTCGGTCAACGCCATCGGAGTACGAGCTTGCGCCCCAGCGGTTGTGGCGCCCGCCATCGTGGGCCGTAATCGTCGCGCCGTAGTTGAGCGGCTGGCGGCCGATGCGCAAAACGCCGATCGGCAAGAGTATGTCGCCGTACAAATAGTTGAACTCGAAGAGCGGCGCCTCGCGAAGCACCGGAACATAGCTGTTGCGATCGAGCGGATCGGCGCCCGGCTTGAGCCCGATGTCCCAGCGCGTCAGGTTGGGCCGCTTGGTCGAGAGCGAGACACCGGAGTTCGAGGCCGGCGTGCCCAGAAAGGAGCCGTTATCGCCAAAGAGCACGCCGTCGAGGGCATCGATCTGGATGGTGATGCTGCCCACGGTGGGCTTGACCAGCGCCGTGTTCAACCGAAAACGCTGCTCGGTCCAGTCAATGCCCCGAACACCCTCGCCGCTGAGCTCGACCGGATCGATGCGCAAAGAGCGCACGCGGTACTCCGGTTGCAAGTCGACGCGAAGCGCCGTGGCCGATGGGCCGGCGTCCTCGGGCACCTGGGCTAGCGCTTCGACCTCAGGCAGTGGAACGATGCCCGGTTGCGCTTCGACGTCTGTAGGCTCGGGTTGTGGCTCGGGCTCGGGTTCGGGCTCGGGTTCGGGCGTGACTTCGAGCGTTTGTGCTTCCTCGTGAACTTCGGTCGATTCGGGCTCATCGTCGCCGACGAGCTCCTCGGCGGCCAGCGGCGCGGCGAGTTGAAAGGAGATCGCGAGGAGCGCACCTGCGGCGATCCAGTGCCATCGTAGCTGCCGACCGTCGCTTTTTGGGGACCCGGATTGCTTCTGCTGCATGCTGACAAAACTCCTTCACGAATCTTCGCATCTTGAGGTAGGCGGCAGACTATCAGCCGCTTGGCATCTTCGCAATCAGCGGGCGCGGGTTGTCCATGTCATTCATGTCATGTTAAGCGAGGCGAGAGGTCAACCTTTAATCCCGCAGGAGCGATCATGCGTGCACACTCAAAACTCTTCTCTTTTCTCCTGATTCTGGCTGGCTGCGCTTCGAGCTCGCCGACCACCACGGCTACTCCTGACACAGACTCCGTCGAGCGCGTTGCTCGAGCGGCCGAGGAGCTGCCGCAGGTCACAATCCCCTCCACGATGTTCGTGCTCGACAACGGCCTGCGTGTGGTCGTTCACGAGGACCGCAAGGCGCCGGTCGTGGCCGTCAACGTCTGGTACCACGTCGGCTCCAAAGACGAGCAGCTCGGGCGCACGGGCTTTGCCCATCTCTTCGAGCATTTGATGTTTCAGGGCTCGGAGAACTACGGCGGCGAGTATTTCGAGCCGCTCGAGGAGGTCGGTGCGACCGATATGAATGGCACGACCAACCGCGATCGCACGAACTACTTTCAGACCGTTCCCACGCCGGCGCTCGACGTCGCGCTGTTCATGGAATCGGATCGCATGGGTCATTTTCAGGGCGCGATCACCCAGAAGTTGCTCGACGAGCAGCGTGAAGTGGTCAAAAACGAGAAGCGCCAGCGCGTGCTCAACCAACCCTACGGCCGCGTCTGGCAGCTGGCGGCCGCGCTGAGTTATCCGGCCGGTCACCCCTACTCCTGGTCGACGATCGGCAGCATGGCCGATCTCGACGCCGCCACGCTGGCCGACGTCAAGGGCTGGTTTGGCGAGTACTACGGGGCGGCCAACGCCGTGCTCACGATCGCCGGCGACATCTCGCCCGAGGAGGCGCGCGCGCGCGCCGAGAAGTATTTCGGGCACATTGCGCCCGGGCCCACGGTCGCCAAAAAGGGCCGCTGGATCGCGCCGATGACCGAGCACCGCCGCCATGTGATGCACGACAAGGTCAGCCAGTCGCGCGTTTACCGCGTCTACAACGTGCCCCAGTGGGGCAGCGCCGAGGTCGAGCAGTTGCGCATCGCCACGCTGGTGCTGGGATCGGGCAAGAACTCACGCCTGTATAAACGGCTGGTCTATGACGAGCAGATCGCCACCGACGTGGTCGTCTTTTTGAGCGTCGGCGAGCTGGGATCGCAGCTTTGGGCTTATGCGACGGCAAAGGACGGTGTCGCGCTCGAGCGCGTCGAGGCTGCCCTTGACGAGGAGTTTGAGCGCTTCAAGGCCGAGGGCCCGAGCACAGCCGAGATTGCCCGGGCGCGCACCGTGTATTTTGCCTCCCTGGTCAACCAATTCGAGCGTGTCGGCGGCCGCGGCAAGGCCGACACGCTGGCCATGAGCACCGTCTTTGGTGGCTCGCCGGATGCCTTTCAACAAGGCCTCGAATACCTCAAGGGCGCCAGCGCCGATGACATTCGCAACAGCGCGCGCAAGTGGCTGAGCGACGGCTCGCTGACCCTCGAGGTTCACCCGCAGCCAAGCTTTGTTGCAACCAGCTCGAGCGTCGACCGCTCCACGCTGCCTAAGCCGCAGGGCGTCGCGACCTTGTCGCTGCCGCCCATTGAACGCGCGACGCTCTCCAATGGCATCGAGGTGATCGTTCAAACACGCCACGATGCGCCGGTGGTTCAGCTCAAGGTGCTGGTCAACGGCGGCTATGCCGCCGACCGGCTGGCCCAGCCCGGCGCGATGAAGCTGCTCGGCGCGATGCTCGACGAAGGCACCCCGACACGCAGCTCGCTGGAAATCGCGGCGGCCCTCGAAGACCTCGGTGCGCAGCTGAGCACCGGCTCCTCGTTGGACAACACCGAGATCAACCTCGCGGTGATCAAGCCCGTCTTTGCCCCGGCGCTCGATATCCTGGTCGACGTGTTGCGAAACCCCACCCTGCCCGAAAACGAGCTCGAGCGGCTTCGCAAGATCACGCTGGCCGCTATGCAGCGCGAGAAGATGGAGGCGATGCCCATGGGCCTTCGCCTGCTCGGCCCGCTGATCTTTGGCAAGGACCACCCTTATGGCATCCCGCTGACCGGCTCGGGCTACGAGGAGGTCGTCGCCGCCCTCGATCGCGACAGCCTGCTCGCCTTGCACGATCAGATCTTCGTGCCGGCCAACGTGCGCATCATCGCCGCAGGCGACATCACGCTGGGCGAGCTCACCGCGGCGCTCGAGGCGCGCCTTGGCGACTGGCAAAAGGCCGGCACAGTGCTCGACACCAGCGTGCCCCAGATCGCGGCGCGAGAGAGGCCTGAGGTCGTGATCATCGATCGCCCCGGCGCCGCGCAGTCGATCATCATCGCCGGTCACGTCGTCGCCGCGCGCGGGGCACTCGACCAGACGCGCGCCGAGCTCTTCAACGATGTCTTTGGCGGCACGTTTACCGCACGCATCAACATGAATCTGCGCGAGGACAAGGGCTGGTCTTACGGCGCGCGCTCACAGATTTGGAGCACGCTCGGCCAGCAGATCTTCATGACCTATGCCGGCGTGCAGTCCGATAAAACCGCGGAATCGATGGCCGAGATCGATCGCGAGCTGCGCGAGATTTTGGATACGCGCCCGCCCACCGCGCTCGAGCTCTCCCGCATGCAAGATCGCCGGGCGCTGCGCCTGCCAGGCCAAAACGAGAGCTCGGCTGACCTGCTCTCGAGCGTCTCGGAGGTCGTCAAATTCGGTCTGCCCGACGACCACCTCACCCGCTATGTGCAAGAGATTCGCGCCGCCGACGTCGCCGCCCTGCAAGCCATCGGCCCCGAAATCGTGCAACCCGAGCGTCTGCTGTGGATCGTGGTAGGAGACCGCGCCTCGATCGAGGCAGCGGTTCGCGCCCTCGAGCTTGGCGAGGTGCGCTTCATGGACGCCGATGCCAACCCGCTCTAGGCGGCGGCGGATCGGCGGCCGGCGAGTTTGCGCGAGCGTTCAGGGTATGCACACATCGGAGGTGCTGTCGTCGATCGGGTCGCAGTAATAATTGGCCCGGCATTGGATTTGCGAGGTGCAGTTTTTTACGCACACGCCGGTGCCGTTGGCAAAGATTAAGTAACAACTCGATTCGGCGGGGCAGCTCGTCGAGGCATCGCAAAGTAAGGAACAATAGCCACCGGGCCAGAGCCATTCACCTTCAAAATCCGTGAGGCATGCAGCGCTATTACCACCACCGCACTGCCACACGGCGGTGCAAGAGTCACCGAGGATCTTGGTGCCTACGCCCGAAGGCCAGCACTCTTTTCGGCCGTCTTTGTCGGCGTCAAAGCATTTGTAGCCGTCACGGCAATTGGTGTCGAGGGTGCAGGTCTTCATGCAAACAGTCCGTGTAAATCCGCCGCAGTGGGCACCCTGGCTGCATTCGCCGTGCGTCGAACAAGGCTTGGTGCAGTAACCATCCTTGAAGTCCCCGCTCGCACATATCGCGTCTGCGCCAAGGTCACAGCTCACAGGGTTGAAGCAGGCGTTGCCCACAGTGTTGACCACGGCAGCCTGGCATTGGCCGGCCACGCAGGTGCCACCGTTGGGGCATGTCGGGCAGGGGATTTGTGTGCCGCAGCCGTTGTCCGTCATCCCGCATGCTACGCCGAGCTGAGGGCAGGTCTTGGGAACGCAGGTGCAGTCGTTGTCGTTTGCGTTCGTGCAGCTGTTCGGGCAGCAGCTGTCGTTGTTGGTGCAGGTCGTGACCGTGGTGGTCGTGCACTTTGCATCGCAGTTGGCCGCCGAGCCGGTCAGCGTGTGCTTGGTGCACCCGGAGTTGGCTGTGCAGCTCGTGGGGCAGTTGCCATCACAAAGCTCGCCGGCCTCGATCACCCCGTTGCCACATATCGGCGAGCAATCGTTGTCGCCGTTGGCGTTGCAGCCCGGTGCGCAACAACCATCGTTGTCGCGACAGACGATGACCGGATCGGCCACACAGCGCGCCGTACAGTTGGCGGCGCTTCCCACGAGCTTCGAGCCCGTGCAGGCATTGATCGGCGCGCAGCTCGTCGGACAGGCTCCTGGCCCGTCCTCGATCGCCCAGTCGCAATGTTCAGAGCCATCGAGCACGCCATCGCCACAGCTATCCGAGCAATCGTTGTCGTTCGAGAAGTCGCAATCGTTGGTGCAGCAGCCGTCGTCGTCGGTGCAGGTGGTGATCGGCTCAAACACACAGCGTGCCGTGCAATTGCCGGGGCTGCCCACCAGACGGGCCACCGAACACGAGTCGTCGGACTCACATGAGGTTGGACAGGCCCCCACACCGGCAACGATCGCCGGATCGCAGTGTTCGTTGGCATTCAAAAAACCGTTGCCGCAGGTATCGGGTACAACATCGACGTCGGGATCGGTGACGGTGTCCGTGCTCGTGTCGGCGCTGGTGTCGGGGTGGGTCTGGACATCGGGCGGATTAGTCACGTCGTCGCCCGGGCCATTGACGTCAGGCAGCGCTGTATCGAAATGGCCGACGTCGGTGACGATGATCACGTCCGGTTTGCTGTTGTTTTCTCCACCGCGGCCGCGCCGCGGTGGGTCCGAGCAGGCCGAGACCAGAAAACTTGCCAACACGAGCAAGACCAACCAACGCGAGATTATGTGATTCATTACACTTCCTTATCTAGGATTCTACTCAATCGATGAACTCTTCGAGCCTGGGATGAAAATTGCCGGGAAGCAACGCGATGCGATTTGCGGCCTACTACAAGGCTGCGCACCCTGTCCAGCAAACAGGGATCCGGCTCAAAACATCGAGCGATCAGTGCATGCACACATTGGAGTCGAAATCGTTTTCGAGGCAGACGTAGTCGGGGCGGCAACTGCTATTATCGTTCGTGCAGTTCTTCAGGCATAGACTTGCGTCCTCACTGAACCAATAACAGCTCGAGCCGACCGGACACTGGTCATCGTTGGTGCAATCGATGGTGCAATAGCCAGCGGGCCACGAGTGGATACAAAAGCCGTCGTTTCCACCCGCGCATTGCCACATTGCCGTGCAGTCTGCGCCCACGGCTTTAGTTCCCACGCCCGATGGCCAGCACTCTTTTCGGCCGTCTTCGTCGACATCATAGCAGCGGTAGCCGTCGCGGCATTGGCTGTCGAGCGTGCAGTCGAGCATGCAGGCCTTGTCGGCGAAGCCTCCGCAGTGACTTCCGACGGGGCATTCGGACTGTGTCGCACAAGGCTTGGAGCAATAGCCATTCTTGAAGTCCCTGGTCGGACAAATTGCCGTCGAGCCCAGATTACAAGTCATGGCGCTCGTGCAAGCATTGCCGACTGTATTGGTCGGCGCCTGACACTGCCCGCCCACGCAGGTGCCACTGTTCGGGCAGGTGGCGCCACATTGGATCGTCGTGCCACAACCGTTGTTGGTCTGGCCGCACTGCACACCGAGCTGGGCGCAGGTTTGTGACGAGCAGGCGGCGCAGTCGTTGTCGTTTTGAGCGGTACAGCCGGCCGGGCAGCAGCCGTCGCCGTCGATGCAGGCCGTGATCGCCGTGAGTTCGCAGCGCGCCGTGCAGTTAGCCGCGCTTCCCGCAAGCGTTGCGCGCTGGCAGGAATCCGCTGCGGCGCACGTCGTCGGGCAGGCACCCGGCCCGCTGACGATGCCGGGATCGCAGCGCTCGCCGGCGTTGAGCACGCCGTTGCCACAGCTAGCGGGCGGAATCGACACGTCGTCGTCGATGCCCGGTGTGTCCTCGTGTTGGTGGGCATCGTCGAGCTGGTCGACGTCGTTGATGATCGTCACGTCCGAATCGTCGATCTTGGAGCCGCCTCGGCCGCGTCGGGGTGGTGAACAAGACGCCACTAAAACACTCACCAACACCAACAGCACCAGCCAACGCATCGCTATGTGATTCATTGCACTCTCAAATTTAGTTTGTACGCGATTCCCAACCCCTCACACCCTAGAGCGAAAGTCAGGATGAGGCAACGAAACTGGATTCCCGGCGTATTTTATGGGCCAGCGCAGGTGGCGATGAAACACACATCGGACTTGAAACGTTGGGTCTCTTCGGTGCATCTACCCTTGCCAAGATTTGTGGACCCGCAACCTGAGCCGTCATGTCCCCACCGCCCGAAGAACGACCGGAAGCCAGACTAGGCGCCGTAGAGCGCTATCTGGGTGTCTTTCAATACAGCGGACAAGCGCTCAAGCTCGTCTGGTCGACGAGCTGGCGGTTGACGCTGGTGCTGGGGGTGTTGACCTTGATCGCCGGCGTGCTGCCGGCCGCGATCGCCTATGTCGGCAAGCTGATCGTCGATCAGGTCATCGCGGCGGCCGCCTCGGCCGAGAGCGTCGACCGTGTGGTGGCCTTCTGGTACGTCGCGCTCGAGGCCGGCCTGGTTGCTGCCATGGCCGCAGCCCAGCGCGGCTTGACGGTGTGCCAGTCGTTGCTTCGCGCCCAGCTCGGCCACCGCGTCAACACCTTGATCTTGGAGAAGTCCTTGACGCTGAGCCTGACCCAGTTCGAGGACAGCGAGTTCTACGACAAGCTCACCCGCGCGCGCCGCGAGGCCTCCTCGCGCCCGCTCAGCCTGGTCAACCGCACCTTTGCCCTGGTGCAAAACGCGATCACGCTGCTCGGCGCCGCCGCGCTCTTGTGGCAGTTCTCGGTCTGGGCTGTCGTGATTTTGGTGATCGCCGGGCTGCCCGCATTTTTGGTCGAGACGCGCTTCTCCGGCGAGGCGTTTCGGCTCTTTCGCTGGCGCTCGCCGGAGACACGAAAGCAGATGTATCTGGAGACCGTGCTCGCCCGCGAGGACTACGCCAAAGAGGTTAAGCTCTTTGGTCTGGGCCCGATGCTACTGCAACGCTACCGCGAGATCTTCGACACGCTCTATGGCGAGGATCGCAGCCTGACGCTTCGACGCGGCTTCTGGGGATTCTTGCTCGGCCTGTTGAGCACGGCCGCCTTCTACGGCGCCTACGCCTGGGTGGTGTTTGCCACCGTGGCCACCACGATCACGCTGGGCGCGATGACCATGTACTTGCTGCTGTTCAAGCAGGGCCAATCGGCCGTCTCGGCCAGCCTCAACTCGGTGGGCGGCATGTACGAGGACAACCTCTATCTGTCCACGCTCTACGAGCTGCTCGACGAACCGGTCGTCGACGAGGAGGAAGGCGTCAGTGAGGGCGCGGTGGCCGGCGACGGCTTGCGCTTTGACGACGTCTGGTTTGTCTACCCCGATCAAAAAGAATTCGCCCTCGAGGCCGTCTCCTTGCACCTGCCACCGGGCCAAAAGCTCGCGCTCGTCGGCGAGAACGGCTCCGGCAAGACCACCTTGATCAAGCTGATGACGAGGCTCTACAACCCCAGCCGCGGCCGCGTCCTGCTCGACGGCACAGATCTGCGCGATTGGAAGCTCAGCCGCCTTCGCGAGCGCATCGGCGTGATCTTTCAGGACTTTGTGCGCTACCAGCTCAGCGTCGGCGAGAACATCGGCGTGGGCGACGTCAACGAGGTCGAAAATGAAGCGCTCTGGGCCCACGCCGGCGAGCGCGGCATGGCCTCGCCATTCATCGACCAAATGCCCGAGGGCTACCACACCCAGCTTGGAAAGTGGTTCAAGGACGGCCGCGAGCTCAGCGGTGGCCAGTGGCAAAAGATCGCGCTGGCCCGCGCCTTCATGCGCCAGGGCAGCGACATCCTCGTCTTCGACGAGCCCACCTCGGCGATGGACGCCGGCGCCGAATCCGAGGTCTTCGAGCGCATCCGCGCCCTGACCACCAACCAGATCGCCATCCTGATCTCGCACCGCTTCTCCACCGTGCGCATGGCCGACCGCATCGCCGTGCTGGGCGACGGCAAAATCCAGGAGCTCGGCAGCCACGAAGAGCTGCTCGCGATCGAGGGCGGCACCTACGCACGCCTGTTCAACCTGCAGGCGGCCGGGTACCGCTGAGTCTCGATAATTTGGCAGCGGGCTGATAAAGATCGGCCCCTCAGGGGACCCGACCTTGCTAGGTTTGGGCCGGTTTTTTGGGCATGTGCGGCACGTGTATGCCGCGCTCGCGCGCGACATCTTCGGCGCGCTCGTAGCCGGCGTCGACGTGGCGGATGACGCCCATGCCCGGGTCGCTTGTGAGTACGCGCTCGAGGCGGCGCGCGGCGGCGTCGGTGCCGTCGGCGACGATCACCTGGCCGGCGTGCATGCTGTAGCCCATGCCGACGCCGCCGCCCTGATGAAAGCTCACCCAGCTTGCGCCGTTGACGGCGTTGATCAGGGCGTTGAGGATGGGCCAGTCGCCGACGGCGTCGGAGCCATCGGCCATCGATTCGGTCTCGCGGTTGGGGCTTGCGACGCTGCCGGCGTCAAGGTGATCGCGGCCGATGACGACCGGCGCCTCGAGCTCGCCGGAGCGCACCATGGCGTTGAACTTGAGGCCGGCTTTGGCGCGCTCGCCGTAGCCAAGCCAGCAGATGCGCGCCGGAAGGCCTTGAAATTTAACGTTTTTTCGGGCGAGTTCGAGCCAGCGGATCATGTGGGTCTTTTCGGGGAAGAGCTCCTTGAGCGCCTGGTCGGTCTTGTAGATGTCCTCGGGATTTCCTGAGAGCGCCACCCAGCGAAACGGGCCGCTGCCCTCGCAAAACAGCGGGCGGATGAAGGCGGGCACAAAGCCTGGGAAATCAAAGGCGCGGGCCACGCCGCGATCGAAGGCGAACTGGCGGATGTTGTTGCCGTAGTCAAAGACCACCGCGCCGGCGTCCTGAAAGCCGACCATCGCCTCGACATGGCATGCCATGCCATCGAGCGCGTGCTCGATATATTGATCGGGCTGTGTGTCGCGAAGCGCCAGCGCCTCTTCCAGGCTCATCTTTGGCGGCACATAGCCGCCCAGCGGGTCGTGGGCGCTGGTCTGGTCGGTGACGATATCCGGGATGATGCCGCGGGCGAGCATGGTGGGAAACACCTCGGCCGCGTTGCCCACCAGTCCCACGCTCATGGGGTGGTTATTGGCCTTGGCGTCGAGCACGAGCATGAGCGCCTCGTCGAGCGTATCGCAGATCTTGTCGAGGTAGCCCGCATTGATGCGCCGCTCGATACGTGCCCGGTCGACGTCGACGCCCAAAAAAACGCCGTCGTTCATTGTCGCGGCCAGCGGTTGCGCGCCGCCCATGCCGCCCAGCCCGCCGCTGAGCACCAGGCGCCCGGCGAGCGTGCCGCCAAAGTGCGTGCGCGCCGCCGCCGCAAAGGTCTCGTAGGTGCCCTGCAAGATGCCCTGCGTGCCGATGTAAATCCAGCTACCGGCGGTCATCTGCCCGTACATCATCAAACCCTTTCGCTCCAGATCGCGAAAGTGCTCCCAGTTGGCCCACTTGCCCACCAGATTGGAGTTGGCGATCAGCACGCGCGGAGCGTCGGTGTGGGTCTTGAACACGCCCACGGCCTTGCCCGACTGCACCAGCAGAGTCTCGTCGTCCTCGAGGCGCTCGAGCTCGACGACGATCTGCTCATAGGCATGCCAACTGCGCGCCGCTCGCCCGTTGCCGCCGTAGACGACCAGCGCCTCGGGATCTTCGGCCACCTCCGGATCGAGATTGTTCATCAGCATGCGAAGCGCGGCCTCCTGCACCCACCCCTTGCACCGCAAGGTCGTTCCTCGATCGGCACGTACCGTTGGCTGCGTCATCGCTGCTATTCCTTGTCGCGATAGGTATAGGTCATGTTGACGTTGAGCGTGGCCGACTCGCCCGAGGCGTTGGGATAGCTGGCCTTTTGCAAGATGTCGCGCGCGCATTTCTCGACCTGAGCATCGCCCAGATCCGAGTGCATCTGCTGGGTGCCGCTGGCCTTGCCGCTGCCATCGACGTTGACCTGAATGAGCAGGCGGCCGATGCCGGTGTAGGGGTTTTTCTGAACGCGGGCCTTGTAGCACTGCGAGAGGTTGTCCTGAATCTTGTTGACCGCCTCGCGGGCCTGCTCGTCGTCTTCGAAGCCGTTGGCGTAGACGCTGGCCAGGTCGGCCAGCGGAAAGCGCTTGTAGCGTTTGGCGTCGTTGCTAAAGCTCACGACCTCACTGCCGCCCTCGGAGATCACGAACACGTCGCTCTTGGTCAGGGCGATGAGCTCGAGCTTCTTGTCGCCGGTGATGTCCTTGGCAAAAACGGCGATCACCTCGTTTTTGGTCTCGATGCGCACCGGGGCGGCGCCGGCCGCGCTCGATTGGATGACGAGGGCCTTGCCGTCGATCAGCAAATTCTCGCCCTTGGACCCGTCGCCGTTCAAGTCGAGCTTCTTGGTACCCTCGAGCAGCTCCTTGTCGGCGACCGGCTCGGCATGGCTAAGCTCGATGGCGCCGTCCTCGATCTCGGTCTCGCTCGTGGACTGCACCGTGACCTGACCGCTGTTGCCGTCGATGCGCACGTACTGGTTGGCGCCCTGGTATTTGCACTCGAGATCGGCCTTGAGATCGCCGTTGATGTCACCGGCGCGACACCAGTCGATGTTTTTGCCCGGCGTGCTCTTCCAGGCCATCTGGCCGTCGTCGGTGTAGATCTGCAACTCCTTGCCGGTCAAGCACATCACGTCGAGCTTCTTGTCGGCGACGAAGTCGGCCACGATCACCTGCTTGCAGCCCTTCTCCAGGGAGAAGGCCGGGTCGCTGTTGGCCCGCAGCACGAAGGTCGGCGAGCCGGCGCCGAGCACTTCGGGCTTGCCGTTTCGACTCAAGTCGACCAGATACAGCGGCGTATGACGCGCCCCGCTGTTCGCCTTCCAACTGTAGGCGCGAAGCGGCTTCTTGTCCTTGCCCACAAAGAGCACGCCTGAGGCCGTTCGCACCAGCAAGGGCGCTTCGGCATCCGGCCAGTCGTAGAGCTCGGGCTCACTGGCCAGCGCCTGGGTGGCGCTCGCTGCCATCAACCCCGCGCCCAGCAGGCATGCCATCAATCGTCGAGTGGATTGCTTCATCATCTTCTCCGCAGTCTCGTCTTGTGGGTACTTGGCCACCGTTGTCGTGGCGAACAGTAGAGCAGATCGCCGCCGTGCGTCAATGCAGGGCGCCGCGCCCCGCGCGTGCGCGGTGCACCAAGCACTCCGTGAAGCCAAGGTGGCCGCTCAATACGCCAGGGCGAGGTTCGCGCTGAAGCGGTGGTCGCGCGCGGCGACGTCGGCCATCTCCTGGCCGCCTTGCGGGCGGCGGGTCTCGGCGATGAAGTCGAGGCGCAGCAAGTCGAAGGGAAGCGCGATCGAGAACGTGCGCCGGTAGGCGACGACGCTGTCGTCGAGATCGGGGTTTTCGAAGGGATCGAGCAAGACGGTCAACCCTTCGATGCGGCGCGAGCGCTGGCGGGCCATCTCGTTTCGCACGGTAAAGATCTCAAACCAGGTCGCGCTAAAGCGTACCTGGGACTGGGCATTTTCCTCGCCGCCCCCGCTCAAATCGAGCGAGAGCGCGGGCGCCTGATTGAGCAAGGCCATACCACGCTTGGGGGTTGCCGCGGCCACACGAAGCTCGTTGAAGTCGAGCGCCGGGTCAAAGCTCACGACCATGGCCACGAGCGGCGTATCCAGAAGCGTCTTGGCCTGCGCCTTGGCTCCGACCTCGCGCTCGGGCATCTGGGCCAGCGCCTCGGCGCGGCTCGCCGTACACGAAGACCAGCCCTTGGTCGGCACCAACGAGGCGTGCAGGCCGACGAGCGCCGCCGCAGGCTCGCTCGCGCCGGCGGTGGTCGCGAACAGGGTCACCGACGCCGTCGTGAGTGCGATGAGGAGGAGATTCATGGGGTTTCGGGGTTGTGCGCGGGCCATTGAACTTTTCGGGGACTGAGTAACAACCTACGGTCGGCTCGCACAAATTCCACCCGACTTTGGGTGGCTGTCGGGTCCCCTGGCACCCCGACTTTGGTGTGGTTACTGGACGAGACGATAGCCAGGGGCAGGATGCCTAGGCCTGCACAGGCTGGCTGGTCAGCGCAATCGAGCGCGCGAAATCCATCACGTTGACGTCGCTCTGGGGCAGCTCGGACTTGAGGTGCTTCGCAAACGTCTCTTTGGCCCCTTCCTCGCCATGCACGAGATAGATCTGCTCGGGGTTTGCGCCGCGCGCCCAGTCGGTCATCGTCGACTGGCCGGCGTGGCCGGAGAAGCCGTTGACGGTGTGTATCGACGCCTCGCAGGTGATCACGTCGCCTCGGATCGTGATGCTCTTTGCGCCATCGACGAGCCTTCGGCCAAGTGTGCCCTTGCTCTGAAAGCCGCAAAAGACCAGCGCCGTGTTCGAGCGGCCCAGGTTGTGGCGCAGGTGATCGAGGATGCGACCGCCCGTGCACATGCCGCTGCCGGCCAGGATCACTGCGCCCTTAGTAATGCTGTTGAGCTTGGCCGATTCGCGCGAGTGGCGCGTGTAGGTGAGCGCTGGAAAATCGAAGGGATCTTCGCCGCGGTCGTAGAGATCGAGGGCGTGCTCGTCGTAGTAATCCTTGTGGCGCTTGAAGATGCCGGTGGCGTTGATCGCCATCGGGCTGTCCAGATAGATGCGCGTCTCGCGCGGGATGCGCCCATCGCGCCAGGCCAGATAGAGCACGTAGATCAGCTCCTGGGCCCGCTCGAGCGCAAAGCTTGGGATCAGCACATTGCCGTGCTTGATGGTGCGGCAGATGATCTCCTCGATCTCGGCCACGCTGTCCGCAAAGCTGCGGTGCTCGCGATCGCCGTACGTGCTCTCGAGCAACAAGAAATCGGTCTTGGGGCAGGGCTGGGGATCGCGGATGATCGGCTTGTCGATGTTGCCCAGATCCCCGGAGAACACGAACTTCGACTTGTTTGGGCCATCGCTGAGTTGAAACTCCAAAAATGATGATCCCAGGATGTGCCCGGCGTCGTGCAGGCGCAGCTTGACGCCTTTGCATACGTCTTGCCAGGAGTTGTAGGCCATGTGGCTGTCCCAGCACTCCACGGCGTCAAAGACGTCCTCTTCGGTAAACAGCGGCTGGATGCGCGGCTCGCCCTCTTTTCGACGTTTGTTCGCCCGGCGCGCCTCGTAGTCGAGGATGTTCACCGAGTCCAATAGACTCAAGCGCGCAAGCTCGTAGGTCGGCCGGTTCGACAAGATCTTGCCGGCAAAACCCTCGCGTACGAGCAGCGGAATGCGTCCGATGTGATCGAGGTGGGCGTGGCTGACCACCAGATAATCGATGCTCGCCGGGTCAAAGGGAAAAGGCGGCTCGTTTTTCTCGCTCGGCCCGCGGTTTCCCTGAAAAATACCACAGTCGAGCAACACGCGTTTGCCGCCGACCTCGAGCAGATGGCAAGAACCTGTGACGCCTTCGGCGGCACCATAGCTGGTCAGTTTCATTCACTTCCCGGGCAGCAAAAGCTGCGGCAGATGTGCAGGTTGCTGTTGCGACCGTGACCAGAGAGGTTTTTGGGCCACGCGCTCGAGCACAAAGAGCGTATGGCCCCAGCGATTGTTCGCGTCGGCCAACGTAGTTTCGCTATGCTCAACGCGCCACTGGGCTTCGTCGAACGCAGGAAAGAACACGTCGCCTGCAAAGGTGCCACTGACCACCGTCAAATACAAGCGGTCGGCCTGCGCCAAGAATTCTTCGAAAACCCCTGCGCCCCCGATGACCATCAGCTCGTCGACGTCGCCTGCCGCCGCGATCGCTGCTTCCACGCAGTGCACCACATGGCAGCCGGATGCCTGAAAGTTGGGGTCGCGGCTGAGCACGATGTTCGCGCGCCCCGGCAAGGGCTTGCCGATCGACTCAAATGTGCGCCGGCCCATTACGATGGGCTTTCCCATCGTGGTCTTGCGAAAGGTCCGCAGGTCCGCCGGCAGATGCCAGGGCAGCGCGTTGTCTTTGCCGATCGCCATCTCGAGGTCGATGGCCGCAATCAGGGATATGAGCATGTGTGTCGGTCCATTGAGCATCAAACCGCGATCGGCGCCTTGATCCCGGCGTGCGACTGGTAGCCTTCGATGCGAATGTCGTCGTAGCCAAAGCCGTCGATCGTCTCGATCGCCGGGTTGAGCCACAGCCGCGGCAATGCAAAGGCCTCGCGTCCGAGCTGCAACTCGGCCTGCTCGAGGTGGTTCAAATACAGATGAGCGTCGCCCAAAGTGTGGATGAATTCACCGCACTCGAGGCCGGTGACCTGGGCGACCATCGCGGTCAAAAGCGCGTAGGAGGCGATGTTGAAAGGCACACCCAAGAATATGTCGGCGCTTCGCTGGTAGAGCTGGCAGGAGAGCTTGTTGTTGGCCACATAGAACTGGAAGAGGGCGTGGCAGGGGGGCAGCTTCATCTGGTCGACGTCGGCCACGTTCCAGGCGCTGACGATCAGGCGGCGCGAGTCCGGGGTGCGGCGAATCGCGTCGACGACCTGGGCGATCTGATCGACGTGGGCGCCGCCGGGCGTTGGCCAGGAGCGCCACTGCACGCCGTAGACCGGGCCGAGCTCGCCGTTTTCATCGGCCCACTCGTCCCAGATGCTCACGCCGTTTTCGCGCAGATAGGCGATGTTCGAGTCGCCGCGCAAGAACCACAGGAGCTCGTGGATGATCGAGCGAAAGTGCAGCTTCTTGGTGGTCACGGCTGGGAAACCGGCGGCCAGATCGAAGCGCATCTGGTAGCCAAAGACGCTGAGCGTGCCGGTGCCGGTGCGATCCTCTTTGCGCGCGCCGTGCTCGAGCACGTGGCGCATCAGGTCGAGGTAGGGCTTCATGGGGTGGCTCTCAGGCTTCGGGGCCAAAGCCAATGATGATGTAGCCGCCGGACTTCTCGTCCTTCTTGAGCTCGAGCAGGCCGCGTCGCTCGGCGTCTTCGAGCAAATCGCTGAAGCTGCGGTAGCCAAAGAAGGTCTCGGAGAACTGGGGCTTCTTGCGCTTGAGGGTCTGCTTGACCATCGAGCCCCACAGGTTCTCGTCGCGCTCACGAAACAGCGACTCGGCCGTATCGAGCACGATGTCGAGGGCCTCTTCTTTGCGTCCGGTCTCGTCGGCCTTGGTAACCTTTTCGGCCGCAGGACGGGCGACGCGCTCGGGCGTGGCGACGACCGTACCGGCCGTGCGCGAGGCGCCATTGGTGGTGTCCGCAGTCGTGGTCGTGGCGCCCGCCGTGGCCACAGCCACAGCCGGAACCGGCGTGCTGCGGCTCGTGCTCTCGCGCGGCGAGGAGCTGCGCTTGCCGCCGGACTTGGGCGCACCCTTTCGCTTCTCGCGCACCAGATCGTCGTAGAAGATGTACTCGTCGCAGTTGTCGATCAGCAGATCGCTGCTCGAATTCTTGACGCCCACGCCGATCACTTTCTTGTTGTTCTCGCGCAGCTTGCTCACCAGGGGCGAAAAATCGCTGTCGCCCGAGACGATCACAAACATGTCGACGTGCGCCTTGGTGTAGCAGAGGTCGAGCGCGTCGACGACCATGCGAATGTCCGCCGAGTTCTTGCCCGAGTAGGAGACGTGGGGGATCTCGATGAGCTCGAAGGCCGACTCGTGCATGACCTTCTTGTAGGACTTGTAGCGGTCCCAGTCGGCGTAGGCCTTCTTGACCACGATGTTGCCCTTGTCCAACAGCCGCTCGAGCACCAGATGCACGTCGAAGGTGTCGTACTTGGCATCGCGCACACCGATGGCGACGTTTTCGAAGTCGGAGAAGATAGCAATGTTTGGAGCGTCCATACGGTCGGTCATCCTGTACCTGATAGCGAGTCGTCAAACTGCACAACTAGAACAAAATCCGGTTGGGCGAGAACATTCCCGACGCCAAAAGCCGTCTCAGCGGTCTTGCGTGTCGAGGGTCGGCGCAGCAATAGCGCATCTCTGCGCGCTTGCCAAATCCCTTTTGTCAATGGCAGATAGCCAGTGGCAGAAAGCAGAGCGCGTTCGATCTTGTCCTCTACGAGAAAACTTATGTCAGTGCTTGGCCTCGACCCCCAGATCATCGTGCGTGCACGCCGCGCCGCCTCGCAGATCGCCGAAACGATGGACGGCTTCATCCGCCAGCGCTCGACGGTCGCCGTCGAGCGCACCACGCTTCGCCTCTACGGCGTCGACGGCGTCGGCGCCGACGACATCCCGCTACCCAACCTCTTTGTCGATGCGGCCGGCCGCGAGGGCCTGCTCTCGCAGGGCATCACACGCACGCTCGCACGCGCCGTCGCCCACAGCGGCCGAGACCCCCAGACGATCGCCCGGGCGATTGGCGACGGCCAGCTCATGCTCGCTAATTTGCCGCTGATCGACGAGCAGGAGGTGCGCGAGATTGGCGAGCGTCTGGCCGACGAGGCCATCGCGCGCATTGCCCAAAACCGCGCGACCCGCGACGCCTACCTGGCGCGCTATGAAAAGCGCCCCGAGCCCCTGCACTACGTGATTGTCGCCACCGGCAACATCTACGAGGACGTCGTTCAGGCCCGCACGGCCGCGCGCCAGGGCGCCGACATCATTGCCGTGATTCGCACCACCGGCCAGAGCCTGCTCGACTTCGTGCCTTATGGTCCGACCAGCGAGGGCTTTGGCGGCACTTATGCCACCCAGGCCAACTTCCAGATCATGCGCGAGGGCCTCGACGAGGTCGGCGAGGAGCTCGGGCGCTACATCCGCCTGTGTAACTATTGCAGCGGGCTGTGCATGCCCGAGATCGCGGCGATGGGCGCGATCGAGCGCCTCGACGTTATGCTCAACGACGCGCTCTACGGCATCTTGTTTCGTGACATCAACCCTCAGCGCACCTTCGTCGATCAGTACTTCAGCCGCATGATCAACAGCTTTGCCGGCATCGTGATCAACACCGGCGAGGACAACTATCTGACGACGGCCGACGCCGTCGAGGCTGCCCACACCGTGCTAGCAAGCCAGTTCATCAACGAACAGCTAGCCCTTCGCTGCGGCCTGCCCGAGGAGCAGATGGGTCTTGGCCACGCCATGGAGATCGACCCGGCCCTGGAGAACGGATTTTTGCTCGAGCTCGCTCAGGCCCAGCTCGCCCGCGAGGTGTTTCCAAGAGCGCCACTCAAGTACATGCCGCCGACCAAGCACATGACCGGCAACATTTTTCGCGGCCACATCCAGGACGCCATGTTCAACCTGATCGGCGCCTGGACCCATCAGGGCATCCAATTGCTCGGCATGATGACCGAGGCCATGCACACCCCCCACATGGGCGATCGCTATCTTGCGCTGGAGAACGCCCAGTACGTCATGAACAGCGCCCGCGACCTCGGCGACGAGATCGTCTTCAAGCCCGGCGGCAAGATCCAGACCCGCGCCCAGACCGTGCTCATCGAGGCTGCCGCCCTGCTCGAAAAAGTGCTCGCCGACGGCATGTTCCAGACCCTGGAGGCCGGCACCTTTGCCGACGTCTACCGCCCCTTCACCGGCGGCAAAGGCCTCGACGGCGTCTTCATGCGCGACCACGACTACTACAATCCGCTCGAGGCCGGCCTTCGCAAGGGCTTGGGCCTTGACCCCGTTTCTTGATGCCTGGCCTGGGCCGTCGGGCCCCCTGACCCCCCGACGGCCGCCTTGTGTGGGGGGCCGAGGCGCGCACGGTTTGGGTGTTAGCCGGGCGTTTTGGCGATCGTCCGAACGAGCGCATTTGTGCAGATCATACCGCCGCTGAGCAGCTCGACATTGAGGCCGCCGCGATGGACAAGGGCCTTGATCGCACCAGGCTCGCCCGAAAGACGGGCCATGCGCTTGCAGGGTTCGCACAGTTCGACGCCGCGCACGTGCACATCGCCGACCATGAACTCCTGGCCGATGAGATCGTTGAGCGGTACGCCCTCGACGACGATCTGGCGGCGATGACGGCCATCGTGCAGATCGACGCCATGCTCGTCGGCCGCGGCCTTGAGCGCTTCGCTGGCGATGAGCGTAAGCTGGCGCGCAGGATCCCTTGCGTTGGATTTCTTGAAGAATCGGTCGCCACGCAGGCCCACGCTGGCTACGGCCTCGGCCTCATCGACGAGCTTCGGATCGGCGCCGCGCGTGGGAGTTAGCCAGATCGTTCGAACAACGCCCTGCCAGATGGGTTCATGCATGGATCAACTCCGTCGAGGACCGCCCCCGAGGTGGGTAGGCTGTGTTGCGAGCCGTAAGGCTCGAAATCCGAGGTTCTCACCTATGCGCACTGGCGATTCGGACATAAGCGTACAAAGGTAGCAAAATCGGAAGTCGACCAGGAGCCGCGCCGCAGCCAGATCGCGGTCGGGTACGGCAAAGCTCGCGGAGCTGCCATAGAGCCCAAAGGCGACCTCCAACTGCGCAATTCGCTGGTCTTCGGATGCCGGATCAAATAATCCCATGGCTTGGGCATCGCCGTTTGGCAGTAGCGTTGCGAGCAAAGTGGCCAACACGAATATCCATAACGCTTTCATCGTTCCTCGTAATACAACGGACAGCACACTTTCACAGCGCAAAACAAGGCAGGCAAGCATTCCAATGAGCCGGATCGTGGCACAGGCATCGCCCCTAAGACAAGCTCAGAGTACGGCACGATCTGCGTTTGGTCTTAGACGACCTGACGCTGTCGGGGTCCTGACCCGCCGGCGGTCCCGACCCGCCGGCGGTCCCGGAAGTCGGGGTCCCTGACCCCCCGGCGGCAGCCACGCACTTTTGGTGGCCCGGGGGCGTCGTGCCCACCGGATAGTGGGCCGGGCCCTGGCGCTGCGGGTTGCGGTCATGGCTGCGCGCGCGGTAGTAGCTTTCGGTTACCGCCTGGCGGTGGGCTTTGTGTGCGTCTTTCTTGGCTTGCTGCGTGCTCAGACAGGTGGGGCAGGGCGTGAATTTGGGGGCTTTGGGGCGGCTCTTGGGGTCGAGGCGCTGCAGGCGGCGCGCGCCGAGAACGCCCTTTTTGCCTCGCTTTT
>JACCWM010000169.1 GCA_013697635.1 Lujinxingiaceae bacterium | reverse complement strand
GCCTCGATGCTCACCGAGTCGAACAGGCCCAAAGAGCGCATGTTCGCCTGGCCTTCGAGCACCTTGGAGACGTTGAAGAGATCGCCCGTCTTGAGCGGCAGCTCGCGGTAGATGAGCTCGGCGCTGGTCTTGAAGTTGCCCTTGAGTAACACCTCGCCCACACGCACGCGCGGGCCTTCCTCGACGTGGTGGCGCACGCGGATGCGCTCGTCGATCGCGCCGCCCTCATAGCTGCAGTGCGCGTCGTCGCGCATGCGCTGGCAAATGAGCGTGGCCGTGGGAAGGCTCCGCCAGACACACATCTCCTGGAGCTCGTCGAGGGTGTCGACCTTGCACTTGGGCGGCAGTTGAGGCGCCTCGCAGGCGACCTCCTCGCCGGTGAGCAGGCGGCACGACGTGGTGACACGCGCCATCGGATAGCCGATCGAGGCATAGTGTTGCACGATGCGCGACTGGTCGGCGCGCACGTTGAGCGGAACGAATGCGCGCCCGGTGGAGACGTCGAGCAGCGCGAGCAAGGTGCCCTCGGGCACGACGCGCGCGCCGGTGACGTCGACACGCTCGGCGCGCGTTTGCTTGCCCTCGTTGACGTGGATGTGCACGTTCAGCGCGTCGCCCTTTGTGGTGGTCTCGAGGTCGAAGCGCACGACGCTGGCCTGCAAGAAGCCGCGCTTTCGGTAGACTGCCTCGAGCTTGGCGAAGTCGGACACGAGCTGGTCGGTCTGCAGGTAGCCGCCCGAGTCGAACAGGCCAAAGGGCTGGGTGCCAAAGCCCTCTTTGAGCCGCGCTGCGTTCAGGCTGGGGTTGTCGTGGATGATCACCGAGCTTATCTGTAGCTGGGGGCCCTCCTCGATCGTAAAGACGATCGAGCGCACGTCGCGATCCTCTCGCTGCTCGGCGCCGACGACCTTGGCAAAGGGATAGCCTCGGGTCTCGTAGAGTTTTCTCAGGGCGTTTTGGGCGCGCGCGATCTCCTCGCGGTCGACGTAGCCCGAGTCGAAGAAGGGCAGCTGTGCGAGCAGCTCGTCGTGCTTGAAGAGCACGTTGCCCTCAAAGCTTATCGCCCAGTTGGGGCCCTCGCTGACGTCGAGCACGATCTCGACGCAGCCGCCTTCGAGATCCGTGTTGATCGCCTGATCGACGATGCGCACACGAAAGTAGCCCAGTTGGCGGTATCTCTGGATCAGCGCCTCGCGCCCGGCACGAAAGTCGTGGGTGGTAAAGGTCGGCGGAAACAAGGGCACGCGCTTTGCCAGCGCCGAGACATTGGTCAAGAGCTGCTCGCGCGCCTGGGAATAGCTCATCGCGCGCACCCCGCGAAGCCCGATCTCGCAGATCTTGAGCTCGTTGCCCTTGTCGATCGAGAAGACCAGATCGACCAGGTGCGCCCGGACTTCGATGCGCTGAACGATCATGCGAATGCTCGAGCCGAAGTAGCCCTCACGCTCAAAGACCGCCTGCAGGCTGGAGAGCTGGGCCTGGGCCTTCTCGCTGTCGTTGGTGTAGGGCTGGCCGGGCCGATAGATCAGCAGCTTTCGCAGCTCGGTCTCAAAGGGCGGCGGCGAGAGCCCCTGAAAGCTGACCTTGCGAATGAGCGTTGCGCCGCGCGCCTCGATCGAGAGCATGACGCGCCCGCCGGAGAGCTCCTTGGTGTAATCGAGCGATTGAAAGAAGCCGGTTTTGGCCAGGCGTTCCTGGCCGCGGCGAGCGTTTTGTGGGGTGTAGGGCTGGCCGACATAGAGGCCGCTGAGCTCGCGAAAGCGCTCGACGGCGACCGGGCTGCGGCACAATTCGAGATCGCAGTTGAACGCGATGTGGCCAATGGGCTTGCCGATAAAGGGTGCCTCGGCGGCCTCGCGCGCGGTCAGACCCTCGGCGCCCTCGTCGTCTTGGGCCACGGCCGGGCGGCCGAGCGCAAACGCGAGCGTGAAGGCGGCAAAACAAAGGCGCCACGCCCACGACCTGCTTCCCCAACCCGACTGCTTGCGCTGCTCGCTCATCGCCCTCATGTCAGTCCAGCGGCAGCCGGTATTTGAGCTTCAAGTCGATCAAGAAGCTGTTGGTCTCGGAGCGGCTTCGCTCGCTGAGCTCGGCCGACCAGTTGTCGCTCAACTTGTATTCAAGCTGGTATTGCTGGCCGCCGGCGGACTCAGCAAAGCCCGTATCGAGCTGAAAGCGCCAGCTCAGCCGGCGCGTGAGTGTATCACCGATGCGAAGCTGGGTACGTTCGACGCCGGGCATGATCGTGAACTCCTCGACCTTGACCACATCCTGGATCTCTTTTTCCAGGCGGCCGATCAGCGGGCCGAGCGCGATCTCGAGCGTGGGCCGGCTCGCGCTCGAGGCCGTGAGTTGATCGACGGTACAGCCGGTGAGCATCATGCTCAAGATATCGCGTTGATCGGCATAAGGGTTGCTCTCGAAGTGGATGTCGAGGTTGTCCAGGTTGCCGCGCACGTTGAGCACGATGTGGTAGTACTGCTGGAGGCCGGCGTCGACATTGGCGCTCAGTGACATGGTCGAGCTGATTTCGTCTAAGCCGTCGCTCTGGCGGCATGTGTTGCGCACGTCCGTGCCGGCGATGATGTCGATATAGGGGTTGTCGAGCTTGTCGGAGAAGCGCACCGTGCCCGAGCGCACCTCGAAGGTTTCCCCTTGAAATGAGACGCTGCCGTCGATCACGTCGATGTTACCGGTGACGCGCGGATGCTCCAGCGTGTCGCGAAGCCTCAGATCGACGCGAAACTCCAGATCGAGCTCCATGCGGTCGACCTGGGTGCGCAGCTTGAAGCCGTCGCGCGCACGGATCGCCAGATTGAAGCCAATCTCCTTGAGCGCGGGGATCTGGTCGAGCAGGTTGGTCTCGTAGCGCTCGGCGCGACGGTTGAAGGCGCCCAAGACGCGGCCGGTGAGCTGTTTTTCGACCAGGTTGATCTCGCGATAATACAGGCCGTCGAGCACGTTGACCTCGCCGCTGACCAGCCAGGAGTCCATGCGCGCGATGTCCTGGGCCTGCAGGCGCAGGTTGGTGTCGAAGGTCAGGTTGGCCATGTCCGGGATGCGGTAGCTCATGTTGTGGCTCCACATGCGCAGATCGAGCGTCTTGGGTTTGAGATCTTCAAAGCGCATGTCCCCGGCGACGCGCAACATGCCGCCCAGGGCATTGCCGGTCAGGGGACGCGCCTGGGCGATGAAGACGCCGTCGCGGTTGAAGCGCACCTCACCGCTGGTGATCACCAGCGGCTCGGCCAGCGGGCGCAGCACGATCTCGGAGGGGCCAAAGGAGAGCTGGCCGTCGGCGACCAGGTTGCCGGGCGTGCCGCGCAGGTTGGCGTCGACCATGACGTAGCCCTTGGACTCGACGAAGACCTCGGGGAAGAACTCGGGAAATCCCGAGCGCAGGCTGTTGAGCAGGCCCAGATCGAGATCGCCCTCGACGCGTACATCGATCATGGCCGGATCGAAGACCACGCCGCCCTGGACGCTGACAAAGCGGCCGCCGGTGCCAAACGTGGCCTGTTGAATCTGCAAGATCTCGCCGTTGTTGATGCCGGCGATGAACGGGCCGCGGTTTCGAATGTTCTGGCCAAACGACTCGAGCTGCACGTCGGTGAAATAGGCCAGCGCCTGGTAGTGAGAAAAATCCGATTCCAAGAAGAACTCGATCATCCCGGTGACCTGGGCGTCGTCGAGCACGGCGATGCGGCGCAGCTCGGGCACGGCCTGCAAGACGTTGAGGCCCTCCATGCCGATGCGCGCATAGTAGGAGCCCTCCTTTTTGAGCGGCACCTCCAGGGCGATGCTGACCCAGGGCAACAGCGCGCCGGCCAGGTGGATGGTCTCGTCGGCCGTGGTCGCGACCAGGGCGACGTCGCCGATCGCCCGATCGCCTACGCCGAGGCCGAAGAGGCGCAGGCCGCCGGAGATCTCGGGCTTGTCGAGCGTGCCGGTGGCGCGAAGGTGGGCATTTCCATTGCCGCTGATCGCCACGGGCAGGGCGGCAAGCTCGCGGACCTCGCCCAGCTCGAAGCGCTCGAGGTCGAGCTCGAAGTCGATGCTCTTGTCGTAGCCGTAGCGGCCCTTGGCCTCGAATTGAGCGGCCTGATCGGCGTCGAGTGAGAGGAAATCCACGCGCACCTCGTGCTCGTCGAGCTCGCCTGCCAGGTTGAGCGCGACGACCGGCTGGCCGCGAATGGCCCCGTCGCGCAGGTGGATGCCAAACTTGCCGCGCGGTTTTTTGGTCGTGCCCACGATGCTCGCCTGCAGCTCGAGGCGGCCACGGGCCTCGAGCTGGGGATGAATCAGATCACTCCAGGGAGCGAGCTCGGCGTCGCTAATCGAGAGCTGCAAGTCAACGGCCTGCACGGCGCGCACGGCCGGGATGAAGGCGCCACTCTCGCCACGCGCGACCGGGTGTGGCGGATCGAGCAGACCGATCTTGCCCAGCAGGCGAGCATCGCCGGCATCGGAGGCGAAGTGAAGGTCGTGGATCGTCAGATCGCCTCGGATCAGCGAGATCTGTGCCTTTGCGCTGGTGCCGGTGACCTCGCCCTCATCCCAGCGCAAGACGGGACGCCGGAGCTCGGCCTTGAGCTCGACATCGGGAAAGCCCAGCGCGCCGCCGATGCGCGCGTCCATCTCGAGCGCTCCGCTGAGCCCGTCGAGCCCGTAGCTTGCCGCGATCGGGCCGACGTTGCGGATGCGCGCGCGCACGCGGGCTCTCTGGCCTTCGGGCGTCTCCTCGATCTGCATGGCGTGGTAGTGCATGCGAAAGTCATTGAGCTCGACGTTGTCCGCGCCCAGCTTGAGGCTGGCATGGGG
>JACCWM010000158.1 GCA_013697635.1 Lujinxingiaceae bacterium | reverse complement strand
TTGCAATTGAGCGCGCTCTGCTCGCGGTTCATCGGCTCAGTTCGAGCTCGAGGGCGGAATGCAGACCTTGACGTCCTTGACGCCGCCGAGCAAGTTGGCGCTCGAGGAGCAGTTGGCCTCGTTTTCGACGGCACGGTTGGCGTTGCACTCGGCCTTGTCCAGGCAGTGACGAAAGCAATAGTTCTTTCCATCACCGTGGGTGACACACGACGAGGCACCCGGGCAATCGTCGTGAGATTCACAGTCACTGAGGCCGCAATAGCCGCCCTTGAACTGCGTCAGACATTGCTGGGCATCGCCGCAGTCGTCGACCGTTTGACACTGGGCTCCGACACCGAGGTTGTCGGCCTCGTCGCCGCCACAGCTGAACACTGCGAAAGCCATACAGATTGCTGCGATCCAAAGAATTACGCGCATGTGTTGCTCCAAATCGGACCCTCGAGGGTCCGCTATCTCACTTTTGGTGTTTGATTCTGGTCGCCATCGACCCGTACCTTGTACGACCATGCCCAGCCCGGTGACGCGCAGTTCTTGTCGCTGCCCGTGATCATCAGCCAGTAAAACCCGTTGGGAAAGCTCGCCTGCGGCCAGTTGATCGTGACCAGAAAGCGTCCCTTTGGATCAACCGGAACACAGTGCTCGACCCAACGCCCGCTGCTCGCGGGTTTGCGATGCACGGCCACATGGGTGTGATCCCCGTAGTAGGTGCCCGCGATCGTCATCGTACGCCGATCTTTTACAATCACACCTGGAATCGCATCGCGAAGCAAAACACCCTGATGAACGAAGGCATCGCGCGACAAATCCGAGTAGCGCGTCTTGCCGCAGTGGACCTGGCGCTCGTTTTGGGAGGTGTAGGCGGTGTCGGGCACGACGTAGCCGAAATTGTCGCGGCCGAGTTCTTGGAACTGGACCGGGATCGTGTGGCGCGCGGCATCGGAGACGGCAAAGTGCAGGTGGGGGCCGCTGGAAAAACCCGTATTGCCACACAAGCCGATGACTTGCCCGGCGCACACGTGCTCACCCTCTTTGACGGTGACGCCGTGGTGGAGCAGGTGGTAGTACTCCGAGTAGCTGCCGTCGCCGTGATCGAGGATCACGTAGTTGGCCTGGTCGACGCAGGATTGGTCGGCGCAGCCCGAGTTGGAGTCCTTGCGCACGGCCCAGACCACGGCGCGGCGCGAAGCGACAATCGGCGTGCCCAACTCGCAGCCAAAATCGACCGAGAAGGCCAGATCTTCCTTGTGGCTGACATAGCCGTGAAAGCCCTGCATCACCTTGACTTTGTGTCCCGCGCGAAAAGGAATATGGTGGCCGGGCGCTTGCTGAACCTGGCAGCGCCCGTAGGCGTCGAGATGGGCGCCGGCCAGACACACCGGACTGGTCGGGCGAAAACTCGCACAGCCCCAGACCAAGGCCACGACGAACACCAGGGCCACGAGCTTCCATGCCACGCGCGACCTACCAGAGGTCAAGAGTGGGCGACTTCGATGCGGATACAAGCTGGTCATGAAATAAAGAGACGAGTACAGGTGTCAGCCACGGTTGGCCGAGAAAGGTCGCGAGAACAAGCACCGGCGAGGCGTCTACCACAGGTTCAGGCCCAGCCCCAACGAAACTGGATCATGATCGGTCCCCGAGACGGCGTCAATCGCCCTTTGTCCTGAATGGATCCCGTCACAATCATCATCATAACGCTCTTTGTTCTGGCCACCGGCGGCGGGGCGAGTGCTGCGGCCACCTGGCGGCGAAGCCACCAGCGCGAGGCCTTGCAAAAGGCCGTGCTCACCAAGCGCGCGATCGCCGGCCAGCCGCTGGCGGTCTTCGACGTCTTCTGGGATCTGGGCGTGAGCGACTACGCCCTCGAGATCATGGGCCACCAGGGCCTGCTGCCCACCGGCGCCCAGGAACTTGAGCGCGCCCTGGGCAACCTCGAGGATCTCGTGCGCCAACACGGCTCCTACAACGAGTATGTGGCCGACACGCTCTCGGCGATCCAGGAGTTTTTCGACGAGCACCGCCGCGCCGGCAATCGGCGCGCGCTGCCCACGCTCGAGCTGCGCGCGCAAAAACTGCTGCCGCTGCCCCAGCAAACGGGCGCGCTGCTTGCCCAACCGGCAAGCCAGGCGCTCGCCAGACGCGCCCCAGCGGACGAAGCGCCGCTTCAAACCATCGCCCGCGAGCTCGGCCAGCTCTTGCAAACCAGCCTCGACGAGCGCCAGCGCCTGCGCGAGCACCGCGCGCCCACCTCCACAGGCGGCCTCGTGCTTCCGGGCTTTGACCAGGCCAGCGGCGAGGTCGATCTGGACAAGATCACCAGCGTCGACGTCGGCGGCGTCTTGCAGATGCTCTTTGCCGGCAACCTCGCTGATGGCGTGCAAAAGTGGTGGAAGATGCGCCGGCTTCGCGGCCTCAAGGGCGAGCTCGACACCTGCCTTGCATCCTTTTACGGATTTTATGCGGACACGGCCACGGGCAACCCGGCGTTTTATCATCACCTCTACGATGGCCAGCGCCGATGGGCCGAGGAGGCCGCGCGTATCGATGCCCTGCGCCGCGAGCGGCCCTGGGCTGCGCGCAGCTGGGGCGTATGCGCCGACGTGCTCATCGACCACGCCCTGCTCACGGCCAACGCGCTGGCCTATCAGGCCGGCGCCAACGTCTACAATGCGATCGAGCGCATTCACGACTTTGCGCGCAACGGCAACGTTGCCATGGCCGGCTACTTGATCTACCTCAATCAGCACGCCTTTTTTGCCGGGCGCGCTCCCAATTACGTCGACCACACTCGCCAGATCGAAGTCGCCACTTACCGCGTGCAAGAGGAGCTTCGAAAACTTCGCCAGGGCGGCGTGCTCTAGCCAGGACAAACTCCATGACGACTCTCGAAACGATGCCCATGCGCCAGCGCATGGAAGCGCTGGTGCACGGCGTCCAGGACACGATTTGCCAGGCGATCGAGGCGCTTGACGGCCAGTCCTTTCGCGAGGATTGCTGGCAGCGCCCCGGCGGTGGCGGCGGTCGAAGCCGCGTGCTCCAAGACGGCAACGTCTTTGAAAAGGCCGGCGTGGGCGTCTCGGTGGTCATGGGTGAGCTCAGCGCCGAGGCCGCAGCCCAGATGGGCGGCGGGCGCGAGGTCGGTGATCTGTCGTTTTATGCCACCGGAATCAGCCTGGTCTTTCACCCGCACAACCCCATGGCGCCGACCGTGCACGCGAACTATCGCTACTTCGAGCGCGGCGACGGCTCGCAGCCGGGCTCCTGGTGGTTTGGCGGCGGCTGCGATCTGACACCGTCGTACCTGTTCGAAGACGACGCGCGCCACTTTCACCAGAGCTACCGCACGGTCTGCGATCGCCACGATCCAAGCTACTACGCGCGCTTCAAGGCCCAATGCGACGACTACTTCTACATCCCTCATCGCAAGGAATCACGCGGCCTAGGCGGCATCTTCTTTGACAACCAGCACGGCGAAGACCCCGACGCCCTCTTTGACTTCGTATCGGACTGCGCGCAGGCGTTTTTACCCTCCTATATGCCGATCGTCGAGCAACGCCATGGGCTGCCCTTTAATCCCACGCACAAAGAGTGGCAACAGCTACGCCGCGGGCGCTACGTCGAGTTCAACCTCGTCTACGACCGTGGCACCAAGTTCGGACTTCGCACCGACGGGCGCATCGAGAGCATCTTGATGTCTCTGCCGCTGACCGCGCGCTGGGAATACGATCACAGCCCGGCACCCGAGAGTGAAGAGGCGCGCCTGCTCGACGTATTGCGCACCCCCCGATCGTGGGCTTGATCTTTCTTGGAGGACCGATGTTTCGACCGTCGTATGCAAGCTTTCTTGGCCTGTGGATTCTTGTGGCCGCGACTGTATTTCCCGCCCACCAGGCTTACGCCTACCGTGTGCTCGACGACGAAGAGCTTCGCCTCGACATCGGCGCGCTCGCCGAAACGGGCTGGGCGCTTGTCACCGACGACCATCCACGCGACAACGGCCCCTACATCTCCATGGCAAGGCTCAACCTGCGTGCCGATTACAAGGGCCTTGGACGCGTGTTCTTGCAATACGAGGCCGCCTCGGGAGCAGCTCAATTGCTCGATTTGCTCACCGTCTTGAACCTGACCAGTTTCTGGCAGTTGCGCGCGGGCTACTTCAAGGTTCCCACCTCCGAGGACTATGTCATTCGCTCGGCCCAAAAGCGCTTCCCCACCCGCTCGCTGCTCGCGGGCCTGGTGCCGCGACGCGCGGCGGGCGTCGAATCGAGCTTTGAGCACCAGTTTGGTGACGTCACGGGATCGCTGCAGTTGGGCGTCTTCAGCCCGTTTGGCCGCATCGTCGAAGTAGGCGGCGGCCAGCTGCTCAGCGCGCGCGCAAGGGTGGCGCTGGCGCTGGGTCTGGCCATTCACGTCGGCTATGCCGATCGCGTCGGCGAGTCGCGCCCCGTTGAGCCCACCGATCCCTTCTTCTTGCGCCACGATCGCCTCATCGACCTGGCCGCGGTCTTTGAGAGCGGGCCCTACTATTTGCATGCCGAGGTCCTGATCCCCCCGGATCGGGCGTACAACGGCCAGCCTGCCGCCACCTTTGTCGCGGCAGCCTACCGTTTTGGCGAGATCGACCAGGGCTTGACCATCGAGCCGGTGGTCGGCCACGACTGGGTCAACCTCGTCGTGGGCGGCTCGCAGCATCGGGTGCGAAGCGGCCTCAACCTCTACGTGCTCGACCACCGCCTGGTCCCGGCGCTGCACTATGAATGGACGCGCGACCCGGCGGGCGCGATCGGCCACGCCGTGCTCGCCCAGGTGCGCATGACGCTGTAGCGCTCAGCGATACAGCGGATTTTGCCAGGAGCCGGCGTTCTGATAACCGATCGCCAGCGGGCCGGTGGGCAGTCGGAAATTACACGTGCCACCGATGTTCCAGGGGATCGTTCGGCTCGACACGACCTGTTGCACACTGGAGGCGACGTCGGCAAAGCGCACGCCGAGTGGCACCTCGACGCGTGAGCTCTGGCGAGCCGGGATCTGACGCCCAAACTTGGCGATACCATTGGCAAAGGGGCTTTGAAACAAGCGCAGACCCCAATCGATCGTTTCCAGCGGCATCCCAAAATCGTTGGGATTGAACAAATCGAGGATCATGCCAACCTCAATGCGCTCGGTGGTCAGGCGCTGCAGCAAGACGTCATCGAGCTTGACCGTCGGCGCGGCGCAGCCATACATCAAGCTCGTTGCCATCAGCAGCATCAACCCTGCTGCCAGGGCCGACTTTATCGTACGTGATTTTTGCATACCTTCCTCTCTCGGGCTTGGCGCCAGGGATGTTTAATTGAAGCTGCCCACGCGATAAGCGGTGAACTCGCCGCTGACATCGCCCTCGCGCGCATTGGAGCGCCCGCTGGCGAGGTTCATCGCTCCGCTGAGCTGGCCATTGTCCAGCCGGTTGATCTTGCCATCACGCGTCGTGTCGACCATCTGTGCGCTTCCGCTCAGATCCATCTTCAGTGGCAGATTAAAGTTGTCGACGAAGCGGTTGACCGAGCCGAAGACGCCCTCCTCGCAGCTTCCCACGAGCTGGCTCAAACTCAGTCCAATGCGCGTGCCACCAAACTCCCAGCCGAGCACGTCGTCGTCGCCGGCGAGGCGGCCGGCCAAACCGCGGCAGTTGACCGCGGCCAGCGCGACATCGCGCACGCCGATGCCGCCCTCGTCGGCGCGATTGGGAAGCAACTGGTTGATCAGCATGTAGAGCCCGAGGCGCCCATAATTGAACTCCACCTGATGCGCGTCGACAACGAGCGCCTGGCCGCTGGCAATGGCGCCGGCGCGCGAGCTGATGATCTCGATCGGATACTCCGCTTCGAGCAGGCTCTCGGTGGAGAAATGGAATTGTTCACAGAGCAGGCTGCCTCCCGAGCGACAACTGGGGTTTTTGAACACCGAGATGCCACTCCAGATCTGTGTGACCTCGTATTGGCCGCCCTGTTTCTCGGCGACCAGCCAGCTGCCCTGGATGTCGACGGTCTTGAGTTGATCGTCGACGCGGCCGAGTTGCTCGGAGATATTCATCGCCCAGGGTGGCGACTCGGCCAACAGGTAGCCGCGAACATCGCGTTGCAGCGTCTCGCCATAGTAGTTGGAGACGCCGTTGGCCGCGTCCTGACCAAAGGAGCTGCGCACGGTGTCGATGATCGACTTGACGATCGCCACCTCCGGCGAGCTCCAGGAGCTCGCGCTGCTCTGCAGCATGCCCGAGGCCGCGCCCATGTCGTAGCGTGAGGTCGTATCGTAGGCACCGGCCACGCTCGTCGTGTATTCGTGGGGCTGCATCGGCCCGCAGCTCGTCGCAATCAGCCCGAGCCCAACGAGCGCTGCTCTTATTTTTAAATTCCTGGTCGTCATCGCCATCCTTTGGAGCATCGCTAAAAACCGTCACTCAATTTGTCACGCTCACTAGACGCGCATCGCGCCACTTTAGTCAAACACGCATGACTTTCCCATGGCCCCATGGCGAAATAAGCGCTGCACGTTGGGCGTTTTGTAGCGATGTTCTGATCTGCGCCAGCGACCCTTTGCCGGCGCACTGCAAAACCCTGACAGCATATATTGACTCGGGTCGCACGGGACTGTAGGTTTCGCCCCGCTTTTTCCTCAAGCAAGCGCCCGCCTAACCCTCGAGCCAAATGATATGAACACCTTCGAACTTGATCTACTCGGCTTTCACGGCAAACCGTTGCACATCGCGCTTCGCGGATCAGGCGAACAGATGAGTTGGCTGTTCGAGGGCACCGACAGTGATTATTCGCTGGTTGAGGGCGCAGATTTCGTCATGGAGCTCGATGCCTCGCTTATCGACACCACGATTCGCCTGAAGGGCACGATGCGCGCTCAATTCGAGTTCAACTGCGGGCGTTGCTTGGAGCTTCGGCCGATTGACCTTGACGCAGAAGTGGAATTTGTGTTGATGTCCCGCCCCTCGTGGCGAAAGGCCTACGAAGAAGACGCCGAGATCGAGCTTTCACCCGAAGATCTCGACGTCAGCTACTATGAGGGCGACCTCATCGATCTTCGCCCGATCATTCGCGAAGCGGTTCTGCTCGAACTTCCAAACTTTGCACTGTGTTCGCCCGAGATCAGCGAGCAGTGCGATGAAGCTTATGAACGCAATATCGGTGAAGAAGCCGTGGCATCCAATGAAGAGGCTCAAGTCGACCTTCGCTGGACGGCCCTGAGAAACGTCAAGCTGGCTGACCCCGGCTCGGACAAAGATGTAAACTAAGAAACTTCGAAGCATCCCTTGAATTCGTTGGATACCCGTGGATGCTTTCGCTCGTTTGAACTGGCACCAATAGGAGGCACACCATGGCTGTACCAAAAAAGAGAAAATCACAGGCCAAGACCCGCTCACGCCGGGCTAACCACGACATCACCAAGCCCGTGCTCACTCAGCGCTGCGACAACTGCTATGCGCCGCGCCGCCCTCATCGCGCATGCGCCGAGTGCGGTCAGTATCGCGAGGAGCAGGTCGTCGAGGTTTGGGAGCAGGTCTGACGGCTCGCTGGCCTTGAAGCCGGCGGCTTGCACGTTTGATCTGGGCGGTGAGAACTTCGTTGCATCGGCGCCGCGCACCTGCGGCGCCGCATGTGTTTTGTCCCCGAGCACTCGGCGCCCGCCACCCTCAGGAAACGCCTGCGATGTCCACCGAGACTGAAGTCATTCGTGTCGTGGCTGAGATCCTCGAGATCTCCGACCGCGAGATCCGCTTGAGCGATCACTTTGTCGACGATCTGGGTGCGAACAGCCTCGATATCGTCAACTTGGTCTGGCGAGTCGAAGAGGTCTTTGCGCTGGGCGAGATCGCCGAGGCCTCCCTGGAGAAGATCGCCACGGTGGGCGATCTGGTCGCGCTCATCGAGCCTCTTCGCTCCCACGAGCCCTCGGAAGCCTCCGAGAGCTTTGATGTCGCCCTGGCAAGCGATCACGCCGGCGTCGGCCTCAAAAGTGAGCTGATTCGCTGGCTCAAGGCCCGCGACTACAGCGTGCTCGATCTGGGCCCCACGGAGAGCCACCCGGTCGACTATCCGGATTTTGCCGAGCTTTTGGGCCGCAAAATTGCCCTCGAGGAGGCGCGCTTTGGCGTCTTGACCTGTGGATCGGGCATCGGCATGTCGATCGCGGCCAACAAGGTGCGCGGCCTGCGCGCGGCGATGGTCAGCGAGCCGGTCAGCGCCGCCCTCGCGCGCCAACACAACGACGCCAACGTCTTGTGCATGGGAAGCCGCATGATTGGGCCCGAGATGGCCTTTTCGTGTTTGCAGGCTTTCTTGAATACCGCCTTTGAGCCCGGCGATGACGGCCGCCACCAGCGCCGTGTGCATCGCATCGCCGAGATCGAGAAAAACGAGAACAATCGCTGATGCGTTGTCCTTTTTGCGGCCACATGGAAGACAAGGTCGTCGACTCGCGCCATTCCAAGGGCGGCGAGGCGATCCGCCGGCGGCGAGAGTGTTTGCACTGCGATCGCCGGTTCACCACCTATGAGCACATCGAGGAGGCCTTCCCCCAGATCGTCAAACAAGCCGGCAGCCTCGAGGACTACGACCGCCAGAAGATTCGCCGTGGCATACGCCTGGCCTGCAGCAAGCGCCCGATCTCGCTCGAGCAGATCGATCAGGTCGTCGACCGCATCGAGGAGCAGATGCTCGAGCTTGGCCTGCGCGAGGTCTCCAGCGATTGGGTCGGCTCGGCGATCACCACGCAGTTGCGCCATCTCGACCCGGTCGCCTATATTCGCTTCGCCAGCGTGTATCGCGGCTTCAGTGACATCGAAGAGTTCCTCCAAGAACTCAAGGCGATGGGCCGCTCGGACGCCCATCCCGAGGCCGACGCGCCAACACCGCCCGATGAAGAAGACGAAGGTTAGTGCTCATGAGTACCCAGCCTGCAGCAAAGCGCGACGAGCGCTTCATGGCCCGCGCCCTCGAGCTTGCGCGATGTGGCCTGGGTCGAACGCGACCCAACCCGGCCGTGGGCTGCGTGATCGTGCATGGCGAGCAGATCGTCGCCGAAGGCTTTCACGCGCGCGCTGGCAGTGATCACGCCGAGGTCGCCGCGCTTCGCAATCTGAGTGTGCCCGGCAGCGAGTGCGAGCTCTACGTCAACCTCGAGCCCTGCAGCCACTTCAACCGCACGCCGCCTTGCACCAACGCCGTGCTCGCCTCCGGCATTCGCCGCGTGGTCATCGGCACGATCGACACCAATCCACGCGTCAGCGGCCGCGGCGTCACCGTGCTGCGCGAGGCCGGCATCGAGGTGGTCTGCGGCGTGCTCGAGCAGCAGAGCCGCCAGCTCAACGCGCCCTTCTTCAAGCATATCGCCACCGGCCTGCCCTTTGTCTCGGTCAAGTACGCGATGAGCCTCGACGGCAAGATCGGCACCCGCTCGGGCGACTCGGCCTGGATCTCCGGCGAGGCCTCGCGCGACCACGTCCAGACGCTTCGCAACACCTACGACGCGATCATGGTCGGAACCACGACCCTGAAGAAAGACGATCCACGCCTGAACTGTCGCCTCGAAGCCGGCCGCGACCCGATGCGCGTCGTGCTCGATGCGCGCCTGGAGTCCTCGCCGACGTCGCGCGTCTTTGACACCGCCAACGCGAGCACCAAGATCCTGATCTTCGCCGCCGAGGGGCTCGACGCCGAGCGCGTCGCAGCCCGCAGAGGCGAAGGCGTCGAGGTCGCCCTCGTGGCGACCGACAAGCGCGGCTGGCTCGACGAGCGCGCCGTGCTCGAGGCGCTCGGACAACGCGACGTCTTGAGCGTGCTCGTCGAGGGCGGCGGAGCGCTCGTCGGCTCCCTGCTCGAGCGCCGACTGGTCGATCGCGTCTACGCCTTCATCGCCCCGAGGCTGATTGGCGGCGCCGATGCCCCCTCGCCCATTGCCGGACTCGGTGCGGCGACGATGGCCGATGTGATCGACCTCGAACAGCGCCAGATCGCCCTTTTGGGTGATGACGTGCTGATCTGGGGAGACGTACCCAACGCCCTGCGCGATCTGACGCCTCGAAAGCCTGGCTCGCCCTGATAAGGAGCTCGATCATGTTCACCGGCCTTGTCGCCGATATCGGCACCATTGCAAGCCTTCGCCAGAGCGCAGAGAATTGGACCGTGACGATCACCACAGGCTTCGAGATCGCCACGATCGAGCTCGGTGAGAGCATCGCCGTCGACGGCGCCTGTTTGACGGTGACCGATCTGGCAAAGGCTAGCTTTAGCGTCGATGCCAGCCCGGAGACGCTTCGAAAAACCACGCTCGGCGATCGCAAGGTCGGCGACCGGGTTCACCTCGAGCGGGCCCTGCGCATGGGCGACCGACTCGGCGGACACATGGTGCTCGGCCATGTCGACGGCGTCGGCATCCTGCGCGCGCGCACGCGCGAAAAGAACACCTGGCTGCTCGAGATCGAGGCGCCGCAGAGCGTGGCGCAGTATCTCATCGACAAGGGCTCGATCACCGTTGACGGGGTCAGCCTGACGCTCAACTGGGTGCGCAACGAGCGTTTTGGGCTTGCGATCATTCCGTTTACGGCCCAAAAGACCAATCTCGGCGACCATGCGCCAGGCCGGCGCGTCAACTTGGAAGCCGACGTGCTCGGAAAGTACGTCAAGAAGTTCGTCGCCCCGGAGGGCGGCGTCGACTGGGACATGTTGCAAAATGCCGGTTTTGGCTCAGCCAAGCCGTAAGCACGTCTAAGGGAGTAGAATCATGAACAGCGAAATCATCGAGCGCGTCGAGCAGGCCATCGCGGCCATTGGCCGTGGAGAGCTCGTCATCCTTATCGATGCCGAAGAGCGCGAGAACGAGGGCGACCTGGTCATGGCCGCCGAGCGCGTCACGCCCGAGGCGATCAACTTCATGGCGACCTACGGGCGCGGCTTGATCTGCATGACGATGACCGGCGAGCGCATCGACAAGCTGGGCATCCCGATGATGGTCGACAGCAACACCAGCCCCTTTGGCACAGCCTTTACCGTGAGCATCGAGGCGGCCACCGGCGTGACCACCGGGATCTCGGCGGCCGACCGCGCCCACACCATCCGCGTGGCCGTGGCCGACGAGACTCGCCCCCAGGACATCGTCAAGCCCGGCCATATCTTTCCGCTTCGCGCGCGCCGAGGCGGCGTGCTCGTGCGCACCGGCCAGACCGAGGGCAGCGTCGATCTGGCACGCATGGCCGGGCTCAAACCCTCGGGCGTGATCTGCGAGATCATGAACCCCGACGGCACCATGGCCCGTCTGCCCGATCTGCGCGCCTTCGCCGAGACCCACGGGCTGATCCTACTCTCGGTCTCCGACATCATCACCTACCGCCTGCAGCGCGAGACCCTCATCGAGGTGATCGAGGATGCCGCGCTCCCGACCGAGTACCCGGGCTCTTGGCGCGTCCAGGTCATCCGCAGCCTCGTCGACGACGCCCAACACCTGTGCTTTATCTGCGGCACGCCCGAGCCCCAAACGCCCACGCTGGTGCGCGTGCAGCCGCGCTGCGACACCTTCGACGCCTTTACGCGCCTGAGCAGCCCCTGCACACAGCAGGTCGGGCGCACCATGGCCGCAATCGCCAGCGAGGGCACCGGCGTGATCGTCTACCTCGACAAGCCCGAGACCAGCGCCCTCGATCTCGTGCGCCGCCACCTCAACGCGCCGTCCAGCGAGGACGCCGCCGCCGCGCGTCGCGCCCTCGAGATCAACCAACCCCAGCAAATCCTGCGCTCGCTGGGCATCGGCGCCCAGATCCTCAAGAACGCCGGCTGCGGCAAGATTCGCGTGCTCACCAACGAGCCCAAGAAGATCGTCGGCGCCGAGGGCTACGGCATCGAGATCGTCGACCAGGTCGCGATCCCATAACAGACCGATCGTTGATGTCGGAAACTGTCATTTCTCCGCTCTCGTCAGAAAATCCAAACCCGTTGCAGCCAGCCGGGTTTCTGAGTGCGAAGGCTTGTGAGAGTCCATGATCATGATTATGATAATCCAGATTATGATAATCCAGATTATCATAATCGTGATTCTTCATCATCAGTCACCAACGGAGCGACAATGACGGCAGCCCGCCAGCTGATTGGTCGCGACCAGGAGATCACCTCACTGCGTCGGGAATTGGACAAGGACCGTCCCTCTCTAATTGTCGTGTATGGCCGACGACGGGTGGGCAAATCGACGCTTTTGACCCATGTTACCCGTGGGCGGGCCAGCGTGTATTATCAGGCGACCGAAGTCGTCGGGTCAATGAATCTCCTCCTTCTCAAAGAAGCGATCGCCGCAGCACTTGGCGAGTCCGATCCGATCCTCTCGGGAATCGAGCACTGGGAGTCGCTGCTGAGTTATACGGCGGAGCTCGCTCACCATCGAATCCCTGGTCTCACGCTCATCCTCGACGAGTTTCCCTACATCTGCGAGAGCGTCGAAGGATTGCCGTCGATTGTCCAGAAAGTCTTTGATCGCGTCGTTGCCCAGGGCATCAGGCTGAACTTGGTCCTTTGTGGCTCCAAGATCTCCTTCATGGAGGAGCTTCTCGGGGAGCGCAACCCATTGCGCGGTCGCCAGACGCTGGAGATCGATGTGGAACCGCTCCCAATACGCGATGCCGCGGGATTCTTTCCGAACCTTTCGTCCATCGATCAGTTAGCTGCGTACGGTGTCTTTGGCGGTCTGCCCTATTATCTTCAATTGTGCGATCCGACCGTCTCCCTCGCCGAAAACATCCGCGAGCTGATCTTTGAGCCGGGCGCTCCTCTTGCCAACGAGGCTTTCAACGTCCTGCGGGCCGAGCTGTCTTCGCCTGCGCGTTATGCCACGATTCTCCAGGCCATTGGCACCGGCTGCACGACCACAGGTGAGATCGTCGGCCGTACTCCCGAGATTGGCGATGGAAGCACGCTCGCCCCTTATATTACTAAGCTCGAATCGCTGCGACTCATCCGCGTGGTTCGCTCTCTCGATGCCTCTCCCAGGGCCCGCAATCGTCGCTACTACCTCGCCGACCCGTTTCTGGCATTCTGGTACCACTTTTGTTTGCCCAACATTTCCGCCATCGCGACCGGACACGCCCGAGAAGTTTATGAACACGCCGTCCGGCCGGCATTTGACGGCTATATGGGCGAGATCTTTGAATGGATCGCCCATCAATACGTAGCTCGTCACGGGGCCGAAAGGCTGGGTATTCCCTGCCGGGAGGTTGGCAAGATCTGGGGCGCCGACTACGATATTGACATCGCCGCGACGCTGCTCGACGGCACGGTGCTCTTTGGAGAATGCAAATGGTGGAGCTCGCCGGTGGGTATGAATGTGCTCGACGATTTGCGCGCCGACGCCGCGAAGACCACCTATGGTCGCAATGCCAGGCGCCAATTCCTCATCGCCTCCAAGTCGGGATTCACCGCAGAACTCGAGGCCTACGCCCGAGACGAAGACTCAGTCCATCTGGCCACACCCGAGGATCTTCTCGGATCGTGAGGCATAGGGCGTCAAGTCGAGGTAGACCCTCTTCGCCATGGACTCACGACCGGCACGACCACGCGCTCGAGCGCCGGCTCCGAGAGCGCGGGCTTGCGAGCAAGCCTGTTGCCATTTGCCTGCGGCTCGAATACATAAGGCGTCACCTAAGGTGGTGCAGACGCGCCACCTTAGGTCGTCAAAATGCTGGCAAATTGAACGCTCAAAATAAGGACGTGGTCGATGGCCCGAATAATCGAGGGAAATTTTAGTGCGGAGGGCAAGCGTTTTGGAATCGTGGCCAGCCGCTGGAACAGCATTTTCTCCGAGCAGCTGGTCGCTGGCGCGATCGATACCCTGGTTCGCCACGGTGCCGAGGATCGCGACATCATCGTGGTGCGGGTTCCGGGCAGCTATGAGTTGGCCCAGGCCAGCGCGCGCCTGCTCAAGTCGGTCGAGCTCGACGCCGTGCTTTGTCTGGGCGTGTTGATCCGCGGCTCGACGCCGCACTTTGATTTTATCGCCTCGGAGGCGGCCAAGGGTATTGCCGGCGTTGGAATGGAAACGGGCGTGCCGGTGGCCTTTGGCGTGATCACCTGCGATACGATTGAGCAGGCGATCGAGCGCAGCGGCTCCAAGGCTGGCAACAAGGGCGCCGAAGCGGCCATGGCGGCCATCGAGATGGCCAACCTGTTCTCGGAGATCGAACAACTGTGACGAGTGAGCGCAACAAAAATGCCCGGCGCATTGTGCTGTGGATGCTCTATGCAACCGACATCTCCAAGCGTTCGCCCCAGGCCGTCTTGGCCAGCTCCCTGGCGATCGCCGAGGAGTTCGTGCCCGACGCCGCACAGTGCTGGGATCTCGTCACCGAGCGCGTCACGGGCGCCTACGAGCAGCTCGACACACTCAACGCCGAGATCCAGGCCCTGAGCCCCAGGTGGCGCCTCGATCGCATGGCGGCCGTCGATCGCAACCTGCTGCGCCTGGGCGCAGCCGAGATCCTTCTTCGTGAGATCCCGCCGATCATCACGATCAACGCCTGCATCGAGCTGGCCAAGCTGTACGGCGACAAGTCCACGCCGGCCTTCGTCAACGGACTGCTCGATCAGTTCTGCAAGAATCACGCTATCCCCATCAACTGAGAAACGATGTTACGTCGCGCCCTCACCCTGGTCTGCCTGCTCGCCATTCTCTCACCGCTCGTTGGCGGCTGCTCGCGCGCCGGTGAGCTCAGCGCGCACCACGCCGTCGATCCGGTGGTCAGCGGTGGCGGCAAGCGCGTCGTCGTCACCGATGCCAGCGGAAAGGCCGTACTCAAGCTGCGCTCGCGGCGCAACACGTGGAAGATCTACAGCGAAGATTTTCGCACCCAGGGTTTTGTGCGCTGGCACACGAGCGCCGGGGAGCCCGAGCACAGCGTCAGCCTGGAGAGCGTCGATCGCGCCACGACCGCTCGCTTTCGGGCGGTCAGCCCGGAGGTCTTCGAGTTGCCCGGCCGACTTCGCATCGAAAAGGTCGAGCGCGGCTGGGCGGTCTTCGACCGCAATGCCCAATTGCTCGGCCTCTTTGAGCGCACCGAGGACAGCACGGTCAATCAGTGGTCGCTGCGCCCGAACTACACGGCCAAACAAAGCTGGACGGCCGAGCGCAGCGAAGATCAGATCATCGCGCGCCATGTTGACGGCGCCACCCGATCGGTTGACGCCACGCATCTATCGCCCCCGGCACTTTTGGCCACGCAGCTCGACGCGCTCGAGACGCTCGAGCGCATGGCGCTCGCTGCATGGTTTATGCGGGTGATGGCCAGCTAGATCGGCTGTGCGTTGCCCCAGCATTGAAAAAAACTTCTCATTTTGCCTTGCCGCCTCAGGGGACGTGCGTATTTGTTCGCGGTCAATGTCAAGCCGTACTCATTCGTCGTACACCCCGGTCCGGGGCAGTCGCGCGTCGTTCTCTGGCCTGGTTTGTTGGGTGTGCAGACACAATCGATGGTCAAGGAGCAAGCCCATGCTGACACGCTGGAACGAACGCAATGAAATGGCGCCCTGGAGTGGTGGTGGATTCGACAACCCGATGGAGATGATCGAGGTGTTTCGCCGCCGCCTCAACCGCGTTTTTGAGGAGATGGGCATGGGCTCGATCGGCGCCGGTGCGATGAACATGGGCCAACTGAGCGCCTTGAGTGGGCTGGAGATGGGGTTGGCCGCCGGTCCGCGCTGCTACCTCTACGACACCGGCTCCTCGTTTCTCATTCAGGCCGAGGTGCCCGGGATCAGCGAAAAGGATCTCGACGTGATGGTCAACGATCAGACGCTGACCATCCGTGGCGAGCGCAAGGACGATGTCCCCAAGGGTTACTCGGTGCATCGGCGCGAGCGCATGCCCATGCAGTTCACGCGCAGCTTCACGCTGCCGGCCAAGGTCGAGGCCTCCAAGGCCACGGCCGAGCTCAAGCACGGACTTCTCACGATCGAGATCGAGAAGACCAAAGAGAGCAAGCCTCGCCAGATCTCGGTCAAGACCCGCTAATTTTTCGACGCCTTGTAAACCCCGCATCTTAATTTTTTGAGGAGCAAAATGGCCCTGCAAAACGTACCTGTTCGCCTCAATCCCACTGCTCTTTTCACCCAAGGCCACCCTGAGGTGATGATTCCAGCGGTTGATATCTGTGAGAATGACGAGGAGTTGCTCGTGATCGCCGACATGCCCGGCGTCGATCCGAAGAGCCTCGAGGTCAACTTCGCCGAGGAGCGCCTCACCTTCTACGGCACCTGGACGCCTCAACTCGCTCAAAACAACAAGACCGGCAACGGCAACGGCAAGGGCAAGAAGAGCGGCCAAAACGGACAGCAAGACGAGATCGTGGAGTATCGGCGCACGCTTGTCTTGGGCGCGGGCATCGACGCTGCAAAGGTCCAGGCCAAGCTCAAGGAGGGGGTCTTGCACGTTCACCTTCCCAAGAGCGCCAGCAAGAAGCGCCACCAGGTCAAGGTCAAGACGAGCTGATCCACCAGGCTCGAGCCGCTCGCTTGGCCCCCGAGCACGATCGTGGGATAGTGGAGACGATCACGCGCAAAGCGCGGCGATCGTCTCCATGCGTTTTATCCCCGGAAATTTTGCGATGCAGATAGGCTTTCTCGGACACGCGAGCCTCTTGTTGACGGCCGGCGACGGCACCACCTTGCTGCTCGATCCCTACAACGCCGGCGGCTTCGAGGGTCGCCTGGCCTACGCGCCGATCCCCCATCGCGCCGACTTTGTCGTTTGCAGCCACAGCCACGTCGATCACTGCGCGATCGACACCCTGCCCAGCCCCCGGCCCCAGGTGATCGAGCAAGGCGTGGCCGGGCCCTTTCGGGTTAGCCGGCTGCCGGTTGCCCACGACGAGTACGGCGGGCGCCGCCGGGGCGGATCGGTCGACATCGTGCGCATCGACGTCGATGGCCTGGTGCTCGTGCACCTCTCCGATGTGGGCCAAAGCCCGGAGTCGGCGATCATCGAGGCGCTTGGCCTAATCGACGTGCTCTTTGTGCCCGTGGGCGGCTTCTTTACGATCGGCGCCGCCCAGGCCGACGAGTGGTCTCGGCGCCTGCAGCCGGCCCAGATCGTGCCGATTCACTACGCCAGCGCGCGCTGCACGCTGCCGATTCGCCCCGTCGACGCCTTTCTGGCCTACGGTTTGCCCGCGCGCTTTGAGCCCAGCGGGATGATTGAAATCACGCAGGGCTTGCTTAGCTTCAGTAAACAAGTGGTCGTGCTTGCACCACAGCTGTGATATATAGAAATGAGAGATTTTCTCGAAACATTTTGGTCCTTGGCTGCGTCAAAGAATGCAGCCGGCGAGCACGCCTCGGCACACACGGTGTGCACCTCGCGGCTGTGCTTGTTGGGAACAATCCCAATCGGTACCATTGTTAGGTGACTAGACGGATGCACCGCATAGGGCGACTGGTTGACCGCAGTCGTTGGGTGAAGTGGTAACGGAAGAAGGGTGGCGCCATATGGAAGTTCAACGATTTGAACAAGCAATTCTAAAATTGGCCTTCGAGACGGACGCCCGGATCACGACGGCCTCGGTCGCCTATTATCTGGGCATTCCCAGTCGCGAAGCCAATCGCCTGCTCAATCTCTTGCTCGAGGAGGGTGTGCTCGAGCTTGACAGCGACGCCGAGGGCAACCTCTACTACCGCGTGCCCAACCAGGGCGAGGTAGCGGCGGCGCTCTCGCGCGAGCGCTTCGAGACGTTGAGCGCACACAGCCCTGAGCCATTGCCCAGCTCGCACCAGCCCCAGAGGGTGGCGCCGGCGCCCCAGAGCCCGCCGCGTTTGCAGCCGAACATGCAGCCGGCTGCGCCTCCGCTGCCCCAGCCGCAAAACTCGGCGCTGCCGCCCGCGTTCCAAAGCCCGGCGGTGGCCCAAAGCGGCGCAACGCGCAGCTTTGTCAATCCCAACGCCGCCACCAGCGATGACACCCCGGCCTATGCCCCGCCACCGCGGCGCATGGAGCCACGCGCCGCGATCGCCGCCCACAGCCCACCCGTCCAGGCCGAGGGCCACGATGCTCAACTGGGCAACCCCAACGCACGCCACCACCACGGCTATACGGCCTTTGGCCAGGATGGCGACAACGCGCCCAATGCCTCAGCGCTGCACGCCCCCCATCACCAACCACTCCATCACCAACCACTCCATCACCAACCACTCCATCAGCAACCACGCTTTGCCCAGCCCGATCCCCAGCAACAACAGCCTCACCCGCAGCACCACCACCCGCAGCAGCAAACCCAGCAGCAGCCCTGGTATCAGCAGCCGGCCCAGCAGCAGCAGCGAGCGCGCACGCAGACCGCCCCGCGCGAAGACCTCTTCTTTGGTGTGACCAGTCGCTATGCCACACCCGATGCCAGCCTGGATCGCTGCGGCTCGAGCCCGCTGGTCGTCAGCACGACGGCGCGCTGCGAGCCCAAGCCGCTGCCCGATGCGCGCCCCACGGTCGTCTCGTGCACAGGCTACGAGCACGTCTCCAGCCCATTGACCCCGGCGCGAGACGACTACGGCTTTGGCTACGCCGGGCCCACCACGGCCCTGGCCGCAACCCACAAGGGCGACTTCGTGCTCGCCTGTGACAGCCATATCGAACAACCCGAGCACCAACCGGGCATGGCCCTTTTGCTCAGCCTGATCCTGTGCGGCACCGGCCAGATCTACAACGGTGAGGTCAGCAAGGGCATCATCATGATGGTCCTTTGCTTCTTGCTGTGGTTCGTGCTGCTCGGCTGGGTTGTACATATCTGGTCGATCGTCGACGCCGTCGTCGTCGCCGAGCGGATCAACCGCAAGCACGGCTGATCCGCAATTAAATCCCGCAAAACCCCACCTCCGCCTGGGTGAACAAGCCCCCAGGCTCCGTTTCAAATACCCCAGGCTCCGTTTCAAATACCCCAGGCGGCGCTTTGCCAGCACCGGAGTTTTGCCCGCCTGCGCAACGCGCGCACCCGCGCCTGCCCTGCCTTGCGTTCGCAAAGAAATGCGGGCATGGCAAACACTTTGCAAACCTACCTCAGGCAGTCGATAATCACGGCCGCACGCTTCATGCCATCGACGAGTCTATGCCACAAACGTCCCCACAGCCGATCCGCACAAGTACATCGGTCCGCTGCGCCTTTTGGCCCAGTGTTCTGCTCATATTGTGCGCCGTTTATGGGTGTGCGTTCGTCGAATTTGAGCGTGGCCCGCACGCCATTCGCGGCCTGGATGTGGTCTACTCGCATCAAGAGGACATGACTTTTCTGTCATGGCGGCTTCGCGACGAGGCCGCACTCGAAGACATAGAATTTGAGATCTACCTCAATTTTGACTTCGTGCGCCTCGATCTGTCCAAAGCACCCTATGCTGCGGAGCCCTACCCCTGTGACAGAAATTACGTCTGCTTTCAGTACCAGTTGCCGGGGCGCTATAATTTCCCCTCGGATCTTGCACCGATCCGCTCGGTCCATGCGCGCCACGGCGTGTTTCCTGGTAGCGAGGCGCGCCGTCATCAGGCTCACCAGACCTTCGGCGTGCGTCCGATCGCCGTCGAGAACAACAGCAGGCTCGATGCGCGCCGGCAGGACTGGTTTGCCGACAACAAGATCCCGCTCAAGCGCGGCTACCAGTGGCAGCTCGTCGGCCGTGGAAGCGACACCGATCCATGCGCCGAGCCACGATCGAATTGGCTGGAGCTGGGAGCGCGCAGCGCTCTTGCCGAGGGCTGGACCTCGGGCGCCTGGTGCGTGGCCGCCAGGCCCAAACGCGACGACAACGCCGGCGTGATCGTCAAGGTGCCCTTCAAGCCCTCGGCTGAGCTCTTCTGGGAATCTCAAGACTACGTTCCGCCGGAGCAAACGCATGCAACGGTGTACCTCTTCTTGGTCGATTTACAGATCAGCAACGCTCAGCGCTGCAAGCAGGTCACCGACAAGATTGTTGGAACAGCCTCGGCAAGCCTGAACGCGCGCGGCTCCAATGTCGTGCGAGCCGGCATTTACACGCCGATCTCGGCCGACACGGGGGATTCGACCGACGGCTGCACCCAGCGTGCACGCCAGGACTATCCGGTCTCGAAGATGGCCGAAGACATCAAGAATGCGGCAGCGCGCTTTGCGCCTGAGCGTGTGCGCGTGGTGCTCGTCTACTTGAACAATATGGAACTTCCGCCCAGCGAGCGGCTGATCTTGCAGCTCTACGATTTTGCCAACCAGATGTATCAGACCGACGAGCTCGTGCCCTATAGCTGGCTGATCGGCTCGAACACTTTGATGGGTCTCGCGCCCTGGGAGTGGTCGACGGGTTGGCGCCCGATTGAGGACGAGTCGTTTCTGGCCGATTTGAAGGCTTTCGCCACCTACAACGTGCCTTTTCGCACGATGGACCACGACCGTTTCACGCAGGTGCCGATTCGCCGCCCGGAGGGCGCAACCCGCCCGCAATTCTTCAAGATCTGTGATGCCACCCCCCAAATCTCTCACCTGGTCATCTCGGGCCTCGCAGTGCGCGCCTCGGGCAGCGTTTACCACTGGCCTGGCGACGGCGCGCTAGACTATCGCGTCGAACTCGAGCCCCAGGAATTCGTTGCACACGTCGAGTACCGCCGCCAGCGCGTTGTGGTTGTCGTCGAGATCTGCGAGCGTTTTTGCGATGGCCCCTACCGCACGCGCTCCGGTGTCGATTACGACAACTGGCAGCAAAGTCAGGTATGCCAGTGGACGCGATGAAGAGCTTTGCGCCCCTACTGACGCTCTGCCTGGGCTTGCTCGCTGCGCCACTCGGGCTGGCCGCCGAGCGCGAGGACACGCCGCCCAATCGGCCGACGGTGCAAAAACGATTCGGCACCAAAGAGGGCCATGTCACGATGCATCTGGTGGGCGTCACCCACGTTCGAAACGACCTATACAACACTCTGGGCGCGGGCCTGGATCTGGGCTACTACTTCAATGAACAGCTTGGCGCTGAGCTTCGCCTTGTCTGGCTTTATACGCGCTTGAGCGGAGCGGGCGACAGTATTCGTGAGCGCGCCGGGCTGACGCCGGACGCGCGAGCGCAGAATTATCTGACCACGGCCGGGCTGCGCTACTCGTTTGGTTACGGCAAGATCCTGGCCTTTGACACCTTTGTCGTGCATTTCGATCCGCAAATTACGCTGCACGCCGGCACGGCCTTTGCTGGTCAACGTGTATTGCCCACGGTGTTGACCGGGCTTTCGCTGCTCAACCACTTCAAGTGGGGCATTCAGGTGAAGTTGGACCTCAATTTGACCGCACAAATGGAACGACGTGACCGAGGCTGGGTACCGAGCTTTGGATTCGCGCCGTTTCTCGGCCTGGGGTGGTCCTATGGCGGGCTTGCGGCCGTCCCAGAGGCCGGCCCATGACCAATCATTGGAGCGTTCGACTCCTTGTGGCTGCGGCGGCCTTGAGCACGGGTTGTGTCACCTACAGCCATGCGAGCTTGCCGCAAGATGCACGCTTTGAGCTGCTCTACGAGCGAAAGCTCGCAGCCTTTGAGCAGCGCGTGGCCATGGAGCGCCACACCGCATCGGGCGATGACTGGACCTCGGTCGCCGAGGGCTGGGTTGCGCTGATCAATTGCCGCAAGGTCGCAAATCCCGAGGATCTGGGCCTGCAAGACCCGCTCGCGCGTGTGGTCTATGCCGGCCTCGTGCTCGAGGATGCTCGTCGCGAGCGCATGCTCGGCCAGGCCCTCACCGCGCGCACGGGTACCTGGGGGCGAGACACGATCTTCGCCCGGCTGCATCATCCAGATTTCTTCGACCGCGTCGCCGATCACCTGCCACCCGGCTACATTTACTGGCTTCCCGAGGACGAGTCCTGGGTCGACGAGCTGCCTGCGCCTCTGGCGGCCGACTCCGGCTGCGATGAGCTGCGAAAGTCGTTGGCCGAGTCGGTCACGGCCGCCCCAAGCGATGGTGTGGTGGCCCAGGACTGGGTCGCTCTCGAGATCAGCGCCGTCGAGGCTGTGCTCGCGGCCGGCCGCGCGCTCTCCGACGATCAGGGCGGCGAGAGCCTGACCAGGCTGCTGTGGCACACGCGGGTTCACGGCGCCCAGCTGCTCTGGAGCGAGGCGCGCAAACTCGAGCGCGACGACGGCGCCGACCCGGAGAAGATCGCCGCCCTCCACCGCGAGGCGCTCGCTCACCTCGAGGCTGCAAGCCGCTATGAAGTCGTTGAACTCGTCGATTCTGGTGAGCGCTCGCGCATGGAGCTTTTGCACGGCGTGCTGCTCGCAAAGCTCGAGCGGCCAAGCGATGCTCTTGGCCACCTCGCGCGCGCCGAAGCGCTGGGCCTCTCGGATGACAACCACTGGGGCTCGCGCTATCTGCGGCTGCGTTTGTTGATGAACGCAGCGCTTTGGGAGGACGCAGCGGCGCTCACCGAGAAGGTGCCGCCGCAAACGTCGCGATTTTTCAGCCCTTATGCCTACTACGGTGCGCTCAGCTTGCGCCGCGTCGGCCTCGAAGATCGCTTCCTTGCCCTGGCGATGGCAGCCTTTCGCGATCGCCCCTACGAGGCCGATCCGTTCATGCGCGGACTCTACGCCGAGGTCTTGCAGACGATCGCCGATTACCCCTTCGAGGCGCGCACGATCGAGCTGCTCGAGGAGATGGGCCCTCGAAACAAGACCTTTGGGCGTGTTGAAGAGTTTGCCGCAGTCTCACTCGATCGCGGACGCCCGGAGAATGCGGCAGCCGCGGCGCGCTGGTTGCTCGCGCGCCAAACCGACGCACGCGAGCATCCACGATTCTACGCACTGCTGGCCCTCTCGGCGTTTCTTGACGACAACGAGCGTGTCTTCGTCGAAAATGTCGCAAAAATCACAGCCCGCCCGGACAAGCTGCTCGATGTCGTGCCCCAACATCGTCGCTCGTCGTTTTTTGCCCACGCCGATGCCGAGCTCGCGCGCGCCTTGCGCCTGATGCTGCCGGTGATGGCCGAGTGGGGCGAGACGCCCAGGGCGCGCGTTCGCCGCCAAAAGTGGCTGCGCATCATCGTCGCTCAGACCCAGGGATTTTTGCGCGAGACCAACGAATCGCTGGCACGCCCGGCGCTCGTCGAGCTCTACCGGCTGGCCAGCGCCATGCTCGACGATCATCCGCGCGGCTACGCCGAGCGCGTCGGCGCCACCGACGCCGCGCCTCTGGTGCTCGGTACGGTTCAGCTCAACGCGCGCCAGCTCGCCCAGTTCGAGCCGCCGATCGAGCCTACGCTTTCGCCGGTGTTTTCACTGGCGCTCGTGCCTCGCGACGAAGTGCAGCCAGCGAATTGGCCATCGTTTTTTACCGAGCCTGAGTCGGCGGGAGCCAGGCCATGAACGTTCGCCCGCGCCAGCTGTCGGCACTGCTTTCACTGTTTGCGCTTGTCGTATGCCTGGCCTGGCCTGGCGCAGCGAGCGCGCAGACATGCATGTCCCTGCTCTTTCCCAATGCAAACGCCAACAACCAGATCAGCTGCACACGTCACCAGGATTGCCAGGCAGGCTTTGCCTGCCGCGATCAGATCTGTGTCGACGAAAAGCTGCGATCCGGCAGCGATCGCACGTCCGCCAGTGCGCAGCAGGGCACGTCGAGCGCTCAGGTGCTCGATGAGTCGGCCGACGATCAGTGCGGGCTTGACCGGCGTTGCCGAATTGAGCGGATCAAGGCGCGCTCGAGGCTCAATCGACGCGTGGCGGTCCTCAAAGAGGAGAAGTACGTCGAGGATCTTGCGCAATTTTACAACGAGCGCAGAATCGAGCAAATCCCGCGTCTGAGCGATCCCTGGGGCCTGGACGTCAAGCTCTCGATGCTGGGCTACGGGGCCGTCGCGGGCTACACATTCGCCGGCCTTTTGCGCGTCGAAACGACATTTCTCTACCACGACGAGTATATCTACCAGTATTCCGACACCGAGCTCATCGGCATCGAAGGCTACCATGAGGCCTATTTCCTTGGCGCCTCGGCCACGGTCTTTCCCATGGAGTCGTGGTTTTCTCCGTACCTGTCGGCCGGCGTGATGGCGGGCTGGGGTAGCTTTGGCCAGGACTACTATGGCTACGGCGGCGGCTACGGAAGCCAGTCGCTTTCGACCGAGTACCACGTCGTGCGCGGCGCAGCGGGCATCGACATGCAGTTCGAGTTCGGCGGCCATACACGACTTGGCTTCGAATACGGCTATCTGGTGTACAATCAGGCCCGCTACGCGGCCGGCAACTACAATCCCGAGACCCGACGCGGCCTCAACCAGTGGATGAGCAGCGAAGCCTTATGGGGCGTCGAGTGGCTCTTTGGATGGGCATTTTGATGCAGCAGCAACGACGAGTGCCGATGACCATGAAACCCTTCCTATTCAACGTGGGCCCCGTGCTCGCGCTCCTGCTGGCCGTCTCGCTGCTCCGCGCCGGGCCGCTCGCTGCCCAGGAAGCGGGCGGCGTGCCGACCGCCGTGCCCGACGCGCCTGGCGCCGAGGATCCGGTGCGCCGCGACCGACCGGCGCGCGACGATCAGGGGCGCTACAACCAGATCTCCGAGTCGACCTTTCGCCAGATCCAAAGTGGCGAGGGGGCCATCCACATCTATCAACTCGTCGAAGAGATGATCGACGAGGTCGTCGCCGACGTCAGCAAGCTCAATGCCAGCGTGATCTCGCCTGCGGCGGTTCGAAATGTCAGCCTCACGCCCAACCTGAGCGCGCAGTTTGGGGACATCGTCGAAGGCACGTTGATCTCGGCTTTGTCCAACAATACTCAACTCACCATGAAGCGCTGCGCGGCGTGTCGGGCGCTTCGCTCACGCGTCGAGGACGACACCTGGGTAGTCTCGTTGGGTCTGACGCGCCAGGAGGATCTCGTGCGCGAGGCCTCCAACCTGGGCGCGCTCACCTACCTGGACGCGCGCCTGTCGTTTTTCCCCGGCGCGAACATCGTCGCATTGCAGGTCGAGATCTTTCGCGCCCGCGACGGTGCGATCTTGTGGACCGAGACTTATCGCTCCGATGCTTCCACGGCGGCGATCCTGCGCTCCGGAGACCGGGTCATGTCGCGCGCCGAGCGGCTCAAGGAGCTCGAGCGCAAGATCGACGCGCGGCCCTACTACGGCCACATCCTCTACGGCGGCGCGGCCTACATCCCCTACGACTCTCCCCTGGGCGGCATCTCCGGTGCCTCGTTGGGCTACAGACTCTATGAGAAGTTCGGCGAGAATCGCCGCTTTTTGTTCGGCGTGGGCGGCGAGGCCTTCGCCAATCTCGGGGGCAACGCCCTGCTCGGCTCGTTTATCTCGGGCACGCTGCAGTGGGAGATTTTTGAGGCCAACCTCAACGATCCCACCTACCGCACCGGCCCCACGATCGGCGGCTTCGTCGCCGGCACCGAGGGCAATTCGTTTTTTGCGGAGTGGGGACTGGACATCATCATGCAGTTTCGACTCGGCGCGGGCGTCAGCGTCTTCTACTTCATGCCCGTCGAGTTCGACAGCAGCGATCTGGGCGGCATGGGCGCCAAGGGACGAATCTCTTTTAACTGGTAACACTTAGCAGGTCGACGACCATGAAGCCTATGACACACATCAGCGCAGCGCTCGCCCTCTTGGCCACGGCCTTGCTCTTTGGCTGCGCCAAACAAAACGCGCCCACGACGATCATCGTGCCCAGCGCGGCCACCTCGGCGCCCGAGTACCGCGGCGATGGCTCCGTGCCCGTGCAGCGCTATGTCGTGCGCATGAGCGATGGTGAGCGCGACTGGGAGATCGAGTTTCCCGAGGTGGCCACAGGCTACGAGGTGCGCATCCCGCTCAAGAATACGCCCGGCCTGGCCAGCGAGACGCACAAGCTCACCTCGGCCGACAAGCAGCTGCTCGAGCATATGCGCCGCACCAACCCGGACATGGAGCGCGAGGGTGTCTACCACCGCGGCCGCAACGTCAACGATCAGACCGGGCGCAACCAACACGGCGGCGTCGAGCCCGGCGCCGAGCTCGACGCCGACGGCAACCAGGTCGCCAACCCCGGTCCGGCCGACCCGATGGGCAACCTCGAGAGCCGGCCCGCTCCCACGCGTCCGAGCTATTTGCTGGGCACCGAGGAGGTGCAAAAGCTCTTTCGAGGCGGCAACCACGAGCTGGCCATGGTCAAGATCGCCGATCTCGAGAAGGCTTATCCAAATGACGTGAGAATTCTCTCGATGAAGGGTACATTATGGATGAAACTTGGCCGACCCGAGCTCGCGCGAGAAACCTGGGAACAAGTCTTGCAGATTGACCCTGACAACCGTCAGGTCATCGACGCCCTCAAGGGCCTCGACCGCTGAGCACGCTTTGGTCCATCGCACCTCTCTACTCCTCAAGTGGTAAACCGTTCATCCGCAGGTAAAATAGATGCACATCGTAATTGGCGCTTTGATTGTGGTGGGATCGTTTTTGTTGGCGTTCCAGTACATGACGGCGGAGTTCTCCGGGTTTTGGAATCTTTACTCGGCCATTTTGCTCATCGGCGTGCCGATTGGCCTGACGATCTTGACCTATCCCTTCGGCTCGCTTTGGCTGGCCGTCAAAGGCTTTGCCCGCACGCTCTTTCACAACCCGGAGCGCGACCGCGAGCGCCTGGCGCGAAACCTCGTAGCCTTTGGCCGCGAAGTGCGCCGCGATCGCGGTGTGGCGGCCTCGGCGATTCTGGAGGCCGAAGCCGATCCGCTCTTTCGCCACGTCGGGCGCCTCGTCATCCAGCAGACCGACGCCGTGGAGATCGAGGTTGACTCGATGATCCTTGGAAGGCGCGATCTGGAGAGCTTTCGCGTCAGCGAGCGCGTGCTCGCAAGTCTTGGCGACTTTGCCCCGGCCATGGGCATGATCGGTACGGTCATCGGCCTGATTCAATTGCTCGCCAACATGCGCGACTTCGAGAAGCTCGGCCCGGGCATGGCGATTGCGCTCTTAACCACCTTTTATGGCCTGATGCTCGCTCACCTTTTGTATCTGCCGCTCTCACGCATCGTCGCCGACCGGGGCAACCAGCGCGCCGAAAATCTCTCACTGATCGTCGAGGGCATGCTCAAGCTCGCTCGCCGACGCCCAATCCATGAGGTCGAGCAAGTCTTTGGCGTCGCCTCCACGCACGCCGGCTCGGGCACCGATGGACTCAGCGCAGGCAGGCAATCATGAGGAGCGCCGCGTCGTCGCCAGCCAAGCGCAAGGGCTCGATGTTTGGCCACAATGCTTTTGCCATCGAGCACAGCTCGCATCGGGCGGGCTGGATGGTCAGCTACGCCGACATGATGACGATCATTTTGACCTTCATGATCTTGTTGCTCTCGATCTCGACGATCGCTCAGACCAAGTACGATCTGCTTGTCTCCGCGCTCACCGGCCAGAAGACTGGCAACCTGCAGGAGGTCAAAGAGAAGATCGACAAGGTCATCGACGTGCGCCAGTTGGGCGGCGAGGTGCGCACCCAGATCGACGACGATGGCCTCAAGATCGAGTTCTCCAACGCTTTTCTCTTCGAATCCGGTGAGGCCGAGCTTCGCGCCAGCGCCCACGAGGTCTTTGCCCCGATCGAGGGCCACCTGGTCAACGATCTCGAGTCGCGCTATGGCCTGGTGATCGAGGGCTACACCGACGACGTGCCGATCGGCTCGCGACGCTTTCGCTCCAACTGGGACCTCTCCACGAGCCGCGCCATTCACGTCATGGAGCGCCTCACCGCGGCCGGGCTCGACCGCCGGCGCATGAGCGTGCAGGGCTTTGCCGACACGCGGGCGGCGACCGACATCGATCTGAGCGACCGCGCCCGCATCGCCCAGCTCAGCGCCGCCGAACTCGACGTGGTGCGCGCGGCCAACCGGCGCGTCGTCATCCGCATCGACGCGCTCGACAGCGATTTGCTCGAAAAGATCCAGGCCGTCGAGCGCGCAGCCCACGTGCCCACGCCAGCCCTACAGCCGACACCGCCCATTGAGGAGAACCGGCCATGAACCGGATCATTTTATTTGCACTGCTCATGATCCTCTTCGTGCCCACAAGCGCGCTAGCCCAGCTCACGGCCACCGAGCGAGGCGCGATGGATGCCAAGCGCAGCGCCGTGGAGGCTGAAGCCCGCCAGACCATCGAGGCGCTCTTCTCCAGGCTGTGCCCTGGTCGCTGTGAGCTCGTCGAGGTCAAGGCCGCCATGGAGCAGCCACGCGCCATCGGTGCCATCGCGCCGGGTTTCGACTCGGTGGCCTCTTCGTCCTACGAGGTGACGGTCAGAAACCTCGAGGTCACCGTGCTGCTCGACAGCAAGCTGCCTCGAAACTTTTTGACCAACATCCCGCGCATGCTGCAGTTTCGCCTCAGCTCGCTGGCACCCATGGTCACGGTGCGCCCTGAGACGCTTGATTTTCCCGAGCCCCAACTGCACCCGATGCCGCCCTACGTACCCGAGCCGCCAAGGCGCGCGCCCGAGCCCGAGCTGCGGCCCGAGCCCCAGCACCAGCCCGATGCCACGCCTGCGCCCGCGCCAAGCGAGCCTGCTCCACCCCAGAAGCCGGGCTGGCTGGACTTTCTTCCCTGGATCGCGCTGTTTGTGACCCTGCTGATTTTGAGCGCGCTGATCTTGCTGATCCTCAAGCGCCTGGATCGCTCCGCCGATGGATCGAAAGGCGACGCCACGGCCAACAAAGAGCCCGAAGGCGCGCGCGCTCAGGCCATGCCCGATGTCGACGCGCTTCGCGCCGAGTTCAAGAGCTCGCGCGCGATCCAAAATCGGGTCTTGCGCCGCTGGATGGAAGAAGACGCCGAGGCCGTAGGCCTGCTCGTGCGCCTTTTGAGCCCGGAGATCCTGGCCGATCTGCGCGGTGACGCGGCGCTCAAGCCGTATATCGAGCGCGTCAGCGAGCACATCACTCGCCAGGCGGGCGCGATCAAGGCCGAAGATGCCCAAAAGGTGGTCGACGAGTGCTGGGCACGCCTGACAGCCGTGCGCGTGCTGCACGACGGCGCCAGCCTCGCCATGGACTGGGAGTTTCTCGAAGGCCTGTCGATGCCCAACTTGCGCCGAATCCTCAACACCTGCGGCGTCACCGAAAAGGCCTATATCATCAATCAGTTGCCGACCAGCCTTCGCGCGCGTTACCTCGAGTCGCTCTCGGCCATCGATCGCCGCGAGCTGATGCTGGGCGCCGGGGTGGGCGAGCTGTTGACCAAGCAGCAAGCGATCGATCTGGCCACGCGTGTGCGAAAGGCCGCCGACGAGCTCTCGCACATCGGCCGCGAGGCCGAAGGCCAGGCCGTGCTCGTCATCGACATGCTGCGCGCGCTTGCACTGGGCGATCAGGAAGACGTGCTGCGCGAACTCAGCCAAAAACGCCCCGAGGTTGCCCAGGCCGTCTTTGCCAAGGTCTGCATCGAGTCGACCTGTTTGGAGGTGCCCACCGACGTGTTGGCCGATGCCATGCACCGCACGCCGATTGCCACGCTGGCCAACTTCCTTCGCGCCACCCAGGACGACATCCGCCATCACCTCCTGCAAAACGCTGCGCCCTCGACACGCCAGGCGCTCAACTCGGAGCTCTCGCTGGGCATCCCGGTGGGGCGAACGGAGTTTCTCGAGGCGCGCGATGCCTTCACAACGACTTTGGCCGAGATGCTGCGTCGCGACGGCCATGACGTCGTCCAAATGAACGCTCGCGTGCTCGCTCGCTCCAAACGATCATCCAACCCGGTCACATCCAATGAGGCTGCCGAATGAAAGCTCAACGATCGCCCTTCAAACATGCTGTCCTTGGCTCTTCCGCCCTGCAGGCGGCCTTCATCTTGGCGTTTACGACATGGCTGGTTTTGGCCATGGCCGGCTGCACGATCATCCGCGACGGCAACAACAACAACAACGGCAACAACACCAACAACGTCGTGGTCACCCCCAAGGTGGTCGACATGTTGGTGCTCGTCGATCTCGACCGCGGCTCGGCCAACCTCAGCTCGCACTACCACAACATCTTGCTCGGGCTGATAGGCTCACTGACGCTCAAGCACATCGACGTTCGAAGCGCGGCCCTGGCGCCGCTCTATCACCGCGCCGGGGCCGTCGTCCCCTTGATCTATGGCGAGGGTGAATCAGGCGGAGAGTTCTCGAACTTCGGCGAGGCGATCGCCTTTTACACCTACGATGACAGCAACCGCTACCTGCAGGATCGCGCCGACGCCGACGGCGAAAACCTCGCTGCGCTTGGCCTCGATCTGGGCCGGCGCGCGATCTATCGGCCGGAAACGGCCAACCCCCAAGCGCGCCCCTACTTTCAAGAGGCCGCCGACGGCTTCATCGTCGTCTACCTCACGGCCGGCCAGCGCCCCTGCGCCGCCACCGATGCAGCTTGCCAGCTCGACGGTAAGGCACCGGCCGCCTACTTCACGGCCAAAAACAGCGAGCAGAACGCTGCCTGGCTCGAGCTCGCCGGCGACAGCGGTGTGCAGACCAAGCGCATCTTCCATTTGGCGATCGTCACGCCCGAGGGCGTCAGCTACGACGCCTTCTCGCGCGCCTGCACAGGCTATCCGGACTTTCCCGCGACGATGCTCGACGTCATGGAGCCCTCGCCCAAGGCCTACTACGGGCCTTTCGTGCAGGCCCTTCAAAGCGGCGGCGGAAAGGGCACCATGATCGATTTGTGCCAGGCGATGTCCTCGCGCTCCGAAGCGCTGATGCTGGGCGTGGGCAACCAGGTCCGCCAGATGTTTTAAAGGTTCGATGTGCAGCGAAAACGCGATCTCGCGCTTCAATCGTTTCTGACCTTACTCGCGCTGGGCGTGGGCATACTCTTTGGTGCGCGCTTTTGCGCCGAACCGCCCGCCGGGCTCGAGGCCTCCGACCAAGAGCTGCGCGTGGTCGAGCGCATCGTGCACACACCGCCCCAGATCATCTACGAGTGCCCGCCCGAGGTGCTCGAGCCCATAGCGCCCGCGCCCAAGACCACAACCACCAAGATCAAACCACGCGAACCCGAGCGGCTTCCGGCGGCCGATCGCCCGATCGATCCGCTCGAGCGCCAGCGCCTCTTAGCCTGGGTGCGCGACCGCTCGGTCGATCTCGAACCCTGCCGTGACGACAGCAAGGAGGTCTACCGTCTGACCGTGACCTTGCAGGTCGACGCCGCCAAGGTAACCCGCGTTGACATCAACACCGCAGCGGGTGAAGCTTCGCAAAACTTGATCGCTTGCCTTCGCGCGCGCATCCTGCGTTGGACGCCGCCGCCCGAGCTCGTGGAAAATCGCAACCGGATCGTCTTCGGACTGACCTTCTAGCCAAGAGTGTGATCGTGAGTTGGAAATTTTTGGAAATATCGCTTCTTCGCGACATCGACCTCTTCCACAAACTCGGCGATCGCGCGCTCAACGAAGTGCTGGCGATCACCTCGATCGAGCGCCCCAAGATGGGCGACCTCATCTTTGAGGAGGGCTCCGTCGGCGATGCCCTCTACATCATCCTCGACGGCGAGGTCCGCATCTCCAAGGATATCCACGGAATTGGCGAGGAGGCTCTGGCCTTTCTGACGGCCGGCTCCTATTTCGGCGAAATGGCGCTGCTCGAAGACGCCTCCAAGCGCAGCGCCAACGCCATCGCCGGCGACAGCTGCATGCTGGGCAAGATCGACCGCGCCTCGTTCATGGGGCTGCTCGAGCGCGACAAGCAGCTGGCCTTTGAAATTTTGTGGAGCTTCGTCAATACCCTCTCGCGCAGGCTTCGCGAGAGCAACGAGAAGATCGCCTTCTTCGCGCTGTCGAACATCTTCGAGTAGCGGCGAGCAGCGACCGCGTTTTCAAAACGCCATGCAAAAATCCAAAAAGCAAACCTGTCCGGCTGGACAGCTGTAATCAGGGTCCGCGCTGAAGGCCACGCATCCCGTGCAAAGAAAGCCGTTGCAGGTGAGCTTGCCGGGACAGGTGCAGTCGGCGTTGCAAAACCCACAACCGTTTTCACCGCCCAGCGCCTGACAGGTCTTCGTCTCGGTCGCACAAAAAGTACCTTCTGGACAGCTTGTGGGGTCGTTGGAATCGCAGTTTTGGCCGGTATCGGGTGGCACACACTGGCCACTCTGGCAGGTGTGCGTCGACGGGCACAGTGAAGGGTCCGAGGAGCAATCGGGCGCCGGCATACAGGAGCCGTCGACGCAC
>JACCWM010000156.1 GCA_013697635.1 Lujinxingiaceae bacterium | reverse complement strand
GCTGACGACCTCGCGCGAAGCCGAGGCCGTGTTGAAAAAGCTTGCGATTCGCGGCTTCTCTCGCTCCACGCTCGAGCGCAAGGGACATGCGGTGGGCGAGCGCCTCGAGCAAGAGCGCGACGTCATGGAGAGCGCCTTGATCGAGGTCTTCGAGATCCCCAAGGAGGCCGTATCGGTCTCGGTCAGCATTGATCGCGTCACCCTTCCCATGGAGAAGGCCGTCAAGCGCGCCAAGAGCACATCGAAGAAAAAGGCGGCCAAACGCCCGATCGAGGTCATCTACAAAGAAGCTTATGTCGGCTGAACGCCCTGGCACTGGCCATAATCGACATCGTCGTCGGGATTAGCCTTGAAGGTCGGCTCATCCTGGACGCCGCTCACGAGATTGCCGTGCGCGTCGCGCAAGGTGATCGTGACCACGGCGGCGTCCGTGCCGTTGGCCAGAAACCCCCGAGTCTGGGCCGTGATCGTCGAGCCCGCGGGCGAGGCGGGGCCTGGCACGAAGCTCACCGTGGTGGTGACCGTCGTGAGGTCTGCGGGCGAGGTGATCGCGAGGGTCTTGAGCTCGGCGACGGTCGATTGCAGTGAGCAGGTGGAGACGCCGGCCGTGCTGGTCGCGCCGCAGGTGCCGACGGTATTGCCGGTGCCGCTGGCTGAGAAGGTGGGCGTTACGCCGGGGATCGGATTGGTGTTGGCGTCACGCAGGGTGATCGTGACCGTGGAGCTCGCGGTGCCGTTTGCGATGACCGGGCCAGTGGCGGCGATGGTCGAGTTGGCGGCAGCTGCTGCGCCGGCGGTGAAGGTCACGGTGGTGGTCACGCCGGTGAGAGCTGCGGGCGAGCTGATCGCGAGGGTCTTCAATTCGGCCACGGTCGAGCGAAGCGTGCAGGTGGCGACGCCGGCCGTGCTGGTCGCGCCGCAGGTGCCGACGGTATTGCCGGTGCCGCTGGCTGAGAAGGTGGGCGTTACGCCAGAGATCGGATTGGCGTAGACGTCGCGCAGGGTGATCGTGACCGTGGAGCTCGCGGTGCCGTTGGCGACGATGGGGCCGGTGGCGGCGATCGTTGAGGTCAGTGGCGAGGGGGTGGCCGGGGTGATCGCGAAGAGTTCACTGTCGACAGCGGTGCCCGAGAACCTGGCATCGGTGCTGGTGGCGGTCAGGACGTAGTCGGTGGCGGCCTCGAGGATTCGCACAAAGAACTGTGCCTGGCCGCTGGCGTTGGTGACGCTCGTCAGGCTGGCCAGCGGATCGCCCTGGGCGTCGACGAGCTCGCCGTTGAGCTCGAGATCGATCGGCACGCCGGCGAGCGCCATGGGGACGCCGTCTTGGTTGAGCAGGCCTACGGCGACGGCAAAGGTGGTGCCGGCAACGCCGGCGGTCTCGCTTGGGTCGACGTCGAAGACAAGATGTAGGACGGCGCGAAAGCCCGTGCCGGCGTGTTGTGTGACGCTGGAGGCGCCGGTGGCGCTGACGATCACGCGGTAGTAGCGGGGTAGGCCGTCGGCCAACAGAGCGCTGGTGTCGTTGTATTCGCGGGTCGTGGCGCCGGCGATCGGGGCCCAGGTGGTGTTGTCGTCGGAGCGCTCCCACTGGTAGCCGATGGCGCCGAGGGTGCGCCTTCCGGTGGCCGGCAATGCGGCGCCGGGGCTGGCCACGGACTTCGCGCGTACCTCGTAGGTCATCAGCGTGCCGGGCTGGCCGGTGGCTGCGCCGGTGCTCAGTGCGACATAGGCGGTGTGGGTGCCGTCGCTGGCGGAAGCGCTGTCGGGCACGATCTGAATCGTGCCCGCAGGCGCCAGCAGGTCGTCGTGAAAGTGGTTTGCGCCGTTGGAGGCGTCGGCCCAGGCGCCAAACGCCGCGTCGCCCACCCTGGCGCGCACCTCGTAGCCGGTGATCGTGCGCGGGGCGCGCCAGCCGTTGGCCGGGGCCGAGGAGGCGCTCGAGCCGGCGTCGTTGACGGCGACGACGGTGTAGGTGTGGGCGGCGCCGGACGGCGTGGTGGCGCCGAGCCAGGCGATGCGCACGCGATCGGTCATGTTGGTCACGAGGTCGAGCACGGGCGCGAGCGGCGCCGGCGCGATCAGCGCCGCGTCGGCGTCCTCGAAGCTGTAGCTCGTCTGGCCGGCGTCGGTGACGGTGATCGTCGTGACGAGCACCTTCACACCCCCGGCGTCTTCGCGGTAGAGCGCGTAGCTCTTGGCGCCGGCCACGGCGTCAAAGCCCACCAGGACGTGGGCCTCGATCGTGCCCTGCGTGGCCGTCAAATTGGTGGGGGCGCTCGACAAGGTCGAGAAGGCGCGCTGGGCGCCGTAGCTCGTGGCGGCGTTGTTCGTCGCATAGGCGCAGACGTTGTAGCTTGTGCCGGCGGTGAGCGTGACGGTCGTGAAGTAGGCGGCCGTCGAGCTGCTCGCGCCGCGGGTCGTGCAGGTCGCGCCAGCGGAGGTGCAGGCCGCGCTCGAGGGCGCGTAGCAGAAGCCATGCTCGGTGACGGTCGGGCGGCCGACGTCGGTGATCTGGCCTTCAAAGCGCGCCGAGCTCGTCGTGAGCTCGGCGACCGCGCCGGTGGTCACAGTCGCGGCCCTGGCCCGGTAGCCGGTCTCGACTGCAGAGGCGACGTTGTTGGCGCCGGCTGCGCTGAGCTCGACGTAGTAGTGGCGATCGACGCCGGGAGCGGGCCCCGTATCGGTGGCGCTGGCGGCCGTCACGCTGGGGGGCGTGGTGAGCGCGGTGAATGAGCCCACCGCGCCGCTGTCGGAGTAGAACCACTGGTAGTTGATCGTGCCCACGGTGCGGTTGCCGCTGGTCGACGCGGAGGCTGCGCCGGTGGCACCAAGGCTGTTGACGGCGCGCACCTGGTAGCTGACGGACTGGCCGTCTTGCGTGGCGCCGCCCTGGGCTGTGAGCGTGACGCGGTCGGGGTGGTCGCCCTTACTCACGAGGATCGCGTCGACCGAGAGCCCTCCCTGCCAGCTCGCCGAGTCGTCGAGCCAGACCAGCGCGTTGCCCTCGGCGCTGTGTGCTACCAGCACGAAGTTGGCCGCGCCGATCTTGACCTCGTAGCCTGTGACTGGCGCGCCGAGGCGGCGGCCGGGCGTGGCCGGTGTGCTTTGAGCGCTCTCCAGAGCGTCTTGCCCGATGGCGACGACGGTGTAGGTGTGCTCGGCGCCGGCTGGCACGCTGGGAAGGTTCCAGGAGAGCTTGATTGCGCCGCTCAGCGCATCGCTGCCGCCGGTCGCGGACAAGCTCGGTGCTGTGGGCAAGCCGCCGGCCGAGGCGCCCTGGTCTTCGACGCCGAGGCGGCCGTTGCCGAGATCGAGCAGGGTGGCGTCGACCACGGCCTCGTTGGCTGTGCCCGCGTCGCGCACGATGCGGTAGTCGGTGGCGCCGAAGACGGCGTCAAAGCTCACCGTGACGTGGGCGACGGCGCTCTCGGTCGTGACGTTTTGTGGGGCGGTGGTGCGCGTGTCGAAGAAGACGACCTGGCCATAAGCGTAGCCGGTGCCTTCGGCGATCGTGAGCACGAAGGCGCGAACAAAGTAGGTCGTGCCCGCCTCGAGATCCGCGACCTCGGCAAAAAACTCGTCGGTCGCATCACGCGGCGTCCCCGCGACACAGATCGCGCCATCGTTGATGTCGGCGTGGGTCGGCGAGTCGATCGTGTGGTGGTAGCAAAAGCCCATGGCCGCCGGTGTAGGAACACCGACCGTCGTCAACTCGCCCCACAGCGTGGCCGAGCTCGGCGTGATGTCGTCCGGAGCGCGGCTCAGCGGGTCAAGCGTTGCGACCTGGCCCTGCACGGCGCGAAAGCCGCGCACGCTGTTAGAGAACTCGGTGGGTGCGCCGGCGGCGTCGATGCGGGCGCGGTAGTAGCGGGCGCTGCCGTCGCTGGGCGCGCCAGTGTCGTCGAAGCTGGCCAGCGTCGCGCCGACCAGGTCGGCGTAGTTGGCGTCGCTGTCGCCGGCGGAGCGCTGCCACTGGTAGCCGACACCGGTCACGCCCCGATAACCCGTCTGCTCGGCGGAGTTTGCACCACTGCCGCGGGCGTTGGTCGCGCGCAGCACGTAGCGCACCGAGGCCGTCTGCACCTCGGCTGGCCCCGAGAGCGCCAGCCTGACGTGGGCGGCGATCGAGCCCGCGCTCGCTGTGGCGAGGCTTGGCACGATCGTTCCATCCGGGGCGCTCGTGTCGTCGTATTGCAACACGGCGCCCACACTCACAAAGGGGGCGCCATCAATGCTCAACGCGTAACCGCTGATCGGGTCGGCGCCCTTGTTGCCGACGGCGGACGAAGAGAGCGCGCTCTCGAGGCTTGGATAGACGGCCTTGACCGTGTAGCTGTGCGAGGCTCCGGGGGCGGCTGTGGCCGCCTGCCAGCTCAGTCGCACGAAGTCGGTGTGCGTTCCTTTGGTCGCCGCAAACGCCGAGACCACGGTAGGCAGGCTGCCCACATCGGCGCCCTGGTCGAGATAGGCCGACGCGTTGCCCGAAACCCTGGCGACTTCGACGCCGTCGCGGTAGACGACGTACTCGCTGCTGCCCACGATCGCCTGCCAGGCCAGCGCAACGTGCGCAACCGAGCTTCCCTTGCTCGCCGTGAGCCCGGTCACCGCCGGAGCCAGCGTCGTAAAGCTCACCTCGTTGGCATACACCCGCCCGGCCAACGTTTCGCCGTAGGCGCGCACGACGTAGGTGCGCCCGGGCAACAGCGTGGTCTCAAAGTGGCTGAAGGCCTTGGCCGTGGTCAGCGCAGCCAGCGAGCGGCAAGTCTGCTGGCCGCCGCCATGTGCGAAGCAAAACCCGTGATCGAAGACCACGGCGACCGGCAGCTCGCTCACAAGGCCATGGAAGGTCGCCGCGGTCGCGCTGATGCCGGTTACGGCTTTAGTCTCGAGCTCGAGCTCTTTGCACGGTGTCTGCCCGCTGCAGGCCACGGCGTTGGGCCCGCTGCACTGGACGATGTCGAGATTGCAAGGCCCACAGATCGCGCCGGGCGCGCTCGAGAGCGCCGCGCCGCCGCCACAAGCGTTGCGATCCTCGCTGCTCGTGCAGGCGAGCTTCGCATCCTCGGTGCAGGTCCACACGGCGCCGGCGCCGCACGGCTCATCGGGTGTGCCCGGGAGCAGCGCGCAGCCACCACAGGCGTTTTGTGCGCGCGCCCCGATACAGGCCACGGCCTCTGGCGAGGCGCAGACGACGCGGCCGTCGCCACAGCTGCCACAGGCGTCGCCGGGCAGCGCATCGAGCGTGCTCTGGCCGCCGCAGGCGTTGGTCGCGGTGAGCGGGCAGACCATCGTATCCTCGCTGGCGCACACGAAGACGCCGAACTCGGAGCAGGCCTCGCCAGGGTGTCCTTCGCCCAGATCGGCGCAGCCGTTACAGGCGTTTCTCGAGGCGTCGCCACAGACCACGCCGTCGGCTCCATCGCAGGTCCACTCGCCAGCGCACAGCCCACAGTCCGTCTCGGGCTCGCCAGACAACAGCATGCAGCCGCCGCAGGCGTTTAGGCCCGCATCATCGCCTTCGCAGCGCGTGGCCTCAAGGCCGTCGCACGACACCACACCCAGGTTGCAGGCACCGCACGGCGTACCCGGGCGCGCCGAGAGCACGCCCGTGCCACCGCAGACGTTCTCGCCGGCGCCCACGCAGCGCACGGCGTCGCCGCCCGTGCAAGCAAAGATCCCGGCCACACCGCCAGCCGTCGTGCAGCCATGGCCGGGCTCGCCGGCGAGCGTGGCACAGCCGCCACAGGCGTTGATCGCGCTTGCGCCCAAACACGCCAGCTCGGGCAGCTCCAACGAACACGTGTAAATGCCGTCACCGCAGCGCCCGCATGCCTGGTCAGGCATCCCCACCAGCACGGCGCAGCCGCCACAGACGTTTTGCGCGCTGGCCCCAAGGCAACGCAAGGCATCTGCTCCATCGCAGACGAGCACGCCGTCGGCGCACTCACCGCAGGCCGCGCCCGGAGCGGCCGCTGCGCCCTCGAAGAGCAAGGCCTCAAGGCCACCGCAGCCGTTCTGCTCGCCAGGGTCGACGTCCAAAACGTCGAAGACGATCGGATCGTTAGCGATGTCAGCGATGTCAGCGATGTCGCCCACGTCGATCGCGACGTCCAAATCCGAGGCGTCATCGACAAAGGGGACGTCGACCTCGAAGGCCATAAATGGCCCTTCGATGCTTTGCCCCAGGCTACGCAACGGCCTGGAGCGCCCCTTACAGGGGCTCGTAGCTGCTTGCCCCGTCACAGCCTGGTCGTCCATTCCAGCAAGCACTGCAGCATCCGCATAAACGCCGACAACCAGCATCAGTGACACGTCGCTCTGCGAGTCCCTGAAAGGGACAATCCAGGCCGTCGTGTAGCCTGGGGCAAAGGCCCACAGGCGTGCCGAAGGGCGCCGTTGGCCGACGCCCCAGGAGAACGTCGTCCCCAGCACCAACGCCCACGTGCCCGTCGCGTGTCGGGGCGCGTGTCGGGGTGCCAAGGGACCCGACGCGCGCCCCAACAAGGTCCCCGGCGCGCGGCGTTGTTGGGGGCGTTTTAGTCCATTGCAAGTTGCCGGGCAGTATGGGTAATATTTCATCGTCTTGACTGGACATTTGTCCACTTGATGAGGCCTTGACCGCTTTAGATGCCGAGAGTCAACGTGGCGCGATGTTTGAATTTTGAGACGCCTGCAACTGAGCAGCAGCGCCTTGCTTTGCTCGATCGTTGGCAGCTCGCCGACCTGGTCGATGTGGAGTTTTTTGACGAGATTGCCAACACGGCGGCCTTGCTTTGCGAAGCGTCGACGGGCTTGATCAGTCTGGTGACGCGTTTTGAGCAGTGCAATATCGGTAAGTTTGGGTTCGAGCACCGAAGCATCGATCTGGATCAATCCTTTTGCAGCCAGGTCGTGGTGAACAAGCGGATGATGATCGTCGAGGATGCGACCGAGCACCCGGAGCTCGTGAACAACGCGCTGGTCACGGGGCCACCGTACATTCGTTTTTATGTGGGAATCCCGTTGCTGGTGGACAACCGGGTGGCCGTGGGGGCGTTGTGCGTCTTTGACCACAAGCCGCGTCGGCTCTCGATCCAGGAGCGTGCCGGCTTGATGGCGCTGGTGCACCATGTCGAGCAGAAACTCCACGCGGCCGTCGGTGGGATCGAGGGCGTGACGATTGCTGCGAATGAGGCGCTCGCTGAGCTGGCGCGCCAGGCGGCTCCTGAAGTCGTGGGCAGCCAGGTCAAGTTCGATGGTCTGCTCGTCGAGCTCGCCCGCCAGTACGAGAAGCGGCTCTCGCACAAGACGTTTTTGAGCACGATGCTCTTGACCAAGATGCGCCTGCACCTGGGTTTCTTGCGCGCCGACACCGAGTGGCTCGGCAAGAACCGCTCGGACGTCTCGCAGTCCGTGCGGCTACACGATGAGATTCACTGGACTTTGGACATGGTCGACCAGTTGGCCGAAGCCAACCAGGCGATCCTCGGTGACCCGGAGGGCAAGCTGCGCTCAAGCACCGCCGTCTCCTTTGGTGGCGTCGTGCAAAAGGCGCGCAGCTCCATCTTGCAGCAGCTTCGACTGCGCACCGGCAGCTTTGTGGTCACGCAGAAAGCCGTCGAAGACCACGTCTTTGGCGATCCCACGTTGTTGGAAGACTTTGCCACGCGCATCTTCGCCATGACCCTGCGCACGGTCGAGCCCGACAGCGACATCGAGGTGGTCATCGAGAACCGCGGCAGCGACCTGATCATGGAGGTCTACTCCGACGGCGAGGTGCCGCCCGAGCCTGTGCGAAAGCGCCTCTTTGAGATGCACACCGACTCCGAGGTCGTGCTCACCGACCTGGCCCACGAGTGGGAGCGCAGCCTTCAACTCTGCGCCATGATCATCGAGTCCCACGAGGGTTCGATCGACTTTCGCGACGCCGGCGCCAACCGGCGCTGCCTGCACGTCACGCTTCCCACCGCCGTGCAGGATGCGTCCGGCCAGTTTATGGCGCCGGATACGATCGGCGGCTAGTACTCGAGCGGTTCGCCGCAAACCACTCGCCCCATCTTTTTACGGGAATGTCTTGATATCGTGGGCAAGTTGTTCTAGAGAAGTTCAAGGTGTCTTGAACACCTTGAACAAAACGTGACCATCTTGAATCAGGAGCCGCCATGTATGCAGCCGCACGCGTTGAGAATGAGCTCATGGGCTTTGAGCGTCGCTTGCAGGATGCGCTGGATAGCTTTCCGCTCAACCGTGAGCCGCGCATCTTGCAGGAGGCGGCGCGCCACCTGTGTCTGCTGGGAAGTGCCAAGCGTGTGCGCCCGCGGGTGGTGTTCGCGGTGGCGCAGGCGCTGGGGTTGGCCGAGGAGCACGCCATGGAGATCGCGGTGGCAGCCGAGCTGGTGCATGCAGCGAGCCTGGTGCACGACGACGTGGTCGACCAGGGGGCGATGCGCCGGGGGCGGCCGACGGTCAATGCGCGCTGGAACAACATGGTCGCGGTGCTCTCCGGTGACGCGATGTTGTGCATGGCGCTGATTCAGTTGCGCTCGTTTGGGCGAGATTTAACCGAGGCGGCCATCGAGGTCGTGGCGGACATGACGCGGGCCTCGATGTGGGAGGTCGAGGCGCGCGGCCAACTGGGCTTGAGCGAGGAGCAGTGGCGGGCGATGGCCGAGGGAAAGACCGGCGCGCTCTTTGGCTGGTGTGGGTGGGCGGTGGCATGCGCGGCCGGACACAGCGAGCACGCCGCGCAGTTCGATGCCTGTGGGCGACATCTGGGCGTGGCCTTTCAGCTGGCCGACGATCTGCGCGATATCTTCGACACAAGAAGCGGCAAGGACCGCTTTGCCGACATTGCCAACCAGAACCCCTCCTACGTCGTGCTGCGGGCCGCACGCGAGGACGCCGCGCTCGCTGGCGCCATCGCCCGGCTCTGGGACAGCGAGCAGTGCCCGCTCGACGAGGTGGCGAGTATCGGCCATCGTGTTGCGGCGTCCGACGCGGCACGCGCCGCGAGCGTGGCGTTGGACAGGGAGTGTCAGGCGGCGATCGCTGCGTTGGGAACCTATGCGCGAAAGCCTGGAGGCACCGAAATCGTCGAATTCGCCCTCGCCCTTGTTGCAGGCGTGCGGGCCATGATTGAGGACAAGCCATGAGAGGATACAACTATCGCACCGACGACCAGGACGACGCCTTCGACCGGCTGCCTGCCTGGGAGTCGCTGGTCGTCGAAGGCGTCGGCGAGGTGATCGAGTTCTGGGGATTCAAGCGCAACATGGGCCGTGTGTGGGGGCTGCTGTACTTGCGTGACCAGCCGATGAGCGCCGCCGAGCTGCAAGAGGCGCTCGATCTGTCCAAGGGCGCCGTCTCGATGATCACGCGCGATCTCGAGCAATGGAGCGTGGTCGAGCGTGTGCGCCCGGCCGGCCAGTCGATCTGGCACTTCGTGGCCAAGGTCGACTTTGTCGAGATGATCAGCCGCGTGCTCAAAGAACGCGAACAAAACCTCGTCGAGCGCGTCAAGCTTGGCCTTGCCGACGCCGAGCGCCTGGCGCGCGAGGCCAAGGCCGACAAGGCCGTGATCGAGCGCATCGCGCGCATGCGCCGGCTGGCCGATTTCATGGACCAGGCGCTCTCCGTTTTTCTTCGTACCGCGCGCCTTGATGTGAGCAAGACGCGCGAAGTGCTCAAATAATACTCATGAACCTGGAGGTAGTGATGTCCAAGCCTGACAAGATCACCAAGAGTGTGCTGACCTGCGATATGGAAGGTCGCATCGAGACCTTTAGCAAGGGCAGCGAGGAGCTGTTCGGCTACACGGCCGACGAGGCGATCGGCAAGCTGCGCGTCTCGGCTTTTTCGCCGGGGCTGGTCGTGCTCGGGCACGTGGGCGGCTGGCTCAAGGCGTCGGTCAAAAACGGCACGCATGAGACCGACACGGTGTTCTTGCGAAAGGACGGGACACAATTTGCCGCCCACATTCGCATCCGCCCGACCTTTCGAAACGACGTGCAGATCGGCTACTGCGGGATCACCCACGCGCTCGAAGACCGCCGCCCCGACGAGGTGATGCCCAAGATCTCGATCGCCACGCGCCTGCTCGCGGCCCTGGTGGTCACGCGCGCGCCCTTTTTAACCGCGGCGTTGGTGCCGGTGGCGATCGGCGCAGCATGGACGGCGGCCCAGGGCACCCTGGCGAGCTTTCCCTGGGCGCTGCTCGCCATGGTTGCCGTGGGCGCCGCTGCCCTGCACGTCGCGGCCAACACCTTCAACGACTACTTCGACTGGAAGAGCGGCACCGACCAGGCCAACACCGAGTATTTCCAGGCGTTCTCCGGCGGCAGCCGCTCGATCGAGCTTGGCCTGATCTCACTGCCGGGCCTGTGGCGCCTGGCTCTGGGCGCCTCGATTATCGCCACGGTCATCGGCGCCGCGCTGGTCTACCTCTCGGGCCCGGGCATCGTGCTCTTCGGCCTGGCCGGCCTGCTCTCGGCGTATTTCTACACCGCCCCGCCGCTTCGCCTCGTCGCCCGAAAGGGGCTGGGCGAGCTGCTGATCGGTCTGAACTTCGGCCCGCTGATCGTCGGTGGCACGGTCTACGCGCTCACCGGCAGCGTCAGCGCGCTCGACTTTGCGATCGGGCTGCCGATCGGACTGTTGACCACCGCGATTCTGTGGATCAACGAGTTTCCCGACGCGCCCTCGGACGCCTCCACGGGCAAGAACCATCTGGTCGTCGTGCTCGGTCGCGAGCGCGCTCGCTGGGGCTACGCGCTGATCTTGGCGGTGGCCTTTGGACTGACGCTGGCCGCGGCGCTCAGCGGTGTTGTGCCAACGGGCGTCTTGCTCGCCATGCTCGCGGCACCGATGGCGATCGATGCCACGCGCACGCTCTTTCGCCACGTCAACGACCGCCAGCTCGTGCGCGCCTGCGTGACCACGATCCAGCTCCACCTGGTGGCCGGCGTCTTGATGACGGTCGGGATGTTTTGGGGTGGGATCTAAGACGCTCGTCACCACAACGTCACTCGACTTCGGACAAAAGCTCTGTATTCTCCACTGGCTTTGTGGGCCCGGGAAAAATTGTGGAGATGGATATGAAGAAGTTTGTCTGGATTGCGATTCTCACGTTGTTGATGTGCGCCTGCGGCGAAGCCCCGAGCGATGCGGTGGAGCTCGAAGAGATACTGGTCGAGGGGCCGGCACCTGGCTTTTCGGGCAAGGCTGACGAAGCCGCGATAGCCATGGTCGCGCTCGACTTCGTCGTACCGCTCGCCGCGCGAGAGCAAGAAACCCGGCGCACGATCACCACCGAGGCGGCCTTTCGGCGCACGTTGGGAGCCTCGAGCCCCAACATCGATTGGAACAAGCACTGGGCGTTCTTCTACACCACAGGAGCGCTCGCCCAGAGCGGGCATGAAGCCTCGGTCGTCTCGATTCGCCTGGCCCAGTCGACGAAGAGCATCCAGATTACGACCCGGCACACAAGCCCGGGCCCGGCCTGCGACACGGCGGCATCAAACGCTTTGGCCATGGCGCCGGCGCTCGTCGTGCTGTTTGCAAAGCCGAGCATCGATCCTCGGGGGATGCGCTACTACACCGCCGATAACGTGCGCGACTGCGCGCCCGATAGCTGTGCGGAGCAGCTCGACGCCTTCGACGAACCGACGGATAGCCTCTGGTTTACGAGCGAGTCCGACTTTCTCTTCGACAAGGAGTACTTCGATGGCTCGGCACAGGCCTCGTGGGAGGGCGTCGAGAGCGCGCTTTTGCAGCGCGCACAGCCGCTCGAGCAGCTCAGCTTCGACGCGTTTTTTGCGCGCCTGACGACCGAGCAAGAGTGGATGGAAGACGAGCAGCTCGAGGACGTGCGCCGCTACCGTGAGCTCGAAGCCGTGCTGCGCTCACAGCTAAAAGATCTGCGCGTCTACCGCGTCGGAGAGATTGAGATTCACGTGTATATTCTGGGCATTACGGACTGTGGCGACGTCGGCGGCTTGCACACGGTGAGCATCGAGACCTGATGCTTGGGGGGCTTGGGGCCGGTTGTGAAGTCCGATTGGAATTTGTGCATCGAAGCTGCTAAACATTGCAGTTGACGGTGCGATCGCCGCCGCCTCCCCCTTACACTTGAGTGCCTCGTATGAAGAACGCGATCGTCATCGCCTTGTGTCTTGTTCTCACGCTTGCTTTGAGCTGCTCCGACGACGCACCCGCCGGCCCGGATGGCAACAAGATCGAGTGCGAAGACGACCAACTCTACAATCCGCGCACCGAAGAGTGTGTGACGATCGTGGGGCCGACGAACGATGTCGGCGTTGACGCAGTTGGGGCCGATGACACCAGCACGCGACCCGACATCGAGATAGAGCCCGACGCCGAAGCCGACACAGTGCTCGAAGCCGACACAGAGCTCGAGGTCGACATCGAAGTGCCCTTCGATCCTGAATGCGACAAAGATCTCGACGGCATACTCTCCTACGAGTGTGGCGGCAACGACTGCGACGACAACGACTTCTTGCGCTCGCCCGAGCGCGCCGAGGTGTGCAACGGCGTCGACGACAACTGCAATGGGGTCATTGACGACGGGCTCGACTGCACCTTTTATGCGCACACCGCCACGACGCTCTACAAGGTCAACCCGTTTTTGGGCACCACGAACAAGCAAGCCGACCTGCTCGATGCGGCCGGTACGGCTGTTTCCTTGCTCGATATCGACACCCACCCGAGGGGCTCGCTTTACGGAATCTCGCGCACGGCTTTGTTCGTCTTCAACGACCCTGAGAAGTACTGGGTGCGGGTAGCGGCTTTGAGCGGCGTCGGCGATGCCAACGGCATGGCGATCGACAACTCCGGCATGGCATTCATCACGGCTGCAGGCATGCTGATCACGCTCGATTTGAGTCAGGTCGAGGAGATCGTTCAAACCCAGGGTCTGGCGGCGTCGAACTTCACGGGCATCACCTTGAGCCCCGTATCGAGCGCGATCACCGGCGGCGAGTACTATTCGAGCGGCGATTGCGTGGTGAACAAGTCCAACACGTTGTTCATGACCTCCAAGCATGACCCCACCCAGGATCACTTGATCACGATCGACCGCGTCACCGGCGAGGGCACCGAGCTTGGTGCGATCGGCTTCAAGCAGGTGTTCGGCTTGACTGCAGGCTGGGGCCAGCTCTTTGGCACCACGCTCAGCGGGCAGCTCATCGGCATCGACCGGACAACGGCCCAGGGCAAGTTGTTGCACAGCTTCGAGAACAGGCGCTGGTTTGGCACAGCGAGCACCCCGAGCCGCTAAACGCACAAGGCAAGGCTGGCTCGCGATGACTCAAATTCCACAGCTCATCCACCGAAAAGCGGGCCTCTGGGTGTTCGACAAGCCCAGCGGCTGGGTCGTTCATCCGACCAACGATCCCGCGATGGAAAACATCGTCGACTGGGCCCAGCAGACCCTTCCCAAGGCCGCCGGCCTTGCCCCGATCAACCGCATCGACCGCGAGACCAGCGGCCTGGTCTTGATGTCGCCCTCGTCGCAGACGCGCGGTGAGATTGGCAAGTGGTTTGCCGACGAGCTCGTCAAAAAGCGCTATCGCTGCCTGGTCTATGGCAATCCGCCCCCAAGCGGCGTGATCGACACGCCACTGCAAGACGCGAGGCGAGCAAGCCCACTGGCGGCGACCACGCGCTTTGAGATGCTCGAGAGCTTCATCTCATGTGCATATCTCGAGGTTTGTCCCCAGACCGGGCGCAAGCATCAGATTCGCCGCCACCTGCAGGGCATCGGCCATGCGATCGTCGGTGAGAAACGCTACAAGCCCAAGCAGTTCTTGAAAATACCGGGCTTTCCTGGCCGCCTGTGGCTGCACGCCCATTGGTTGCGCCTGCCCGATGGCCGCGAGTTCAGCGCACCACTGCCCGACGAGCTTGAAGCCCATCTTGCCGTGCTGCGCGGGCTGTAAAGGGGCGCACTTAAAACGAGCCGCGCTGGTGCATCACGGCCCAGGACTGGACCGTGGCAGCGAGCGCGTTGAGCTGCTCGTCGCTGCAGCCGCAGCGATCGACGCCGCGTTTGCAGGGCGAGCTCTTGGCGTCGTGGCCAACCTGGCCTATCTCCTCGAGCGCGCTGGAGCTCGCGCGGTACAAGCGCACGTGAAAGGGGTGGTTGCCCTCGGCCACCGGGCGGCTCGCGGGTCGACGCGCGCTCGTGCCGGCCTGGGCGCTCTCGCGCTCGGGCAGCGCGATCACGTTGCAGCTGGGCTCAAAGGCAAAGCCGGCGGCGGCGACGGTCGCCACGGCCTGCTCGGCGACGACGCGAAAGGCCTGATTCTCACCCAGCTCGACGAGCTGCACGCGGGCCTGGGTGTCGGGCTCGCCGGCGTTGGTCACGACCACAAAGCGCGTGCGCGAGAGCGGGTGAACCATGACCACGTCGCGGCCCTGCTCAGCGATGAACATGCCAACATGTCGCATCTTGTCTCGCGAGCGCAGGTCGATAAACGCCGCATGAGGGCTGCCCACGCCGACAAAGCCAAAACCGTTCTCGATCGCCATGCGAGGCAGACGAAAGTGCGTGTCCCAGCGTGACTGCACCTGCAGCGTGTCGTGCGACGAGGTGAGGCGAAAGACGCTGGTGGCAAAATGCACGTGGATGTTTCGCCGCCTGTCAAAATCCTGCTCGACGGTGGCCATGACCAGATCGCCATCGACGACGTGCACCGAGCGCGGCTCGGCCACCACGCCGCTGATGCTCGAGCTTGCCACGTGGCGCGCCGGGCCTGAGCGAGCAAACTGAAAGTGATGCACGGGTGTGATGCGGTCGCCCAGATAACCAGGCTCAATCGCGCCGACGGCATAGAGATTCTTGGCGTCCGCGGCGATCGAGAAGTGTCCGCCGAGAATCGCGCGCGCGCTCAACCCACGCGGCTTACCCAAGTCGAGGCTGAACAAAGAGAGCATGCCCGGGGCAAGCGCGCTGCCTTGCACCAGGACGTCACTGCACTCCATGGCCGGTCGCACCCGTGCGGGCTGGCCCGGCAGCTCTTGCCACATGCGCGGCAAGGGCGCGTCGGCAAGCGGGACCGCCAGCGACTTTCGCACCGTCAGGCGGTGGGCCTCGCGTTTCGCCTTGACCTGGTCGAGCCAGGGCTGGCCCAGGCTGCGCTTGGTGTCGGAGCCAACGACGATCGCCTCGCTTCGCCCTGGCCAGCGGTCCAGGCCGGATTGAATCGCCACGTTGAGTTGCCCGCGCCGAATCCCGGCCCAGGTCAGGTGGCCTTCGATCTCGTAGGTTCCAAGCAGCGCGAACTCGTCCTCATCGGCGATCTTAAAGTGGTAAATGCGTGTGACACCCTCGGCCCAGGCCAGGCGGTCAATCGCGCCGGCGCCCAGGCCCTTGCGTGGCCGTCGAAAGACCACGACGTGATCGTCGTCGACGAGCAGGCCAACATGGCGCAAGCGATCCGTGAACTTGAAGTGACCAAACTCACGCCAGTTCGATCCGGTAATCGGCGTGCGCACCAACAAATCGTCGTCGGTGGGCAGGTAGACCCGCCGCCCGCTCGAGGGGTTGGCGTGCGAGGGGTCTTCGATAGGTGAGGTCATGCTGTCGGCAAAGAGCGGTCGCAGGTCCGTCGTGGCCTCGGAGAAACGTACATAGGGCGCCAGCACCTCACCCTGGCCGACGTGGCCCACCAGCCGTGTGCTCAACGTGCTGTCGGCCGAGATATCGGAGAGCGCCTCGCCGATCAGCCGGCAATTGGCCGCCGGAACGAGGCGCAAGGCGCCCACATCGCCCTGGCCTGCCACGCCTTGAGCCGCGTTGGCAGAGCACCCAAGGGCGAAGACGGCGAGCAGCACCATGGCCAAAGTAACAGGATGGAGGCTTTCGAGATGGGCTTTTGATCTGAGCACTCAACACTCTGGGATAGGAGTGATACCAAACGGGTTACGGCGATGCGACCGCTACAATAAACCGATTATGCCATTGAATCACGATATTTTCCGATACGATAGGGCGCACTCAGGTGCCAACCATTTGCAGCTCGACCATTCGGTAATAAGCGGCGCGGCGCGCCATGAGTTGCTCGTGGGTGCCCTGCTCGATGAGCTTGCCGCGCTCGAGCACGATCACGCCGTCCGCGTTGGCAATAGTCGAGAGGCGGTGGGCAATGATCACGGTGGTGCGCCCTTCCATCAATCGCTCGAGCGCCTTTTGCACCAGGCTCTCGCTCTCGACGTCGAGCGCGGAGGTGGCCTCATCGAGGATCAGCAGCACGGGGTCCTTGAGCAGGGCGCGCGCGATCGCGACGCGTTGCTTTTGGCCGCCGCTCAAGCGCACCCCACGCTCGCCGACGACGGTGTCGAGGCCTTCGGGAAAGCTCTGGATGAAGTCCCAGGCGTTGGCCGCCTTGAGGGCTTCGATCACCTCGAGCTGGGTGGCCTCGGGGCGCCCATAGAGCACGTTCTCCTCGACGGTGCCGGAGAAAAGGATCGGCTCCTGGGCGACCATGCCCACATGGCGTCTCAAGATCGTGGGATCGTAGTCGCTCGTGGCGCGGCCATCGATGCGGATCGTACCTTGCTCGGGCTCATAGAAGCGTGAGAGCAGGTTGGCGATCGTCGATTTGCCCGAGCCCGAAGCACCGACGAGCGCGAGGCGCTGGCCGGGTCTGACCGTAAACGACACGTCCGTGAGCACGCGCTCGTTTGGGCGCGTGGGATAGGTAAACGAGACGTTCTCAAAGACGACCTCGCCATGCTCGGGGATCGCGCTCGGGCGTGGGCCCTGGGCGCGCTCGGCCTCGCAGGCGTCGATCAGCGCGAAGACGCGCTCGCCCGATCCCACGGCCTTGGCAAAGTCCGTCCAGAGCCCGGAGAGCACGCCCACCGAGAAGGCCACGAAGAGCACATAGAGGATGTAGGCGGTCAGCTCGCCAGGCGTCATCTCACCGCCCATGACCATAATCGAGCCGAACCACAAGATCACCGCGATCGCGGCATAGCCGAGAAATGAGATGCCGCCGCCAAAGAAGGCGCCGAGCACCGAGCGGTGCTTGGCCAGATTGAAGGAGCGCTCAATCGCCCCGTCGTAGCGAAGCGCCTCGTGCTCCTCGCGCGCAAAGCTTCGTACCGTGCGAATGCCGGCCAGGGCCTCCTCGGCAAGCGAGGTCGAGTCGGCCACGGCCTCTTGAACCTCGCGCGAGAGCTTTCGAACCCGGCGCCCGTAAAACATGGCGATGGTGAAGATCACCGGCAGCAAGATCAAGATCACCAGCGAGAGCTTCACCGAGGTGACGAAGAGCACGATGATCCCGCCCGCAGCCTGCATGCCGAAGCGAAGCGCCATCGACAAGTTGGTCGTCACCGCGCTCTGCAAGATCTGTGTGTCGCTGGAGAGGCGGCTGGTCAGCTCGCCGGTCTTGGTGGCGTCAAAGAAGCCCATGTCGCGCTCGACGATCGCGCGAAAGAGGCGCTGGCGCAGATCGGCGACCACCCGGTCGCCGACCACGGTGAACAGATAATAGCGCACGCTGACGAGCACCGATTGGAACAAGAACAGGCCCAAGAGCGCAAAGCCCACCGTCGAGATGTTCAGCGTGGCGTTCTCGCCAAAGACATCGTCGACCACGATGCGTGCAGCCTGCGGATACATCAGCGCGATGCCTGAGCCGAGCACCAACGACACCGTGGCCAGGGCCAAGCTGCGCCAGTGAGGCAGCGCGAGGCTCACCAGCCGGCGCAAGCCAAATGGCTGGGCTAACCCCTCATGGACTTCTTCATTCACCATTGCACTGCTCTGCCTTCAAAACGCTCGACCTGACCACCCGGCGCGAGCAACCATAACCTTTGCCATCGTGCATTCATGCCTTACCCATGCGCAATCAGCAAGGTTTTATGCAGGCCTGGGCTCACTTGAGATTTGCTTTGATCGGCAAGCGCTACTGTGCAACCTTTGTCAACGGCGCTGCTGGCCGAATGGACCCTCGAAATTTGCATGGATGGCTTGATGATACGCACGAAACTTTTCTCGCTGTGCTTGTTCACGATCGTGTTGTTGAGCCTGGGCTGCGGTGTTGAACAGAGGCGCTCGCGCGGCTTCGTGGACGAAGACCAGCTCTCTGCTGTCGATGCGCTGTGTGAAACCACATGCGGCCATGTCTATGACGAATGTGCGCTGGGCTTCGACTACCCGGACGGGAGTCAGGCGCCGCGCTCCTCGTGTTTGACGGCCTGTCGAGACAAAGACTTCTTTGGTGGCAACGAGCACTGCGTGCAAGACGCCGCCTGCGAGATGAGTCTGTTTATCGAGTGCATTCAGCGCCAGCCCGAGCCCGAGCCGGAGCCGGAGCCGGAGCCCGAGCCAGAGATTCCCGGGCCGGCCCTGAGCTGCGGCGACAATCTGAGCTGGGCCGTCGAGTGGTCCGCCTTCGAGGTCGAGGTTTTGGCCGAGGTCAACCGCTACCGCGCCGCCGGCGCGGAGTGTGGCGGTCGCGCCTACCCCGCCACCCACGCCCTGGTCATGGAAGACGCGCTTCGCTGCGCGTCGCGCCTGTACAGCAAGGACATGGCCGAGCGCGGCTTTTTTGACCACATCAGCCCGGACGGCACCGACCCCGGCGATCGGATCGACGCGGCAGGCTACGATGGCCGCTATCCCGTCGGCGAGAACATCGCCGCCGGACAAGGCACGCCCAAGCAGGTCATGGACGGCTGGATGAACAGCCCCGGCCATTGCCAGAACATCATGAGCCCCGACTACCGCGAGCTCGGCGTAGGCTATTACTTCCATGAACCGGCACGTTTTCGCCACTTTTGGACGCAAAACTTCGGTGGTGGCCGACGCTGAGATGAACGACACCCCTCGCCAGCACCTCATACACCCACATCGCCGCCGGGCGCGGTGATGCGCTGGCCCTTCGCTTCATGGCGGCCGTGCACCGTCTGGTTCTGACGCGCCCCGAACTCGCGCTTTGCGCCTATTATCCAAGCGTCACCGCCCGAGCCTACGATCCGGGCGGCGCCGAGCCGCTCTGGGGCCAATTTGGCGCCACGCTCACCAGCGAGGCGAGCACAATTCGTGAGCTGGTCGCGCGCCCCTGCCAGACCAACGAGGTCGGCCGCTGCGCCGCGCTTGTCGCCGGATTTCTCTTCCTCACACACCGCTTCGCCAGGCCGCTTCGCATGCTCGAGATCGGCGCAAGCGGTGGGCTCAACCTGCGCTGGGATCAGTACCGCTACGGCGGCGGTGGCAGCAGCTGGGGGCCCGATGACAGCCCCGTTCAGCTCACCAGCCACTGGAAGACCCCGCCTCCCCACACCGAGCTCGCCATCACGGTAGCCGAGCGCGTCGGCTGTGACCCGAGCCCGATCGAGCCGACCAGCGCCGAGGGCCACCTCGCCCTTAAGGCCTCGCTGTGGGCCGATCAACTCGAGCGACACCAGCGGCTGGAGGCGGCGATAGCCATCGCCGGGCGATTTCCTGCACGCGTCGAGGCGGCCTCAGCCGACGACTGGCTCGCAACACAACTGGCCACGCCCGTGGCGGGCGTGACGACGGTCGTCTACCACTCAATCGTCGAAGAATACTTCAGAGACGCGGTGCGCGAGCGATTTCATGCCACGCTCGCACAAGCCGCCCGGCGCGCGAGCATCGACGCTCCGCTGGCCTGGCTGCGCCTCGAAGCCGTGACCTCACTTCGAAGCCACGGCCTCGAATGCTCGCTGTGGCCCACAAACGAGCGCCTGGTCCTGGCCCGCTGCGGCGCCCACGGCACCGATGTCGAGTGGTGCCTGGCCTGACGATTGGGCTCACGGATCGCTTGGCGACAACGGCCACAGGTGCTATTGACTGGCCATGGTTTTTGCGCACACGTAAGGAGTAAACCTTCATGAACCAGTTAGTGATGATTCGTCTCTTGATATTCTGTCTGCTGCTGAGCTTTACGCTCTCGGCGTGCACCGATACGCGACGGCGCAGCCGCACGTCCAAGACCGATGTTTCGCTGAACAATGTCGACAACAACCACGACGACGACGTCTGGCAAGACGACGACGTCTGGCAAGACGACGTCAGCAACTCAAACAACACTACGAACAACAATAACCAGCCCGCCCTGGCCGCGCCTACGGGCGTAACGGCCACCCAGGGTGCGAGCACCGAGCATGTGCGCATCAGCTGGAACGCTGCTTCCCAGGCAACGGGCTACCGGATCATGCGCGACGGCGCGCTGCTGCAGAGCGTCGGCGCCGGCGTCACCGAACATCTCGATACCAGCGCTTCGGCGGCACCGGCACCAGCGGCCCCGAGCAACGTCAGCGCGACCAGCAATCGCGGCGACGGTGTCTTGGTGAGCTGGGGGGCGTCGAACACGTCCACGGGCGCTGCCCACGAGTACTACGTGCAGGCGACCTATTCCGGGGGCACGAGCGGCGCATCAAACCGGGTGTTCGGCCATCGAGCCGCCCAAAGCGTCGTCTATGACGTGCGCATCGGCTCCAACGACTGGATCGATGTGGGCTCGGCGACGCAG
>JACCWM010000138.1 GCA_013697635.1 Lujinxingiaceae bacterium | reverse complement strand
GCTGACGACCTCGCGCGAAGCCGAGGCCGTGTTGAAAAAGCTTGCGATTCGCGGCTTCTCTCGCTCCACGCTCGAGCGCAAGGGACATGCGGTGGGCGAGCGCCTCGAGCAAGAGCGCGACGTCATGAAGAGCGCCTTGATCGAGGTCATCTACAAAGAAGCCTACGTAGGCTGCTGGACGCTCTACGACAAGGAGGGCGAGCCCCTCTATACGGCCCGCCACGGCGAGATGCCCGTGGAAGGCGCGAGTTGGCTGCTCGAGCAGTCGCTTCGCTGGGACGTGTTGAGCTTGCTCGCGCGCCGGCCTGACTTGAAGCTCACTACCCTGGGCGACGGCGCCGCCGAGATACAAAACATGCTGCGGCGCGTTTGCGAAGACCTCGCGGTCGATGCGCGGCTGGTCGACTTCTGGCACGCCGTCGAATACCTCGCGCCGGCGCTGCGCGCCCTTGATTTGTCCGTCGACAAGGAGCTCTCCAAGTTGAAGCAGATCCTTCTCGAGACCGGAAACGGTGCGCAGCGGGTCTTGCTCAAATTGCGAACGTGGGCGGCCGAATCGGGCAAAGCCTCGCTGGAGCCCATCGTCGATGCAATCCGCTACTTCACCAACCAACAAACGCTCATGAAATACATGCAAGCAAGAGAACTCGGCCTGCCCATTGGAAGCGGCTCGGTGGAGGCGACCGCCAAGACCGTCGTCGCCCAACGCATGAAGCGCACAGGAAGCCGCTGGAAGATGCACGGCGGCCAGACGATCATTCGCCTGCGCACCCTGGCCACCTCCGATCGGTGGGACGCTGCGTGTGATTGGCACGTGAGCCACCTCGAAGCTACACAGCACGGAATTCAAGATGCGGCGTGATCAGCAGCTGAACCACACCCAACCCATAGGGGCAATAAACGGGTGGACATGTCTAGACTCAACGCAAATATAATCAGTAATAAATTGCATAAAGAATCAGGTGATATTAGCACGGACCCAGATTAGTTCAAGCGTCCAGCCCCCGCGAGCCTTTCGAACCAGCCTTTAGAACCAGCCGCCCAGCTCGGGTTTAAGCGAGCGGTTCATCAGGTCGGCCACGGCCTGGTGGGTGTTCTTGCCCTCGTAGATCACCTTGTAGACCTGCTCGCTTATCGGCATCTCGACGTTGTATTTGGCAGCGAGGTTGTAGACGCTTTGCGAGGTCTTGATGCCCTCGGCGACGGTGTTCGTCTCGGCTAAAATCTGCTCGAGGCTCATGCCCTGGCCGAGCTTGACGCCGACCATGCGGTTGCGGCTGAGGCCGCCCGTGCAGGTGAGCACGAGATCGCCCATGCCGGCCAGGCCGGTCAGGGTCAGGGGGTTGGCGCCCATGCGCACGGCCAGGCGGGTGATCTCGTGTAGGCCGCGCGTGATCATGCCGGCCGTGGCGTTGTGGCCAAGCTCCATGCTGGTGATCGCGCCCGAGGCGATCGCGATCACGTTCTTGACCGCGCCGCCGATCTCGACGCCGACCACGTCGCTCGATGTGTAGGCGCGAAAGCGATCGGTGCTGAAGTACTCCTGGACCTTGGCGGCCAGGCGGTGGTTGTAGGAGGCGACGGTGACCGCGGTGGGCTTTTGCTCGGCGACTTCGCGCGCAAAGCTTGGCCCCGAGAGGTAGCACAAAAACGGATGGTAGTGGGAGGGCAGCACGTCCTCGAGGATGTCCGAGACGAGCATCAAAGTCTCGTTCTCGACGCCCTTGGTTGCGCTGACGATCGGCACGCCGGGGGGCATGGCTTCGAGCGCCTCGCTCAGCACGCGGCGAAGCACATGGCTGGGCGGCACCGAGACGATCATGTCCTTGCCGCCAACGCAGGTCTTGATGTCGTTGGTCGCGCGCAAATTGCGGGGCAAGGCGATGCCGGGCAAATACAGGTCGTTCTCGTGCGCGGAGTTGATGTACTCGACAAGCTCGGGCTCGTAGGCCCAGATCTCGACCTCATAGCCTTTGTCGGCCAACAACTTCGCCAGCGCCGTACCCCAAGATCCCGCTCCAATGACTCCGATCTTCATCGCTTCCCCATGTTCAAGTAAGTGAGCATCAGCTCGTTCGGATACGTCGGCGCAGGGTGCGAAGGGTCTCGGCCGGGTGGCCGAAGACCTCGTGCAGGCGCCGGTTGGCGTCGCGCATGTCGTGAACCAGATCTTCGGCGATCGCGTCGACCAGGCCAAAGGCCGCCGGCTCGCCGGCTGCAAACATCTGCTCGAAGGCTGTGCGCGGCAGGCGCAGCATCTCCGTGCGCTCGAGCGCGAAGGCCGAGCTCTGGTGTGGCCAGCCTTGAACCAGCGCCCAGAGCGCAAGCCAGGTTCCCGGCTCGCTGTGGTGCTGCGTGCGCTGGCCGTCGGGCTGCAAGCGGCGCGTCGTCTCGACGCGCCCCGAGATCAGCAAGAAGCCGGCTTGACCCTCCTGGGCTATCGTCCAGATCGCCTCGCCGCTCAAGAAGGACTTGGGCTCACAGGCCGCGATCAATTTGTCGATGTCGGCCTCCCCCAGGTTTGCAAACAGTGGGTGTGCCTTGAGAATGGAGGCGTATTGAAGCGCTTCTTTGCTCGATTGCATCGCTTAGGCCAAATATTGAAAGAGAAATTCAGGACATTCGAAGGCGGCCGAGCATGTCGTGGACCTGGTGCTCAAACTTGTCGATGTGGCTTTCGGGATCGGTGAAGACCTCTTCGATGCGCGCGTCGGTCTGGCGTCGGCGCTCGCCGACGGTCGCCGCCAGGCGTAAGATGATCTTGTAGGCCGATGGCTGACGCTCACTGCGAAGGCGCTCGAAGGCCTCGCGCGAGAGCCGAAACGCCTGACAGTCGCTGATCGCGCGCACGCTCGCTGAGCGCGGGCCGCCCTCGAGCAGCGACATCTCGCCGACCACGGTTCCTGCGCCGAGCACGGCCAGCACGATGTCCTCGCCCATGGGCATGGTCGCGCGCACCTCGAGCTCGCCCTGGGAGATGATGAAGAGCGCTGCGGCGGCCTCGCCCTGACTGAAGAGCAGATCGCCCGGCTTGTAGGTCAAGAGCTCGGAGGCGTGCACGATCTCGCGCACCTCGGCGTGGGACAGCCCTTTGAACAGTTCGCTGGTTGCAAAAAGCGTCTCTGCGCCCCCGGGTGATTCGGTCTGGGCGTCGATATTTTCTGATGCGTCTGTCATAGCAAACCTGGTGAGCCTTTGAGTCCAACGATTTTGAGGCGAGCCCGTTCAGTGTAGCGAGGCGCTCGGCTCTGAGCAATCAGCAATCCACCGATCAGCGATCGCTCCACTCGACATAGCGTGACTCGTTGTACCACTCGGCCAGGGCCTGAGACAGGGGGGTTCGGCCTGCGCGCCAGCGCTCGGCACCGCAGTACCAGGCCGGGCGCGTATCATCGCGCTTGCAGTCGCCGCGCTCAATGGCGCCGGCCAGCGTGTAGTCGGGCAGATCGTGCTCCTGGCCGCTCCAGACATGCAAAACGGCAACGGGCGCATCACTGGCCACATCACTGGCCGCATCGCTGGGCGAATCGCTTGCCGCAAACGCCAGCCGGCAGGTGTGCCGCCAGCGGTACAAGATGTGTGTGTCGCCCGGGCGATTGCTGACCCCGGCGGCATGGGCGAGCGCGCTGGCTGCGTGGCCTGCCACGTCCTGGTTTGGCGAGTGGGCCAGGCGGCAAAGCGTGAACACCGTGCCCTGGCGAAAGTCGACGTCGTAGTCGGGCAAGGCCGTCGTCTCGGCCACGCGCCAGGCAAAGGGCTGGCCGCGGCGCGCGAACATGCCCAGCGTCGTAGTCATGATGGCGATCTCCTCGATTGCCAGCGGTTGGCCGAGCAGTCGATCGGCCATCATCAAAAAATCTTCGCCGTACTCCGGGGCGAGTTGGCGCAGCAGCCGGTGACACTCCTGAGCGGCCTGGCCAAAGGGCAGGTTCAAGGCGCAGACGCTCAGCCAGCGATAAAAGCGCGGCGATTTGGGCCGATCGCGCGTGGTGCGAAAATCGGCCACGATCGAGGAGGCGATCGGCGCCAGGTCTTCAAAGGCTTCCAGTGTCCGCCACAGCGCGGCCATCTCCTGGTGGAGCTCGCCCGTGGCGTCGAGCTGATCGTCGAGATACAGCCGGCTCAGGCAGGACCAGGGTGCGTGGCGCTGCGTTTCACGAACCGGTGTCAGAAGCGCTGCCATCAGCGTCGCCTCGAGGGTGTTTTCGACGAGTTGGGCGCTGTAATGCTCGCAGGCCGCCTCGGCGGCCTCGCGCGGGCCGACCTCCCAGGCCATGCTTGCCGCGTCGTCATCCCAGGCGTAGGCGCGAAGCTGCTCGGCGCCAAGCTTGCTGAAGGCCGCGCGCTTTTTTGAGGGCTGTTTGTGGGTTTGGCCCCCGGCCGGCTCGCTTGACGATCGGGTCTTGGCTGCGGAATTGGCGCGCAAGGCGCTTTGGCCATCGCCGTCATCTTTCAAGATGCCCGAGAAAAACAAGCCCATGGCGATCGCCAGCAGAATGCAGATCCCAAACGAAACCGAGAGCACGTCATGCATCGCCATGGGATCGTCGTGCTTCTCGCCGGGTGCTGGAACTTGCAACTTCATCGTCAATGACCTCGCTCGTATGCCTCGCCGTAGACCTGGGTCTATACTAGTACCACGGCAGGCGTTGCTGTCGATACCGTTACCATCGCGCCCGTTCAATGCGCGCGCGACGAATTCTTGTCCTTGAGTGTGCTTTTGCATATAGGATCGTGGTAGGAGATGCGAGTCGTTTGTAACGAGACGATGTGGACGGCGACCCCAGACGGCATTGAGCGAACATTGAGCTCCGATTTGCGAACAACCAGGCCTGCCCTCTCGTCGCGCGATTTCGAATCGCTCGATGACGGCAGTGAAGCGAGCATCGAGGAGTACGTCGATCTCGACGTGCTGCGCGGCTGGAAAGAGCAGCGCGATCCCGAACTCGTCGCCGCCCACGCCCTACCGGCCCTGGCCGAGCTCATTCACCTCGACGCCAGCGGGCGCCAGATCGCCAGCGAGCCGATCCACGGCCCGGACGTGGTCGTGGGCCGCTTTCATCCACAGTACGGTCCGGTCGACATTCTGCTCGGCAGTCTTCGCGACCATGAGAGCTACAAGCTCGGCGCGCCGCACCTCTACCTTGTGCTCGATCGCGCTGGAAACTGGGATCTTCGCCCGCTTTCGCCTACGGCGACGACGCAGCTCAAAGAGGCCCCGATCACCGACAATGCGCGCCACTATCGCATCGACCACGGCGACGAGCTGCACCTGGGCGTGGCGCGCTTTGTCTTCGAGCGTTTGAGCACCACGCTCGACACCTGGTTTGGGCGCTACGAGGCCTTGTTGCAGCGCGCCGGCGGTCCATCGCTGATGCTGATGCGCGCCGGCGGCGTGTGTGGGCCCTACATCGGCCTGGAAAAATCGCGCGCCTATGTGATCGGGCGCACCTTCCCTGGACGCGGTGACGTGCCTGGCACCGAGGACTGGCCCCGATTCGCCCAGCCCGAGTGGGATTTGTCCGGTCTGCCCGAGAAGGAGCGCAAGCACCTTGGGTTTCGCCATGCTCGGCTGAAATTTGTCGATGAATCCTGGTGCGTCGAGCCGGTCTGCACCCGCCAGCGCACCTTCGTCAACCGTGTGGCGATCAGCACCATCACGGCGCTTGAGTCGGGCGACGAGGTCGGCATGGGATCGGTGCTCTTTCATTTTCATGACGAGAGCGCGGTCGTGCTGCCGCGCAGCAAGAAGATTCACCTGCCGGCCGTGGTCGACTGGAGCGACGGGCATGTCTCGCGCACGCCCGGTCGTCCTGCGCCCGCGCCTCCCTACGGGGACGCTTGATGGCTTTGCTCAGCGCGGGACAAGAGTTCGTCTTTGGTGAGCGCCGGCTGACGATTCAGCGCGCGCTTCACGACGACGCGAGCAGCTCGCCAAGCTATCTGGTCTTGGTCGGGGACGCCAAAGCGGCCTTGCTCTGGCAAGGCAGTGAGACCTGGGGTCGGCGAGTGCTCGAGACGCTGTCCAACGCCGAGGAGATTGCCGGGCTGCCCCGGATCATCGACTCTCAGATCGGCAACGGCAGCGCGAGCATCTTGTTGACCGCTCCGCCGGCTTCGGCCGAGCCCTTCGATGTATGGAAGTGGCGCCACGTGCAGCGCACGTCCAGCGTCGAATCGCTGCGACGTCTCGCGCTTGCCATGGGTGCCATTCACGCGCGCGGCGGCTGGCTGCAGGGGCTTCGCCGCCACGATCTCTTCATGACGCCCTCGAGCGGCGCGCTGTTCATGGTCGCCATGCCGCGCCTGGCCGCGCTCGATAGAGAGAGCGTCGAGGCCGTCTGGCGCGACATCCGCGTTTTTGGTGAGCTCGCCTTCGAGAACTTCATGGAGCGCGAATACCCCGGCGGCCATCAGCTCGTCGCGCTGCTCCAAGACCGCGCGGCGATGGCCGAGGCCGGCCTCAACGCGCCCGGGCTCACGCAGGTGCTCGCTGGCTGCGTGACGCCTTATGGCGACCTGGCCTACACCAACATCGCCGAGCTCTTGCGCGGCCTCGATCACTTTCGAGCCGAGCTGGTGCGCCCGCTCAATATGCGCGTGGGCTCGACCTCGACGCTTGGCAGCTACATCTTTCGCCAGAACAACCAGGATGCCTGCGGCCACGTCATGCTCGACGCGATTTGCGGCTCGCGAAAGCTGCGCGTGGGTTTTTTCTGCGTGGCCGATGGCATCGGCGGCATTCAAGACGGCGAGCACGCCAGCCGGATGATCGTCGAGTCGGCCTGCACGGCCTTTGCGCGCGCCTGGAGTTTTTACGGCGCCGAGCGCCTTGAGCAGACGCCCGTGCCCTTTGCCCGCGGCATTGCCCGCGTCGCCTGCCAACGCCTCGTGCTCGAGGGCGAGTTCGATCCGGGCAACAACCGCGGCGGCACGACGTTCTCCGGGCTGCTCATCGCCGGCGGTCGCGCCGGCGTCTGCCACATCGGCGACTCGCGCGTCATGCTCGTTCGCGGCGACGAGTGCATTGCGTTGACCGAGGACCACTCGCTGGCCGCGATCTTGATCCAGTTGGGCGAGCTTACGGCCGAGGAGGCCGAGCGAAACGAGGCCAGCCAGCGCACGATCTCACGTTTCATGAGCACCGCCAACGAGGTCGAGTGCGAGCGCATCGACGGCTTTCCCGCGCGCCTGGCCGAGCGTCTGGGCCTTCGCTCCTTTGGCCTGAACACGGCCGGCATCGAGGTGCGCCCCGGTGATATCTTCGTGCTCACCAGCGACGGCGCCCACAACGAGTACGACCTGCCCACCCTGCGCCGCCTGATCGCCCAAAACTCCGGCGATCCCCAGAAGTTGTGCGATGCGATCGCCGGCCACGCCCTCGAGCGCATCGGCCGCGACAACTCGACGGTGGTCGCCGTGTTGGTCGAGGGCTGACGATCGACGGCTAGGCGAGCCAGTCGACCAGGCGCATGCCCCCATAGACTAAAGCTATCAACAGGGCGATCGGGCCTCAGGCGCTCGTTGAGTGGTTTGCCAGCGCTTGGGTGCGGCGGTTTACGTCGGTCTCGAGCATGGTGCGCAGGCGCGCTTGAGTGGCCGCGGAGACTTGCACGTGGGGTTGCCAGTCGAGGGTGTTTTGGGCGGTGAGAAGGTGGCAGACGTCCTGGCGGGCGAGCAGGGCGACGGCCGTGGCGCCGAGGCCGTAGACGTCGCTGGCGGGCACGGCCATGCCGGCGAACTGCTCGGGGGCCATGTAGCCGAAGGTGCCGGCCACAGTGCTGGCGGCAGTGCTGGCGGCAGTGCTGGCGTCAAAGTCGCCGGCGGTGAGCTCGCGCACGGAGCCAAAGTCGATCAGGAACAGGCGGCCGTCGACCTGGCGGCGCATGATGTTGGAGGGTTTGATGTCGCGGTGGATCACCGGGGGCACGAGGCCGTGCAGATAGTCCAAGATCGCCTGAATTTCGTCGATGATCTCGACGACCTGCGCCTCGGTGTGGCGGTGGGTGGCCATCTCCTCGAGCAGCGTCTTGCCGGCGATGAACTCTTCGGCCAGATAAAAGGTCGTAAAGCGGCCGTTTTCGGTGGTGAAGCGCTCGACGTAGCTGGGGATTCCAGGGTGGTCGAGGCTGGCGAGCACCTTGGCCTCGCGCTCGAAGTGCTCGAGGGCCTTGAAAGAATCGATCTTTCGCACGCTGAGCTCTTTGATCGCGGCCAGCGCGAGGTTGTCGATGCGGCGGGCACGGTAGGTGACTGCGTTGGTGCCATGGCCCACGCGTGCCTCGAGCTGGTAGCGGCCGTCGAGCAGGTAGGGTTGGCCGCAGGCCTCGCACTGGTCGTCAGGTGTTGCGGCGACCTCTTGTTCGCAAGACGCGCACAGACAGCGCATAGCGAGGTCGAGCACGTACCCCCCGGCAAAGCTCGGAGCGCGCTCGTTCTTGATGCGCGACGACGCCCGCTCCGGTTTCGCGTCGTCGCGTCGATTGGCGCGTCGCAAGAAATAGGCGAGCAGGGCAATGGCGAGCAGGACTAAGACGGCGAGGCGAACGAACAAGGTCTATCTCCAGGGTCTTCGGGCAATCCAGGCGAGATTTTGGTCAGCTCACCTGAGCCAGACGATCAGTAGCGTAACAACCAGAACAACAAGCGCGAATCTGGTCCAAATATGCCGCGCGACAACGCGATGGTGGTCGCGGTGTTCGTCAAGGGCTGACGATAAACGGCTAGACGAGCCAGTCGACCAGAAACTTGGCCCCAAAGACTAAAGCCATCAACAGGGCGTAGAGCGCTATGAGGATGTACATACCTCGCGTGTCGTCGTCGCTCGATCGGGATTTGGCAGCCTTGTTTTGGGTCTGTTCTGGGGTGGCCGCACTTTTTTGTGCTGCTTCTCGGCGCTTGGCCTCTCGCTCGGCGTTTGCCAGGTTTGCTCGCCGCGAGCGCTGCTGCTCGGCTTCGATCTCGGCGGCGCGGCGCTACTGCTCGGCTTCGATCTCGGCGGCGCGGCGCTGTTGCTCGGCCTGTTGCAGGGCGAGCAGCCGGTCGATCATCTCCTCGAAGAGCACGTCGTGTTCGGCCGCTGAGCGTGCGCTGAGCCTCGCGGCGGCCTGCTCGAGGGCTATGAGCGAGAGCACGGCCGGCCGGTCGGCGGACTGGCCAAAGCGCGGGGCGGCCTGGGCGACGCTCTGGGCCTCCCAGCACAGGTGGGGCAGCAGGGCGGTGAGGCCGCGGCTGAGCGCGATGAGCGCGCTCAGATCGGCGCCACGTTGCAAACGGCCGGCGTCGCGCAGTTTGGTAAAAAAGTGGTAGCGCGCGTTAAGATCGGCCAAGCGCGCCTGGTCAGCGGCTTCGAGCAGGGCGCTCTCTGGTTGGCCAAGCAGCGCAGCGGTGACGATATCGGAGCGCTCAAAGTGTGAAGGCTCGAAGCCCTCGAAGAGCGGTGTCGGGTTGGGGCCGAGGCGGCCGAAGAAGCCGCTGGCGCTTGCGCCGATCGGCAACTCCGTGGCCGTAACGACCTGGTTGGGGACCGCCGAGCTTTGGGCCAGGCGCAGCGAGCCGAGCAGTTGGCCGTCGACCGTCCAGACGGGTAGTGCACAGCCCGGCTCGCTTTGAAAACGGCCATCGCAACAGCTCGCACAGACGATCACACGCTTGCTGTCGGCGCAAAACCCGATCTGAGCGATTTGATCCAAAAACCGTGAAGGCCGGTGCGGCTCGCCAAAGCGTGTGTGCGCGCCGCTGGTCGTGTCGACAACGACCACGGCCAGGCGGCCGCCATCCTGGTGGTCGCGTTGGGCATTTTCGGCGAAGGCCAGCCAGCGGCCATCCGGTGAGATGCGCAGCTCGCTTGCCTCAGGCCAGCTCTCTCCAGGCGTCTTGATCGCGATCGCCTGGCTGCTCGTCCAGGCGAGCGGGGCGAGGCTGCTGATGGTGCCGTGCACGATCGTGCTGGCGCCCGTTCCTTTTCCTGCTTTGAGCATGGCCATGCAGCGGCCGTCGGGGCTGAAGGCCAGGTCGATCGCCTCGAGCGTCGTGCGCCCCCCGCGGGCGTCGAACAAGATCGTCTCTTCGTCGCCGCAGCATACGAGGTAGCGGGCATCGGGCGTAAAGAGCAGGTTGCGCGTGCAGTCGACGTCGAGCTGCTCAATGCAGCGGCCCGACTCCCACTCAAAAAGCGCGAGCTTAGAGCCCTCGCCGACGGCGACGAGCTTGTGGTCCGGGCTGACTGCCACACGCGGGTTGCCGTCGGGGATCTCGCTGGTTGCCAGGGTGCGTATTTGCGGCGTGCCGGGCCTATCGAGGTCGATCAAGTGCAGGCGCTTGTTGTAGTAGTCGGCGATCGCGACCTTTTTTCCATCGCTGCTCAGGCCGGCGGCGCGAAAGCTAATGCTGGCCTCGATGAGCAGGCTAAGCTCCATCGTGTCGAGCGCGAGCAGGTAGATGCCCTCGTAGGCGATGATCACGGCGCGGCTGCCGTCGGCGCTGGTCGCGAGCCGCTCGAACTCGGTGAGAGCCATGGGCGGCGGCGGATCCCAGAGCATGGCGAGTTCGAGCGTGGCCAGGCGTTCTTTGGCTTCAAGCCAGCGCTCGATCGGGTCTAACTCAAAAGGCTTGCTCTCGGGTGTGGCGGCGCTGGAAGGCGCAGTTTTTCGGCTCGGCTCGGGCTTGCTGGGCGTTTTCGCCGGTTTCGCCGCTGCCGCCCTTGCGGGGGCCTCAATCATGGGCGCCTTGGCTGCGGGCAAGAGCGGGCGCAGGCGCTCGAGCACTTGTTCGGCCGAGGCCGGCCGGCGCCCAGGATCGGGCTCGGTCATCTGTTCGAGCACGAGCAGCAAGCGGGCATCAACGCCCTGGCCTTCGAGGGTCTTGCGAACGTCGACGCGCTGCTTGTCAAAAGGCATCTGGCTGGGCTCGCTGCCGGTGGCCACGGCCAGATAGCTCATCGCCAGGCCAAAGAGATCGCTTGTGGCGTTGGCGCGCCCGACGAACTGCTCGGGGGGCGCGTAGCCAAAGGTGCCGGCCGAGGTCGAGCTTAGCTCGCTGGCCTGGGCAATGACGGCCTGCACGGTGCCAAAGTCGATCAGCACGGCCTGCTTGTCGGGGCGCAACATGATGTTTTTGGGCGAGATGTCGCGGTGGATCACGGGCGGATTGCGCCCGTGCAAATAGGTGCAGACCTCCAAGATCTGCACGAACCAGGCGAGCATCTCGGCGTTGTCCAGGCGACGCTGGCCGCGCAAGACGGCCTCGAGCGAGCTGCCGGGCACGAATTCTTGAACAAGCGCAAAGCCCGAGGGGGCCTGCTCATCGCCGAGTGTGAAGAAGTCCAGGTAGTCGGGGATCAAAGGGTGGTCGAGCGTGCGCAAGACGGCGGCCTCGCGCTCAAAGAGCTCGACGGATTTCCAGTCGCGCAGCCGCTCAATGCGCAGCTTCTTGACGACCACCTCGCGCCCGTCGGCCGCTCGCCGGGCGCGGTAGGTCACACCAAAGCCGCCCTCACCGAGCTCGCCCTCGAGCGTGTAGCTGCCGGTCGGGCCGATCAATTGCTCCATAACTTGGCTCCATGGTGCCACGAACTGTGGTTCAAGGGGCAAGCCTAGCGCGAGCGGCCGGACACATGCAAACGATTTGGTTATTTGGCTATTGTAAGGTAAAAACTTGCAGATCACGATCATGACCTGATGCCAGGGATGTGACTGGAACAGACGGGTTACGCTGTCTGCACGGAGGATTTTTAATGCGAAAGTTTTTTCGAGCGGTGCTGGGATTGGCCGCGCTCGTGTTGCTGGTGGCGCTGGTCGGTGGCTGCAGCTGGCTGGTGGATTTCTCCGAATGTTCCGAGACCGCCGAGTGCGTCGCCGAGCACGGCCAGGGCTGGAGCTGCTCGAGCGAGGGGCTGTGCCAGCATAGCGGGCCGGCGCTCTGTCAAAGCAGCGCCGAGTGCGTCTCCAAGCATGGCGACGGCTGGGTCTGCCACGAGGGCAGCTGCGAGCAGCCGGAGTTGCTGGTTGCGCCCTGCGATCGCAAAGAGGGCCCGCTGGAGAACGCCAACGCCTTTCGTATCGGGGTGGTCTTGCAGTTGAGCGGCTCGGGCGCGGGCTTTGGCGCGCCGATGCTCGACGCCATCATCCTTGCCCAGGAGGACATCAACGGCATCAACGGGGTCAACGGGCGCCCGATCGCATTGATCGTGTGCGACACGCAGGGCAACAACGAGCGCGCCAAGAATGCGGCGAACCACCTGGTGGGCGTCGCCGGCGTGCAAGCGATCATCGGGTTCAACTCCAGTCAGGTGCTCGAGGTGGCAACGGAGGTGACGATCCCCCAAAAGGTGCTGCTGGTCAGCCCCTCGGCGACGGCCACCACGATAAGCTTTCTCGACGACGACGGGCTGGTATGGCGCACCGCGCCAAGCGATGCGATCCAGGGCCAGGCCATGGGTCAGCTGGTCTCCTACGCGATCGACGACGTGATCGATTCGAGCGCGCGTGCCGGACTCAAGATCGCCGTACTGGTGCGTCAAAATGACCGCTACGCCACGGGTCTGCGCGAGACGGTGGTTCCGCACTTGCCAGGCGACATTGTCAACGATTCGGCGCGCTTTTCGGCGCGAGACTATCCCAACATCGGCGCCGGCCAGCCGGGTGATTACACGGGCGTGATCTCGGCCCTGGCGTCCGAAGCGGTCGAGCCCGACGTGGTCGTGATCCTGGGCTCAGGCGAGGCCTGGGAGATCGCCCAAGGGCTGGACTCGGTGCTCGCCGAGAAACAACCGCTGTATTTTGTCGGTGATGCGGTCAAGAATGCGGCGCTCGCGGCCAAGGCGCCGAGCTCGCTCGAGGGGCGCATCTGGGGCACGGCGCCGCAAAACGTTGGCGATCGCGCGTACCCGCCGTATCTGAGCTTTCGCGTCAAGTACCAGGCGCGCTACGGCCAGGATCCCAACCCCTTTCAGTTCGTCGCCAATGCCTTCGACGCGCTCTATGTCGTTGCCTTTGCCGCGGCCGCCGAAGGGTTCACCGGCGAGGAGATGGCCCGCGGCATGAAACGTCTCTCCGGCGGGGAGGCAATCTCGCCCAGGCCCGATGACGCACAAAAAGCCATGCAAACGCTGCGCTCTGGCGGTAGTATCGATTATATGGGCGCATCCGGACCGCTGGATTTCGACGCCAACGGTGATCCGCAGTCGAGTCCGATCGCGCTGTGGTGCTTTCAGGGCGGCAACGTGCCTGAGAAGGGTGTGATCCTCGACGACGATCTGGACTTCACGCCGCTCTCGTGCGCCGGGCAATGAAGGTCTGAAACGCTTTTTACCTGCAGCTCTTGCGAGGTTATCGATGCGCCATTCGAAAAGAGTACTCTTTGCTTGTCTGCTCGCTGTGGCCATCGCTGCCATGGCCGCTTGCAGCCTGGTGCTCGACTTCAGCGACTGCAAGAGCGACACGGCCTGCGTGACCAAGTACGGCCCCAACTGGACCTGTTCGGCTCAAAACATCTGCGAGCAGCCCCGCCAGTCGGCCTGCGCCACCGACGCCGATTGCCAGGGCGCGCACGCGCCCGGCTGGACGTGTACCAGCGCAGGAATCTGCCAGGAGCCCAGCCCACTTTTGGGCGCACCTTGCGAGCAGAGCTCGGGTGATATCAACGCCGCGAATGCCTTCAACATCGGCGTCTTGCTGCCGCTCACCGGCGAGGAGGAGGGCTTTGGGCGCCCGCTGCTCGACGCGATAAAGCTCGCCCAGGCCGATTTCAATGGCATCTCGGGCGTCGCCGGGCGAAACATCGGCCTGATCATCTGCGACACCGAAGGCAAAGACGAGTTGGCCCTGAGCGGCGCGCGCCACCTGGTCGACAAGTCGCGCGTCACGGCGATCATCGGCCCGGACTACTCCAGCCAGACGCTCGAGGTGGCCAACCAGGTCACCATTGCCAACGACGTCTTGCTGGTGACGCCCTCGGGCACGGCCACCACGATCACCAATCTCGTCGACAAGAACCTGGTCTGGCGCACGGTGGCCAGCGACGCGGTGCAGGGCGAGGCGCTCGGCCAACTCGTGCGCCACGTGCTCGAGAACGTGATCGAGACGCCGCTTGCCAGTGCCAAGGTCGCCGTGCTCGTTCGCCGAGACGACACCTATGCCACCGGGCTGAGCGAGGCCGTCTACCGCCACATCCCGGCGGCCATGATCCAGGGCGGCATCAATCGTTTTAGCCCGCGCAACTACCCCAACGCCAGCGCCGGACAGGGCAGCGACTACAGCGGCGTCGTCTCGCAGATTTTGGCCGAGGATGTCGAGCCCGATCTGGTGATAGTGCTGGGCTCGTCGGAGGCCTGGGACATCGTCGCCCTGCTCGACAATGTCCTGGTGCAAAAGCAGCCGCTGTATTTCTTTGCCGACGCGGCCAAGAATACCCAGCAGTCCGTGCGCGCACCCCAGACGCTGGCTGAGCGCATCTGGGGCACGGCGCCCCAAAACGTCGGCGAGTCGAACTATCCGCCCTACTTGAGCTTTCGGATCAAGTTTCAGGCGGCCTATCCGGGTCAAAACCCCGACGAGTTGCAGTTCGTGGCCAACGCCTTTGACGCCCTGTACCTGATCGCCTTTGCCGCCGCGGCCGAGGGTTTCAGCGGCCCGGAGCTCGCCCGAGGGATGGCCAAGCTCTCCACAGGCGCCAAGATCCACCCCAACCAGTCCGAGGCCCAGCAGGCCATGCGCCTGCTCTCCGACGGCAGCACGATCGATTACCAGGGCGCCTCGGGTGCGCTCGACTTCGACGAGAACGGCGATCCCCAGGCCAGCCCGATCGCCCTGTGGTGTTTTGAGAACGGCGCGCTTCCCGAGAAGGGCGTGCTGCTCGGCTTCGATCTCAAGTTCAGCGCGCTGCGCTGCGACGCCGAGCCGGGCTGCGATGACTGCGAGGACGTCGGTTTGGGCGACGTAGGCAGCGATGTCGATGCCGACGTGGGTAGGGGCGATGTGGCGGTTGACGATGCTGGTCGCGACGTCGTTTGCACGCCCGATTGTTCTAACAGATGCTCAGGCTCCGACGGATGTGGCGGCCAGTGCGTGAATAATTGTGTGGCCCCGCAAACCTGTGGCGGCGGAGCAGTCCGCGACCAGTGCGGTTGTACGCCCAACTGCGCAGGTAAGTGCTCGGGGCCCGATGGTTGCGCTGAGATTTGCCCCAATAATTGTATAGAGCCCGCGAACTGCGGCGCCGCGATCATCCACGTTTGTTGTGATGCTTGCTAGACGAAGAGCAAGCCGAGCACGCCGCCGAGCTCTGCAGCTTCAGGCGCGCTGATCAGCGGGACGTGTACGAAGAGCGCCTCGCACATCTGGCCGCTCAGGCGCGCCTCGGCCGTCGCCTGCAAGGAGTGGTAGTAGGTGGCGTTGCAGACGTAGGCGCCGCAATCCTGGCTGAGCTCAGCACGCGGCAGGTTTTTGCCTTGAATCAATGCTTCGAAGCGCGCGACGAGCTCATCGACCAACAACGCCGTTTGCAGGCGCCCCGGCGCGCCTTCGACAAGCTCGCCCGGGCAGTTCGCGTCGCTGAGCTCGGCGCCGCTCACATCGCTGCGCCGATTGTGCGCGGCGTGCTCAAAGGCGACGCACGTGCGCCGGGCCGCCAGTCCGATGTGCACCAGCAGCCGTGGGCCGTCGCAAGGCTCACCTAGCGCCTGGCGGGCAAAACGCTCAGCGGTGTCAAAGTCGACCCCGAGCAGGTGCGCGTCGACATGCGCAAACTCGCCGGCGGCGCCCACAGCACCGGCCATCGCATCGGCCGCGGCCCGGGCCACGTCCCAGCTCGGGTTGTAGTCGTGCACGTCAAAAGGTGCAAATCCGGTAAAGATCACATGCGCATAGCGCGGGCCTGACATCGCAAAATACCTCCGTTGAGAAAATGAGTGCTTGGTAGGCACAGGCTCGTGCTTACCACTTGGGGGTGGGTTGTGCCGACGCACGCCGCCCATCCCTGCCATCGAAGTTGCGTCGTAGTCCCTGCCTGAGGTGTAGAATATGAAAGTACCCTTGGAAATTGCCTTCAAAAATCTCGAACACTCCGACGCCGCCGAGGCCGTCATTCGAGAACGCGTCGACAAGCTGGCCAAATTTGCGCGTGAGATCATCTCGTGTCGCGTCGCGGTCGAAGCGCCGCATCGAAGCCCCAACCACGACGTGCTCCAATAC